>JBEKGM010000006.1:0-94850 GCA_050012795.1 Bathyarchaeia archaeon | reverse complement strand
TTCCTTGCTGCTGACATAACATAAAACCGCATACGCGCACTAACAAGCTTTACTCCGAAGTTATACTCAAAATGATGAGCCACGTAACATCGGCTTTTTTTCGGTTGATTCTCGTGTGTGTGGGTATGCTGGTGCGCACCCCCCCAGAAGACAATGCCCTAGCGCCCACCGCAACACGTGCAGTGGTTCTGTTTCATCATAGAGATTCCCATAATCATGCAGGGTCTGACTCAAATTTCGTTTGTTACATGCTAAGAACTTCAGACAGTGAGATTAGAATGGATTCAGCCATTCTAAATGAAGTAACTAATTCGCTGAAGGTCATATTCACTGTCTGACCATGCGCGGTCATGTGGCGATTCTCGACTATGTTGCTGTATCGGTAAATGGCTTCGGTATTCTTGGTCTTCTGATCGAACATTGCAACGTGATTGTCACTGAACTTTCTGAGCACACCACCCTTGATCTCAGAAATTCTAAGACCGCGGAAGGATTTGACCGTTCTCTCCACGAATGAGGCTAGATCGGGATCACTCGCTCTTCTGGCTCGTTCAACTACCTTCTCTTTGATCAGCTTCTCATATTCGCCGCAAATCAAAATCAGAAGGTAGCGCGTCAAATATGATTCAATTTCAGAGCCTCTCGCGCCGCTGCTGTTTAGATGAGTCTCACAACTCCTAATTGCGTTCTCGATCACAGGCAGAGTTATCCTAGGACTAACGGAAGAGCTCATTTTCAGCCATCTCCGCTCGCTTACGGACAGTATCGACATCAGTAGTTGCGGAGGTGGTTAAGTCTCGGAAACTCGGGTTGGATTTTAGCCTTTCATAGCGTTCCTTAACGTCATTCGGATAGGTCTCACCATGTCTTGCGAAAGCCAGGAAGACGCACTCATATACTGCCGAGTTCAGTGGCCCTCGAGGGCTAAATGGACGTTCTCCCAGCGCCGTGACAACAACTTTGCAGGTTCTCTCGAAACGAGATCTTTCATCAGCGAGAAACTGGTCCGAAGGATTACGATGTTTGTTCATGAATTTTGAGAGGAAATCCTTCATTGGTTTCTCATATTTTTCTGCCCAATGATAGAGCGCCATGTACCTGAGAATTAGCTCAACATCTTTCAGATGAATGTCCGGCAACGGTTTACCGAGAATATTCCTCCATGCGGCAGTTGCATTCAAATCAGAAAGGAGCTTGGTCAGCTTTCCAAAATAGACACAGTTCCTCACTTCCTGAGGTTTGAGCAAGGTACCTCCGGTATTCAAACGCTCAAAGACATGGTAAATGCTAGTGTCATCCTTGGGGTCAAGTTGTTTCACGAGGATTGCTCGAAGCAATGCGTTCTTCAACTTGCGCCGGTCAGAATCATCAAAATCCTCGAACGACTTATTGAACCACTTACTCTTCTCGTTTAGTTCGCCTAGTTTGAAGACTTCCCGACGGTCCCTGGTATCAGGTTCTCCCCAATAGCCTTCAAAGAAGTAGAAAACGCTTCGCAGTCGCTGCTGTCCATCTATAATCAAAAGCTTCTCATCTTTGTCCACGTACAGAAATACCTGAGGGACTGGCAAACCCATCATAAAGGACTCTATAAGTCGTGAAGATTGTGATTTCTTCCAAACAAACTTTCTTTGGAAATCCGGAATAACGAAATCATGATTTTGCCACTTTTGATGCAGCACCTCTAATGTGAAATCGGCCGGGAACGTATTAATCTCGAACTCGACAGGGGTACTTTCTTCGTCTGTGGTCTCGCTTTCTAGAGGTTCTATCTCAACAAACTCCGCATCGGTCTGAGACATATGACCATCTAGTTTCTAAAATCTCGAACAAGCTACTTAAGCGTGCTCACTGGACTGGACAAGCCATGGAAATCGTATCCTAATCTATGTAGCGATGGATTCAAGTCTGTTGACAGTCCGCGAATGTGGTCTGAAAGTCCGCTCATCTTGTGCCCTTTTGCGCAAGTAATGAAGTGTGCTCTTCGTTATGCCCAACCTACTCGCGTCATATTGCGTCAATGCTAGGATTCGCTTACGGATATCGTGACTATCAATTCTCTCAAGAATCGGGCCAGGTTCGGTGAAATCAATCTGTCTAGATCTGCCCTTGAGAAAATGACTAAGCTCTAGGGCTTTCTGTTCGATAACCGTATCCCACTTCAGAATCCGGCTCTTGTAGAGTATCCCTGAATTGAATTGCTCACGCAAAAGGTCAACAAATCTACCTTTTGCTCCAGAATCGAATCGATACCTGTAATCGTCTCCCGTAAAGTAGAAATGAGGAATATCTAGAGTACCAGATTCGAACGCCTGCATCACAGTCAAGTCAATAAGCCAACGGAACGGCTCCTCCAAATCATAGACTAACGATTGTTTCGTTTGATAATCACTAAAATCATGCAAGAATCCCACAGACGACTCAAGGCCAACAGCATTGATAGCTCGACGGCATTCTCCCTCGAGAAAACCGTAACCGTAATTCAAAGCAGCATTCACTGGATCCGTCGCATTATTCTGATGACTCGACGTCATACGGCCCTGGAAGTCCAACGATTCAGGCAATACCTCGCCGTAAGAGGCCCAGTACTTCAAAGCCACCCGGCCTTCAACGGATCGAATTGCACCAACTGTACGCGCTCTCCTAAGATTCAACGCCTCACGCTTCGCTAGCATGACATCTCTCGAGATATCATATCGCTTGGCTAACCATTCCAAGGCGCGTGAGCGGCCGCGAGATGCGCATTGCAACGTTCACTAAACCTTTCGGCGAGGAAATCTCACCGAAGAGCAGGCTAGCGCAGTTCAAGCAACGCTACAAACAGTTCCCGAAGGCTGGTTTGAAGGTTGATGGTCCTGTTACTGGGTGGGTTTCGTGGTCCAACGCTCAATCCAACAGTCATAGCTCAAAGATGGGTACAAGGACAACTTAGCGGGATTACTTCGTGGATTGGGTTCCCGTCATTTCTCGAACAGTCAACGAAGAGAGACTTGAATGTGGAACCGCTGTTGCCGAAAACATGGCGCTTTATGGATATCAAGTAGTGCTGACGAGAGACAATCAAGTTATTCTAAATCGATCGTCAGTGTGGAGAGGGGAGTTCGATAGAACCTCCACGACGACATGACACTATGACCCTTCCCTAGTGATCTCCGCTCGTGTCTCATAATCCTCGATGCCTTTGGAAGAGATTGAGAGCGTGGTGACTGGACCGCCAATCGAGGCCACTTGATTGCTCAAGATATAGATGTTTGAAACGGTTACGATTTCAAATCTTAGGTACTCACATCGCATCCTCAAATTATCTGGATAAGGCACAGTAAGCGGTACTGGTCCAGCAGTTCTCATCATCCAAAGATATCTCTCAAGGAGTTCGAACACTTTCGTGTAAACAGCAGCATCGCCACCTCTAAGTGGCAAACGGGCACCTTGCTTGTACTCCATAGGAGGCTGTCTTTGAGTGCAGCTGAAAGCTCCATCTGGCGATGTTCCGTTGATAATCTGGTAAGCGCTAGGAAAACTACCCTTCTCCGTCTGTTCGAAGCCTGCAATGTGGAAACCTAAGATGACTCGGACCTTGACGGGCGGAATTATGCTGTTCAGTTCGTTAGCGAGGGCGATGCCGAACGATTTCATAGAGGTATGCTTGCTTGCGGTTCTCCGTATGAAATCAGCTACCCATACATCAGTACGTGTTCTTCCTATCAAGCCCATTCCGTAGAACGAAATCCCCGCGGACAACTCCTTAATCGGATGGAGTTTGATTACATCGTGGGACACTTGGAATTCAGTTTTTCCTCCTTCAGAAACGGCCTTTTTCGTCGCCGCGGTATCAGCGGCCATAGCGACTCCATGTTCGGATAGTTCGGTCAAAATCAGGGTCATAATTGGCCAAGATGGAGCGCGGCAGAAGCAAATTTAACATTTCGCAGTTTTGCGACTCGCATTCTGAATTATGGTCAGCCACTTGTTCTTTCCTCGCACTTCTATTCCAGCCATTTCAGAGGGTGTTCTGCCTTTCAATGCTTCATGTGGTCTCACGTAGTTGTAGAAGATTTGCATCCCTGTCAGAATGGGCGTGTCGGTGCTGTTAACATGACGGGACAAAATTCTCTCTGTTAACTCACGGGACACGCTTCTCTAATCTCTCGGTGAGTATTCGGGTAATTTCTCCTTTGTCTATTTCTATTTCTGTTCTTTCGATTGTAAGTATAGCTTTCTTGTCTGCTTTCAGTCGATCGTATAACCAATTGACGAACAGACCTATTGCCACTTCGCTTGAAACACTCAATATCAATTGTGTGATTAGGGGTGCTTCTACGCTGTCACCCGCAAGGCTCCTTCCAACTTTGGCGTTCACTTCCGCGCCAAATTTCCTTTTCTGATTGACCTCGTTGTACATTTCTGCAGCTAGGTTAAGATTATGCGTTACTAGACTGATTTCCATGATCGAAGAGGATTACTGAGTCTTCTTATGACTTGCGTTTTGGACTATCGGATTCTGTCAAGAGTACGGGAGATGATTCTCGCTGTAAAGTCTAGGGAGATGGTCTAAGGTTCCTGTTATCCACCCAACTTGTTTAGTGCATCTATGATGGCACCTAGGAATTTCTTGAGTCGTTCGGTGTCGTGTGGTGTTCCATAGCGCCAATCGTCATTTATCCAATCGACAAAAACACATTCTAGTCTTAGACTTGGTTCTACCTTCACCGCTTTTGTTCTAAAATACTTCGGGCTAAAGTATATGTCAGAAAAGTACGCGGGAATCAGAATCATTGTGTCGACGGGTAGAAGTTGTTTGGCAATGTTCTGCTTATAGTCATGCAGTCTAAAGAGATCATCTTTCACCGTTACATTGGTGGTGCCTGTCTTAGTCGCTTCTTCACCCAACTTCTTCAGTTCACTGTACTTTCCTAGTTCTTCAAATGCGAAAATTGCGAGCGCAACGGCGTGATAGTCGTGTCCTTTCGATAGAAGTTGTTCAGCATCAACAACAAAATCTCTTATGTTCTGAGCGCAGAGTCGCAGACCTTCTGGAAGACGAGTTAGCGGAATTATGCGATCAGGATTACCCAATCTTCTCTTTGTTCATTTGACGGGCGTTTTGTATTAGAGTTATCCACTTGTTCTCTCCCTCAACTCTAATTCCAGCGGCTTCGCTTGGGGTTCTACCTTTCAAGGCTTCATGTGGGCGTATGTAGTTGTGGAAGATTTGCATGCCTGAAAGAATTGGCATTCTCTCCATCTTGTTGTTGTAATCGTCTTTAAGTCCTGGGGGGGTGGGTATGCTGGTGCGGGCACTCAAAATTGAACTTTCGTTCATTATTTTCTTTGGTAGTGGTCCAGCCGACCCACCCACATGAAAAGGCTGCTGACTGATCGTATTTCGGGCATAGATTGAAAGAATAATCCTTAACGTATTGGAACAAAGCAAGAGAAAGGCATCACATAGGATCGGTGTTGCGGTAGATGGAACGACGCTCCTCGACTGTGCTTGTAATGATCGCGGCTGTCCTCATCGCATTGACTCCAGCCCCTATCTCGATAACTCAAGTTTCAGTGTTTGCGGCCAAATCAAACGATCAGTATGTTCTCGTGGGAGGCCAGAATGGGACTTGGTTTCGGCCGGGTCAGTCTCCTAGATTGTACCGAATTTTCCTATCAAATAACTCATTGACTCCGTTAATCCCCCTTCCCGCTTCTGGGGTAGTATGGACTGGTAGTTGGAATAGTTCGCAATGGTTGATCTCAGGCTGGGGGGCGACCAGTGGCGCGAATGGCTCTAATCCGTACATCTATCTTTACGACGGACGGAGTCAGATTATGGCAGGAACTCTGCGGCTGTGGAGTGCACAAGCATCTTGGCATGGAGGAGACGTATTCGCAGCCAGCTACAACGGTAGCGAGTGGTTGCTCTCGGGTTTGGGTAGTGATTGGCTACCGTCAGGTTGGGGGTCCCCATCAGCAGGCAAGGTGAGAAATCATCTTGCGTTGGGGTTGTTCGACGGCTACAACTTCACTGATCTTTCCGGCGAGGTGCCCAACCAGTGGGACGGAGTACTATTTGCGAACGCTTGGAATGGACACTATTGGCTCGTGGGTGGAGGGTGGCAGGGGAATGAAGGGGTGCTCTATCGATATGACGGAGCCAACTTCACTGACCTCTCATCTCAGTTGGAGTCTGCAATGTGGCAGAGGGGTAGGCAGTTTCATTCCGTTCAGGCAATTGAGTGGAACGGCGACTACTGGCTCCTTGGCGGCGTAGGTTTCTTAGCAAAGTATGACGGACAGAATTTCACCGACCTCACACCCGACCTGAACGCAGCGATTGGTCGCAGACACGCTCTGGACTACATCTCATGTTGCAATGCCGTGAACGCGCTCGCTTGGGACGGAGTCTCATGGCAAATAGGCGGAGGAGCCGCTGTAGCTACTACTGAACCACTCACGGCATGGGCAGCATCCTATGACGGTGTAAAGTTCACCGACTTTACTCCCCTTATTCCATCATACATTGCAAACGCCGCCCAAGGTTCAAGCGTACTCACCATCACCTCTTCGAACGGATCTTGGTTCTTTGGAGGATACGCTAACGGCAGAGGCTTCTTGTTCTCCTACGCAAACTCTGTCGTGACTGACCTTTCTGCGATGATTAAGGATGTGACTATTGTGAATTGGATAGGTGGTTGGCCTAAGTTGTCTCAAGAGGCATTCCCGAATTTGACCAGTGCCATCGGGAACTATTTGATCGTCCCTGTTGCCGTCGTTGTAGTTGCAACGGCGGTAGCGATCGCATATAGGAAGTATGGCCGCCGAAGACGTTAACTTCGGGGATTGATTGGGAGATTACTTATGTCCCGTTGAGTCCTTCCACTCCATGGGATAGTCGTGGAGAGAATCCCGAGCATAGTCTTCGCATTACTTTGCCTTATCTTGGGTTCAACTTGGCTAGCAATTATGTGTGAAATTGGTGGACCGGGCGGGATTTGAACCCGCGACCATACGGGACGAATGAGTCTTTCCGCATTGCGGGCAATTATAGCATGCCAAGCGGACGATTTAGTCGCATCGAATAGCGTGGGATGCTCATACCAGGCTGATCTACCGGCCCACCGAGCTGTGCTCCCCAGTTTTCGCCTAAAAACCTTCGTACCAAAGAACTTGCTCTGCTAATAGTGGTGACGCGAAACAAACATGTGGAAATTCCGGAGCGGAATTCCACATGAAGGAATTCTGCAACTGAGAATTGGTTAAAGCCATGTCTTCAACGCGTTAGAAATGGGGAAAAAGTCTTAATTCAACGCAACTAGGACAGCACTCCGTTGTCGTCGTGCCGAGGTAGCTCAGCCTGGGAGAGCACCCGACTGCGTAGGGTGAAGCTGAAGACCGGGTTGACTACGGATTTCGTAGGCCAAATCGCGGATTCAAATCCCGCCCTCGGCACCACATTCCTTCTCTAGCTAATAGGCTTCTATGCCGGATCGACCGTAAGTTCCTAGTTACGATTCACGTAATTGACGGTGGGAACTGATCGTGTAGGGCCTGTAGGTTTTGGTTAAATCAGTTTCTTCGCGGGATTGGACCAAACACTGACTAGCCACAAAGAATAGGTAGTCAAGTCATCGTATTGTGATATGGTTGTCAGTGGGAATCGGTCGAATTCTACTGATTGCAGTTCTTCTAACCCCTATGAATCTCATAGCGGATAATCAATCCGCACCCTCGTCGAACATCGTCTCAGTTTGGAGCCGGATAACGATTCAGAATGCAGATGCGTATTCCTCGATATATGAAAGTGCGCCAGATGACTGTATGCATCCGAAATGGGTGCAGTGTTTCTCAGTTCAACAGAACTTTTGGATTATTGACTCCGAAGGGGTTCCGGTTCTGTGGGCGCAGGATGTCATAGATCTCGCTAAGCTCAATGCGACGTATTATGGAACATTTTCATTTGAGGTTTGGGGAGTCAAGAAACTCGCGCCTGAACTTTGTGAGCCAGAATCTAATAACGTTACTCAGTGTCGCGCTCCGTTCTACAGTAACCTCTCCATTTTCCTCGGTCACTGACATTTTACGCGCACATTTCAACACTGGGTTCTGAGAACACGTTGCGCATGTCGAATGATTTTGGGGCTGTTGATTGGCTGATTCCAAGCTTGATCAATTGCCCTTGTTTCATCGAAACGCTTAGGAACGGTCGTTTGCCGTGGGGGTACTCACCCTTTGAATTTGTTGCAGTGGGTTTGGACAGCTTAGCCTTAGCAACCTTCGGCAACCTAACTATGGGAACCTTTGGCCCCATATTCATCCAGTCGATGGATGGGGCTTGGCACGTAGCAACCGTGGCTACTCTGAGCTGTTCGTACATCGGCGAATGTCCGACGCGTCCAGGTACAGGCGAGACGTCTATGAATCTTCAGTGGAATAGTACAAGCGATGTTTTCAGGTGGGTTCCCGGAGCGGCTGATCAGGGAGTCTACATTAACGGTCTTTCCGATTCAGAAACCATACCTGCCCTTCCAAATCCGCCGCATGACGAGTACTTGTACGTAAGACTGATCACGGCAGTAGGCTTTCTCACCGTGTTTGATGAACATTCGAAAGAACTGGGATTTGACCAGCTCTCAGGTCAATGGGTGCAGCAGATTCCGAATTCAACAGTTATTTTTTCTCGAAATACCGAGGAAATCATCGTGATGAATCCTAAACGGGTATACGTGTTAATTGTTACCGCGGGAGGGAACACTGTTTTCGATCTATTCGTAAGTAAATCCTCGAGTCTAGCTGATGTGATTGCGAGTGTTAAGGTTGGAGGAAAATTGAGAATGGGAGAGTCGAGGACCTACGTGTTAGATCCTAGCAGTATGCAAATGAAGAATGAAGACGTAGGATTCGAGAATATTTTTCGAGCGCCAGATTTTGATCTCGTTTTGTTGCTCACTCTGTGGGGTGTGAGTATGCTTACTATTCTGATTATCCTTCGCCGAAGAGCGCGAAAACACGTCGAAGACCAGTAGCGCTACTTGGTCGGCGTCGACTATGGAGATGACAACTACAGACATGGCCTGTAGTTGTATATGGTCATGTAAACTACACGCTGGAGTAACCGTGAATTTGCCTCCGGCATTTGGATAATCCCTTTTGTTTTCTTAACCCTGACTGATAGTCGGTGCATCGGGTTGAAGAAGATGTTGACTGTAGTCTTGATCATCCTCGTACTCGCAGTTCCTATAGGAGCCGACGCGTTGTATACTGCTCCTCCACCAAGTTCTGGGAACCAAGGGCAGGCTCTGCTAATCTCATCATTGAATGCGACGGTGCCGATGGGATATTATGAAAAGGACCTTCTGTATTACCTGAAACAAGCCAAGTATAATATTACATATCTCGCTGACGGGGCAATAACTGTAGATTTCTTACTGCATCGCTTGGATAATTATAGTGTCGTGATTTGGCGTACTAACACCTTCAACTGGGTACACACGACTTATTGGTATATCGGTGAAAGGAATAACGATGGAGTTGAACAGGAATATCCCGCTGAATTCGCAGCAGGCTACTTGAACGATCATACTGGCATTGTTGGAGCGAGTGAAGACTTCTTCATCACACACTTCAAACCAAACAGTCTAAGCGACGTCAAAGTACTAATCTTGGCTGCAAGTGACGGCAATTCGATTGCACCATTCTTCATTACTGCAGGAGTAACTTCCGTAATCTTCTGCAATGGGAGTATTTCGCTCCAGTTTGGTTTAATCGACGACTTGACTGTGCAAATTTTGAGCTACTTGACCCAAGGACAGAATGTCTACAACGCTGTATTCGATACGGTTTCACCATTCAACCAAGGACAACAACCAGAAGACAACCTCGACACGACGTATGCGCCCCCCTTCTGGTTCATTGGAAACGCAACTTTAACCTTAACCTCCGCCCCCTCAACTGCAGGCGCGGTCGCCCATTAATACTCGTTTTCATTCCATGCTAATGTTGCTGAAACTCGCAACTTCCTAGCCATCACAGAGTACTCGTTCAATTCCTTCACTAGGTAGCACCGTAACACAAAGGTTAAGGATTCATATTACCAGCGCCTCTCGATTTTTCATGCTAAGCAAAGCTGAAACCGTGATTATTGGCGGTGGCTGCGTTGGGACAAGCATAGCTCATCACTTGACGAAGATGGGTAGTTCCGGCGTTGTGCTCTTAGAAAAGGGATACCTCGCCTGGGGAGCCACGGGTAAATCCAGCGCTATCGTGAACATGGGGGTCTGGAACGTCAGCAAGCCTTTAGCGAAGATGCTTGTTGAGAGTTTAGGAATCTTCCATAACTTCGCCGACGCCGTTGGCGGGGATTCCGGATTTACACAGACAGGTTGGATGGGATTAGCAGGCCCTGCACAAGTGGCAAGAATCGAGGAAGCGGTTCATCTCCAAAATGAAACGGGAGCTCACTCGCAACTACTATCGTCTCAGGAATTGAAAGAACTTGAACCCAGGATTTTCGCTGACGATGTAAGGATTGGAATCTATGAGCCCACCTCAGGCTATGCTGACCCAGTCAAGACCACCAACGCTTTCGCTCGTCAGGCGGAGAAGAATGGCGCGCAAATTCTCACAGGAGTGCAAGTTAACCGAATCATGACTGAGAACGGACAAGTAAGCGGTGTGGAAACCAATCAAGGAACAGTTAAAGCGAGTAAAGTAGTCTGCGCGGCTAACGTTTGGGCAAGAGAACTCCTTGCCAAGTTAAACGTGAACATTCCGATAGAGCCTACACGTAAACAGGTCTGCCTCTTCAAGAGGCCAACCGACTTCGGCAAGGCACATATGATAACCGACGATTTCGTGGCAGATATTTACATGAAACCGGAGGGAGAGCAAACGCTGGTTGGCGAGATCGAGAGCCCCGGTTCACCTATGAATCCCGATAGCTATAATGAAGGCATAGATTCTGATACAGTTCTGAAATATTCTCAGAAAGTGGTGCATCGATTTCCAGCCTTGGGAGCAGCGATAAGTCGAGGTGGCTACTCTGGACCGTATGATGTAAGTCCTGATGGGCACCCAATTCTGGATGAAATACCAGGAATCAAAGGGCTCTATTGTGCCGTGGGCATGAGCGGTCACGGCTTCAGATTTTCCCCAGTAACGGGAAGACTCGTATCAGAATTCATACTTCGCGGGAAAACTACGGGAGTGGATATTAGGGAATTTCGATTAAGCCGATTCGCCGAGGGTAAACCGATCATCTCTACGATTAGACAGGGCTCACGCTGATTACACGGGTATGAATTCTGTCGGTGATTCCGCCTACAATACTACGCTAGCAACTTTGTGTAAGGCGGTGTCGACGTCCTTAAGGTCGCTTTCGCTCAGTAGAGGGCTAATGTCAAGGTGTACTGCTCGACTCATGAGGTTGATGGACTGCGCATACTTGTCTCTTACGCGTTCTAGGCCTTTGATTATGTGACCCCAATGAAGGAATACGTGACCGTCAGTCACTGCTGGGTCGTATAGGACGCCGGGGTAGGCGCCGCTCTCGGTTCGAATGTTCTCAGCTCTTAACGCGTCCCTGAACGCTCTTGCCTTTTCCGGAGTTTCGACAAAGAACACGAGACCTACAGCCACTTCACCTTGAGGGTCCGGTAGCTTCCTGAATTTCACGCCGCTAATGTCCGACATGCCCTTCTTGATCACTGCCTTGTTGGCTCTGATTTTCGAAACAACTGCATCCATCTTCTTGAGCTGTACTCGGAGTATCGCGGAGGAAATTTCATTCTGTCTATAGTTGACTCCAGGAAACGGTTTGATTGTGGAGTTGAAGTTCTTCTCCGAAAATGCACGGTAGGGTGTGCCGACGTCAGCGAACATTACTGCCCGTTCGTACGTTGTTTGGTCGTTCGTGGCCACTGCGCCGCCTTCGCCTGCTGAAATCATCTTGTTGAGTTGGAAACTGAAGGATCCGGCATCCCCTATTGAGCCAAGTTTCTTTCCATGGTATGTTCCTCCGCCGCATTGCGCCACGTCTTCGACCAGAAGCACTTGGTACTTTTTCGCAATCTTGGATAACGCGTCGAGGTCGCAGGGGACTCCTCTAATGTGCACTGCCAGAATGGCCTTGGTACGGTTCGTGATCTTTGCTTCAACATCTGCGGGGTCGAGTGTCAATGATTCATCAACGTTCGCCAGTACGGGCGTTGCGCCGCTTGCAACGATTGCGTCGGGGCAAGCAACCCACCCGTAAGTTGGCAGGATCACCTCGTCTCCGTGGCCTACGCCGAGACCTACGAGTGTACAGTGTAATGCCGCGGTTCCGGAGGATACTGCCAGAGCATATTTGACTCCAACATACTCCCTGAACTCTTTCTCAAACTTGCCAGTGATGTTCATGAATTTTGGTCCGTAGAATCGGTAGAGTGATTGAGATTTGAGAACTTCAAGAACTGCGTTTATCTCTTCATCGTCAATTTGAGAGGAGCCCGGATGCATCACAGGGAGCGGTTCCGGCCTCACGGGTTTTCCGCCGTACAATGCCAGTGAGCTTTTGGTGACCATTAGCTATCGAGATAATTCGCAGAAAGGGAACTACCGTTTAAGCGTAATGGACTACAACATGACTTGGTGATACACCAAACTGTGAGGTTCAGGGTCGCATGAGTTTATGACTTTTCAGAAACTCGGCTGTGTGAGCTACAGCTAGTGAGTTGTTTGGGTTTGGTAGAGCTTCCGTCGATACCCACCCTTCGTA
The DNA here is from genome assembly GCA_050012795.1 of Bathyarchaeia archaeon. GTDB lineage: Archaea > Thermoproteota > Bathyarchaeia > 40CM-2-53-6 > 40CM-2-53-6 > FEN-987. The sequence continues at coordinate 82,102 of JBEKGM010000006.1, read as the reverse complement.
CCCTGAGTCCTCTAGGATGCGTAGCAATGTAGCTATCTCCAGGTGTCCGTGACCCGGAGGCCAACGGTCGCTGTCAGCTATGTGGAAGTGCACTATTCTAGTTGCGTTGTTTCGAATTGAATCGGCGATCGATTGTTCTTCAATATTCATGTGGAATGTATCTAGGAGAAGACCAGTGGCGGTGAGTTTCTCTTGATCAATTATGTGGGACGCGTCAGCTGCTGTGTTGAGGAGACTTGTCTCATACCTATTTATGGCCTCTAACGCGATTCGTACCCTGTTCTGTTTCGCTTCTCTATCGCATTCTCTCAGGCCTTCACGCAGGTAATCGTCAGTTGCCTTGTCGGGTTGTGAAGGAGAACCTCTCACCATTCCAATTATTAGTACTGCCTGCTCGAGAGAAGCAAAGCGGATCAGGTTTTTCACAATTGCAAGCGCCTTTGAACGTTTCTCGGGATCGGTATCGGTTAAAGAGAGTCGTTCCCTAACGTACACCATGCCGGTTCCAACGGCTGCCAGTTTCAGTCCGGAGGTATCTATTGCCGCCTTGATTCGACTAAGCTTGCTCTGGTCGTCGAAGCTGATGTTAAGCTCAACGCCCTCGAACCCATGTTCCTTGATGGTTCGCAGAGCTTGCTCGAATTCTTTGAAGGATGATTCACTATGAAAGAGGTCTTGAATCCTGTACCCAAGTCCACTGGAGACTACGAAGGAAAAACGCATTACTTCACGCAGCTTTTTTCCTGAGAAGGTTTTCCCTAGTAATCAAGCTGTTTGTAGCTAGGATAGTGAGCGCGGGCCTTGGGCAGCACTCTAATAATGAAGGTGTAATTCGAGCAATAAGTGCGAGAAGGAATGAGCCATCAAGTCTAATTCTCGATTCTGCATGTCAGAGCGTGTGCTGGCAGATCAGTCTGGGTCTCATCGCAAGTACGATTTGGGAGTAATCGGACACCTTACGCTGGATTACATCTCACGCGGAGGCAAGCATTATGCTCCGCAAATGGGAAGCCCGTGCGTCTATGCGAGTCTAGGTGCTCGCGCACTCAATGCGTCTGTTGTTGTAGGAAGCAAGGTGGGACGGGATTATGGTAAAGATAGACTCCTCTGGCTGGGCTCCCGGGGAGTAGTCATCGATCAAGTTCGAGAATGCAATTCGCGAACGACTGCATTCAAGATAAAGTACGTAGACGGCAACAGGTTCATGTGGGCAGCCTCGAAATGCGCTTCCCTAAGTCGCCGTGACCTTTCCGACTTTCCCGCCTGCTCCGCACTACATATGGGCCCGATATTGAATGAAATTCCTCTCTCGCTTGCAATCTCACTCACGAATCGAAATGCAGTAACCTCTTTGGACCCGCAGGGATACTTGCGTCACGTTCTTCGAGACGGCCGGGTTCAGAGGTCGAAGTGGTCGAATCGGGCCCTCCTGAAACATCTTGACGTTCTGAAAGTGTCTGAGGATGAAGCTTCAGGTTTGATTGGAATTGGGACGGGGACGTCTCTCAGACTTCGCTCGCTTGGCCCCGAAATCGTTCTCATCACTAAAGGGAGAGCAGGAACAACGGTATGGTCAAAAGAACACGGAGTCTATGCAGTGCCCGCATACAAAACTAGAGTCCGGGATCCCACGGGAGCCGGCGATGCTCTTGTTGGAGCGTTCCTCGTAACTTGGAGTAAAACAGGGGACCTCGCCTGGTCAGCGGCGATCGGTTCAGCAGTTGCATCGTTTGTGGTGGAGAAGGTTGGGCCTGCCTATTTCGGCACCCGGAAGGAAGTGGAGGAACGTGCGAAGACAATATCCAACGGAATCGCCAAGCTACACGGTCGAGTGAATATTGCATCTTGTTGAAACATCGTCGCGTCAAGAAGCGAATTCTCAAATAGCAGACTCATTTTTCCTGACATCGGAGACCGGAATTATATGAGTTCACTCACGTCTAGCTATGAATTTGACCTTCAAGTCTTCTTCCCGGAGAGAATATTCAGAACGATTACCGAGGTTAGAGTAGATAACCCTGGAATAATCGAAAAGTCTGCAATGTGTAGAAAGCGACGACAGAAACTCACCTCTGACGGTAAGCTCGCAATCCTCGCCTGCGATCATCCTGCTAGAGGAATAACGAGGTCTGGAAGTGACCCGTTACTGATGGGGAACAGACGGGAATACCTTGGGCGTGCACTGCGAGTGATTTTAAGTCCTGAATTCGACGGGGTGATGGGAACGACTGACATAATCGAGGATTTGTTAATAGTTGATCAGCTCTTCGTTGACCGAGGCGGTGAGAGCTTCTTGGACAACAAGGTATTGATAGGCTGCATGAACCGTGGTGGACTAAGCGGCAGCTCGTTCGAGATGGATGATCGATTTACTTCATTTACGGCAGAATCAATTAATCATCTTAGATTAGATGGCGCGAAATTCATGTTCCGGCTAGATCTGAAGGACGACCGTACGCTTCGCACTATTGAATCCTGCGCGAGAGCAGTCACTGAACTCAACAAGTACTCTATTCCCGCCTTCCTCGAAGCCTTCACGGTGGAACACGCTGCTAACGGGTACAAGATGGTGAAAACTGCAGAGGGGCTAATCAAGGCTATTGGTGTCGCAACCGCGCTTGGCGACTCCTCTAGAGGAATCTGGCTGAAGATTCCATATTGCGATGGGTTCGACACGGTTGCGAAAGCTACTACCTGCCCAATTCTCATGCTGGGCGGAGAAGCATTAGGCGACCCAGCACCCGTTCTAAGGGAGTTCACTAAGGGATTAGCTGCAGGCAGCAACGTGAGGGGAGCGTTAGTTGGAAGAAACATCCTCTTTCCAGGCCGAGAAGACCCTTCGGCCATTGCAAACGCGGTCAGTAGGATCGTTCACCAGAATTACAGCATGGAGCAAGCAATGTCACATATCACAAGCGTACATGGAAAAGCGTTAGACAGACTAACGGCCGTCCTAAAGTGAGAACTTGCCAAAGAATCTCCTAATCGCCCAGTCCGGCGGGCCTACAGCCGTAATAAACAGCAGCTTATGCGGAATCGTTGAGGAAGCGCTCCAGCATGGAAAGATCAGCGGAATATACGGCGCCGTGAACGGAATTCTTGGAGTGCTACGTGAGGAACTTGTGGACCTGCGCCAAGAGGACCCGACATCAATTAGGGACCTTAGGCGGACACCGTCGGCCGCGTTAGGCTCATGTCGCTACAAACTTTCGGAACGCGACTTCAACCGTCTGTTGGACGTCCTCACCGCCCATGAAGTCGGGTACTTTCTGTGCGCAGGGGGAAATGATTCGATGGACACGGCACACAAAGTGCACAAACTGGCTGCTGAGAAAAAGTTGGACTTGAAAGTTATGGGTGTGCCGAAGACCGTTGACAACGACCTACCAGTAACAGATCACTGCCCAGGATATGGAAGCGTGGCAAGATTCAACGCAATAGCCACTCGGGATTCCAGTTTAGACACCGACGCCATCTACACAAGTGACACGATCAAGATCATTGAAACAATGGGTAGGGATACAGGCTGGATAACTGCCAGCACATCGTTGGCGAAGGAGACGGAGGACAGTGGTCCACACTTAATCTACCTGCCCGAACGCCCCTTCATTGAGGACAAGTTCCTCAACGATGTGAAAGAGGTCTACGATAGGTTGGGTCGCGTCGTGCTTTCAGTATGTGAAGGATTGAAGGATGAGAGTGGACGATTCGTCAAAGCCTCAACAAAGGGAGTCGACACTGACAAGTTCGGACATGTCCAGCTGGGCGGAGTCGGCGATTACCTAGTGAACCTGATTTCAGAGAAACTGAAGATCAAGGCGCGTTACGACAAGGCGGGGACAATCCAAAGAGTGTCGATGCAATGCGCATCACAGGTTGACCTTGATGAAGCCTACCGCGTGGGGCAGGCTGCCCTATCAAAGGCCATCGAGGGTGAATCTGATAAGATGGTCACCTTAGTCAGAAAACGGAATGAACCCTACGTTTCAGACACTGGCCTCGTAGACCTCGATAAGATCGCCTTACGGACTAGAAGTGTTCCCGACGAGTTCATCAACAAGAACTCTAACTTCGTAACTAAGGCGTTCATAGACTACGCTACACCACTAATTGGTGGACCATTACCGGAATATGCTCGATTAAAGAAGATAAAACTGGAAAGGAAGTTGACGTCATACACCTGAAGTAGGCATCAACTAGCCCTTCCGAGAAACCCTAACAGGCTTCTTAGTGTTAGTCGATCCAAAAGCCGCCAGGCCGATTTCCAACGCGGCTCTACCGTCTTCGAGACTAGGTGTTGCTTTCAAGTCTTCTCTTATCGTTTTCACGAAGTGAATCTTCTCCGCGAGGTAAGCCGGACCGAATCTTTGAGCAAAATGTGGAATCTGATCTTCTCCTAGGTAGGATGTTTCAGCATTAGCGCCCCGCGTCGTGCACACTACCACTGGAACCCTTTGGATTGCACCAATCGACACCATACCCTCGCTACCGTAAATTTCAGCCCTTACGTCATATCCGTACTTGGCGTTCAAACTTCCTTCAATTACTCCTATGCTTCTGTTGTTGAAGCTGAGAGTGATCACTGTGTTGTCTACGAATTCTGGAATTTTCTTCTTGATATCAGGGAAGACAAGACATTCCCCCTGCGTGTAGACTGTGTTAACCTCGCTTTTCATGAACCAGCGGCCTAAATCGTAGTCATGTGCATGCATCTCAATCTGTAAGCCTCCTCCGCGCTTGGGGTCGCATGCCCACGGAGGGGGTGGAAACGGGTCCCTGCTAATTGATTTGAACACCAAGGGCCTTCCAATATCGCCCTTCTCAACGCGTTTTTTTGCGTGTGCGTAAGCAGGGTCAAATCGGCGCATGAAGCCTACTTGGAGCTTGACTCCAGATTTCCTTACAGCCCTCTTCAACTGATCAGCATCTCTTCTTCTCGTGGCCATCGGTTTCTCAACAAACACGTGCAATCCTAGTTCAGCTGCTTCCGTAGAGATTGCTGCGTGCGTATCTGTAGAAGTGACCACACAAACGGCGTCAAGGTCCTTTAACTTCAAGAGCTTCGTGTAATCCTGATACCATGGAACGGCAAGTTCCTTACCGCCCCTCATTGCTGATGGCTTATCAATATCTGAAACCGCGATAAGTTCTGCACCTGGGACTCTGGATTTCAGATCTTTCGCATGCCACAACCCCATTCTGCCCATTCCGATAGCACCGAACGTCACTTGCCTAGCCATTCTGAACCCCACTCGCATCGAGTCTTACGATGTATGTTAAGTTAGTTTTGTTCACGCGCCGGTGGCATTTCGCGTGGCAGAATGGAGATTGAGAACGATGGGCAATTCTTTTCTACCGCGCTCGCGGAATCCGGCAACGATCAAATTGGCTCAGAAACAATTAGCAGCAGTCTTACATGCTGATTGGAAACCGAGAGATAGTTACAAACCAACCGATGAGGAAGTGAGAACTCGAAGAGCGACTTATGCAAGTCGTGTCTGGCATAAGCCACGAGTTCAGGTTGAAGATATTCCGATCCCGGAGATCGGCTCTAAAGAAGTGCTTGTGCATCTGAAGGCGTGTGGAATATGCGGTTCGGATCTGCACATGTACGAGAGTGACAAGGACGGTTACATACTCTATCCTGGACTTGTGAAGACGCCCGTAGTCATGGGACACGAATTGGGCGGAATAATTGAGAAGGTTGGAAATGAAGTCACTGGCGTTAAAGTCGGGGATTACGTTGTCTGCGAAGAAATGTGGTATTGTAACGAATGTGACCCGTGTAGAACAGGCAACTTCAACCAGTGCGTAAACCTGATGGAGATGGGTTTCACCGATGACGGTGGATTCCAACAGTACATGAAGATACATCAGAAGTTCTGCTGGAAGATCAACGACTTCAAGAAAGTATACCGTACCGACGACAAGGTCTTCGAAGCAGGATCACTCATTGAACCGGCCTGCGTAGCCTATAACGGAATGTTCATTCGTGCAGGAGGATTCAAACCAGGATCATCTGTTGCAGTCTGGGGAACCGGACCAATAGGGTTAGGAGCCATAGGGCTTGCGAAGGCGGCCGGAGCAGGGAAGATAATCGCATTTGAACCACGCACGAAACGCGCCCAAATCGCAAGAGAAGTTGGCGCAAACGACGTCTTTGACCCATTCGAATTGAAGAAATCGGGAACCGAACCCTGGGAGAAAGTAAACGAACTCACTGGCGGCGAAGGTGTTGACATGCACGTTGAGGCAGCGGGTGACCCAAGCTTCATCATGCCACAAGCCGAGAAATGCATGACGATCGGCGGGAAGATTGTGGATATAGGAAGGGCAGACAAAGCCGCGCCCGTCTTCTTCGAAATGTACCAAGTCAGAGCGCTGCAGGCCTACGGGACCCAAGGACATGCAGGAGCAGGAGTCTGGCCAAGCGTCATCAAATTGATGGCGTCAGGAAGACTCGACACGACCAATATCATCACCGGAAGATACCCGATCTCAGACGTACCAAAAGCTTTGGAAAAGCTGCTCAGCAGAGAGGACGCTAAAGTAACCGTCAAGCCCTAAGAACCGCCTGATCATCGACTGAGTCGACTCGGCGAGTCGTGAAGTGGTAATCAGTGCAAAATTCTGAGTTAAGCGTAGGAATGATAGGGTACAACATCGCGAGAGTGCATTCATACGCGTGGCTCAATTTACCAATATTCTACTACCCGCTTCCTAAACGTCCAAAACTGGTGGCTGTTAGCGGAAGAAATCAAGAACTTACAAAATCTTTTGCTGAAAGATTCGGGTACAAACGGACCTACAAAGACTGGCGCTCATTAATTCAGGACCCGGAGGTTGAAGTAGTCGACATTTGCACCCCTCCTAACGTTCACTCCGAGCCGGCCATAGTTGCATGCGAAGCCGGCAAACCTGTGTTATGCGAGAAACCACTGGCAAGAACTGCAAAAGAGGCGGAGGAGATGGTGCGTGCCGCCGACAAGGCGAGAGTGGTTAACATGACGGGCTTCAACTACAGATTCATCCCCGCCGTCAACTACGCTAAGAAACTGATAGAAGAAGGATTCATCGGCCGAGTTCTCAACTTTCGAGGCGCATACCTCAACGTTGAGGTGGGAGACTGGGGCTACATCAATCCCGAGTTTCCTCTAGACTGGCATTTCAAGATTGAAACTGCGGGACACGGAGCAATCGGCGACCTGGGGTCACACATAATCGACCTAGCACGGTACCTTGTTGGCGAAATTTCATCAGTCGCCGGCGCTACGGCAACATTCGTCAAAGAACGTCCACTCGTAGACAAGCCATCGGTGAAGGGTAAAGTGGAAGTTGAGGACTTAGCCGTGGCGGCTGTAAAATTCTCTAACGGAGCATTGGGAACAATTGAGGCGAGTTGGATGGCGCCCGGAAGAAAAGATTTCCTCAGGTTTGAGGTCACAGGAAACGAAGGCTCGCTTCGATTCAACCTAGAAAGGCTGAATGAACTTGAAATATGCAGTCTTAAGGATCCGAACGATATTCGAGGGTTCCGTGATGTTTGGACAACCTCGAAGACACATCCAATGATGGAAAGGTTCTGGACCGAACAGGGTGGAGGCTTCGGTTGGGAGCACAGTTTCGTTAACGAACTGTATCATTTTACTGATTGCGTCGTGAACAACAAGTCGATAACTCCCATCGGAGCAAACTTCCATGATGGCTACCGGAACTGTCTGATAATGGACGCGATCGTCGAATCAGAACAGACTGACCGCTGGGTCCCTCTAGAAAACTAGGAACCACTTTTAATAGACAATGGCGATTCTTGCCGCACAGGCGTTAGCTGTATGACTAGTAACATGTGGATTACTACTGACCAACCTAACATCATATTTGAGAATACTCCTGTCGGAAAATTGAAGAAGGAGATTTGGGACGCTTCCGAACAGAAGATAGACGAAATTCTACGCGACTATGGAATACCATCCCCTCCTGAACTAGGGAAACCGGGAAGTTACATCCAGACTACGGTTCGCCAGAGGCTCGTGGAGAATAGAAGGAAGAACGATATCGTTCTGATTCCGGTAGGATGCACAGAAAACCACGGTGTTCACACCGTCTCCGGATTGGACACGTTCGTGGTCTCACAGATTTGCGAGGGCGTACGTCGATACACGGCGAAGAAAGGTGCCCCTGTAAACCTTGCCCTACCGCCGCTCAATTATGGAGCTCACCCATTCCATCATATTGGAATGCCAGGTACTGTCATTGTATCTGAGACTACTGCTCGAGAAATATTGATCGCCGTTATGGCTGGACTCTGGAATGACGGGTTTAGGAAGCAGATAATCGTGAACAATCACGGGCAGCTTTGGGTCTTGGAGTCTGCGTTGCACGAATTCATGAAGCGATATCAGCTTCCAGGCATATTCAGAATGTTGGACTGGCATCGTGCGGTTCGGGAATTCTGGGGTCCAACAGGAAAGGCAGATGCTATGGCAACACACTTCGTCCACGCGGACGAAGCAGAGACGTCCAACGCGCTTTTGCTCTTCCCGCCAGAGATGGTTGACATGACCTTAGCTAAGGATACGCAGGGCATATCCTACTTACCCGACGGTCACTTCGACAAGTCAGTTGACCCGTTCCGCAGACCACACAAATGGTCTGAGGGTGAGGGGCAGGCAGCTATCGAGATCACGGCCACTCCGGAAGGGGTTGTTGGAAAACCCACTTTGGCAACTGCGAGAAAAGCCAAGAGACCGATTGCAGCCATCCTGCGATACCTCACGCTGGTTTGCGACGAGATCCTTCAAGCATACCCAGCTGGAAAAGTACCGCCCGTAGACAAGATTACTCTTCGATCTCGCGAAGAGATGGAACCCTACCTGAAGGAACCTTTGAGTCCTGGCTGGAAATCAATATACGAGCTTCCAGGTAGAGCCATGACAAATTAACAGACGAAGTAAGGGCGGCAGCCGCCGCCCGTGAATCCTTTTTTCGGAAGGCTAATCCATTACAACAACAGTCTTTACGGCTTCACCCGTCTTGTTGAGGGTGAATGCCCTATCAATCTCCTTCAACGGTATAAGGTGAGTCACGATCACGTCTACCGGAACGAAGCCTGCATCTAGCATGTCGATGGCTGTTCGGAAACTTGCGGCCTGTGTATGCGATCCTAGTATGTCTTTCTCGTAGCGCATGACGTCGAACGGACTGAATTTAGCAGCGGCGTCTGGTCTGCAGGTTCCCATGATGACCACGCGTCCTCCGTGCGCTGATGATTGAATTGCTGCCTCAACCGTCTCGATCTTACCGATAACCTCTACCCCAACGTCTGCGCCCAAACCTCCTGTCTCATCCAGGACCCGCTTCACAGGGTCCTCTGTGGAAGGGTTTATTGTGACGTCAGCCCCAACCCTCTTCGCTGCCTGCCGTCGCTTTTCCGCGATCTCAACAGACATTACCTTGCGAGCTCCAGCGCGTCGAAGCAAACTCACCCAGAAGAGTCCCATCGGACCAGCACCGTAAACAACGGCAGTGTCGGATGGCCTCACTCTCGCTCTAAGGAATCCGTTGATGATGCACGAGAATGGTTCCGTCAGTGCCGCAGTTTTCCAATCCATGCTCTTTGGAATCTTGTAGATCGCTTTCTCGGGTGCAAGCATATGAGTCGCGAAACCTCCGTTGATGTCTTCGCCTATACTTACAAGCGTCTCGCAGAGGTTCGGACGGTCCGATCTGCAATACCGGCAAACACCGCATCGAAGGTTGGGGTCAACGACAACGTGATCCCCTACGCTCAGACTAGTTACAGCGCTGCCGACCTGTGCTACTTCACCAGCGCATTCATGACCTAGGATTACTGGTGGCTTTGCTGGATGCCGCCCCTCAAGAATTGCCAGGTCCGTTCCGCACATACCGCACGCTCGCATACGGACCACAACATCATTGGGATTGGCGGGTGTGGGAGCGTCAAGTTCGACTACGCTGACTCCTTCCTTCAGCCCTCTAAGTAGTGCACCGATCATCTTAGCCAACGGATAATTCACTTGTTCGCCAGAAATGTGGCAACTGTTCTTTAACTGTGCGGTTCATCTATCACGACATGTAATTCTCAGTTACCTCGGCGTCGTGGCAATTTGTTAGATTCCAAGTTCTTTAAGGCTGATTTTGGCTTTCCCAATCACATTATCAGGCTGCATATCCCAGTACTTCTTGTTGAACAATTCAACTGAAACTGGGCCATCGAATCTCATCTCACGAAGTTGGTTAACGTACTCGCGCAGGTTGATGACTCCTTCCAGTGGCATGACCCGATCTGAATCTCGCACTCTGGGTATTGGAATACTCGGGGCGTCGTTAATGTGGAAGATCCATAGTTTTTGCCGATCCTTCGAAGGAATCTCGCTGATCTTTTCACCCGACCGGTACATGTGAAAGATGTCAAGCACTAATCCAATTCCCCCGGTCCATCTTGCTAATCCCTCGAGGCTCCCGCTAAGGGAATTGACAATCCTGTCACCGTAACTAACATACTCAAACCCTACACGGATGTCGTGATCTTCCGCAATTTCAGCAGTCTGAATCATGAACTCATCAAACCGTGTCCTCATCACGTCTTGGTCTGCTGCGACTTCGTTCGGGTTCACTACAACAGTATCACAGTTGAGTGAGTTTGATAATTCGATGACCTCAGTGCACCTGAGGAGTGACTTGGCCATTTCGTCTTTCGTGAGAATCGGGTAATTCTCTATTGCGTTAAGGCTGACCACTTTGATCGCGTTATCGATGAGACATTTCTGGAGGTGGGTTCTGCCATCTTTGGCGATGCTCTGCTCGACTTTGGTAATGTCCAGTTCTACATGAGTGAAGTTGTGTGATTTCGCTTTCTCCAAGAACCTCTTCGTGTCCGTGGTTAGTACGGTTGCCTGATTTATGCACGGGATCATTTTCCGAATTTCTCAACTTGAAGGTTGGAGCTGAATTATAAAAATCTAGACGTGGATGGACGGTGGATCTTAATCCTCATTTTGTCAGGTAAAAAGCGGTCTTTCCGGCATCTGCAAAGTGTTAAGTAAATGTAAATCAGATTCATTTGCATGATAAGTAAAGCGGTAACCAAAACAACCGCGGCCGTTCTTATCGTAATTATTGTGGTGATTGCCGGTATAGGGGTGGGTCTGTATTCCTCAATGCAACCGACCGCTCCGATGGCTACTACCACTAGTGCTACCATGTCGAGTTCGCTTCACGACACGCTAGTCATAGATGAGATCTACTGGTCCGGGTCAGATCTCAATCCGATTCCTCCAACGTTGAACATAGTCGGCAGCGACTGGTGGTACTATACGGTTTACCAACCGCTTGTCACCCTAAATGGTAGCTTAGTGTACACGACTGGTGACACTACTCAAGTAATGCCGGATCTCGCAACTGATTGGACAGTTTCGCCGGATGGTACAGTCTACACGTTTAACCTTAGACAGAATGTGACTTTTTCGAACGGTGATCCCTTCAATGCTTACCAAGTGTGGGGGGACTTGTACGAGTTCTACTACCTGTCAGGGAATAGTTCGAGCTTTATGAACGGTTACCAGGTGTTTGACATGTCACCTGTCAAGTTCGGTCCTGCTACTGTCGCGCTCATGACCCAGAGCGGAGTCATCAACCCAAGTCCAGAGTTACTGAAGATCATGATGGATAATACGTGGCCTATATACGTGACTGGGCCGAGCCAAATCGTACTCCACTTGAAGTCTCCGTTTAAGTGGATGCTTCAAGTCTTAACCATGTACGTTGGCTTAATCCTGGACACGCAATACATCCTCCAGAACGGAGGCTTCGGTACTCCAACTGCGATTAATACTTACTTCAACCAGCATGCGATTCCAGGAACGGGACCATACGTCCCAACTGGATTTGAGTTAGGTTCCTTTGAGAAGTTTTCACAGAACCCGACTTATTGGGGAAATAGCCTGACCCCAGCCGAAATTCAAGCAAACCCGTACGTAGACCCTGGACACGTCAAGAACGTGATTGTTTACGCAAAAGGCGATGACGTCGTAAGATATTCAGATCTCTCCACGGGAACCGCCCAGATTGCTTCGATTTACACGAGTTGGCCACTCGTGCTCGCAAACCCTGACAAGTATGATTACTTCAAAATGCCGAATGACGCTCTAATTGTCGTAGGTATCGGCATGAACACTCTGCGGTATCCAACCAACATCACTGCCTTCAGGCAGGCCCTCGTACACGCCGTGAACGTGACCGAAGTTAATCAGAAAGTTTACTACAATACGATGGTGCCCATGGTCGGTCCCGAGTATCGAGCAGAGAAAGACTTCTACAACCTTGGCGACCTGCCCCCCTACCAGTACAATTTGACTCTGGCCCAACAATACTTGAAAGAATCCGGTGTGAACGTGGCAACAATGGCACCGCTCGAGTTCAGGGTTATCGCTGGGTGCATCAGTTGTATTTCAGCAGCGCAAGTAGTTCAAGCCGACCTCGGCCAAATCGGTATCTCAGTAACAGTCGAGGTGACCCCGCCTGCGGAATTGACGCTCCCGTACACGGCCGGGTACTCCTCATATTCCGCGTCAATTCCAGTCGCACAGCAGGAGGCGCACTTGGCGTGGATGGGCTTTCCAACCTTTGCACCTGAGGCTCCTACTCCTGCGGACGGTTGGGTGATGTTTGTGAATTCCAAGAGCCCTACTGGCAACTTCGCGAACTATGGCAACCCTATAGTCGACAACTGCGTCAACTCGTGGTTCACTACCGCGGACGTGACCGCAATCAAGGTCGCTTGCACTGCAGCGAACAAGCAGGTTTACGACGATGCCCCGTACATATGGCTAGGCAACCCCACACTCGCGTTTGGCGGAGGATCCGTCGTTTGGGATAAGACCGTCGTCAAAGGCTTCCTTATGGACCCAGATTTCACCTCGCAATCTACAACCGCCATCTTCAACACGGTCACATTCGTGAGCTAACAGCAAACCCAACTCAACCATTTTCCTTTTTTTTGGATTGACGCTTCCTCATTCCGATGAGTATACAGCGTACGGGAGAGCTGTCGTTGAATGAAAGCGTGCCTTAATCAGGCCACACTGAATCAAACAGATGTCCAAGACTTCATCCAAGCAGCTTCATCAGCCGGTTTTCAAGGTATCGAGTTTAGAATAGAGAAGCTGCGTTCATACGCCGCCTTGAACAACACTTGGAGTCAACTAAGAGAGCTCTTGGAGGTCCATCACCTAGAGGCAGTCTGCGTGGGGTCGCTCGAAGAATTCTCCTACGTTCCATCCGAGGACTTTGAAGCTGTGTTGCATAGGGCAAGAGAGTTCGCAACGGTCTGCCAACATACCGGCTGCAAAATCCTTCATGTTGCTCCCACTCCCGTCCAGAAGAAAATACAGAAGGCGAAAGCTATTGAGATGACTGCAGGCAGACTAAGTAGGATCGCGCAGGTGGCCGCAGAGTATTCTGTAGGTGTAGGATTTGAATTCCTCGCGGAAGCGTCAGCAAGCACTGTCCACGACGCCGTCGAAGTTCTGAATGCAACAGTCGCATCCAACGTGGGGCTGATAATAGATACCTTCCACTGTCACGTCGGCGGATCTACACTGGACGAGCTTCGAGACTTCCCACTGGAGCGACTCTGGATAGTACATTTCAATGACGTTGAGCCAGGGCAACCTGAGATGCTCACGGACGAGAAAAGGCTGCTACCGGGTAGGGGAGTTATCAAACTACGCGAATACGAAAGATGGCTTAAGGATCACGGTTGGGACGGCTGGTTATCAATAGAGATGTTCAGACCAGAATACTGGAGGGAAGATCCTCTTCAAGTCGCGAAAGAATCGTTTAACTCTCTCAAACCATATCTCTGATGGTCAAAGTTTCTTTTTGGGATTTCAATAAAGAACTGGTGAGAGGTTCATTAATGAAATTAAGAGATCGCGTCGCAATAATCACCGGAGCAGGTTCAGGCATAGGAAGAGCTACTGCACTGCTCTTCGCTAACGAAGGCGCTCGGATTGTCGTCGCCGATCTGGACGTTAAGCGAGGAGAAGAAACAGTCAAGAAGATCCAGACGGATGGAGGACACGCCCTCCTAGTTGAAACAGATGTCACGAATTCCTCATCGATTGAGAATGCAGTTTCAAAGACCATCGCCCATTTCGGCAAGGTCGACATCCTCCACAATTCAGCGGGCGTAGACATTTTCGTCATCAATCCTCAGGCAGACGGGACCGCGGTTGGTACGCGTGAAGAAGATTGGGATAAACTCCTCGCGATCAACCTGAAGGGGACATTTCTATTTTGTAAGTATACGCTTCCACATATGATGAAGCAGAAGAGCGGCGTCATAATCAACATGGGTTCAGAGTACGGGTTAGTTGGTGGATTAGCGTCCGCAGCATACTGCGCATCCAAAGGCGGTGTAGTGCTTCTGACGAAACAAATGGCACTTGACTATGCTCCTTACAACATAAGGATCAACTGCATCTGCCCCTGCAACGTCGACACTCCTCTCATGGAAAAGGGATTAGCAACATCTCAAGACCCGAAAGCCGCCAGACAGACATGGATGAACATCATGCCGCTGAGAAGATTCTCAAGGCCTGAAGAGATTGCGGCAGCAGCCCTCTACCTCACATCTGACGATGCCTCATTCATAACAGGAACCGCGTTCGTCATTGATGGTGGCGTAACCGCCGGGGGAACGCACACTTACTGGCGTTAGACAACTCGACCTGTAATCAGGAATTCTAATCGTTTTGCAAATTTCAGGAAACTTCTAGTGTCTATGCTTGGGAAGGTTTGTTGACTTACGCAAGGGCTAATGCACGTAAGCTGAACTCAGCCATCTGATTTGGGTGCAGTTATTAAACGGCTAAGCGGGTCGTTCAAATAGATCTTAATATTGTTTCTCTACATTCACTTTTTGCCGTCTCACAAGTAAAATCTTTCCGAAGCTTCAAGGTGTGCTGCAAAGTGTTATATGCGAAATTACCAAGCCTCTTTCCATGAGCACTACATCTCGAGCTAAGAAACCTGTTATCGCCGTTGTTATTATCCTGATAATTGTCATAGCGGCCGCCGGAGTATACTTCGCAACTCAGACTACGTCACCTTCTGCAACTACTACTATGATGCCGACGTCCAGCGCTGCTGCTATGCGTGACACCCTAGTGATTGACGACGCGTTCTGGCCCAGCGGTGATCTTAATCAGTTAACTTCACCGCAAGCTATACCATACCCTGATTGGTTAACATACACGGTTTACCAGTCACTTGTTACTACAAACGCTTCTGCGGAGTATGGACCGGGCACCGTTCAGATACTCCCCATGCTCTCTACGGACTGGTCGGTTTCAAGCGACGGCACCACATACACATTCAACCTAAGACAGAACGTTACATTCTCAAACGGTGATCCCTTCAATTCCTATCAAGTATGGGGACAAATGTACGGCCTAGCTTACCTGACCGGAAACAGTTCCAGTTTCCTCAACGCATACAACGTCTTCGATATGTCCAAAGCCAACTTCGGCCCAGCCACAATTGCACTCATGACTCAAAGTGGACTCGCCAATCCGACTCCAGCTTTGCTAAGCATCATGAGTGACAGTTCATGGCCTATCTACGTAACCAGTCCATACCAGATCGTTTTCCACCTCAAGGCTCCATTCGCATACTTCCCTCAAATCTTAGTAGCCTTCGTTGGTCTCATATTCGATACTCAGTACGTGCTACAGAACGGTGGATTCGGAACCCCTGCCGCTCTGAACACCGCATTCAACCAGAAACCGATCCCTGGAACTGGACCTTACGTCGTTACTGACGTTTCAGAAGGTTCCTTCGTAAAGTTCACTCAGAACCCAACCTACTGGGCAAGCAGCTTGTCGGCGGCTGATATTCAAGCGAACCCGTACTTGGACCCAGGTCACGTGAAGAATGTTATCGTATACTACAAACCAGACGACGTAGCCAGATACACCGACCTATCAACTGGTGCTGCACAAATTGCAGGAATCCAAAGTCAGAACTGGCCTCTAGTTCTTGCTAACCCTGACAAGTATGGATATGCACTCATGCCCGATGCTTCCATGGCGTTCGTGGGAATTGCAATGAATACCCACCGCTACCCCACCAACATTACTGCTTTCAGACAGGCAATAGTTCACGCAGTCAACCTAACAGACATATCTGCACGAGCATTCTTCAATGGATTGGCACCCATGATCGGACCCGAATATCCAGCGCAGAAGGACTTCTACGATCTTGGGAACTTGCCACAGTACCAGTACAACTTGACGCTAGCACAGCAATACATCACCGCGTCCGGAGTTAATGTGGCCACGACACCCATAGACTTTCGAGTGGTAGCTGGCTGCACCTATTGTATCTCAGCCGCTCAAATAGTTCAGTCAGACCTCTCCCAAGTTGGCATTACAGTGAACATCGCGGTAATTCCCGGTAGCGAATACACGCTGCCCTATGTAGCAGGAGCTGGTTCCTATTCGGCAGGACTGGCAGTTGCACAGCAAGTGTCACAGCTGACCTGGTTCGGTACGGGAACATTTGCGCCTGGTGCAGTCACACCAGCTGACGCTTGGATACTCTTCGCGAATCAGAATACACCCGCAAATGACTATGCAATCTACGCCAATCCAATCGTTCAGAAATGTGTGGATGCTTGGACCTCTACTAACGATGTGAACCAGATCAAACAGCTGTGCACAGCAGCCCAACTTCAAATGTACAATGACGCACCCTACATCTGGTTAGGATCAATAAAGCTGGTATTCGGAGGCGGTTCAGTAGCTTGGCAGAAGAGCGTGGTCAGCGGTGGGTACCTTGACCCGGTCTATACCGGGATCAGCTCAACTGTCATCTTCAACACAGTAACATTCGTCGGCAGCTAGAAATGATCGCGCCGTTCACTCCCCAACCTAGAACGGGGAGCGAACGGTTTTATGCGACACAAAACTGTCAAGTTGAGGTAGCAGACCAAACAAATGAATTTGGCAAAGTACATACTCCGACGTGCACTCTTTGGCATCTTTGTACTGCTAAGCGTAATGACGATTACGTTTGTTCTTTCGCACAGTCTTGGCGGTGATCCGATCTACGCTTGGATCGGAAAGGCGGCGGGGATGCATCCCGAACTGGCACAAGCGTACATTAAGAAGTATCATTTGAACGACCCCGTGTACGTTCAGTACTATTATTATCTGGTTAACCTGTTTCAGGGAAATCTCGGGTACTCACCCTCAAGGAATTTTCTACCCGTCTCAACGGTGATTGCGCAAACTTTACCGTACACGCTGCAAATCGCCATCTTCGCTATCGTAGCAAGCCTGGCACTCGGCGTCCTCTTAGGCGTGGTTTCAGCTAGGTACAATCACACGCCAATTGATGATGCGATTCGAGCGGTCTACTTAACTGGTTATGCGTCACCACCCTTCTTCATAGCGCTAGTTCTCCTCATCGTTTTCACTTTCTCCTTAGGTCTATTGCCGAGCGGAGGCGCATACGATCCTTCCTTAACCGCTCCAACTTGGATAACCGGTCTCCCGATGCTGGATAGCTTGCTGGAAGGCAACATTCCATACTTCACCAGCTCACTGCAGCACGTGATCCTTCCCAGCGCAGCGTTAACCCTGGTCACGTTCGGAATCGTAACCCGAGTTCTGCGAAGCTCGCTGTTGGATATCATGCACGCGAACTATATTCGAACCGCGCGAGCCAAAGGTCTGGACGAGAACACCGTATTCTACAAGCATGGCCTGAGGCATGCCCTCATCCCTGTAGTTTCCCTCTCGTCTTTGGTTGTCACCTGGCTGATCACTGGTACTATTTTCGTCGAGAACGTGTTCTCGTACCCAGGAATGGGCCGTTACGTAGTACAGGCATTGAATGGACAAGACTACCCTGGAATACTTGGTACAACCATAGTCTTCGCATTGGTGATTGTAGTAGCCAACTTAGTAGCGGACATCATGTATGCAGTAGTTGATCCTCAAGTTAGACTGGGATGACATTCAATCTTGAACAAGGAAAAAGCCACACCAGTCTCTTCCAGTTTCCGCAGAAGCACATCAGTGCTATTCAGAAACAAAGAGTCGATAATCGGAATCGTAATCGTCGCTGTTTACGTCTCCTTAGCCGTCGCCGTGACGGTAGCGAATTATCTGAAAATCACGATTACGCCCTATAATCCACTTCAACAAAACGTGGGCCCGTCTCTAGGTTCTCCAACCATGGCCCACCCGTTCGGTGTCGATTTTCTCGGTCGGGACGTGTTTAGTAGAGTTCTAGCGAGCATACCTAACGGGCTTTTGGCAAGTTTCACAGTTGTCGCAGTCGCTATCTCTATCGGCGCCCTGATAGGCTCAGTGGCTGCTTTCAAGGGCGGACTCTTTGATGAACTGCTAATGAGATTCACTGACGTGATTTTCGCATTGCCCGCACTAGTCATCGCCATGGTGATCGCGGTGGCTCTAGGACCTGGTTTAACTCACATGATGATTGCTCTGATGGTTATTTGGTGGCCTCCTTATGCGCGCGTAGCCCGAGGAGAGGCATTGCGGGTCTCACACCAGAACTACATTGAGGCAGCAAAATTCGCAGGGCAGAGGACAGGTGCGATCATCCTAAAGCATGTTCTACCAAACATCTCCATTACGCTGCTAGTGTACGCAACTCTAGACGTTGCCACAGTCGTTCTCACTTACGCTGGCCTAAGCTACCTCGGCCTATCCGTCAGGCCACCGTTCCCAGACCTGGGTGAAATGATCAGCACCTCACAGGAATATCTAATCATAGCCCCTTGGTTGCCTGTAATTCCAGGCATGGTAATTGCACTTCTAGTCATAGGCTTCAGTCTACTTGGTGACGGCCTTAGGGACGCGCTCGAGGAGGCAACTTAATGGGATCACTCCTCAGCATAGAAAACTTAACCGTCGATTACGAGACCTATTCGAAAAGAATAACCGCAGTCGACAATATCAGCATTGAACTGAGACAAGACGAGTTCCTAGCCGTCGTCGGCGAGTCCGGTTGCGGGAAATCCACCCTAGGCCTTTCAGTGATCGGACTGCTCCCGAAGAAGACTGCAAAAGTGACCGGGTCAGTTCAATACAAAGGGACAGACCTTCTCAAACTGAGCGGGGGCAAGATTAGAGAGTACAGGGGCACCGAGGTCGCCATGATCTTCCAAGAACCATTAACAAGCCTTAGCCCTGTCTATAGAGTTGAGGAACAGATCGCGGAAGCAATTATGGTCCGCGAAGCAAGAAAGAGGGGACATAAGGTATCCAGTACGGTAATGCAGGAGGCATACACGAAGAACTCATCAGCGAAACCTTCGAAATTCCCTGCCTTGAATTGGAGGAGGAAGATTCCTTCAGAGTTGAGGAACGAGGTCATCGAGTACCTGAAGCTGGTCAGAATCCCTGACCCTGAACAAGTGCTAGATCGATATCCCTTCGAACTTTCCGGTGGAATGACGCAACGAGTAATGATTGCAATGGCGTTGTCACAAGAACCCGCATTATTGATCGCGGATGAACCGACGACCGCATTGGATGTGACCACTCAAGCTCAAGTCCTGAAACTGATGAAAGAACTCATCAGGAAAGTGCGAACGAGTATTCTGCTCGTAACGCATGACCTAGCAGTGGCGAGTCAGGTCGCTGACAGGGTAATTGTGATGTACGCGGGTGAGATTGCTGAAGATGCTGATGTGCACGGCATCTTCTCTAAACCACTTCACCCGTATACAAGCGGGTTACTTTCATGCATTCCATCCGGATTCAAGGAAGATAGCGAGCTTCATGCAATAGCAGGGACACTCCCAGATCTAGGCGTTCGATCGGTAGGATGCAAGTTTGCTCCAAGATGTCCGCGCGTCATGCAAGTTTGCGGAACGAAGAGACCGCCAGAGCTAGCTATAGACCAGAACCGTAAGGTGTCGTGTTTCCTATATGGCCAGTGAAATAGACTCTGTCTTGAGCACGCAGGACCTGAAGAAGTACTTTCCAATCCGGAGAGGACTGAACCCCTTCTCCCACGCTCAAGACAAATTCGTCCGAGCCGTTGACGGGGTCAGCATTAGTATCCCCAAAGGGAAAACAGTAGCCGTCGTAGGGGAGTCCGGGTGCGGAAAAACAACTCTGGCGAGAACAGTAGCCCTCATGACTCCACCAACTAGCGGACGCATTTACTTCGGTGGAAAAGAGATAACGAAAGGGAGCATTTCCAGAACTGAACTCTACCGGAACATGCAAATGGTCTTCCAAGACCCCGAATCTTCACTAGACCCACGAATGAAGGTTGGTGAATCGATCGCGGAACCTCTACATGGCCTTATGGGATGGAGCAAGGACGTAGTACGTGATGCAGTCAAGAGAAGTCTACTGGCTGTTGGATTATCGGAAGATTTCTCCACACGCCCTCCAAGACAATTAAGCGGAGGCCAGAAGCAGAGAGTTGCAATAGCCAGAGCAATTTCAACGCAACCTAGACTTGTCATCCTCGATGAACCTACAAGCGCGCTCGATGCATCGGTTCAAGCCCAAATCCTCAGACTTCTCCTCGAACTTCAAAAGCAGTATGAACTTTCTTACATGCTCATCACGCACAACATAGCCGTCGCTCAGTACATGTCAGACACCATGGCAGTAATGTATGCTGGCTCGCTGGTTGAGTACGGCCCGACAAGAACAGTCGTCACTAAGCCTAGACACCCATACACGATCGCGCTAATCACATCCGCTCCGATTCCTGACCCCGAACGGCGAAACCTGTTACAGGCAGAAATTAAGGGGGAAGTTCCCAGCGCCATCAACCCACCCCCCGGATGCAGATTCAACCCCAGATGCCCATTTGCTGAATCAGTGTGCACGAAAGATAATCCATCTCTCGCCGAGCTGTCGCCAGGGCACTTTGTCGCATGTCACTTTGTCGAGAAGACTGCGTAGAGATTCAAAGACTGAGATTGCAACTAGACACAAGAGTGATATCCGTAAGAAGGCAAGACTGAGCGAAGTGTATTCTTGGTGAGCTCCAACTCCAATATCATTGAAGAGCTAAGAAACGCGGTGGTCAACTTGGACGTCGATAGCGCGCGGGCAACTGCCGAGGAGGCAGTTCGACTCGGAGTCAATCCAGTCGAGGCGATTGAGAATGGGCTCTCCAAGGGCATACGCGAAATAGGAGACAAGTTTGAAGCTGGCGAAGCCTTCGTCATGGAACTCGTTTTGGCAGCAGAGGCAATGAAAGCAGGTATTGAGGTTTTTCGACCGCTTCTGGCGGCGCAAAGGTTAGAGCGGAAAGCAACGGGGATTGTGGTGATTGGCACAGTTCGTGGGGATATCCATGACATGGGAAAGAACCTCGTCATCGTCATGCTCGAAGCGGCGGGGTTTGACGTTAAGGACCTAGGTGTAGATGTGCCTCCGGAAAGATTCCTAGAGAAAGTTAAGGAAGAGAAGCCCCACATAATCGCCATGTCATCCCTACTCACCACGTCTGCCCCTGAACAGAAGATCGTAGTTGACGCGTTAGAGAAGAATGGAATCCGGCGGGGTCTAAAGGTGGCTGTTGGCGGAGCTGCCGTCACACCCAAACTAGCGAAGGAAATGGGTGCAGATGGCTATAGCGACAACGCAGTCGATTCGGTTGCCGTTTTCAAGCAGCTGATGAGTTCATAGCTTCCTATTTGGAGCCTCTTACGTATCATTATCACTGTGCTGATCTCGCTTCAAATTGCTCGAGTATCCGTGTCAACTCAGCAATTGTATCCCGGGGCAATTCATTCGGATGATGCTCAATGAGAATTCGCTTCGCCTTTTCTCTAGCTGACTGCACAACATCATGGCCTCCCCTCTTCAACCATCTTCCAACCGCCGCGCGCGAGGAGATCTCAGGAAGCCAGTGCTCGGCTTTGAAGTGCTTCAGCGTGTGAGGTTCTTTAAGGAAGTTACCGCCATGTCCTACCTTGGAGACAAGATCAATCGCCAGTGTCCCCTCGTTGATCTGCATACCTCTAGCTACTCGTTCAACATATCCTAGGATTTCGCTGTCAATCACGAGTTGTTCTCGACTGGCGATTAATCCGCCTGAGAATACTCCCATGTCCAATGAGATGTCTGTTCCGGCCAAGTAGATTGACAGGTAGATGGCGGCTTTCTCCCAAGCGGTTTGTTCATCGTTGACATGCGAGTCTGTGTTATCTGATGAGAGAGACGGCAGACCATAATACTTCGCCACTTGCGCACTCGCAATCCTCATAATCGCGCCCTCAGGAGCAGTGAGAGCTGGATTTGCTTCGTGCATGTCGAGAGTCGTCGGGCAATATCCGTAAATTACATGAACCCCCGGTCTAACCAGCTGCGCAATAACCAGACCCACTAAGGTTTCTACGGTCTGCAACAACAATACGCCAGCCAATGTAACAGGAGCAGTCAAACCAGCAATAGGTTGAGGCAACAGATTGAGATTGACACCTGCAGAGGCAGCCTCCATCAAGGTCTCAAGCGCCTTCCTCTGCCACCGAAGCGGAGCCGTAGATGACGCCTGCAAAGTAACCGGCGTTCTAGTTGAAAGATCACTTCTACCGCAAGCAGTCCTCACCATCTCAAGAGCTGCCCGAGCAACCTTACCTTCCGATGGTGCGAAGAAGCAGTGCTTTGAAGTATTGCAGAGTATGGCTTGAACCGCATGAAGCTCCGCTGATCTTCCCGGCACATCCTGTGGAATCACCTCATTGCCTACGGCAGCAATGTTAGGTAAAGCGTCAGCAATCCTACCGAACTCCTCATCATCACGTTTGGTGGAGGGACGTCGCTCTCCCGTTTCGGAGTCAAGCGTGTATATCGCGTCGAAGCCTGTTATATTGTACGTGTGTTTTCCTTCGAGTCGGATGGAGGAGGTCCCTGTCCTATCGAACATCTCAAGAGGTGTCGAAGTTGCCGAAGAGATGGACTTTCGCACCAAGTCTTCCGAGATCTTTGCAATCTCCTTAACATAATCGATCTGGGCACCAGCAGCATCCAATAGTTTCAGGGCCCTTTCACTGGCGACAAGAACTCCAACCTCGGAGAGGACCTTCATTGACGCCCTATCAAGCTCAACAATCTCATCGTGAGAAAGAATGCTACCGGTTAATTTCATCTGGTTACACGTCGTAGCAGATTCCTTCATTTCTTAATACTCTTTGGATGATTGACGACCATCATCGTGTTCGAGTTTATGCTAATCGTAACTCCCAAGTGAGTTTCCCAGTCAACCGGTTTAATCACGAGAATTGATGAGGCTTTTAAGCGGGCGTTAACCCCTCTGCTTGAAGTCAATTGAGCACGAACGATGATTATCGTGAGTATGTTGAAGGTTTGAACACTCGCAGATCTTGGGAGTCCTTTGTTAGAGCTAAGCGACTTATCCCCGGTGGCGGGAGCTCGAATGCGCAATGCTACCCTACATACGAGCCATATCCGTTGACTTTCAAGAAGGGCGCAGGATCAAGAATCTGGGATGCAGATGATAATGTCTACTTGGATTATCTTCTCGGTTTTGGTCCGCTGATCCTGGGGCATTCTCCCCCTTCCGTTCTGGAGGCGGTGAAGGCTCAATTGGAGAAGGGGGTTCAGTACGCGATGCTTGATGAACTTCAAATCAAACTTGCAGAGAAGATTCACGAGATTATTCCAAACGCAGAAATGATCAGGTTTTCTAGCACGGGGGGCGAGGCTACGATGCATGCAATAAGAATCGCTAGGGGATACACTGGTAAGGACAAGATCGTGAAATTCGAAGGCCACTATCATGGTGCTCACGATTATGTTCTACTCAACATCGTTGGCTCTCCACGGTCCGCATTAGGCTCCGAAGTGTCTCCGTACAAGGTGAGAGCTGGACCAGGCATTCCTGATGACACGATAAAGAATACGATAGTCCTGCCCTGGAATAATATAGAACTACTTGAGAAGACCGTTAGATTACACGAACATGAACTTGCTGCCATTATAATGGAACCAGTTTCAATGGACATTGGGGTTGCTCCCCCCAACGAAGGCTACCTCGAGTCAGCTAGAGAGATCGCGTCGAAGCATGGCGTATTATTGATCTTTGATGAAGTCATAACCGGTTTCAGACTAGCTCCCGGAGGAGCCCAGGAACATTTCGGCGTAGAAGCCGACTTGGCCTGTTTCGGAAAGGCCCTAGGCGGAGGATTTCCAATTTCCGCGATAACGGGAAGGAGGGAGATTTTCAACGAAGTCGGCCCAGGAAGCATCATGCACGCGGGAACGTACAATGGAAATCCACTTTGCTGCGCTGCCGCATGCGCAACCTTGACGGAGTTGACGGCAAACGACGGAGCCTGCTACAGGCACCTTCGGAAAGTCGGAACGAAGTTGCAGGATGGACTTAAGCGGATCGCGGATGCGAGCGGAACCCAAACTATAGTTCAAGGCCTGGCCCAGTGTGGTGTTCAAATCTACTTCACCTCGCTGAAGAAGATCACAAACTACAGGGAGTTTCTCGAATGCGACGGGGCCCGATTCACCCGTTATCATAGGGAGATGCTGAAGAGAGGGGTCCTAGTTCACCCGCTACAGTACCAACACATGTTCGTATCCACCGCACACACAGAGGACGATATAGACATGACACTGAAAGCGGCACAAGATTCACTGCAAGCCGTGTCGTAGAAGGTCGCTACCTGTGAGCGATGCTTCTAGAATAGAATTTCGTGCCTAACATGAGTTAGGGGCAAACTCATAGGTACCTCTTGGTGAGCATCACGACGTCGATGATGGGCCATATAACTCCTGATTTTCACGTATCCAAACAGTGTGGAGTGAATCCTCTTAGAACAGCTCAGTTCAAGTCACTAGAGCAGATTTGCTGACGATACGGGGGCCCTTCCTTTCAAATTTGTTCAACCGCCTTGGAATTTGACAAAAGTACGTGGTGAACGCAACTAACCCGTGCGAAAGCTTATATTTTTTCCGCGTCACACGTCCAGGTGGACCTGTATCTATATGAACACTAAAGCGATAGCTAGGACTACTGCCGCACTTTTGGTTTTAATTATTATTGTTGTAGCCGGGGTAGGGCTATATTTCGTATCACAACCGAGCCAGCCCTCTTCGGTCATTAGTAGTACTATGACATCTTCTTCGGCGTCAGCCGCCCCTGAAACTCTTACAATAGATGACGCGTTCTGGCCGAGCGGTGATCTGAACCAGCTCAGTTCACTTGGAGAAATACCTTATCCAAACTGGTGTGCCTACACAGTATACCAGCCGCTGGTCACCCTGAACGGAAGCTTGTTGTACCAGACTGGCGATATTCAGATTCTTCCTGTGCTAGCGAGTAGCTGGACAGTGTCACCAGACGGAACAACCTACACTTTCAATCTTAGACAGAACGTGACCTTCTCGAATGGTGACCCGTTCAACGCATACCAAGTTTGGGGTCAAATGTACGGACTCTACTATCTGTCCGGAAACAGCTCAAGCTTCCTGAATGCATACAACGTATTCAACTTCACAAACGTCTCGTTCGGTCCAGCAACGCTTGCGTTGATGACGCAGAGTGGTCTCATCAACCCGACACCAGATCTGATGAAGATTATGAGCGATAGTTCGTGGCCGATATACGTTACCGGCCCAAACCAGCTAGTGTTCCAACTGAAGGCACCGTTTCGTTGGTTGCCGCACATCCTAGTTGCCTATGTCGGGCTACTGTTCGACACACAGTACGTTCTGCAAAACGGTGGTTTCGGTACACCTGCTGGGTACAACACGAACTTTAACCAACATCCCATGCCCGGCACCGGCCCCTATACCGTAACTACGGTCGTGGAAGGGTCATACGTTAGATTCACACAAAATCCAAACTACTGGGGAAAGAGTCTGGCCCCCGCTGATATTCAAGCGAACCCGTATTTGGACCCGGGTCATGTCAAGAACGTTGTCATCAACGTAAAACCAGATGACGTAGCTAGATATACTGATCTATCTACGGGCGCGGCGCAGATATCGGCAATTCAATCACAGAATTGGCCGCTGGTCTTGGCGAATCCTGACAAGTATTCATACTCCGTCATGCCGGACGCCTCGATGGTGTTTGTTGGAATGGCCATGAATACGCATCGGTACCCAACCAACATAACCGCTTTCAGGCAAGCGATCGTTCACGCCGTAAACGTAACCGATATCTCGCAAAGAGTGTTCTTCGGCCAGTTGGGTCCAATGATAGGACCTGAATATCCTGCGCAGAAGGATTGGTATGACCTCGGCAACCTACCGCCCTACCAGTACAATTTGACTCTGGCCCAGCAGTACCTGAAAGAGTCCGGAGTGAACGTGGCAACGATGGCGCCGCTCGAATTCAGAGTTGTTGCAGGCTGCACGTACTGTATTTCAGCTGCGCAAGTAGTTCAGGCAGACTTGGGTCAAATCGGAATTACGGTGACCATTGAGGTGACCCCTGGTAGTCAATACACGTTGCCGTATATTGCTGGTGCGAGCTCCTACCAGGCTGGACTTGCGGTGGCTCAGCAGGTCGCTCAACTATCATGGTTCGGAACTGGAACATTTGCGCCAGGGGCAGCTACTCCGGCAGACGCTTGGATATTGTTCGCGAACTACAATACTCCTGCAAATGACTGGGCAATCTACGGAAACCCTACAGTTCAGAAATGCGTTGACGCTTGGACAGCCACCGCTGACGTAAATTACATTAAACAAGTGTGTACCGCAGCGCAGCTACAAATGTACAATGACGCACCATACATATGGTTGGGCACCGTCAAACTCGTATTCGGAGGGGGATCAGTAGCCTGGCAAAAGGGCGTCGTCAAAAGCGCGCTGCTTGACCCCATATTCACAGCGATCAGCTCAACGGTAATCTTCAACACAGTCACATTCGTGAACGGCTAGGATCGGTCACTCCTAGCCATTTTTCTGTCGTAGATTGGCGTAACATCAGTAGTCCTTAACTTATCTCATGTCCTCAGTTCACACCTTCGGTGGCGTCATAGATTGAGACGGCTTGGAATTGGAGTCTGGGGAGTGGGACGTATTGGATACTTACATGCAGCCAACATCCGCGCAAGCACAGAGAAAGCTGAGTTGATCGCTGTTGCTGATCCGATAAAGAAGTTAGCAAGCGCCACAGCGAAAAAATTGGAATGCCGCATGTATGAGACCCCAATCAAGATGCTGAGAGAGGAATCACTGGACGGTGTAGTTATCGCGACGCCCACCCAAATGCATACGGAACATGTAGAATTAGCTTCTGAGAGAAATGTACCTATGCTCCTTGAAAAACCGATAGCACTCAATTTGAATCAGGCAGATAAGATTGTTTCAGCAGTCCGACGATCTCGAGTCAAGTTCCAACTTGGTTTCAACAGACGGTTTGATTTAGGATACAGCAAGGCGAAGAAGATGATTGCGAAGGGCAGGATCGGCAAACCGATCTTGGTCAAAACTTGCGCGCGCGACCCACAGCCTCCTCCAGAGGAGTATATTCGACGAAGCGGAGGCATTTTCGTAGATGAATGCATACACGACATCGACATAGCACTCTGGTTCATGAACAGTGAAGTGGAGCAGGTCTGGGCGACGGGAACAACACTAGTTTATCCTCAGTTCGCGAAATATGGCGACTTTGACAATGCCGTCGCCGTCTTGAGATTTAGAAACGGCGGTTTGGGCGTCGTTGAGGGAAGCCGGACTTCTAGATACGGGTACGACCTAAGAACCGAAGTTCTGGGCGACCAGGGTGCGGTCCATGTTGATAATCTGAGAAAGGAGTCGATGGAACTCTGGAGAGGACAGGGGGCCACGAAGCAGCCGTGTCCATGGTTCATCGAAAGGTTCGCGGAAGCCTACAGAAGCGAAATCCAGGGATTCTGTGACTATGTCTCAAAAGGTGGAAATTCACCTGTCTCGGTTGAAGAAGGTCATGCCGCCCTTCAGGTTGCGTTAGCAGCGCGTGAATCTGCTGAGAAAAAGCGAGCAATAACAATTCATCACGAAATGAAGACGAAATGATCCTGAACCGAACGGACAGGTTGTAACACGATCTCTTGAGCGAAGTGAACGAGAAGAGACGGACATGACAGCCAGAGAGAGGGTGAAGGCCGTCATGAACTTCAGGAAACCCGACATGCTGCCCTGGATGGAATCGTACAATGACGGGATTATCATCAGGTGGCTTAGAGAAGGCTTGCCTATCGATAAGGTGGCAATAGTTGAGGACACAAACCTGCCACAGGGCCTTCTTCTTCAAGGACCAACGCTTGCGGGTTTCAACCTTCACTCGTACTTCGGCAGCGTGGCAGCAGAGGGCCTAATCCTGACCATAGACTGCGGGCCGATACCCAGATTCAAGTCAAGGATCCTGAATCGAGCTTCAGGCTATGTTGACTACCGAAATGGGGCCGGTCAGATCGTCAGGAAGAACATCACGGTAGAAAATCCAACTTACAGCATGCCCCGTTTCCTGGAATTTCCAGTAAAGGATCGGCAAAGTTGGGAGGCATACACAAAACTCCTGAACCCTAATACACCTGCCAGATACCCAAAAGACTGGCAGAAAGATGACTACCTGTTTGCCTTAGAAGAATATCAAGATGGATACACTTCGCTAGCCATGAGCGGTTTCTACGGTTTCGGAGCCCAACTAATGGGCATACCAACGTTCGTTGAAATGTTCTACAGGAACCCTGAACTCATCCAGCGGATGGCAGAGTACTGGGAATACTTCACAATAGCGACCTATCGGGACGCCATCGAGTCACTGAAAGACAAGATTGACGCAGTATTCTGGTGGGAAGACCTCGCAGAAAGGCATGGGCCAAATATTTCGCCTAAACTCTACAAGGAATTTCTCCTTCCTCACTACAAAAAGGTCACGAGCTTTCTCAAGAAGAATAAGATAGATAGAATAATGATGGACAGCGACGGAAACACTAATGCTATCCTTGACCTAGCAGTCGAAGCAGGAATCACCGGCCACTGGCCCCTTGAAGTTAATGCAGGAATGGACGCTCTAACCCTGAGAAAGAAGTACGGAACTAAACTGTTTCTCGTCGGGAACTTGGACAAGGCGAAACTGGATCAAGGAGAACACGTGGTGAGACAGGAGGTTGAATCGAAGGTGCCAATACTCAAGGAGATGGGAGGCTACATCCCAGGACTGGATCACGACGTCCCAACAAACATCCCATTAGACCAGTACAGAGAATACGCGAGAATCATGAAGGAAAATTTGGCATATTAACTGGCCTGGGAATCATTTTCGTGTGAGGTCCCCCTAAAGTTGAGCTAGCCGCGCGTGAATTCACGAGGAAGAATCGAGAAAGAATTCAATTCGTCATGAGCCGAAAACGGCATAGTGGAGAACCAGAGACACAAGTTATATCATAATCTCTTCTGCGTCTGAGCATTCTAACGGTGGCTAAATGTTGACATTAAACGTAGGAGTCATAGGGCTTGGTTCACAAGCCCAAAACCACTTGTCAGTCCTCTCCAGAGACAAACGGGTCCGAATCGCGGGTGTGGCAGACGTAGTGGAATCAATTGCAGAATATACTTCTAAGAGGTACAATTGCGCGAAGTACAAGGATTACCACGACCTTATCGATACGGAACAGCTCGACGCAATATACTTGGTAACCCCGAATGTTTACCACTACGAGACTCTGAACTACGCGCTATCGAAGCGGCTCAACATCTTCTGCGAAAAACCCATGGTAATCAACCTAGATCATGCCCGAGAATTGGTGGATATGGTGAAGACGACTGGGGTTGTGTTTCAAGTTGGACATAACCGCCGCTTCTCGCCCGTCTATAAGAAACTAAAAGAATTGATCTCATCCAGGATCAAGCCGTACATGGTAATAATTAAAATGGTCACCGGAGAGCTACAACGTCCTGCGTGGGGCGCTGACCCCAAGATTTCTGGAGGCCACCTATACGACACAACACTTCACATGCTGGACATGGCGAGATGGCTATTCGGCGAAGTCGCAGAAGTGAGATGCCGAGCTGAAGCAAACGTATACCCCGCCATGCTCAACGATTTCTGGATAACGCTGAAGCATCAGTCCGGCTTAGAAGTTCCCATCTTCTCTTCAGGACACGCCTCATGGATAATTCCGTTCGAACGAGTTGAAGTGATTGGCGATCATTGCTGCGCAATTACTGAGGAGCTGAATCGCATCAGCTACACGCTGGGCCTAGACCTGCCAACTCAAACCGAAGAATTCCACTACCTCCCCATGACTAGTACATGGGGTGTAGAAGAAGAGGACCAACTGTTCGTCGACGCGTTGGTCAGTAAGAAGAATCCGCCCGTGACAGTCGAAGACGGCTACAAGACAATCGAGATAATCGAAGCATGCTACAGAGCGAACCAGACTGGAAAACCAGTCCAACTGCCGTTGAGGAGTTGATCGACCCAAATGAAACCGTGCCTCAACCAGGACACTCTTAAGAGCACTGTTACAGAGTCCTTCATCCCAATCGCCAAGAAGACGGGATACGTAGCAGTCGAACTAGCACAAGACAAAGTGGAACCGCTAATCGCTCGCAACTCGCTGAAAGCTTTGGCCGACCAGATAAAAGCAAATGAGCTTACAGTCGCAAGCATTATGGGCCCGGAAAACTTCAACCTACTCAACAAAGACCAGTTCTCAGAAATCTGCGAACGCACCCGAAAACTCGCACAGGCCGCCCGAGAATTAGACTGCAACCTCTTGGAACCAGTTCCGTCGCCAACGCAAAACGGAATGACCGCTGATGAGGTACATGCTAAGACCGCAGAATCCCTCGCCCAACTGGCCGATGCCTGCGGTGAAGACATCAACCTTGGCCTGGAATTCTTGGGAATGAAAGAGTGTAGCGTGAACAACCTGAGAGATGCTGTAGAGATAGTAAAGACTGTGAATAGGAAGAATGTTGGTCTAGTGCTTGATTCATTTCATCTTTACCTAAGCGGATCACAATTGAGTGAGATGAATCAGACCGACAGAGATAGAATCTTCATAGTTCATGTGAATGACTCCGAACCCGGCGATCGATCCATCTTGCGTGACGTGAATCGCCTCTACCCGGGAGAAGGAGTGATTGATCTCAAACAGCTTGCGACCGACCTAGCTAGGTTACACTATGACGGTTTTCTGAGCCTTGAATTGCTGAGACCCTCATATTGGGAAGAGGAACCAGAGAAAGTCGCCGCGACCGGACGTGAATCACTCAGAAGCGTCTTCGGAATTTAAGGAAGCTCCACCTTCCAAATGTGAATTGCCAACCACGGGGCCAGCGAATGACTGATAATCTCTCGTCGAAGGAGAGGCTCTTATCCGCAATCAATCATTCGGAAACAGATCATGTTCCATTCTGCCAGAAATTTTGGCAACGTCGATTCTTATCCAACCAAAAAGACGGATGGAGAGACCAGTTTGAACGAGTAACAAAGACTACCAGATTAGGACTAGACGACACCGTAGGGTTCGATATTCCAAGATCCTTCTCCTCAGAAGTTGAGATCACGCGTCGGAAAGAAGTGTTGCCAGGAGAATCACAAGCTTTCCTGTTCCAGGAATATAAGACGCCTAAAGGTACGCTCAAACAAATTGTACGCCAAACCGCCGACTGGCCTCATGGAGATAACATCCCCATATTCACTGATTACGTGGTTCCAAGAGGCAGGTCGAAAAAGTACCTAGTGGAGACAATAGACGATGTTGAAGCGTTGTCCTGCCTTTTCTCAGAACTTAACGAGGTTCAGCTTCGCAGGTTTGAAGAGCATGTGACGCAAGTCACAGACTTCGCGAGGAAGAACAAAGTTCTCGTCGAATGCGGAGACACGTTAGCTAGCCCTGAGTGGATTGATGGCGACAGCATCTTCCTGGGTGATGCACTAGGCTGGCTTTGTGGATTAGAGAACTCGATCATCATGGCAGCTAGGAACCCTGAATTATTACACAGATTGCTTGACGTGATCTCAACCTGGAGCTTGCAATCCATCCGGTTGATTACGCAATTCGGAGGTTGCGATATGGTCGTGCATCGGGGCTGGTACGAATATTACTGGTCACCAAAACTCTACAGAACATTTCTCGCCCCAAGGATAAAGAAGGAGGTGGACCTCGCTCATCGTGCAGGTGCAAAGTATTGCTACATAATGACGACAGGATTCAAACCCTTCTTGAATATTTTCAAAGAAATGGGTGTCGACATACTGTACGGAGTCGACCCAGTGCAAGGCAACGCGGATTTGAAGGAAATCAAAGGAGTAATTGGTGATCAGATCTGCATCTGGGGAGGCGTCAACTCCGCGGTCACACTCACCGGAAGCAAACAGGGGGTCACGAAGGCGGTGGAGGACTCGATCAGAATCCTCGCGCCCAAGAGCGGATTCATTCTCGGAGCAATAGACACGCTGTATGAGGACACGAACTGGGATAATTTCCTTACGATGATTCAGTCTTGGCGTAGGAGTCGTCTAAGTTAGCTGCTTCGTCTCGGCGAGACTAATCGTCTTTTGGCAGGTTCGCGGCTTCTATCTCGTTGACTATGGGGAGAATCGGGGTTTCTTCTTGAACTTCCAAGCCCTTTTCTTCTCTGAATTGCATTCTGTAGAATGCGCTGTACAATCCGTCCATTTTCATCAGGTCCTTGTGTGATCCTCGTTCCACTATTACCCCGTTATCGATGACGATGATCTCGTCACAAAGTTGTACGGTTGAGAGTCTATGGGCAATGATTATGGCCATTCTGTTCTCGAGTAGTTTGGTCAATGCCCTTTGGACTACTAGTTCCGTGTAGGGGTCAATGCTTGATGTGGCTTCGTCTAGGATTAGGAGTCGTGGGTTCATCAGGAGGCTTCTTGCGAAGCTTATCAGTTGCCTTTGTCCTATGGAGATGTTCGCTGATCCTTCCTCAATGATATGGTCGTATCCTCCTGGCAGTTTCATTATGAATTCGTGAGCGCCCACGGTCTTAGCAGCTTTCACAATCTCTTCATCTGAAGCTTCGGGTTTGCCAAATCTGATATTGTCCTTCACGCTCATTGGGAACAGGAATGAGTCTTGTAAGACTACGCTGATCTTTTCACGCAATGAAGCAATGGAGATCTTCTTTACGTCAACTCCGTTTACGATTATTCTTCCCGCTGTTGGATTGTAGAATCGTGATAGTAAGTTGATGATCGTGCTCTTGCCGGCTCCTGTTGGTCCGACGATGGCCAGTCGCTTGTTCTTTTCCAACTTGAAGCTGATGTTGTGGATGACCGGGCTGGTTGGGTCATACCCGAAGGTGACGTTGTCGAATGTGACTGTTTCTATCGTGGGGATCGCAATTTGTTCACCGATTTCTGGCTCCGCAACTTCCACGTTTGTTTCGACTAGGTCAAACATTCTCTCCAAGCCCGCCATAGCGGATTGATATTGGTCGTAAACGGTTGTTAAGTCCACGAGGGGTACGAAGTATTCGAATTGGTATTCTATGAATGCGACCAACACGCCTATTGTCAACTCGCCCGATCTGATCATGAGAGCGCCGAACCAGAGGATTAGCGCCGTGCCGACAATTCGCATAAGCATCACGGTGGGTGCGTATAGTGTTGAAATTTTCACTGCTCGAAGGTTCGCTGCCACTGTCTTATCTTGGGCGCGTTCAAATTGAGATGCAGCCTTCTTTTCGTGAACAAACGATTTTATGACTCTAATTCCTGCAAGGTCTTCCTGTATCCGGCCTGTCAAACCAGCAAGAGCTGCGAGTGATCTTCGATAGGCCCTTCGTGAGTATGATCCAAGGAACCATCCCACAACTACCGCAAAAGGGAGAATAGCCACAGCTATCGTTGCTAATTTCGCGTTCAGCAGAAAGACCACGATTAATGAGCCGAGAATGGAGGTTGTGTCTACTAGTATCTGCGTCAACCCTTGCCGAATGAATATTCGCACCGTGTTTGCGTCGTTGATCAGTCGCGACATAATTCGTCCAGTTTCGCCTTCGGAGAAATACCGTAAGGAGATAATCTGTTGCCTAGCCATCATGTCATCTCGCATTTTGGCTACTACATTTTCGCCAACAATTCGCATCTGATAGACCTGTACGTACTGAAGCAGGTAATTAGCGACCGTAACTATGACGAAGACAGGAACCCACCAGATGAAGTTCGAAAGCTTACCGGGGAGAATTATGTCGTCGATTGCGATTGCATGCAGATACGGAGACACTAGCCCCGTCAGCGTGCCAAGGACGATTGCCGTAACTCCGGTCGCAAGATTCCTTCTATAATTCTTGGCGTACCTGTAGACCTTGCGGGCAATGAGTCGGTCAGCGGTTTTCCGTTTTCTAGATTCCTCATATTTTGTCGAGAACACGTTGTAGCTGCTTGACAAATCATTTCACTTGAATTTTCGGAACAGATTCGGGAGCGGTTTGCAAGAACTGAGTTTCGTAAATTCGCCTGTATACGCCATCTCGAGCTAGCAGTTCGGTGTGGGTTCCAAATTCGATGATCTTGCCATCGTCGAGGACCATGATTCTGTCCGCGTTCTTGATAGTGGAGAGTCTCTGCGCTATGATGAAGCATGTTCGGCCTTCCATGGCGTCCTCGATTGCTATTTGAATTTCCTTTTCAGTATTTGCATCGACAAATGAGAGTGAATCGTCGAGGATCAGGATGCGGGGGTCGGTTAGTAATGCTCTGGCTATGGTCAACCGTTGTCTTTGACCTCCAGAGAGATTTATGCCTCTTTCGCCAATGAGGGTCTGATATCCATCTGGCAATGAAGTAATGAAATCGTGCAGTCTTGCTAGTTTGGCTGCTTCTATTATCTCATCCTTGGATGCTTCTGGTTTGCCGAACGCGATATTATCTGCCACTGTGCCGCTGAAGATGAAGACGTCCTGCATGACGATGCCGATTTGTCTTCGCAAGCTTGCGAGGCGATACTGATCGATTTTCACGTCGTCGATCAGAATTCTTCCTGAGTCGACATCGTAGAATCTGGGGATTAAGTAAACTAGGGAAGTCTTTCCTGACCCGGTTGCCCCTAGTATGGCAATTCTCTCCCCGGGGTTCGTCATGAAGCTTACGTTCCGCAACACGGGTCTATTCTTAACGTAGCCGAATGTTACGTTCTCAAATTCGACGCGCCCCTTCGAGATTACTAGGTCTTTAGCGTCGAATCTGTCCTCCACCTCTCGTGGGGAATCCATAACCGTGTGAACTCTTTCGAGTCCGGCGGAGGCATTGATCCAGAGTCCAATGAGCATGCTAGTATCACGTAACGGTTGAGCGAGTCTCAGCATGTATCTGGCAAATAGTGTCAGGTCTCCTATGGTTAACACGTTTCCTGGTGAAGCGATCAAATGGCCGCCATACAGGTACAGCATTGTAATGCCAAGGGTCAATATTGTCGGGGCAGAGGGCATGTATTTGGATTGGATCCTTCCCGCGTTTACGGCGGTTTCAACGTATAAGCTCTCAACCTGTTTGAATCCGTCCTCTAACTCGCTTTCGCGTCTGAAGATACGCACGACCTTCATTCCAAGTATGTCTTGTTGAATGTACGATCCTAGTTTTCCTAGCGTCAACTGCATTTTCCTGAAGAGAGGCATCGTTAATGTGAAGAGTTTAGCATTGAAGTAAAATGTGAAGACCATTGGGATGAATGCGATTAGCGTCATGACCGGGTTGATGGTATACATTATGTAGAGCATGAAGGCCGTTGTGAAGATGGCGGACGTGATCGTCCCAACCCAAGTGTTGAGAAACATTTCAAGCATCTGCAAATCCATGGTAGCCCTAGAAACGAGGTCACCGACCTGTGTCGAATCGTAGAACTTGAACGGCTTCTCTTGAAGCGAGGCGTAATAATCAGATCTAATTTTTCGCTCGATCTTCTGCGCAGTATAAGCTTGCGAGTAAGTAACCAAATAGTTCAGCAGAGCATACAGGCTCACAACGATTACTATGTCAAGTATTAGGGGCGCTAGGAGACTGTAATTGCCTTGAGTAATGACTTGGTCAATGATCTCAGCGGTGTATAACGGTTCCAATGTGAAAAAGTAGGATTTCGCCGCGGATAATCCAACGATGGATGCAAAGAATAAAGCGTGTGGTCTGTGGTATCGTAGTAGCCTCTTGAAGGCTGTAATTGTCTTCGAGAATTCTGCCGTTGTGGGGATTGTCCGCACGTAATCGAGAGTGGGCTTAGCGACGCTCATATTTTCGAAACCTTTAGACTCTGTACTTATCTAGCCACCAAAACTGAACAGTGTGCATGATTTACAACAGCGGATGATACGCTGCCGATAAGCAGCTTCTTGAAACCGCTAAGACCTCTACTTCCAAGAACAATTAGATCAATGTCATGAGAGATTGCTGCTTGAACTATAGCTTCAACAATTGAATAAGTGGGAGCAGCAACTAAGCCAGTAGCCTGAACTCCACTCTTCGTTGCTAATGTAACGGCCTCGTCGACGAGCCCCTGAGCTTCTTTACGGGCTGACGCGAAGTATTGGTCAAGTGGGAAAGGATACATGCCGCCAGCTTCTGCGGTGAACGAGTAACGCGGGACCGGGATCGCGTGGAATGCTACAAGTTCAGCATTGACTGCTTTACATAGCGTTATCGCAACCATAGTTGCTCTCTTCGAATAGTCTGAACCGTCAACCGCCACTAGAACTCGAGCCAGGCCCTTATCGGTGGGAATGCTCACTTTGCTTTCCATTGTCATAAGGTTCTCATGTTAAACTCTCATGATTGAAGTTAACCCCAGTTGCTTGTTCTCATGCTTCATACTGAACGGCAGGACGTAAATATTTAGGGTTTGGAATCATTTGGTCAACGAACGAATATGTACGCTACACTACGGTCTGAAGGATCTTTAACCGATGAATGTGCTCGCGAGATCATTGAAGCTGTGCCCATCGTTATGCGAGTTATTCGGAGTAATTTGAGAGAACATGGTGCGGTGGAGATGTCTGTCCCTCATTTTCGCGCTCTGACATTTATCTACAAGAACAATGGAGCTTCGTTGTCGGATGTGGCAGAACACATTGGCCTCTCGCTTCCCGCAATGTCAACACTCGTGGAAGGATTGGTATCGCGCGGACTAATGATCCGTGAAGAGAATCGGGACGACCGCAGGCGAATGACCCTCTCTCTGACTCGTCGTGGTCGAGCTAAGCTTGATTCTGCTTACAAAGCAACGCGCGTTCAATTATCAAAGAGCTTACGCCTTCTTTCCTCATCAGATTGTGCCATGATTATAGCCGCATTGCGACTTCTAAGACGTACTTTCTCAAACGAATGATCAGATTGGACTCAAACAATCTTGGGCAGGCAGCTGCTCTAGCCACGTCACTTCTTTGGACAATCACTTCGCTTTTCTTCACTTCAGCAGGTAAAAAGATTGGTTCGCTTAGTGTGAACGCTTATCGAACAGTAATTGCAGTCGGCTTCCTGGCGTTGGCACACTTGATCATTCTGGGAACGATTGTGCCTTCGGCCAATAGTACACAATGGCTCTGGATGGGAGCAAGCGGAATTGTTGGGTTGACGATTGGTGATGGTGGTTTGTTCGCAGCATATGTTACTGTTGGACCTCGGCGAGCGGTTCTCGTCATGGCATTGGCGCCAGTTTTCGCAATCTTGGGCGCATACTTGATGTTGGGAGAGGTCATAGCGCAACTAGCCTTAGTTGGGGTCGCCGTAACGTTGACCGGTGTTATTATAGTCGTATTGGAATCAGAAGAGCGTTCGGGTGAAATTATCATCTCAAAGAAACTGAAGGCGTATGGATTTCTGTTTGCTTTGATTGGGGCCGCTGGTCAAGGAATAGGCCTGGTTCTTTCAAAGAAGGGAATCGACTTGGTTTCAGGCATGACTTTGAATCCGTTGTCGGCGACATTAATGCGTTTAATTATGGGAGCGTTCTCGATTTGGCTAGTAATGCTGGTCACGGGGAAAACACCTCAACTACGCAGTGCAATTAGGAGTAGAGAGGGAATCGGTAACGTCGCTATCGGGGCGTTTTTTGGACCGTTCTTGGGAATTACGCTTTCTATGATTGCAGTAACTTACACTCAAACTGGCATCGCGCAGACGTTAATGTCTCTCATGCCCGTCCTCATTATTCCAACTGTTTGGATACGCTATGGACAGAGGACCAGCTGGCGGGGAATACTAGGCGCTACGGTTGCGGTAATTGGCGTGGCGGTGCTGTTCCTTACCTAACCCTTCTTAATGGCGGAATCTCAGGGTGGCACAGACAATTCTAGTAGCTGCTCACAAGCAAATTTGAACCGGGTGATCAATTGGTCTATCTTCGGCGTTAGTTTCTGAGCTTCACCCAATAGGGTTCGTAGTCGCTTATGCGTTGTTGAGTTTGTATGCAGGGTTGAGATATGCAGGATACGTTGAAGTCGCAGTTGAAGGACGGCAAGACCTGTTTCCGCTTGCGAGGCTCATGGCGTTGCAACGCGCTTAAGATGGCTAAACAATGAACCCTTGCATTCTTGTGCAACCCGCCTTGAGCATTCTGGCTGAGTGTTCATTAACCGCTTCTCACTATTCCTAAGACTAGGTTGTATAGCAAATTGTACGAACGTGTGAGACCGCAAATTCTTCTCGTGCTGTTGTTATCCGGAATCTTTGTGCTTCTCACTAATTCCCCCATTGTCTACTCCCAGTACGTGCCTTGCAACATTGTCAACTTAGCCCCAACAGGGCCGCCAACTGTAGGAGCAGGACAAACACTGCAAGTAACAACTGCGGTAACTGGTTCCTGTGATCAGAGTATGTTCTACGCGGTTAGAGTTGACTTAGTAGATGGGCGCTCATCTCAAGTACTATCATCTATCGTCTTCCCTTATGCGCCCGTAAGCGCGGTCTTCACGATCTCGATCACTAACAAGGCAACCGCCCCAACAGTCTTAGGGACTTGGGTATTGCAGGTGAACGCTTACTTAATTGCTTCAGTCAACGGCGCAGTCGTCGCTTCATCCCACGTGCTGTTCAACGTAGTCGTTGTCCCATATTCTGCTCCAACAACCACGACTGAACCGATGGTCGCTAACTCAACTACCACCCTTTCTATGATGCCTACAACTAGCCAGATGACTTCGATCGTATCAAATCAAAGTTCTTTCACGACTTTTAGCTCACCTGCAGCACCAGAAAACGGTAACCTTACTATTACATTCGCTGCTGTCGCAGCGATTGTAATAGTATTAGCAGCGATCTTCGTAATCCTGCTCTCAAGACGCAAACGTGCAACCCAGAAACCACAGCCGCAAGGATCAGGCGACGTGAAGTACTGTGTGCACTGTGGAACTAGACTTATGGCAGCCGATGAGTTCTGCGGCCACTGTGGCACTAAACAAGCCTAACGCTTAACCATTCTCAAGAATCGCGTCGCGCACTCTCTTTTCTTCAGCACTAAGGCTATTGTCGCAGAGAAGCTGCAGCGCATTGTTTATTTCGGAAACAGAATCGACGCCCGATACCCGAATCTTAAGAATATCAATTACGCCGGACAGAACCTTGTGTCTTATGTTTGCACGCACTTGACGCTCAGCACTTGTCATGGGCGAATGGAGCGGTTTACTCAGTTCCTCTTTGCTCTTCAAACGGAGTTTTCGATTTCGTTTGACAAGCTGGTCTAAGTATTCGATCTCCTTCTCCGCTAGTAGTCCGGACATGCTCTGCGAGTAACATGTCTTAAGCCGATTAACGTTCCTAGCAAAAACTTGTCTCAATTCTAGGTTGAATGTTTAATGATTGAAGCATAATGCGCAAGTCTATAGGGCGTCCAAGCTTGCATTTAGGCAAGATCCCGCTGTTTTGCGGAAAAAATTCAGGTAACCAAGCTTCGCATATAGGAAGCCAATTTTCTCAAAGAAGTTTGTAGCAGTTATTGAAATCAGCGTCTATCACTTCAAAGATTACGATCATGCTGAATAGTCAGCAAACAAAGTTCGTGCAGGCTTAGCTTTGAAGTCATTTGCTCGATAATTTGGATTTTGTAGTGTGGAGTTATCTGGAAGAAAACTCTCACATACTTATTAGGCGATTGTAAAAGATGCATGCGCATGCCAGATAAGAAATTCACAAAGATGTTCTTTGCAACGGACTTACATGGTTCGGGAAAATGTTTCGAGAAGTTGCTAAGCGCTGCTAAATTCTACAAAGTGGAGGTGCTAGTTCTTGGAGGAGACATTACTGGTAAGATGCTTGTTCCAATAGTAGACCTTGGCGACGGGTCGTTCAAAGCGGATTATATGGGTGGAAAAACGTTGCACGGAACCGAAGAGGTAAAGTCTTTGGAGCGAGAGATATCTGACAGTGGTTACTACTACTATCATTGCAGCAAGGCAGAGATGGAAGAGCTTAACGCGTCCAAAGAGAAAGTGGACAAACTCTTCATGACCATCATGAAGGATACTCTGACAAAATGGGTTGACTTTGCCGAACCCTTTCTTTCCAAGTTAGGTGTGACGTGTTATTTGACGGGTGGAAATGATGATTATCAAGAAATTATCGATGCCATCCGAGATACTCCTCATGTGAAGAACGCCGATAACAAAGTTGTCAAGATTGATGAGCTTCACGAAATGGTGAACTTGGGATGGAGCAATCCAACTCCCTGGAAATGTCCGCGGGACCATAGTGAAGAAGAGCTTGAAGCAGCAACAGAGAAGCTCGTTTCTTCTGTATCAGATAAGCAGAACTGTGTGTTTAACATTCACGTACCTCCGGTAGACTGCGGGTTAGATACGGTCCCGAAACTGGACGACTCCGTCTATCCGCCAAAGCCCGTCTTTGTGGGTGGTCAGGCAGTCATGTTTGGGGCGGGCAGTACCTCAATTCGTCGCGAGGTCGAAAAGCACCAACCGCTAGTACACCTATGCGGTCATGTCCATGAATCCAGAGGAACCACCAGGATTGGAAGAACACTGGTGATTAACCCTGGCAGCGAATACCCTGAAGGTATACTCAAGGGAGCAATCGTCAATATCGGAGATAAGAAAGTTCTCAGTTTTCAGCTCACATCCGGATAACGCGGAATCGAATATTACTTAGCATTTCGCGTGAACTATACGATGTTTGGGCCGAACCGTTTGACGGTTTGGTCACGCATGACATTCAGTGACTGAGTTTGTATTTTTCAGTTCGGTGTCTTTCTCGTAAGCTTACTGCGTAATCTCACTTGTAATTATCTTACTGCTCTATAGTGGTGGTAGTTCCTTGTATGCTAGGGTTATGTCGATGCCACGTTTGCCGTAGTATGATTTTGAGACTGCGTAGATTATGATTCCAGCAATGAAGCTACCCGCGACCCAACCGTACGCAAGCGGGTTTCCTCCCCATATTCCTGGAAAAGCGAGGAACTGGTATGTGATGTATGCGAAAACGATTGCCATCAATGTCCCCGATGTAGCCAGAATCGCTTTAGGTGTTCCTTTCTCGTTCTTGAGAGCGTACCGTACGGCGGCTAATCCTATGAAGAGGAAGTAGATCATGGATGCGATTATGGCTCCAAAGAGTGCTTCCAAGCTACCGTAGAAGAACAAAGTGAGTACGATCAAAACAACTGTTCCAACGAGTTCGATCAGCAATGCGATGGAGGGTGAATTATACTTCGGGCTTACATACGATATCTTCTCTGGTAGGAATCGGTCGAAGGACTGGGCGAAAAGGTATCGTGAAAGAACGATGATTCCGTAAGCTAAAATGGCAACATTCCACAGGATCCAACCGAGTCCGATGAACCAAGCAATGGCCGGATTCGGGGCGACACCCATTGCCAGCGTCCAGAAATTGAAAGTCCAATTGTATACAAGATTTGGATTACCTAATGCGCCGTTGATGAAGTTGTAACCGCCCGCGTAGTACATGGCTGCGAACGCGCTGGTGACGACTATAAGAGTTACAATCGACGAGATCACGACGTTGTATCGGAGCGCACCCTTGCCCTTAATCTCGGAAGCAACGGCGGGTCCCGCGTTCAACCATGGATAGACGAAGATAGCGAAGAAGGGCATCATGAAGATTGTTCCTCCCCAATCTAACGTTGGGGAAGTAGGCGGCAATGAAACCGAAGAGTACGTGGCGTTAGCGCCGATCGAGTTAAGGAAAGTCATGTAACCTTGCACGCCTGTCGTCCCAGCAGCCAACAGCGAGAAGATTCCCACGAAAGTTGCGGCTATCCCGATTATTACCGTAACCGCAACCACCTTGTAACCTAACCTTGGCTTCACAAGATTGACCAATATGAGAAGAGCAAATACTACCGCACCGATAACAACCTGCGCGGCTAGATTGGATCCGGGGATGTTACCAGGCAGCGCGAGGGGGAGCATATTAGAGTATCCGAGTGAAACGCCAACTGATCCAATCGCGACTACTGCTGCCAGCGCTATGAGAGCGAGATAGGCCATGGTCTCAAGCGTGTATCCCATGAATGAAAGGGATCCTCCGAAAAATCCGCCAAAGACTCGTGAGACCCACACATAGTCCCCTCCGGTTCTACTGATCCGCGTAGTCATCATTGTATAAACGATGACCTCTGGGATTGTTATCGCCCAGGCGATTATTGACGCATAAACTAGGTTAACTCCTGCTGTTGTTGATAGCAACACCATTGTGTACCCGATGATTCCGAGGGCTGCGCCCCCTGACATGTTGCTCAGATTCAGGCCGATTACATCTAGCATCGAGACGTCTCTGCGTAACCCAGAAGCCTTTCTTACAAACGCTGCAGGTTGACTTGTCATAAGACAATCGTCCTATGAGTCGGTTCGTGTGAATTTAACATCTTCCTATTTATGGTCAGTACCGGATGCCCCTCGAAAATTCGCTGAGTTCAAGTATTTCGTCTTAATATAAATGGCAGCTTACCTCAAATCCTCCCACCAAAAATTAGCTGCTTATGGTATTTAGTTGCTACGCGGCCATTCAAACTAGTTCATTCGTTAACTTGCTAGGGTTGCAAGAGGCGATCAAACTGTTTGGGAATCAGCTCAGTACGATGTTTCTCAATTCCGCTAACAACTTATGCACTGAACCCGCA
Source organism: Bathyarchaeia archaeon (assembly GCA_050012795.1). Taxonomy (GTDB): domain Archaea; phylum Thermoproteota; class Bathyarchaeia; order 40CM-2-53-6; family 40CM-2-53-6; genus FEN-987. The sequence continues at coordinate 38,979 of JBEKGM010000006.1, read as the reverse complement.
GGCAGCAAACTTATCAGGAAATTGACCGAAGCCTACTGATCGGAGCACGAAGGAGATACATATGGGTTCTCACCGTTTGAATTTTGAAGAACTTTCCAATGCCATGGATGTTGCTCTAGGTAAGCGACCAGCCAGCCTCGTCGTGTTAAACGGCGAAATCGTGAACGTCTGCACGGGGGAGACGTACGCGGGAGGTGTTGCCGTCGCTGGAAACAGGATCTCAAAGATTGGCAACGTTGAGCGGTGTGTGGGTGAGAAGACGGTGGTCGTTGATGCTGAAGGCGCATATCTTGTGCCAGGTCTCATAGATACGCACATTCACATTGAGAGCACCATGCTCTCAATGACTCGTTTTGCTGAGGCTGTCCTACCGAGGGGGACCACATCAGTTATGTGCGATCTGCACGAGGTGGGATTAATCGCTGGATTGCGTGGAATCAGGGAGATTGTGGAAAAGGCACGGGAACTGCCTTTCAAAGAGTGGCTTACCGTTTGCTTCGAAGTACCTATGACTCCTTCAAAACTTGAGACTGTAGGAGGGCACTTCAGCAAGACGGCTCTCATGAAGATGTTGACGTGGCCAGAAGCTGTAGGCTGGGATGAACTGAGCGTGCCAATGTTGCTGTCCAAGAACCCGGACACCGTGGACAAAATTGCATGTGCTCGAGAGTTGGGAAAGGTTACGGACGGGCCATGTGGAATTGTGGAAGATCCGGAGCGAGTCATTCCGGCTTGTGTTTGCGCGGGAGTAGATTATTCGCACGAAGGTGAATGGACAACTAAAGGAGAACTTGAAATGTTACGGAACGGGATCAGAGTCAACTTCATCGAGGGCGGAAACGTTTGGATGCAAAATCTCAAGAATCAAGCCAAGGTAATAACCGAACATCATGTGCAATCACGGCACATCAGCTTCGCTACAGATGATTTGAGCGCGGAGGATATTGCCGAACGGGGACATATAGATCATCACGTAAGAAGAGCAATAGAAGAGGGGATTGATCCCGTCTCAGCGATACAAATGGGTACCCTGAACGCCGCTGAACTCTTTCGAATTGAACATGCAATAGGCAGTATCACACCTGGCAGGTACGCAGACATACTCTTCGTACGTAGGTTGGAGGAATTCAATGTCCATACAACAATATCGATGGGAAGGGTAGTAGCTAAGAACGGGAAAATGGTTATGGGCCTCGCTAAGCCTCGATACACGCCAGTATTGACGGAAACTGTCAAACTGAAACGAAAGCTTAGACCGGCTGACTTTCTCGTCCGTACGAAAAAGAACGTGAAAAACGTAAGAATTCAAACTCTTGTGTCCAACGAGGAAGTCCGCGGATTCAGAAACGGTGAGGCTGTATTGGAGGTGGAAAACGGAGTTATTCTTCCAAGCGTCCAGAATGACGTAGTGCTGATTGCCATTGCAGAGCGTCACACGGCAAGCGGCCGCATCTCCGTCGGCTTTTCTTCAGGTCTAGGTCTTAAGATGGGAGCAATCGGGACGACTGTGGCTCACGATCACCATAATCTAGTGCTGATTGGGACAAATCCTAGTGATATGGCATTTGCTGGCAACGAGATAGCTCGAATGCATGGCGGACAGATCGCCGTCGCCAACGGAAAAGTTCTGGATAGTATACCATTACCCATTGTGGGGATGATGGCGGACATAGACGTTCAGACCATGGCGGCAAAAATCAAGTCTATGAAAGAGACTCTCAGAAACATGGGGTGCAACCTTACGCACCCATTCATGCACCTATCATTCTTCACCGGGGCTCTCACGGGATGGGGCTGGGAGACAGGCCGATACAATCTCACAGACAAAGGCTGGGTGGACCTAGAAAGGCAGAAGATAATTAGTCCCATAATTGGAGTAAATGAAAGAACATCGTGACGCAAGACCGCTAGTCAAAACAAAGTTTCATTTAGCCGTCTATTTCATCGTCCCCCTAAGGAATGATCTTGACGAACGGCAACACACTTCCCGATTTCCTTGCAGAAGTAGATCGAATCATGAATGCGGCAACGACCGAGGGTGTGCTATTGAGGTTAATTGGGGCGCTAGCTTTTCACAAACATTGTCCCAAATTCTCCTATATGCAGGAAATGCTTGGACGTACGATCAGTGACATAGATTTCGCATCCTACCGGCAGGAAAGTTCCCGAATTAGTAAGCTCTTCGCGGAGCTTGGATATCAGAGTGACCCGCGAGTAAGGGCCCTTTTTGGCTCTCGACTGATATTCTATGACACTCGCAACACCAGTAGACATTGCGATGTCTTCTTAGACAAGCTTGAGTTCTGCCACGACGTCGTCTTCCAAGATAGGCTAGAGTTGGATAACCCGACAGTCCCGCTAGTAGAACTTCTTTTGGAGAAAATGCAAATAGTCAAACTGAATGAAAAGGACATCATCGACACTATAATGCTACTAAGGGAGCATCAAATTGGCGGGTCGGACGATGATACAATTAACGCAGATTATCTTGCACACCTTACCTCTCGCGATTGGGGGCTTTGGAAAACCCTGACGATTAACTTGGAAAAGGTGAAGGACAAAGCGCAAACCCTCGAGAAACTGTCTGAGGAGGATAGAAAGGATGTAGACTCAAAGATTGTTGCCTTACTGACCCGATTAGATAACGAACCCAAGACAAGGGGATGGAAGATCAGAGCTCAAATCGGTGAGAAAAAAAAGTGGTACCGAGATGTTGACGAGGTCCTACGTGAATAACATCAGTTCCCTTAGAATATCACATTAGCAATGAGTTTTACAAAAGAGTTCAGATGGACGAACGCGATTTCAATACTAAAGCCGTTGCAGAGTTACGTTGCGATTGGCTACGGCGTCTATGTTCCAAGGAGCTGTTTGGCCAAGGTCGGAACCTGGGCTGCTTCTTCGGCGTAGCCGTCGGCACCTATCTCTTTGGCGAAGGCCGCGGTTACTTGTGCTCCCCCGACCATAACCTTGTATTTCTCCCTCGATCCGAGTTCCTTGAGCAAGCGGATTAGTTCGTCCATATACCCTATAGTCGTTGAGAGGAGCGCAGAGCAGGCAATTATGTGGGCTCTCGTCTCTTCAGCCTTGTGAATAAACGTCTCAGAGGGGACATCAACTCCAAGATCAATAACTTTGAATCCACCAGCCGCGAGCATGATTGACACAAGATTCTTTCCTATATCGTGAATATCGCCCTTCGTGGTTCCAATAACCACAGTACCCGCCATTCGTTCACTCACCCCAACTTTCATCCCTCGTTCGAGCACTGCCATCGCAGTCTTCATCGTTTCAGCCGCGAGGATTAGATCCGTCAGAAAACACTCAGTGCCAAACTTGTCACCTATCTCCTTCATCCCTCTAGCTAGGCCGTTCTCTATCGCCTTCAAGGGATCTATACCACGACTCAGGACCTCCTCGGAACACTTCGTCGCCGAGTCTTTATCATATCTCAAGACTGCTTCTTTGAGGTCCTTGAAAATTTCTTCCTCAGACCGCAAAATGCCTACCAAGTCGGTTGATTCCCGGTTCCAATTTAAACGTTCTATGCAGAAAACGATACCGAACATTATCAGTCAACGCTTCAATTGGCGATAGACTAAAACAATCCACGTTCCATAGGGAAGTCTCGCATAGGGGGGGCTATTAGAATGCAAAATAGGCTGATGGAAACATGTGAGAGGGCGCAGAAGGGACCCTTCTGCAAGCCAAGCGACTTTGATTCTCTGGTGACCCAGAAGATCATGTCACTGATCAGAGAGTATGACATCAAATACGATCCGAAAGTTCTGATTCCAACTGATAACAGCCTTGTCGATGACGTTTACAAAGCCGGCTTCGACCTCTTTTGTGACCTAGGAGCCCTTTGCTTGGACACCGAAAGACGCATCATATTTAGCGAGCAGGAAGTTAAGGAAGTTTTGCGATACCTCCCAAGTGAAGTTCGCGTAGGGTGCGGCCAAGACTCCGTCGTGGCGCGAAAGCGGACGGTTGAAGATCCCAACCCGCCAATGATCCTCGGAGGACCGACAGGAACTCTCGTGTCGGAGGGGGAACTTTATGTGAAGAATCTCCAAAGCATTGCTCAAGAACCAGTCGTGAATGCTTTTCAGGCAGGATCCCTTCAAACGATTAGAGGAGAGAGGGTTCTCACAGGATCACCCCTTGAGATTCTCGGTGCGAGAAATGCTATGCTATGGGCACGTGAGGCGGCCCATAGGGCAGGTAGACCTGGCCTGCACATTGCCGACAACGCTGCAGCGATGACTTCCCAAGCGAAGATTTGTTCTTGTGATCCCATAAGCGGCATTCGTCCCTCGGACGGACTCATCGTCTCTCAAATGTGTGAAATGAAAGTAGATTACGATCATCTTTCTATAGCGGCCTTCCTCCTTGATTATGGCGCTTTTATCTACAACTTGATGACCCCGATAATTGGGGGATATGCACCTGGTGCCGAAGGTGTTGCTATCGTTTCAGTTGCGGAACATCTGATCGGGACGGTAATTCATCATGCCATCTTTCATCATATGAGCCACACACACGTACGTTTTCTTAACAACGCGAATAGGTGGGGTCTATGGGCTGGGGCTGTAGTCGGTCAAGCCTTGTCGCGGAATACTAACATTTTCAGTTTTTATGACTGCTACTGTGCTAACGGTCCGGTTACTAGAGAATTGCTCTATGAAGTTGCCTGTGATGGGATGGTGAGTTCGGTGGCAGCAATGCAGACAGAAGGAGTCGGATCTACGGGGGGGAAACATCCTGATCACAACACAGGATTGGAAGTTCGGCTCCTAGGTGAGGTCGCTCACGCTACTGCGGGAATGAAGCGAGAGGATGCTAACGACGTCTTGAACAAGATCCTCCCAAAGTACGAGGATAAGTTGGTCAATCCAAACCCAGGCAAACCGTTCAAAGACTGTTATGATTTGAAGACGATCCAACCCTCAGAAGAATGGAGAAAACTGTACGATGAGGTAAGAAAAGAGTTGGAAGGTCTGGGTATCGCCTGCTAGTGATTGACGCTTAGAAGTTGAAGTCGGTTACGTCTCGCTACCTCCTAGACCAAGCTATTCTTGTTGTTGGGTGAACTCACTCAATTCTTACGAACCTTATTAGCAACCTTCTCAAAATCAAGTCCGTGCTTAGCGATCCAATCCTAGCCAACGACTGGCACGTCGTTGCGCGTTCTGAAGATGTCGTGGAAGGTAGAATCTCCGCTGTTAGGTTGCTTGGCGAGGATCTTATTCTCTGGCGTTGCAGAGGCGAAGTCAAGGTCTGGCAGGATCTCTGCATACATCGTGGAACGCGGCTCTCATTAGGATGGATCAAGGACGAGACGATTACTTGCCGCTATCACGGATGGGTCTACGAGCTAGAGGGAAATTGCATAAGATTCCCAGCGCACCCTGAGCAGAGACCACCCGCAAAAGCCAAAGTGAGAACGTTCCAGGCTAAGGAACGGTATGGTCTAGTTTGGGCTTCTTTAGGAGACCCAAGATTTGATGTTCCCAGTTTTCCCGAGTGGGATGATCCATCATACTTGAAAGTCTCGTGCGGCCCTTACTACTACAAAGCCAGCGGCCCACGTGCTATCGAAAACTTTCTCGACGTGTCTCATCTTCCATTCGTACACCAGGGCCTTCTGGGAGATCCAAACCGGCCAGAAATAGCGGACTATGAACCTGTAATCGATGAGAATGGAGTTACAGCCAAGAATATTGCCATTTGGCAACCTGACCCCGATGGAACTGGCAACCCCTCGCTGGTGAAGTATACTTATCGCGTTCTTCGATGCTTGACCGCGACATTGGCTAAGGAATCCACGAAAAAACATTACGGGCTCTTCCTCACTGTTACTCCGGTCGAACAGGTGGAGAGCATAGGCTGGATGCTGATCGCGATGGACTATGCGCATGACCAATCGGAGGAGATTCGAAATTTCCAGAATAAGATTGTCAGTCAAGATATCCCCGTAGTAGAATCACAACGACCCGAACTCTTACCTCTGGATCTGCAGACCGAACTTCACTTAAAATCTGACCGAATGTCCATTGCGTACAGAAAATGGCTGAAACAGCTTGGAGTCAGTTTCGGAACCGCATAGAACCATCACCAAAGCTGCATGATGTCTCCAAATAAACTGCCTCCGCGTCCTGACAGATTTCTACTCTCTTCAAAGCGGAATTGCTGCGGATTCTTTCTCAGTTTCGAACACGAAGCATGTTTGAGTCTTTTCAATTCCTCTAAGTAATCGAAGCTCATCCACAACGAACTTGCCTACGGCATCAACGTCCTTCACCTTAACCTTAATCAGGAAATCCCATTCCCCTGAAACGATATGAGCTTCTTGGACTTCCGGGAAGCGTGCAATCTCTTTAGCTACTATCCGATGCGATAGTGCTCTATCGCCCTTATGTGCAAATGAGACGAAGATGAACGCTGTAGTGGCCGCGCCTAATTTGTTAGCGTTCAGGACGGCGTGATAGCCGCTAACTAATCCGAGTTTTTCGAAGCGCTTTATCTTCGCGAATACCGTCGTGACGGGTGAATCAATCTTGTCAGCAATCTCTCGAGATGTGAGGCGACAATTCTCTTGGATTATCCTAAGGATTTGCAGGTCCTTGGGGTCCAGTATGGTGGTCATAATTGCAAATATTACAAATTTCTCTTCTAAAACACTATCTTTGCTGCAAGAATTACGAAAATTGTTGGAAATAACTTAAGTTTCCCCTTTCCAAAGTAGACGGCAAGTGAGTTAGCGTGCTAGGACGTTTCGCCAGGGCTTATGATCTTATTCTGGAGGTTAAACCGAAGACTGCGATGCCCCTCTTGCAGACTTTGACATGTGCGAATTGCGGTGTAAACTTGGTGAAGGAAGAAGGGGATTGGTGCTGGGTTTGCATCAGAGATAGGGAAAGTCTTGATTGAATATCGACGTTTGATGTGATCGTAAAATAGTATCTCGCTAATTTGAGTAAGACAGAAATCCTTGAGAACTTACGGAGCTCAGCCGGTCTATTAGTTGAGTCTGAACTACGTCGCTAGGTCAATATCCGAATCGCCCACTCTGCTAATGAACGAGGAAGCGGAGCGACTGAAACAACGCGGGGAAGCAGTAATTCATCTTGGAATAGGCGAACCGAAGAACAAAGCTCCGATCAACGCCATCCTTAGTTCTGCTGCGAAACTGAACACCGGAGACATCAAGTACTCCCCAACCGATGGGATCCTCTCTCTTAAGGAAGCAATCATCGATTACACTGAAGAGAACTATGACAGGATTCCGGACCCTGATAACGTGATTGTATCCTCTGGTGCAAAGCAATCAATCTTCAACGTCCTGTACACTTTGCTAAACCCACAAGATGAGGTCATAATCCTTGCTCCATACTGGGTCAGCTACCCCGAGATGGTAAAGATGGTGCAAGGAATTCCAGTAATAGTCACCCCTGAGGATGGCGGTCTCCACCCTCGTATGAAGGATATCGTGCAAGCAGTCAGTTCCGTTACGAAGGCAATCATCGTGAACAGCCCAAACAATCCGTCTGGTCTTGTTTTTTCTGATGAGTTCTTGAAAGAACTTGTAACGTTTTGCGAAAACAAAGGCATCTACCTAATAGTTGACGACATTTACCACAAGCTCGTGTTCGACGGAAGGAGACCCGCCCCATGTTATGCGTTTGTAGAGAAGGAGATTGACGATTCCAAAATAATTGTGATCAACGGAATCTCCAAACTTTACGGAATGACTGGATTTCGAATTGGTTGGGCAATTGCGCCAGAGAAACTTGTCAAGATTATGACGAATGTGCAGTCTCAGACCACATCATGCGCATCAGTCGTTCTCCAGGCCGCAGCGGAGGGAGCTCTTACAGGCATTCAAAGTATTGTTGAAAGCCTACGATTAACCATTGAGAACAACCGAAACATCATCATGAACGAATTGGAGGCGTTCAACGGCATTAAGGTGACGAAACCCGGTGGAACATTCTACTGTTTTCCGGACTTTTCCGCCTATCATAAGAGCTCTGTAGAACTCTCGGAACTTCTGCTAAGGAAGGCGCTTGTTGTAACGGTGCCAGGAAGAGAATTCGGCATGGAAGGCCGCTTGCGATTGAGTTACGCAGGATCTGTGAATGATATTACAGAAGGAATCGCCAGAATCAAGTGGGTACTTGATCCTGAGTCGCCTAATGAGATTTACATCGGCAACAGGAAATGCGTGAGGGATTGGCTATGAACAATCTCCTTAACTTCAAATCCCCCGCTCAGGAACAAGCTGCAGCGCTCAAGGCCGACTACGGACTGGAAAATCATGGTCTAACAAATTTGAACGAAGTGTACTGGAACCTGCCCATCGAGGCGCTCTACGAGGAGATAATATTTCGCGCGGAGGCGAAAATATCACGAACAGGGTCCTTAGTTGTCGCCACGGGGAAACATACAGCTCGATCGGCAACTGACAAGTTCATCGTTAAGGAACCATCAACCGAAAATGATGTTTGGTGGGGAGAGTATAACCGTCCCTATAGCGCTGATAAGTTCAACGAACTCGTAAGTCGATTGCAAGGATTTCTGCAACGCAGGGATGTTTTCGTCCAAGATTGCTATGTCTGCGCTGATCCTGAACATCAAATGCCAATTCGAATAATCACCGAGTACGCTTGGCATAGTCACTTCGCCAGAAACATGTTCATGAAACCACACACTCGAGAGGAGTACAGGCAGCATCTTCCAGAATTCACTGTACTATGTGCGCCTTCATTTCAAGGATTACCCCAAATCGACGGCACGATCACGAAGACCTTCATCGTAATCAATTTCGCACAGAGATTCGCGGTAATAGGTAACACTGCATATGCAGGAGAGATCAAGAAGACAATCTTCACCGTGCTTAACTACCTCCTGCCTAAGCGAGGAGTCATGTCAATGCACTGCTCCGCCAACATTGGCAAAAATGAGAAGACCGCGCTCTTCTTCGGACTATCTGGAACGGGGAAAACCACACTATCAGCCGACCCAAAACGTCGACTGATCGGAGACGATGAACACGGCTGGAATGACAATGGCGTCTTCAATTTTGAGGACGGGTGTTACGCGAAGATAATCAAACTATCTCCATCAGCTGAACCTCAAATCTTTGCCTGCACACGTGAATTCGGAACAATCCTAGAAAACGCGATCCTAGACTCTGTTACTCGCGTTGTAGACCTAGACGATGACACAATCACCGAGAACACCCGCGCATCGTACCCATTAGCGTTTATTGAGAATGCGGTAGAGAGCCGCCGTGGAGGACATCCGAGCAACATAATTCTCCTCTGCTGCGATGCTTTCGGTGTCATACCCCCAATCGCAAGATTAACGGTTGAGCAGGCTCTGTATCAGTTCATCTCCGGATACACTGCCAAAGTTGCGAGTACCGAAGTTGAGATTGGGAGGGAGCCGGAGGCAACTTTCAGCTCCTGTTTTGGAGCGCCATTCATGGTCCTCCAACCAAGTGTATACATGGACCTAATCAGAAGCAAAATCATCCGGCACGGCGTGAACTGCTGGCTCCTCAATACGGGATGGGTTGGAGGACCATATGGCGTCGGAGAACGCATTAGCATCGGATACAGTCGAGCAATACTGGACGCGGTTCTAAATGAGGAACTCCTTGCAGTGGAGTATTGGACGGACAAGATTTTTCAGTTCCAGATTCCCAAAACCTGCAGGAGAGTGCCTGATAAGATTCTGAACCCCGTTGAATCTTGGCCCAGCAAAGAGATTTACTTGCAGAAATACAGACAACTTGCGTTACGATTCGTCGAGAACTTCAAAAAGTATGAGACGAATTGCCCACGAGAGATTGTAAACGCAGGACCGAATCTTGACATTCGACCAGAAGCCTTACTTCAATAGCGCAAGCTCACATACGATAAACAGATGAATTACCTTCTGATAGGCGGCGTCCTGGTCGTTTATGAAACCAAAGCTTAGCCCCAGCTATTTAGCTGGCTCCTGCGACACAAGAGGGCATTCGCCATCGAATTTCTCTCTCAAAGTCGCCATTAACAGTCATACTGTCAATCCTTCCTCTAGGTCATGCGAGTCTCACGACCTTTTTTCTGATCGACTTGTTTCATGCGATAAGCATTAAATTCCCGAGCTGGCTGTAAACTATCAGGGAATGAGCTTGGCCTCGGAGATTACTGTGAGGCAAATCATGCGCACGATCGTTTCGATTGATTCTAAGGCGAAAGTCAAGGATGCTGCGCGCCTCATGGTTGAGAAGGGTATAGGGTCCTTAATCGCGAACCGTGACGGCTTACCATTCGGTATTGTAACAGAACGGGATCTCATGGAGAAGATCGCGGCAGAAGGAGTCGACCCCGTTAAGATGACTGTAAGCGAAGTAATGACTGCCCCCCTCACAACCGTTGATGCTGGCAGCAACATTGTTGATGCCGCCAGACGAATGGTGGAAAAACGGGTCAAACGACTAGTCGTAACTGATCAGGACAAAATAGTTGGCATAGTTACTCAAACTGACTTGGTCTCTCATATGACAGACTTCCAGAAACTCGCAAAGCTTGGCATGGCGTAGTGAACATACCGACGACCGGCCTAATGTGACGTGTATGGTCACGTTTGGTGATACGACCCCCTAAGTCGTTCTCAACTTGAGACGAGTTCTCGCTCGTCCTAAACGGCAGTACAATTAAACAACGCTTTGCACTTAGAGTGATGGAAGGTATTCACGCATGAGTAGACCACACGTCTGGCATCTGACGAGTCTCAGAAGTCGTCCATCCTTGTCAAAGTCTTGGGCTATCTCTCGTACTCGACCGTGTTGACATAAAGAGTCATTCCTTTCGAGGACGAGTGTTTGCATTTTCCCTATCCCTCTCACTCTATAGCACACGTTATAGGATGGAGATAAGTCAAGAGTCGAATTTGGATAGATCGGAATTGAACATATTCAAAGCGTCTAATGTGACAATTCTCGGAACAGAGCTCAGGCTGAATACAGTCTATATTCAATCCAGTGCTAATTGACTGGGCATGAGTATGACTCAACGGATAGGTCTCTTCATGGTCGGAGACTATTCTTGTAATCAGATCGTACAATACGCCAGCTTGGCGGAGAGGAGTGGATATGATTCCGTTTGGATCGCGGAAGACTTGGGCTTCAGGGATGCCATCGTTCCTCTCGCTTCCTTAGCTGTTTCAACAAGCAGAATTAAGTTGGGGACGGGGATTCTCGCAATATACTATAGGAGCCCAGCGCTAAACGCTATGACTGCCGCCACTCTGGATGAGTTGGCACGCGGCAGATTGATCTTGGGTCTTGGCAGCGGGGCCGCACGTTTCCTTGCAGCTCAGGGAATTGATTCAAACAGACAGTTAGACGCGTTGAGAGAATACATAATGATTACTCGACGATTATTGAGGGGTGATTCAGTACGACACGAGGGTCTTCATAAATTAACTGACGTAAAGCTGTGTTTCAAACCGTCCAGGGATAAAATTCCGATCTACTTGGCTGCGAGACGAGAGAGAATGCTACAATTGGCCGGGGAAATCGGAGATGGTGTATTCGTAAGTGACGGGTTCTGTTCTGAGAATTACATTAGATGGGTCCGGGAAAACGTAAGACAGGGTGCAGAGAAAGCGGGTAGGAGTCTAACCGATTTGGATTTTAGCTGTGCAGTTCTCTTATCCGTTGCGGTCGATCATGATGAAGCGAAGGAGCGCGTGAAACCTGCAGTACTCACGGTCCTAGCAAGAGGGTATCTAGATCCATTCCTCGAGATGTGGGGATTGACGGTTTCCGACATAGCTCCAGCACGCCAAGCGTGGTTGCGAGGGAACATGCGCCTAGCCTGTAAGGAAACTCCTGATGCTTTGATAGAGGGTTCCGCAGTCTACGGGACAATTGAGGAATGCAAGAAGAAAATGGCAAAATTCAGAAGCTGTGGAGTAGAACTGCCGGTAATAAGGCCGATCGGACCGAACATGAAGTCCATCGTTGAGCTGGCAGCCGACTGGTGAAACCCGCCAGTTTCCAGTCTTGTGAAATAGACTAAGAACGATTTTTAGTTGATGCACTCCTTCTCTAGGATTGGCTTTGGTATGCAAGACTTTGACGCAATAGTCATCGGGCTTGGCGGAATGGGTAGTGCAACAGAAGGTCCTGATCGGGCTTTGAACTCACTCGAGCACGTCATAAGAAGAACTTGATCGCGAAAGAGTGGACTGAGGACCTCGACAATGCAAGTTGGAAACTGCGTGAGCGAGTTCGACTACTTGGTGAAGAATTGCTTGACGTTGGGACGTGTGAGGTAGTAGACGATTATTAAGTCAATTACGAGTCCGAAGAGATTCCTCGAAATTAAGCTCACGATAAGGCTTAGGATTGCAAATACTAACGCGGTCATCCTCGCCCATCCTTTGCCCGTCCATAACCCCCAAGCCAGAAAGAGGGAAACTAAGCCAATGATTATTAGCGCTGCGCCGACAAAGATGGAATCAATTGATGCTATGCCGAATGCCAAACGTACGAGTGTTCGATAAATTGAGACGTTGAATCCGGTCGCTAGGTAGTAGACTCCCGCAATAGCTTCCAGGATAGCAAGTATAGTTACACCCGTCGGGCGACCTTCGCCGGTCATGAATAAGGCCACGTTAACTCGTTGATAAGCTGCATAAATAACTTACGACCCTAACGAAGTTCTGCCCAAGGTGCTGCTCATGGTGCGTGTTGAGCTATTTCCATACGAAGTCGCGGGATCGAACCCGAACTGGAAGTTATGTTTTGATCTCGAAAAGACTATAGGCACCCTAAGGAAGTTGCATACCGATGCGTCTTGCCACTTCAGGTTTCAATCTCGCGAGTAATCAATGCTCCTCTTTCCTTCGTCTATTCTTGGTGGACTGATTTTAGGGAAAACGATCCAAAGATTACTGGTCAGAAACGGCGACTCACCATCCTTGAGCGAAATGCCCACCGGGTCATCATGTCTGTCAGGTACACGAGTCATGGCCGGGTCATTACGGCGGCTAGAATTGTCACTCTAAAGCCTCCCAACGCTTGGCATCTCGATTGGATCGGCGACGAAAATGAAGAAACGGGCAACTATCAACTCCGAAGTCTAGGAGCGCGTAAGACAAGACTACATGCCACTTTCAAAGTTAACTACAAATATCGGCGAACCACATCAAAGTTAGTTTTCATGAAGAACCTCAATGGCATGTGGGACAAGTATGTGGCAGTGCTCGAGCGGGATTATCAATTACATGAAAACGAAAGTAGTATTCGCTAAAGAGGACGGATTAGCCCCTAGACCCGCTCTATTCTTAGGACAGAAATCCAGCAGCGCGATTGAATTTGCACTTTACCCTAGCCCGCATTTGGATTTGCATATCAAATTTCAAAGAATAAGGACGATTCTAATCGAGAACTAGTCACCAGGACAGTATGGTTTTAACTTCTGAATGATGTAAAATGCGGTTCTCATTCGAGTAATACATCATTGGATTTCTGCGATACTTTGCCCTGTAGCAGATTTTGACACAACCAGTCTGGTTTCGAACGCATCCTTAACGTCGTCAAGATGTGAAATTACCAGTATTTTGCTGAAGCGCTGGCGTAGTTGACGGAGTATTTCAAAGGTTGCTTGTCGTCCTTCTTCATCCAGAGCGCTTAACCCTTCATCGATGATCAGTGTCTCAATTTTACCTTTGTACCCGCTGCGTCGAGCTATGACCTCAGAGATGCCTAGCCTCAGAGCTAGGTTTATGCGCATCCTCTCCCCGCCCGAGAAGCGTGTAACGGGATGGTGACCGGTATCATCCACCGCTTCCATGACGAGTTGATCTGTCTGTATTCCTGTTTTGGTCTCGCGGCCGAACTGGAAACTAATACGCATCTCACCGCTTGATAGGTCATACAGAATTCTTGACGCATCCTCCTCAACTTCCGGGACGAGGTTCTTGAGGATAGCTGTGGGGATTCCGTCTTTGCCGAATGCGTCGTCCAGGATCTCGTATACGGCAATCTCTTCTCTCTTAATCGCGGTTTGACGTCTGATGCGCTCAATCTCTTCTCTTGCGCTGCCAATTTGGGCGAGTTGATTCCTTAAGTGTTTAACTGATTCCTCGGTTCTTACCTTCTCTTCTCGAAATCCTACTAATGAGCTTGAGGTGCTCTTTCGTTCACTCTGCAGTTTTTCGAAGGATGGGACTATGTCCTCAAGGTTTGCGAGTTCCACGGTCACTTTTTGTTTCTCCGCTTCCGCAATTTTCAGTTTAGATTTCAAGTCTCTTTCTGATCGGATTAGTCTACCGAGCTGGAAGGCGGCACCTTCTAGGTGTGCCTTCTTGAGTTGAAGTTTCTGAACCTTACTCGTTTTTTCTTCGATTGCTCTTAGTTCAGGGAGTAGATCATTATCGAGTCTTTTTCGGTCCAGGAGTGATTGTTCTGTAACCTTGTTGAGTTGGCTTGTAAGCTGGTCGAGTTTAGAATTAAATTCTTTGAGCATTCGGTGTCGGTGCTGATCGTCTAATGGTCGCTTGCAGACAGGGCATTCTGCTATCTTTGAATCTTGGATTGTTCTGTAGTATTCTTTCTCCTCAGCAACGATTTGCTCTATTGATCGAGTTTGCTGTTCCTGTTGAAGAATGCTGGAGGTGAGATGCTCCTTCAAACCTTCTAGTTCGAGTCGTCGTAGTTCAAGGTTCGTGATGGCTTCTAGTTCTTCTTTGAGTGTATACAGCTCTTTCTCAGATTCCGTCGATACGGAAATTTCTTTGGACGTGGATTGGATTAATGAGTGGATCGAGCTAATCTCTCGTTCCAGCGAAACGAGTTGAGCGTTCTTAACGTCATAGTCGCTTTTTTTCTTAATCGTTTTCTCGATCTCAGCCTCTAGCGTGCTCAGCTCTTCTTCGTTCTTTCGGATCTTTGTGTCCAATTGCTTGGATGCCGCGTCAGCGTCATCCAAATCCTTTCGGATTGCATTTTCGTTGGATAGTAATGGTCTTAGCTGTTTCGCGAGGAGTTCTGTGGCTTCAACTTCAGCTTCGGCTCTCGAGAGTTTTTCGAGTGTCGTCTTCTTGAACTTGTCGTAGAGTTCAAGGCCAAAGATCTTTGAGAGGATATTCTTCCTTTCGCTCGGTCGTAGGTCGGAGATTTTGTCCATTTCGTCCTGTCGAATTATGGTTGAGCTGACGAATGTCTCGTAATCCATTCCGACTATTGACTGAACCATTACGGTTACGGTAGCGGATCCTGCTTGGATCATTCTTCCGCTGGAGGTTAAGGTCGCGGTTCCGGTTCCTTTCTTCCGAACCGTGCGCTCTACTGTGTATTCTTGGCCGTCTTTCTCGAATGTGAGCGAGACGAAGGCCTCATCTTGGTGATCTCGGATGATCGCTTCGTTTCCCAGTTCCTTTCGCTCAGTTGACGTGCACTTTCCGAACAGTGCGAAGGTTACGGCTTCAATTATGGTGCTCTTGCCTGCACCGTTTGGCCCGCATATTCCGATTGCGCCAATTCCGTTGAGGTTGACTGTCTGTCCAGCATAGCTCTTGAAATCGCGGAGTGTTATCGACTGTATTATCATGCTTCTGCCTTCGACGTGGTCTCCTCGATTATTTGTTGACCAATCTTCATGACCTCGTTCCGTTTTGCTTCCGGAATCTTCAGTGAATTAAGATATTCATTGAGTGCTTGTGCAGGTTCGAGAGTTCTAGCGAAGGTCCCCTCTGCTGGTTCTTTGCCCGTCCGAAGGCGCACGTAATGGACTTGACTCCAGAACGCATCCTTGAGTAGGCGATTTATCTCACTCTTTTGTACGGGTGTGATCTGGTTTGGGGAGGTGATTTGGATATTCACGATCGCATGCTCAACTGGGTGAGTGGCGATCTCGGCGTTAACGGCTAAGAGCGGGTCTTCTTTTTCTTTGCAGACGATTTGGAGGTTGTGCATAATTCGCGTGGGCAGCTTGATGTATTTCCAAGAGGCAGATCCGTCTCGGATATCAACATGCACGAATCCTTTGTCCTCTTCGGACTCAGCTAAATCAACCCGTTCGATTGAACCCGGGTAAATGATGGGGGATCTGGCCTTAATTGCTTGATGCTTGTGAACGTGGCCCATAGCAATGTAGTCAAAGAGGTCAATATCGAATAATGTTGGGGGCAGTGCATATTCTTCATCTATAGTCCAATTTCGTTCTGACCCTGCTACTACTCCTTGGATGGTGAAGTGTCCGGTGAGTATGCATACGTCGGCGTCGTTCCTGCCCTCTCTTGTGAAGGCTTCAATTTCTCTAGTTACCTGCTCCAGGTAGTTTTGCTGCATCAGCTCCTTACGTAGCCCAGTCTGGCCTACCGTCTTGTCGGATGCCACTTTGACAGGGTGCCTGTAGGGTAACGCGAATACGCGTGCTTTTTCTCCCGACCGACAGACGAAATCAGCGAAACCTGGTTGTGAGAAATAGTGGACGTTGGGAACGTTCAATTCAATTAACGGTTCAGGTGGAGCGGCGCGCCCACCTCTTGGCGCGTCATGGTTTCCGAGAATAATTACGGTCTGGATGTTCTCTCGTGATAATCGGCTGAGCCGGTTTGCGAACATCTTGAGAACGGTCGAGTTAGGGTTGGGGTCCTTGAATGTGTCTCCGCATAAGAGGAACATATCGGCGTCTTGTTGAGGGGTTGAGTGGTGCGTAGTTGCCGACACCGAGGTGAAGGTCGGCGGTGTGAACGATTAACATGTTAGCTCCTCGGTGACTCCTTATCGTAACTTAGGGTTCTTGAATTTTGATGGGTCGTAGGTATTCGTGTCTCCTATGAGAATGTACTCTCCACTCTTACCGATTCAGTATCGCTGCTGACTTAAGGGATAAGCACCATATTCAGCGGACCTCTTCAGGAACAAGGCACCAGCCCAATTTTCAGAAGTTACAACTCTGATGAATCAATTGCTAGTAGTTATAACACGTGCTTCGTCGGGAAATTTCCACTGTTCAGGGAAAATCACTTGATAGCCTCTTAAATACGTGAATCGACTTCCGACTTCGGGTGTGTTTTAGAATGGAATACCGTCAATTAGGGCGCACCGACATGCGTGTCTCGACAGTTAGTTTTGGCGCTTGGCCGATTGGTAGCGACTGGGGCAGAGTTGAAGACGTTGACTCGTTCGCGGCTTTGAACCGCGCGATCGATCTAGGTGTTAATTTCATTGACACAGCTGACGTCTATGGTGATGGTAGAAGCGAGAAGTTAATCGGACGCCTGCTCAAGGATCGAAAGGAGGAGATCTTTGTAGCTACCAAAGCAGGCCAACGTCTTTCCCCTCACACTGCAGACGGCTACAACCAGAAGAACTTGGAGGTTTTCATCGACCGAAGTCTCTCCAACTTAGGTGTCGATTCAATCGATCTTCTTCAACTTCACTGTCCCCCAACGGAGGTCTACTCCCGCCCAGAAGTATTCAAGGCTCTGGATGAGTTATGTAGGAAAGGGAAGATTCGATACTACGGGGTCAGCGTGGAGAAGGTGAGTGAGGCATTGAAGGCGACGGATTATCCTAATGTTCAAAGCGTCCAGATAATCTTCAACATGCTTCGCCTGAAGCCAGCTACTGAATTCTTTTCTACGGCGAAGACTCGCAAGGTAGGCATATTGGCACGCGTCCCATTGGCGAGTGGGTTGCTAACGGGCAGAATTACTGCTCAGACTCAATTCCCTAAGGAAGATCATCGCAACTACAATCGGAATGGAGAGGCCTTTGATAAAGGCGAAACCTTCTCAGGCGTTGATTTGAAGCAAGGATTAATGGCCGTGTCTGAATTGATGAAGCTCAAGCCGCCGAACATAACTATGGCTCAATTTGCGCTCCGATGGATATTGATGTTCGACGCGGTTACATGCGCGATCCCCGGCGCGAAGAGACCCGAACAAGTAAATGATAACATGAACGCAGTTAACGTTCCGGCTCTAAACACACAAGTTATGAATGGAGTTCAATCAATTTATGATCGATTGATCCGACCAGAAGTACATGGCAAGTGGTAAGTCGTCAGACTCTAAAAGTTCGCTCACTTGGCTCCTAGAAGAAGCAGTAGTCATCGCTTTTCTCGAGTTTTCACTATTCTTCTCCTAAGATCGGCAGCCTCCTCCTTCGAAATTTCGTTGAGACTATCGTAAATCGTTGGGACGATGCTTGGGCCGAAAGCGCTCACAAGCCTGTCTAAAGCCTTGTTAACAATACTGGCACGAAGGTCTGCGGATGATGAGGAGGAGAATACGTATTTGGTTCCGCCTCGACCGATAACCCTCATCCTCTTTAACATGCCTTTTTGGTAAAGACGGGCTAAGACAGTGCTGATCGTTGTGTAGGCCAGATGACGAGCGCTAAGTTCCTCCATAACCTCGCGAGCTGAAGCTTTCCCAAGCTTCTGCACTGCACCTAGGATGTCTGCTTCAAGTTCACCGAGTGCCATAAATGATCGTACCTACTATTATCGTAGTATCAAAGAACCTAGCGCTGTCTTAAATCAATGCCTCTCAACACTTGAATGTTGGAAAAAAGGGACAAGGGTTGGTTATCGCTTAGTGAAGTTATCATCGTATAACCAATAGGGATGCGCCGTGCACTTTCGCTTTCGCCTCTTCACGCTTCAATAAGCCGTAATCTGGTCAGCAGCAAGATTTGATATGAATAATGGACGAATGTATTCAAGGCGATATTTTGGAAGATGCTTGGTACGCGCGGCATGGCGGAAAGGTTGGTGAGCTTTACACAATACTTCATCTCTCATACACCTCAATGGTTCTATCCTATGTTCTGATAGGAGCTGACCTGTCCCCGACCTTGTTTGTGGACAGATTGGCGTTGACCATAATGGCGTATTTTCTGGGGCTCGGAATTTCAGCTCATGCCCGTTCGCAGAGATCGACACCGATAACCAAGCTACTGTCATCCAGTTTGTTCACGAAGTCAAACGCCATAAGTCCTGTGCCAGTCGCAACATCTAGCACGAGAGCATTCGCATCAAGATTGGATACGTCAAGAACTGCTTGTCTCCATGTAGAATCGTTCCGCAACGTTAGACGAGAAAGCAAAGTGTCGTATTCTTTGGGAGCTCCACTAAACAGTCTCTGCACATATTACGCCTTTTCCTGCACCGAATATCACTTGACGTAATGCGAAGAAAATTCGAACTAAAGATGTTGCGTCTAATGGAGAGGTGTGTCCCGTAAAACCCGTATTTCCTTATTGCGGATCATCAAAATGGGTTTTTTCAATCAGATCGATGAGAGATACTCTCTCATGAGTAAGCCGCACTGATGGCATCTGATAAGCCGGAGCAGACGTCCATCTCTATCGAGGTCTTGACCTATCTCACCAAGCATTGTGTGCTGACATTCTGGGACAACGAGAATCTGCATTGTTCTCTCCCTCCATAATGATTGGATCAGGTTAACCGGTTAAGTCCGATGTTACCGAGATTGATCCTGCTCAGTGTCTCATTTCGCTAGGCAGAGTTCTAGACAACTAGTTCGAGTTTCCACAGTGATTCGAACGTATAGTCAGTGATTTGAAAGCATTTTCGACTTAAGAATGTCACTTGCAGATCGGTGACACCTTGAATTAAGACCTCTAGCGCGGTAAAGCAAAACTCACCAAATTAGTTCCAAATGTCTGACTCACAATTGGTTGTTGACGCAAAGCTTCTAGAACCTCTCTCCAAATCTGTGCGCGCGAGATGTGATACTTGGCTATTCATTCGTGGGTTAACGAGTTTCCGGGTGGAGTCACCGTATGCGACCCTGAAGGGATCATTATAGAGATGAATCAACTGTCAGCGGAGAGCTTCAAGGACGAAGGTGGTACAGATCTGATCGGTAAGAATATGCTTGACTGCCATCCCGAACCCTCACGAACGAAAGTCAAAGAACTCCTTGAGGCAAAGCAGCTCAACGTGTACACAACAGAGAAGAATGGTGTCCACAAGATAATCTATCAATCTCCTTGGTACGAGAATGGCAAATACCGCGGGTTCGTCGAACTCTCATTGGTGATCCCGACTGAGATCCCCCATTTCATCCGTGATTGAAATCATTCATGATCACGTGTATGAACATACGTCGTTAACTGCATGAAACTCGCCTAGCTTCAACCAACCCATATTTCATTTGAATCAACTCAACAAATGCATATATTGAGAAAAGAGATCTGTCTTGGTGGAGTTTATGGATGAACAAAGGTAAGATCATCATTCGCCACAAGGTCCGCGACTTTGACACATGGAAACCGCTTTTCTA
This sequence comes from Bathyarchaeia archaeon, assembly GCA_050012795.1. Lineage (GTDB taxonomy): Archaea > Thermoproteota > Bathyarchaeia > 40CM-2-53-6 > 40CM-2-53-6 > FEN-987. The sequence goes on along the minus strand of JBEKGM010000006.1, from coordinate 18,654 downwards.
CTCTGACGCGAAGCGACAACTAGATGCAGGTTGTACTCACTGGTATCTAACTCGGAACAAGCATGACAAGGACGAACTGGTGATTATCTTTGACTGTGACGATTTGGACAAAGCGAAAACAGTGTTCTCCGATCCGAGCCTGACAAATTTGATGAAACGAGCGGGCGTATTGGATCAGCCAACGATCTTCTTCTTAGAAGAAGTTGAAGACTGCCCTCTTTAGAATCGTACAATTTACGTTTCATGTTCCAGTGAAATTCCGTTAGAGCTAAAGATGAAACGACTACAACTACACGAAGCCATGGATTATTCTGGAAACATTGCTTTCCATTCAGGAGTCACATTGATCGATAAGTCCGCTAATGTTTCATTCTTTCGTTCAAAAGCGGGAGGTTACACTCTGCTGACCGTTCTGAGTATAATTTGGGGACTTGCGTTCGTTGCGATCAGATATCTTGACTTCGAACTGACCTTCGTGGATCTAACGCTGCTTCGTTGGCTAGTGGCGAGCGCAGGATACATGATGCTCCTTGCTTTCACTGGGAAGACGAAGAATGAATTCGAAAGAAAGGATTTTCCAAGGTTGCTGGTTGTGGCTTTCTTTAATGTGGCCGGGTACCATCTTTCTCTTAATTATGCTGAGAAGACTGTTTCATCAGGCCTTGCTGGTCTTCTAATCTCTCTTGGACCAGTATTTTCAGCCCTGCTTGCTGTGGCGTTCCTCAAGGAGAAAATAAGTGCGAGGCTAGGCTTTGCCTTAGTATTGGCATTCGTCGGGGCGATAATCCTTTCCATGCAAGACATTGGGGAAGGTTTCGCTTCGCTTTCAGGCCCACTCGCTGTAGTTATCTCTGCTTTTTCATTTGCCGCTTTCGGCGTCTTTTCGAAACCCTTGGTGTCAAAGTATGGAGCTCTTCCCGTTGCGGGATGGGCAGGGTTGTTGGGAACATGCATGTTGTTTCCATTATTCTCGGGTAAGTTCATGAATGACGTGGCTCAACTCAGTTCAGTAGGCTGGGCTTCACTCCTTTACCTCTCACTTCTCAGCACAGTGATAGGTTATGCTACGTTCTATACGTTAGTTGGAAGAGGTGGAGTGTTAACGCTAATGGTCCAACTCTACCTTGCGCCCGTGGTCAGTGTCATTGGCGGGGTTATTCTTCTTCGGGAATCGTTGGCGCCATTTACTCTGATTGGTGGAGGCGTGATGCTTATAGCGGTCTGGTTAGCGACAAGCGTGCGAAAGTCTTGAGTTTTTTCGGATTTTGATTTCTGCACGATTTTTTCGGGATGCAGTAAGCGTGATAGACTTTTGAAGTTGTCAATGCTTGGCAAGGGTCTTGGATAACGCGTCATTCAAAAGCGCTTGGGCCTGTCGGTTTTTTCGTAAAGCTGTCTCGTAGTCTCGCGCGCATAGAGCGTCCTCGGATTCAGAAAGCAGTAAGACTAATTGCGCTTCCAAGTGTCGTTTCCTAATCCTAATGACGTTAAGGAAATTCGACATTTGCGTCAATGAAATGCTCCATTTGTGCGAATATTAATGTTCCGTTTTACAAACATCAATGTACTTTTGTGTGGCTAACCAAGGATCGCCTTCTTCAACGTCGATTTCAGGATAATTGAATTAGAGAGCGCGACGCCTGCGAGTTTCACCGTACCATCAACGGTGACGACGGGAATTAGGTTCCTATAACGTTCGTAAAGTTTTGGGTCGCTAGTTATGTCTTGGGTTGTAAGCTCGAAGCCTTCATCTGATCTCAGCTTCTCTAATTCAGATATGACTTTCTCGCATAGATGGCAGCCGCTCTTGGAGTATACGACTATTTTTCTCATCTTGCACCACAATGAAGCAAGCCTATTCGTCGCGTAACCCTATACCTGTGGATTATGCTTGTCCAATTTGTCTTCTTCAGATTCTGATTATTCTCATGGGTTGAGAACTATCTTGCCGTATGCACCAGGCTTCATCACTTCATGATGGGCGACCGGTGCATCTGCGAGTGGCATCTGCCTGCCAACTATGGGGCTGAGCGTTCCATTCTCAAAACCTGTTAACAAAGCCGCGTGGATTGGAACCATTTCCTGTCTAGTGGCATTGGGTAGGAGCATGCCCAGGACTGCAGCATCATGGCTCATGATATCTCTGGGGTCGATCTCAATTCTTCCGCGATTACCTATAATGACGACGCGACCACTCATTGCTAATACCTTAAGATCTCTATCCAGGTTTACATTCGCCAGCATCTCGAGAATTACGTCAACTCCATGATCGCCAGTTAATGCCTTCACCTGATCTAAGTAGCCAGGCTCATCATGGTTCAGCAAATGGTCTGCACCCTGCTCCTTCACTAACCCTCTCCCTTTCTCCGTACTACTAGTTCCAATTACTTTCATCCCAGCCGCATGCCCCAACTGAACTGCAGCAACGCCAACCCCTCCGCTAGCTCCATGAACTAGAACCCATTCTCCTGGAGCCGCTTCGGCGCGTTGGAAAAGAGCGCGATAGGCTGTTGCGTAAGGTACGTTAATCGATGCACCCTGTCCAAAGGAAAGCTTCTCCGGCAATGGATGAAGCTGGTATTCCTCACAAAGCACCTGCTCCGCATAGGTTCCAGTTATTGAGCCTGAAGTGTAGACTCGAGCCCCAACCGAAACGTTGGTGACGTGTTCACCAACTGATTCCACTACGCCGCCCGCGTCCGATCCTGGAGTCCACGGTAAGTTAGGTCTTCTGGCATACATGCCCGATCGCATGTATGTATCAGCAGGATTAACGCCCGCCGCCTTCACGCGAACAACCACTTGACCTGGACCAGGATGCAGCGGGGGGATCTCCTCGATTCGCATAACCTCAGGGGGACCGAATTCTCGAACACGAACCGCCTTCAAGACTCCCTTACTCCGAACATTAGTAATTAGCGCAACAAGTTGCACATTAGTGCAGCTTTGATGACGGTAGTTTGCGTAACAAGCCCAAGCAACTTCGATTTCTCATCAACCACGGGAATCCTCTGTAGTCCTGTCTTAATCATCTTCTCAACTATCCACCGCAACGTGGTTGACTCTTTCGCTTTGACGAGGGATCGTGTCATAAGATCCGAAACCAGCAGATCAGATACGTCAGCGCCGGCTAAGTCAATGTCTCGTTGTGTAATTATCCCCAACAGAACATTAGCCTCGTCCACCACTGGAAGCGCACCGACATTGTGCCGGAGCATTATCAGACGTGCATATGCGACCTTTCTATCAGAGGTGATTGTGAGAACGCCTTTGAGCATTATGTCCCGTGCAATAATATCACGCATAAGCAACTTCCCCAGACAGAGATTAGTCCCATCGGAGATATGAAGCTGGCAGAGAAGCTTCCTCTTCTAGGGTCTAAACCGATGCGCCGTCAAGTAGTAATAGTAGGCGAGTGAAGATTATCGTCGAGTCGTGTTGATAAGGATCGGTTTGATCGGCAAGACGAATGCAGGAAAAACCACATTCTTCAACGCTGCTACCCTACTCAACGCACCTGTCTCCACCTACCCATTCACAACCAAGAAACCAGTGACAGGTCAAGCGTACGCGAGAACCGCCTGCGTATGCAGAGAGTTCGGTGTAACGGATAACCCAAGGAATTCAACCTGTATCAACGGTGCACGATTCATTCCAATTCAGTTAATCGATCTCCCCGGCTTGATCAAAGGTTCGTGGAAGGGAAAGGGACTTGGAACACGTTTTCTCAGCGTCGCATCCCAAGCGGATGCTCTAATTCATATTGCCGATAGCTCGGGAAGCTTGGACGCTGAAGGAAAGCTAACCAAACCAGGAATGGGTAATCCTGTCTCTGACGTCTACGACATTGAGGAGGAACTGGTCAGATGGTTCAGTAAAATCATCGAGAAAACCCTCACGAAACTCAAAGAGCACCCCAAGAAGGGTACACCATTCGAACAGAGCCTCAGTCACGATCTCTCCGGCCTAAAAATCACGCACGAGCATACCACAAGAGCGCTAGAATTGAATGGATTGGCAGGCAGAGAACCCGCACGATGGAAGAGAGAGGACATCTGGAACTTCGCGAAGACCGTACGACAAATCTCTAAGCCAACCCTCATAGTCGCGAACAAGATGGATCTGAGCCCCGCTGAACGGAACTACGAGAAACTCACAGACGAGTTCGGACAGGCATTCGTCATACCCGCTTCAAGCGACGCTGAACTGGCGCTGAGACGGGCTGAGCAGGCAGGATACATCGAGTACGTGCCCGGCGAGGAAGCTTTCCGGGTCAAAGACAAAGACAAACTAACAATGGAACAGCGGGAGGCATTAACTTACGTTGAAAAAAGAGTCTTCTCAAAATGGATCCAAACAGGCGTACAATTCGCACTCAACACATGCGTCTTCAAACTGTTGAGCATGAACACGGTTTATCCAGTGGAAGACGTTGAGAAACTATCTGATAAGAAGGGCAACGTGTTACCTGACGTTTTCCTCATACCCCCAAACGCCTCCGTCGTCAACTTGGCAGCGGAAATTCACTCCGAACTAGCAAAGACGCTAATCTACGCCATCGACGCTCGCTCCAAGATACGACTGCCCATAGACTACAGACTGAAGGATCGCGACGTGGTCAAAATAGTAGCAGCCAGCAAACGTAAGCAAAACTGATCCGAAAAATGGTGGGGACCCGCAAATTTCGGTCGACGTACACTTGGCGAACAAGGACAATGAATACTTACGTGACCATAAGGTCATATTGCCGATAATTACGCCTACGGCAGCTAATACGTTACTCGAAAATGCGCCGCCAGCTACTAACCTACCGCCAAGTTCGTGGATGATTACCCCCAGCTGAGGCAGCCACGTGAGGCACGTCTGGAGATACCACCAGAGACTAAAAGAGCCAATCGTAAAATGGTGCATCTCATACGTCCCTCAAGCGCCAGAAACAAGCGTAAATCAGCCTTTCAGACCAAGTGTTGATGCGGCCTCAAAACCAATGTCAGACCCGACGTCACCCTAGGCCAAAGACGGCGTCGACTTCGGCTTGTTACCAGGAATTAGGTTGGGCCCTCCCCTACCGAGGTAGCATAGTTGACTACCTACCTAAGGCAGGTTGAAGGAGGAACCTAACGTATCACCTGACGCTATAGCTAGCCTACCTGCTGAACCACCTGCTGGAACCACTACTACAGCAGGTTCCAGTGCCACTACGGCAGATTCTAGTGCCACTACAACACCTCCAGCGGGTGATTCCAGTAGTGGTAGTAGTGCTGGAACCAGTACTGAACCACCTCAGGTAGTAGAGGAACCTAGTCCTGCATTGGTAATGCAGTACATTCAACCACTACTAGCCAAGGGAATAACCACTGCTGAACTACCATGGAAGCTCGGTAAAGAGAAAGGGAAGAACTGGACAGCGCTCTTCAACGAGATGTTGGACTACATAATTGGCCTACGGAACCAGCGGGTATCACCCACCGTAATTCACGGTAGTGCTAGGCAGTGCTATGGAACTACCTTAGGTAGTTTGGTCGCAGCACTCGTGAAGTTCCCTCGTAGTGCTGATGGTAGAGTCCATGTTAGTGCTGAAACGGATGTTTTGAACTCAAATCCACATAGTGGTTCGACGAGAACTACAAAAAGCACTGCCAAAGACACTAAAAATGAACTACAGGGTGGTTCAACCACTGCTGACAGAGTGGTTAACCACGTGGTTCCCGAGGATGACTACGCCGGGTTCTGGGCGGTGGATGGTCCATGGACCATAGACGATGCCCTTAGGACGATGGAGCCAGCGTGGGTAGTTTGGTCGCAGCCTTCAACAAGGTGCCATGAAGCCCCGATGGGAAGCTCTCAACAAGGATAATGCGAACCCGAAGACTCAAAAGCCTCAAAATGAGGCGCGCCCATCAAATGTGACCTGAGATGGTTTCTGGCAACTACGAGACCTTCGGACGCAACTGAGAATCGTCCCGGGAAATATCCAGATGCTACGCCCAAGAACATGTCAGATGACAGATAAAGTGTTTCGAACCTTTATTCCTCTTCAAGCTCGGCTTCGAAGCCTTCATCTCGCTTTTTCGAAAAGTCCTTGAATGACGCTTGGCAGGGGTATCTAGAAGTGAGCTATATCATTGGAGTCGGGCAAATCGAAGCCCAAGGCACGTTTCTCAACGCGGCTTCCTAATGGGGACTATCTTCAGATCGCGATATGGGCTGGAAAGACGGATCCCGCGGCCGAGGTGGTGAATGTCCAGGTCCGCCACATGTCTGATGGTGAATGGATGACTACAGGCAAACTAGCCGTTTACAGGGCCAAGGATGGGAGTTACACTCAGCTTCCTGACAAACCTCCAACACCTTCCTCGAAGCCCCCAAACAAACAATTAGACCAGACCGATTCTTCCACAGATCTAGACTAGGAAGAAAGCGGGGCGAAGTCGAATGTGCAGAATGCTGGCATATTCCGGTACTATTGACGACGCGAACGGTACGCTGAGAGAGTTTAGGCGACTAGCAGAAGAAGGAAAAGCTCCTGCAGGAGAATCGCTGGGCCACAAGGACGGCTGGGGTATCATATGCTACGATAAGGGTATGCCAAAGGAACTTGGAAGACGAACCGGAGATGCGATGATAGACGAACAGTACTTAGACGCAGCGAAAGAAGCTGTAAGACTTCGCCCGAGGATATTACTAGCCCACTTGAGGAAAGCATCGCCCGGCATGGGAATCTCACTCGAGAACACCCAACCATTACAACGTGGTTCTTGGAGTTTCGCCCATAACGGCACGGTCTGGTCTCCCAGCTTCAAAAGGAGCAGCCGGCAATCTGACAGCGTCGTCTTCTTGGAGAAGCTACTAGAGAATATTCAGAGAAGATCGGATTCAAACACCTTGGATCAGATAATCCTGAAAGAAGTAAAGCAGCTGAGGAAGATGACTATTGATAATCCAGATTCAAAAGGGAGGACGTACACTTCTATAACTTTCATTCTGTCAGACGGCAACTCTTTGTGGGTACTAAGAGACCACAATGACGACCGCGACGAAGACTACTACACGATGCACTACCTTCATTCGGCAGATTGCATTCTGTTCTGCCAACAGAAAATAATTCCGGGGAACTGGAAGTCCATTGAGAACAAGAGAATGGCCATTGTTGACCGTGAGAATGAACTAGACATTGTAGAATGTCTCTAGGGGTTTCAGATTCAAATCCCGTCTGCAGTTCATACTTCAAGTCAGAACTGTGAATATGGCACAATTCATTAGTGAGCATATCAAGATCGAAGAATGCTGTGATTTCTATGAAATACGAGCCTTTCGAATTAGAAAGATGGCTCGCCAGCAAGAAAGGACAGTTTAACCTTAGTGGCTTGGGGCCTCCACCAGTTAGATTATCCGAATTGATGGATCCGAAAGAGCTCGATGATGAATTGCTTTATGGCGATACACGCGGATCGGAGGAGCTTAGGAAGCTCATAGCTTCCAACTATGGGGGACTCTCCCCAGAGAATGTGCTGATCACCACCGGAACTGCAGAAGCAAACTACCTCACGTTGACTGCTCTCCTGGATCATGATGATGAAGCAATTCTAATTGTCCCAACATACATGCAGGCCTACGGCTTAGCTCGTGGACTCGGAGCACAAGTGAAATTGATTCAAATGAATGAAGAGGATAACAATTCTATTCCACTCGAGCAGCTGAAAAGTGCGATTTCTGCCAAAACGAAGATGATCTTTTACACGAACCCGAATAACCCCACAGGCTCTACGACGAATGAAGCAACGGTTCGGGCAATTTGCGAGATCGCGAGTGAGCATGCGGCGTACGTGGTGTGTGATGAAGTTCTTCGTGGGTTGGAAATGGATGGAGGCTTGACGCTCTCGCCGGCGAGCATATACGAAAATGGCGTTTCCACTGCTAGCCTGTCGAAACTCGGCATTCGAGGAATAAGAATCGGCTGGTTAAGCTCACCTGACAGTAGATTCATGATGGAAACGTGGAACCTGAAAGATTACACAACGCTGAGTCATTCAGGTCTATCTGAACGCGTAGCTACTGCAGCTATGCGGCCTGACAAACTGAAATGGTTGCGTGAAAAAGCAAAGGAATCATTCAGAGACGGCAGAGTGCTCTTAATGAAATGGATAAGAGATAATTCACAACTATTATCCTGTCTTACGCCGGCTGCAGGCGGCTCAGCTTTTCCAAAGTACCATATGGATATGGATTCAATCAGCTTTGGCGAAAGGCTCCTGAAGGAAGAAGATGTCCTGGTAGCTCCCGGCTCGTATTTCGGTTACGATAATCATTTCAGGGTGAAGTTTGTCGCGGATAATCGTGAAAAACTACTTGAAGGGTTTAGTCGAATCAGCGATTTTCTACAACGCCACACAGACAATTCATAGACTCACATGTTCGAAGCCGTTTAACTGATGCATTATATCTTTCAGGGCGGGGTACGCGGATTTCGCTAGGTGCGCCATCCTTGCATATACCTTATGTTTGGCGGAGTTTGGCTGTATGACATGTGAAACCGGAATCATCGCTTTCGCCGCCTCCTTCAATGACTTGAATTCGCGAAGACCAACTGCCGCACATATTCCTGCGCCAAGAGCGGAAACCTGGCTCGGATTCGCATGAAGCCTAATTGAAGCACCCAGAGTGTCTGCTATGATTCTCAGTAAGAGATTGTTGTTAGCTCCGCCTCCGCAAATAGTGAATGTTCTCGGATTAACACCGTTCTCTCCATAAACTTCCAGAATGTGTGATAGAGAGTAAGCGGTGCTTTCCAAGACTGATCTGCAGAGGTCGTTGTACGTTGTGGAAGCCTTCAAACCTATGAACGCGCTCTTTGCCTTTGGGTCCCAAATCGTTCCTTGTTCACCGAGGAGGTATGGCAAGAAGAACACTCCGTTGGCTCCCGCACAACTCTGGGCTGCAAATCTTGTAAATGATGTGTTCTCGCCTCGTGCAGTTAGGTGCGTAAACCATTTCGCTGCTAATCCAGCTGAGAGCGCAGTGATAGATGTGAAGAACATCCCCGAGATGGGGTGGAGTCTTGATGGGATTCTCATTTCATGGTCTATCATTGGTTTGTCGGTTGTCAAGTCAACTTCTGCCCCCCCACCCAAGTAGAGGATTGCGTCTCCACTCTTGATGGCACCCGCACCAAGCATCATCGCACCTGTATCTCCAGCTCCAGCAATCACTGGTAGACCAACGGGCAATCCCATGTGCCGAGCCGCGGCGGGCACGAGTTCTCCCACCATTGCGTCTGACTCGATGAGATCGGGCATCTTATCATCGTCTATTCCTACCTGAGCCAGAATATTCTTGGACCATTTCTTGGTTTCAATGTCGAAAGCCATTGTGGCGGAAGCACTAACGTAATCTGTGCATACTTTGCCCGTTGCCCGCAACACCAAGAAATCCTTTGGTTGTATCAGTTTTGATGTACGCTTGTACTCGCTCCGAGAGCGTTCCTTGAGCCACATCCATTTTGGAAGGCACGAGGCCGGGCTGACCGGGTTTCCAGTTACCTTGTAGAATGGTTTACCGCCCATTCGTTCAAGTTCTCGGCATTGAGCTAATGATCGAGTATCCGAGTATAACATGAAACGTTGCGTAACAGGCTTCAAGTTCTTATCTACGGCAATGGCGTCTCCGATGGTTCCTGAGAATGATAATCCGAGGAGCTTCAACTTTCTTAGAGTTGGAATGAGTACTCGGCTGCCTTCGCATACTGAACGCCACAGTTCGTCCAGACTCTGTTCAGCATATCCTTCTTGAGGAAAATATGTGCGTCGCTGTCTAGACGCAGAGTGCAATATTCTGCCACGCAAATCGATGAGAACGATTTTAGAGCTGGTAGTTCCGCAGTCGACTGCCAACACGCACTCGCGCTGAGGCAACGTCATCAGTGTCCTATCAAAAACTGATAGGGACTTGCATGCTATATTACGTAGTGTTCCTGTGGGGCTTCCGGAAAGTACCTTTCTCTTCTGTCTACGAGTACGGTAACCACGTTTGCGCCGCGGCCGAGTTTCTTCGCGATTCTCAGGGCAGCATAGACGTTTGCGCCACTACTCATACCGCAGAACAGGCCTTCTTCTCGACACAACCTGTTCATAGTGACTCGAGCGTCGTCGTCAGTTACTGTCCAGATTTCGTCTGGTAAACCTCTCTCCAGCATTAATTCCACGATTGATTTCATCGGTGGAAGACCGACTGCCTTCATGTACTTGCTCATTGAACCTGTCGTGAACCATTCAGTGACGCGGGCATCTTCAGGTTCTAAGCCAATTACGTCGAGGTATCCGATACTATCCAGTAATGATTCTGCAATACCGAGAATTGTTCCCCCGGTTCCAATTGACGCCACTAGAGCGTCCACCTGTCCATCTAGTTGTTCAAGGATTTCAGGTCCGGTAGTCAACAGGTTTGCTTGCGCATTGTTCAAGTTGCACATTTGATTTGCCCACCAGACTCTGTGGTCCGCCTTCTCCAGGTCATAGCACTTTTTCATTCCAATCGCAAAGACCGCGGCTGACGCCTCGCTCGGGGACAGTCCATCTAGGAGTTTCTCGTAACCTTCTGTTGAGAATGCTTGTACGTCTGCTCCGAAACATTTCATTGTTCTAATTCTGTTTTCAGGGTTATACTGCCCTGCCCATTTCGCTGGAATGAGCAGCTTCACTTTGTAATTCTTCATTGCTCCAACAAACGATAATGCTGGGCCGGTGTTGCCGCTTGTTGCGTCAACAATTGTGTCTCCTGTCTGCAGTTCACCTTCATTCTCCGCTTCCTGAATCATCTTCAGAGCCATTCTGTCTTTAATGCTCCCGCTCGGATTCAGATATTCACACTTCACATAAACGTCCGCATCCGAGTCAGAAGTAAGTTTTCGGAGTTTAACGAGAGGCGTATTGCCAATCAAATCAAGCGCGCTACACATAGTGCTCAAGCTACGTGAGAGGATACTTGTCTTATTTCTTCCGACTCGCTTGCTAATTAGTTAATAAGCCCGCGAAGCGGTCCGAGTGGTTCATACTCAAGTCTCGTGGGCGCATTAGCGTATCTCTTGTCTTCCAGGTAGTCGCGGACAATATCCATGACCTGTTCTCGGGCTTCCTTAATGTCCAACTCCAACAGTTGCTTAGGACTGAGCCCCGTCTTTTCCAATATTATTTGGAAGGCTCTGCAGTAGTCTTCGCGTGTCTTAGGCCGTCACCGTTACTTACGTCATTAGTTCATTATCGAACCGGCCAGTGTAGCGTCCATGAGGATTGACGATTACATGCAGTACACTTGTTCAACGATTGGTTGTAACTGCAAAGCTGTGGTTCAACTCACCTTAGAACATTACCAAGTTCTGTATGCCTGTACGTTTCATGAGAAGGCTATACTAAGACGATATCGAGAGGCAGAGGTCTTGAGGCTAGCCTAAACGAGAGATTTCTTGAAGTGCTTCTCTTTCGGTTAAGGCTTCTATGTTTTGGAGATGGGTGAGTCTTTTCTGTATTGCGAACCCACACAGGAAATAATGGAACTGAAAGAGGAGAGATGAGATCTTTAGAGGAGTAAGGAAATGATTCACTTGATTCGAGCATCAACCTTGATCGCATGGGTCATGCTGTACATTGCTGGACACCGCTCTTCCGCCATCTTTACTATCTCTTGAAGCCGCTGTTTGTCTGCGTTATCACTCTGCGCGTCGATCTGAAGGCTTATCCACTCTGTGATAGGCTCATCCGCCACATCGAACGATTTTGCGAAATTGATGCTGCATTCAGCATCCACTACCCGTTTATCCAGTTTAACGCTTTGATCTGCTGCAACGTTTACGAACGTGGCGATGAAGCACGACGTTATGCCCGCTACACAATACGCCATTGGACCAAGTCTACGCCCCCATCCTCCCATGAACGATGGGGAATCTATCTCAATCACTTGTTTGCCTTTCTCGTATGACAACTCGGTTCTGAACTGGTACTCTTTTGCGGGATCTAGGTTCCATTCGTCATGCAGCTTTACTGGTTTCCTTAAGGTGGCTCTGTCTTTCTTCCCAGCTGCAACAGTCTGTGCGATTTTCTCAAGGTCTACATTATTGAGAACATTAGTCATGGTTGCCGCGACTGTGTGATGGAAATAACGTCGAAAAAGTTTTGTGATGGCATACGTAATCACTCTAGATTGATTATCTGTGCATCTGCTAAGTTTAGTAATGTTTGCGCCATATCTCTCGTGATGAATCATGGTCTCAATTGACGTTGATTCCTCAACTTGGGAACAGAAGGTTATTGGCTCTAATGTTCCTGTGATCGTTGATTTCTGGGCTCCTTGGTGTCCTTGGTGTAGGCGTCTCACGCCTGATTTCGACTCGCTTTCAGAACAATATGCGGGTAAGTTAGCATTTGTGAAAATTAATGCAGATGCTTCTCCCGAAATTTCTTCAAAGTATGGTGTGCAGGGATTACCCACTCTGAAATTCTTTTGCGGTGGGAGACCGTTGGCCGAGATCGTCGGCTACCTGCCGAAAACTGCGCTCCAAAAGCAGCTGGATACAATGCTCTCTATGCACAAGGATTGTCTTCAGCAGAGTAGCTCAGTGAAAGGATAAGTCAACTACTAACCTAGCAGAACGGTAGAAGAGATGACGGATAATCTATTCGACATCATAATAGTCGGTGGCGCATCCGCTGGACTAACCGCTGCTGTTTACGCAGCGCGCCAGAACCTCAAGACCTTAGTGATCACGAAGGACATCGGCGGCCAAGCGATTCTCACAGATCACATCGAAAACTACCCCGGTTTCCCCGTCATTGGCGGCTTTGAACTAATGTCAAAGTTCGAGGAACAGGCAAAATCCTTCGGCGTCCAATTCATCTATGATGAAGTAACGTCGATCACCGAAAGGGAAAACGTATGCTTCACCGTAAAGACGTCAAACGGTGAGTACGACACTTGCGCGCTTGTTCTGGCCTTCGGAAAGACTCCGAGAGATCTTGGCGTCCCCGGTGAGGAGAAACTCAAAGGAAAAGGTGTTTCGTACTGCGCTGTCTGCGACGGCCCACGCTACAAAGGAAAGACAGTTGCTATCGCAGGCTCAGGCGATCCAGCCATGGACGCAGCCATCCTCCTAGCCAACGTCGCCGCTAAAGTCTATGTAATTCACACTTGGGAGAAACCATTAGGAGACCAACAAACACTAATGAACCTGAAAGCGAACCCCAAAATCGAATTCATCCCCTTCTCGCACGTAGTTCAAGTCAACGGGGACAAAACCGTCACCAGCCTTACTGTTGACGACTCCAAGACGAAGCAACGTAAGGACGTGAAGGTTGATGGCCTATTCGTTGAGCTCGGCTACGTCGCGAAGACCGAGTTCCTCAAGGATCTAGTCAGCCTCAACGGGAAGAAGGAGATTGAAGTAGACAAGGAATGCGCAACATCCCATAGCGGCATATTCGCTGCAGGAGACATTACAGACGTACCATTCAAACAAGCCGTAATATCCGCAGGACAGGGCGCGATCGCTGCGCTTTCAGCCTACAATCATATCCAGAGGCTGAGAGGAGGTTCTGTTGTCAAGGCAGACTGGAAGACGACAAGAAAGCCCTGACGTTATATCGAAGCTCGAGTTCAGCCGTTCACCCTGCAAACATTCGAAGTTGAGGTTATATCCCACATAGGCCCCGATGATTTTTGATTTGAAAGCGTGACCCTCCGAAGACATGATCCATTTCGGCTAATCTGTTCGAACTCTTACTAATATCTGACCAAGCAACTGCATCTTTCACTCAGAAAATTGAGCTTTGGAAAGGCGCAGTGTTCAATGACAACCAAGGCGACAGCTGACTTTGCCAATCTAACAATTGAGGACGCATACCGAGTATTGACTACGTCAACAACCGGTCTCACAGAAGATGAAGCGAAGAGACGCATCAACGAACTTGGTTACAATGAATTATCTGAGAAACGGAAGAACCCATTCATTGACTTCCTGGAGCGATACTGGGGACCGATGCCTTGGCTTTTGGAGTTAACGATGGTTCTCTCATATATCATTGGCCACTACCTGGAAGTGGTAATAGTCTTTGCACTTCTGACGACAAACGCGATCATAGGATTTCACCATACTCGCAGTTCTCTGAAAGCACTTGAACTTTTGAAGAAACGGTTAGCGATTAAAGCGAAAGTCATTCGGAACGGAGAATGGGTCGTTAAGGATGCTCGAGATGTAGTTCCAGGTGACATCATACAGGTCGGTTTGGGAGACCTGATACCGGCTGACGGCAAGATAGTGGCTGGAGAAGTGTCTGTTGATCAGTCAGCGTTGACCGGTGAATCACTCCCAGTGACCGCTCGTCAATCCGGGATTCTCTATTCAAGTTCCATCGTAAAACGAGGGGAAGCGAAGGCGGTTGTACTCAACACAGGAGCTAACACATACTTCGGTAAGACTGCTGAACTCGTGAAAATTGCAAAGCCGAAATCGCATCAACAGCAAATCATGTCGGCCATCGTCAAATACGCAATGTACGTTAGCATTGCTGCCTTGATGGTCGTAATACTGGATGCTGCGTTGACACGAGTCGTTGACATTCTAACCATCGTACGGTTCGCCTTGATTTTCCTCATGGGATCAGTCCCAGTCGCACTACCAGCAGTTTTTGCTATCGTTCTGGCTGTAGGTGCAATGCAACTTGCCAATGAAGGCGCTCTAGTAACCCGACTCGATTCGATTGAGGACGCAGCTTCAATGGAAGTGCTCTGCTTAGATAAGACCGGTACGATCACAGAGAACAAACTCTCTGTCACCGATCCTATCCCCTTCCAAGGGTCCGAAAAGAGTGACGTCGCATTAATTGCGCGTTTGGCTTCGAAAGAGGAGATAAGAGACGTAATCGACCTAGCCGTGATAGACTACGCAAAAAGGCTTTCAACATCCTCTGAAGGGTACACACAGGTCTCGTTTACTCCCTTCGAACCAGCGACAAAAAGGTCCGAGGCAATCATCGAACATGACGGAAAACGATTCAGAGTAACCAAAGGAGCACCACAAGTAATTCTGTCCCTATGCAGAGTAGACGATGAAACTGCGAAGAATGTCAACACTAACGTTGAATCATTATCCAAGAAAGGCTATCGAACACTCGCAGTCGCCAAATCAGAGGATAACGACCTAGATAACCTCAAGCTCGTAGGGCTCCTCCCCTTAGCCGATCCTCCCAGACCCGACTCAAAAGAAACGATAGGAGAACTGAAACGGCTCGGCGTAAAGACGAAGATGCTGACAGGAGATAACGTGGCAATAGCCAGAGAAATCGCCGATCAAGTGGGGATTGGCAATAGAATCTACCCAATGTCAAACCTAACGAAACTACCAGAACCAGATCAAGCAAGCGCTCTGGATGAATACGATGGGTTGGCTGAGATCTATCCAGAAGACAAGTACAAAGTGGTCAAGCTTCTCCAATCAAGAGGCCACATAGTAGGAATGACGGGAGATGGCGTGAACGATTCACCCGCTCTCAAACAAGCAGAAGTGGGAATAGCTGTAAGCGACTCAACTGATGTTGCCAAAGCCTCTGCCAGCATAGTCCTAACCGAACCCGGACTCAAAGTTATCCTCAACACAATAGGCACGAGCAGACAAATCTACCAGCGCATGCTAACATGGGTTGTCAACAAAGTCACGAAAGTAATACAATTCGCAGGCATACTCGTTTTGGGATTCTTCTGGTTACATCACATCGTCCTCTCCGTGCTAGGCATGGTTTTGTTAGTGTTTGCAAATGACTTCGTAACAATGTCACTTGCCACCGATAACGTGAAGACCACACGCAGCCCAAACATCTGGAACGTCAAGAACATCACGTTAGCCTCACTCGTTATCGGCGCACTCTTGATTGTCGAGGGTGTCATCGCAATCTACCTCGGCACGAATTACTATCAGATGGAACTGGGAACACTTCAGACCTTCGTGCTGCTGACGCTAGTCTTCACTAGCCAGTTTAGAGTCCTTATCGTGAGGGAGAGAGGGCATTTCTGGGCATCTCGACCTGGAAGGGAACTTGCCATCTCTAGTGTGGCTACGGTGATTGGGTTTGCATTGCTGGGAATCTACGGTGTTGTCATACCCTCCGTAACGACAGTTCAAGTTCTCGTTGCCTTGGGGCTCTCTGCAATCTTCACGCTTGGCGTAGACTTCCCCAAGTGCTTCGCGTTCAAAAAATTCGCTCTATAAGCACACGAGACGAAATAGTGGCGAGTATCAAGATGGTGAAGCACGTCTTGCTGCTTCACTCATTAGTTCATGATACCAAGCGGCAATACCATAATCGTTGGCTTTGTAGTCGTCCTTGTATGGCTTTATGTCCAGTACTGGTGTCCCATCAAAGCAATCCAGACCACGAACAGTTAGCTTACTTCCGTCCCTGCGGAGTAAGGTCACTAGACTGATGCCTATCGGATTAGGTCTTGAAGGAGATGAAGTTGCGAATACTCCCACTAACGGCAGTTCTTCAGGCTTGAAGCCCTTCTTCAGCAATCGGCGAGGCTTAACCTCCAAGTGCCCAACCTGATCTGGGGGTAGACGGTGCATGAAGGTCAGAACGAATATGTGCGAGAATCCATCTATACCCTCTAATCCGTCTGAGAAATCTTGGAAAATTTCCACGGTTGCGTCAAAATCGCCCCGACGATCCCTTATCTCGTCGTCCGACGCGCTAGTCTTAATCACCCCGATGGGTTTGAGGATTATGTCGGTTTTGGTCACACTCTCATCTTCATCTATCTTGTAATTCCAAATCAGAGGCCACAACTCTGTGTGAGAGTATTTTCCGATGCTGGAATCCTGAATTCTAAGAAACTACTTAGCAGGTTAATCAATTCTTGAACATCTCGTTGATTGGTTGCAATGCCTAATGAAGCTCGAAGTGCTCCTACTGGTTTACCCTCCATACATTCGGAGAACTTCTCCAACGAGAAATCCTTTGACACCTGATCGAAGCACGCATGCGCCTCGGCTGCAGTGTATCCGAATGCGAACTCCGCAGCCCCTGGATTGCAGAAGCATCCAGTTCGGATGGAGATATTCTCGTTATTGGCTCTGGCTTCAACTACCTTATAGTCCACTACGTTGCCGTCGATGTCGAGCAAATTGAATGCGACCGTGGCGCCACGATCTCGCATTGTCGATGGACCATATATCACGACGAGTGGTTTCCCGTTGCTGTGATGGAGTGCTTGCAGACTCTCTAGCAGGAACTGTGCTAGCTTTGAGACATGACTGTTTATCCGTTCTATCCCAACTTGATCCAGGAAGTCGAGGCCGTTCTGTACGGCTGCGATATTCAGGAAATTCGACGTACCATCTTCGAATGCCTCGACCGTGTTCCTCAGTAGGTGTAAGTCGTTCTGCGTGGACACGAAATGAACAGTGCCGCCTGAGAACCACGGTCGACGCAGCTTCTTGATTGCCGCATACTTCGCGATTAACGCTCCAACACCGGTCGGGAATCCAAACATTTTGTAGAATGAGACGCAAACGAAATCTGGTTTGCAATTCCTGAGGCTGAGTTTGTTGGTTGCAACGAAAGCTGCAGCATCAACCAAGACGTCATAGCCCTTGCTCTGAGCATTCGCAACCCATGATAACGGGTGTTTAACCCCAGAGAAGTTGGACTGAGCTGGATATGCGAAGAGGCTGGGTTTGTGATTATCTTGAGGTGTCAGAATTTGATTGATGTCTTCAACGCGAAGTTCCGCATTTAGCGGAATATACTCAGCCATAACTCCTTTAGTCTTTGCAAACTCGCGAATCCCATTGACCGAGTTATGGTTATCGGCGGTTAAAACGAGACGTGAGCCCGCCTGGAAAGGATAGCTTTCGCCAACCAACTTTAGAGCTCCGGTTGCATTCAACGTGAAAATAACGCAATATTCCCTTTCGTCAGCTTCGAAAAACTTGAGGACACGGGCCCGAGTCATATTCACGTTGTGTGTGCTTGCTGTTGAGGTTGGATTCAACGAATGCGGGTTGCCCAAGATTTCATTCGATAGGATGTTGGCGTGAGCACGGAGAAGAGATTCAGGATAGAGTCCACTCCCAGTATAATCCAAATACACTGTTCTGTTTGCGTCGAGTCTTGAGAACTCTTGTTGTCGCAAGCCATCTATCGAGTTTTCCATTCGATCTTCTTCACTCAGAGATTTCGAGTTTGTATATTAACAGCTTGCGGAGCACTTTGATATGTGGAATGAATTGCGCAAATCTCTTTTAGCCTGTCAAGAACCTAGCCAAAGCGTAATTTCCTTCACAAGACCGAGTGCTCCCAAATGGTAGATGATGATAGGCGAATACGCGTTCTCGGAATATCATGGACCGACTTGCCCCCAGTTGACAGATTGAAAATCACGGTTCTCGTTGATGATTCCGCTAACCAAGAGAGATCTGACACCATAGCAAAGCATGGCCTCTCGTTCCTCATTGAAACGAAAGCAGCGGGTGATATGACCAGGATTCTAATGGATGTAGGTCCGCCTTCTGATGTGGCTTTGAGAAATGCCGAGACACTTGGTATTGACCTCAAAGACATCGACGCGATTGTAATCAGCCATGGTCATTATGATCATACAGGCGCGCTCCTC
>JBEKGM010000005.1:0-86350 GCA_050012795.1 Bathyarchaeia archaeon | reverse complement strand
TCGCCGCCTGTCCAGGAAGCGTGCGAGTCGAGTGGCCATCTTCAATGCAATGCGGCCTGGCAGAGTAATCAGGTATCTACCGCGATCGCCCTCTTGGACTACCAGTCCAGATTCCTCCAGAGTCTTCAAATGATTAGAAATCGTGCTTGGTGAAATGTCCTTCAACACTGCCTCCAGCTCACTCGCGTATCTACCACCGTAGAGCAGTTCAGTGAGAATTCTCAGCCGATGCTCGCTGGCCATGGCCGTCATCAGCGTCGCGGCTTTCTGTGCTTCCTGCGAAGTCATTGATTTGGATTGAACCGCTGCGACGTGTCGATCAAACCACACTCCAGTCGGATCCACAAAAACTGATTTCTGAATCTCAGACGTAATCCCTGACATCACACTCTCAACTACGTCACTCACGTAATCTGATATTGATTGGCCGAGATTCCGCTTCTCAGAAGCTGCCAATGCAGGAGTAGAACCAGAAATGCGCTGCACCTCTTCACGCAGGCGAGCAATTTCGTCCTTCAATTCATCGTACAGTTCATCTTTCTTATCGGCCATCTAAGATCGAACTCAATTCGTTTTTTATCGAATTGAATTCGACGTTATAAATGTTGTGTGTGATCGATGCCATTCGTCATCAATGTGCTGATGCTTTGATTCGATATTGGGTAATTCCCATCAGCCGCTGTTAGAACGAGTCTGATGCTAATTTGTAATTCCTTAGGACTGTCAGCTAGGCGAGAGTTCTGGCTAGCCGATCGTATACGAGCAGCCTCTCCAGCCCAGCATTGACACCGACTTCGGCATCGGGGATCTTGTGGTTAGTGAAGAACATCTTCATCTCTTCTACTCTTCCTATCCCTAGTATGGGGATGATAGACAGGAATGTTCCAGAGAGAATTCCTGTGCCTTCATACCTCTCTTCCAATTTTACAATATTCTCCTGCAGCCATTTCCATGTGTTGTCTCGCGCATCCGGATTTCCAGTTGCAGTTACTAGTATGAGCCTTGTGTCTTGTCTCTTGACTTCCGTAGTCAGCGTGAAGTCTAATGTCTGATTGACGAGTTGCCCGTGCGTGAACGCTGTCATTGCAGTCAGAAGTCTGAGTTTGTCCTCATCAGAATTGCTCCTTCTATACGCAGCGATTAGGCTATCATAGTCTTCAGTTGACCTTGCGTATGCTAGCGCGACAGCTTGCTTCATGTCCGGAGGCACACTATCATACTCTTTGAAGTTGGTTGCCAATTCACGTGCGTATGCTTCGTCAACTAATGTCAGTCTGTTCGCGACTGCTTCCCGTAGTACGAGTGCATTCTCATCCGCCTTCTCGCGGAGCAAATCTAGTTGAGACCGATGAAACGTCCTTGAGAAGTCGGATATTCTTGGCCGCGCGATCGTATTTAAGAACGAGAGTTGGTCAGAGATTTCGTGAATTGGAAGGTACTCAGCTGTTGTTGTGAAACGTTTGAGAAGGTTCACGTAGTCTGGGAAGGCTATCTTCCCTGACAGCAGGAAAGCAAAGGCGTCAAAAACTATCCCCCATTGATCGATGGCGGAAAGCCTGCTGTTCCACAGTAAACTTTCTGATCCAACGTAGCGTACCAAATAGAAACCTGTTCGATCAAGGTTGACTTTCAATGATTTGATAGGGGTCCCTGTGTCCAGGGTTTGATCGGAGGAATCCATAAGGATGCTCTGAGAGTGGCCGTTGATCTCCAGTGTGATTGGCATGGGCCAGACTCCTTCCTCTGGGACACCGGAGATGAGGAATCTCTCTTGATGCAGGGTCAGTTTCCCTTCCTTCTCCTCCACTGTCAACATGGGGTATCCTGGTTGCTGGATCCACCCGCTCATGATCTTCTGCACTTTCTTGTTTGAGGTTGTTTCAAGCGCATTCCAGAGGTCGTTCCCAGTAGCATTCGAGTAGGCGTGGTTCGAGAGATATTGACGGACGCCTTTCTCAAACGCGTCTTCTCCAATGTACGCTTCGATCATTCGGAGGATGCTCGCTCCTTTACCGTAGCTTATTTCATCAAAGATCTGTTCGATTTCATCCGGCGATTTGACTGGAACTCGGATCGGGTGGGTGTTCTTCAAGCAGTCTCTTTCCATGGCTCCTGCTGTTTCGTTTCTCATGAAATCTTCCCAGATTCTCCAATCTGGGTGAAGCGAATCGACCACTTTAGACGCCATGAATGTGGCGAAGCTCTCGTTGAGCCAAATGTCATCCCACCACTTCATGGTTACGAGATTTCCGAACCATTGGTGAGCCAGCTCGTGATCCACAATCTCGGCGACGCGTTTTCTCATCCTTGTACTGCTATTTGCGTCGATGAGTAAGGCTGACTCGCGAAAGGTGATTGCTCCCCAATTCTCCATCGCGCCCATCGCGAACTCGGGTACGGCAATCAAATGTATCTTCGGAAGTTTGTACGGGATTGCATAGTATGACTCGAAGAAATCTATCGCCTTCTTTGCTTCATCCTGAGCGAATGCGCAGAGCTTCACTTTTCCAGGTGTGGTCGCCACTATAACATCCGTCTTGCCCAGTTTCTCTGTTCGCTCTTCGAACTTGCCGACTCCAAGGTACAGCAGATAGGTTGACATTCGCGGCGTCTTCTGAAATATTACAAGTTTCTTTTCTCCATCTGGAACTATTGATTCTATAGGCATGTTTGAAATGGCGGTCAATTCCTTATCGATCTTGACAGCGATCCTAAACTCGGCCTTAGCGTCTGGACGATCAACGCAGGGCAGCATCCGCCTCGCTTGCGCTGCCTCGAAATGTGTAGTCACAATCTGCGAATGGTCGTATGGGGCTCTGTAGATTCCAACCAAAGAATCCGGGACGGTCCCTGCATACTCCACTTCCAATATCCCTTCAAAGGGGCCTGTTTGAATAACCAGTTCATCTCCGTTCTGTTTGAAGCCGACCGCTTTCTCATTCAGAACTATACTCTGAATGTCGAGTCCGACAGAGTTCAAAACAGCATCATGCCCTGATCGCAGCTGGATTCGGACCCTGCCAGTGAACTTCAGTTTCCGGAAATCCAAGTCCATGGTTAGCGCGTAATTTGTGACTTGCACGTGCTCGTTACCGAGGCTGCAACATGTTATTGCACATAGGTAATCTTTTCCGAGTAGCCGTATAACCTGTAAGAAATTACTCTCTACATTGTACATAACCAAAGTTTAGGTGGAGCGAACTCACGGTCCAAGGTTTAAT
The DNA here is from genome assembly GCA_050012795.1 of Bathyarchaeia archaeon. Lineage (GTDB taxonomy): Archaea > Thermoproteota > Bathyarchaeia > 40CM-2-53-6 > 40CM-2-53-6 > FEN-987. The sequence continues at coordinate 83,129 of JBEKGM010000005.1, read as the reverse complement.
GGTATATTTGGGATGCGATCATATGGAGAATTTTCTGAAAGCCGTGTCAAGTATATGCCCAGAATGCCATGCGGTGATTCAGGGGAAGCTGAGCGAAGAGGCGGGAATGGTGGTTATGCGCAAGTCCTGTCCCCGTCACGGTGAGTATAAGGATCTGTATTGGTCAGATTTCGATCAATGGCAACGTGCTCGGAAGTACGCGGTTGTAGGGGATGGGCTTGAGAATCCGCGAACTCAAACAGTGAACGGATGCCCATACGATTGCGGAATTTGTCAGAATCATAAATCTCAGACAATCCTATCAATTATTGACGTGACAAATCGATGCAACCTGAAATGCCCGATATGCTTCGCAAACGCGGCATCTGCTGGATACGAATACGAACTCGGTATTGACGTAATAAAAGGCATCATAGATAATTTGTCTGCGAACAAACCAGTGGCAGTTAAGGCGCTTCAGTTGAGTGGTGGAGAACCAACGCTGAGGGATGATCTTCCAGAGATTGTGGAATACGCTCACGCAAAGGGGATTCACCATGTGGAAGTGAATACCAACGGCGTCCGAATAGCGAACGACGTTCCATACCTTAAGAGGTTGAAGGCAGCAGATGTGTCCAGTTTCTACCTACAATTTGATGGAGTAACATCAGATCCCTATTTGATCACTCGAGGACTCGACCTGCTTCCGACAAAGCTGAGGGCTATTGAGAATCTGAAATCGCTGGGACATGATAGCGCCATTCTTGTAGTGACGCTCGTCAAAGGCGTAAATGATAATCAACTTGGTCGAATAGTCAAGTTCGCTGCAAAGAATCATGGCGTAATACGATGTGTCAACGTCCAACCTGTCTCTGTGACTGGAAGGATTGATCGCAACAAACTCGCCGAGTACCGAATAACAATCCCTGACTTCATGAGATTAGTTGAAGAACAAACGGATGGGCAGATTCGGCGAGGTGATTTTCTGCCAGTTCCATTCGTCGTCCCATTTGCTCGAGCTGTTGGGGCATTGAAAGGAACGAGATTTCCGGAATTTACGATGCATGAGCACTGTGGTATGGCCACCTTCGTGTTCGTTGAGAACGGTCGGATAACCCCTATCACAAGATATGCTGATGTTGATGCCTTCATGAGCAGCATGAACGATGTGGCTGAATTAGCCAAAGCTGGTCACACTATTCGAGCGAAGTTGAAAATGGTGCAAAGCTTCAAACACCTCAATCTGAAAGTGGTTAGGCCATTAGTGAGCGGTGTAGTTCGAGAGGGAACTTACGACGCGCTCGGACGGTTAATGCGGCAAGTGATAATGATTGGTGCAATGCATTTTATGGACCCGTACAACTTCGACCTTGAAAGAGTGCAACGCTGCGGGATTCATTATGGTCTCCCCGATGGTCGAATAATCCCATTCTGCACGATGAACAGTATTCATAGAGAAGCGATCGAGAGAAAGCTAGCTAACCCCGTAGTAATATCGTGAAGCATGGCGGCTCGGTATGTCAACCCGCCGCGAGCATAAGACTGGGGCCATCAATGTTATGCTCGGTATATTGACCGTTGGGAGTTCTCTCATGATCTACTGGCTGCTCGCATCATCCGTTAAGGTATTTACGAATCCGGTGTTGCATGCACTGAAGTTGCTAGCCTACTTAACGTTCAGTTTATCCATAGTCGGATTGTGTGCTTCACTACTCGGGATCAAGCTGTTCTTGGGCTCATACGCATCTGTGCAAAATAGTTCGCCATCTCTCACATCGCTCGTGGGCAAAATTCTCGGGACTCGAAGATACTTACGCACACTACTAATCTCTGCCATCCTGTACGGGTTATTCTACGCCGCTGTGTCTAGTATCATCATCTATCGGCCAGATCGGAATTTTGCAGCAGATTATTTCGTCAATATTCCTTCCATTGTGACGACCGTCTGCTGCGATGGACCAGGCTTCATTCCAATCTTCACTGTGTATTTAACCAATCATCTCGGGTTGTTACTGATTCCAATGAATGTGATACTGATGATAGTCGTCTCTTTGCTGGTCGGGCATAATGTTGCGTTAGGGCGCTTCACGTTTGACAACAAACCGAAAGGCGTCGGCCTTCGCTGGGTTGGGGGATTCGGAGCAATCATAGGATTGTTTACTGCATGTCCTACCTGCGCCGGGCTATTCTTAGGGAATCTCATACAGACTGCGGGAACAGAAGCATTGGCCATGACTCTAGCGATCTATCAACCTTGGTTTGTTGGATTGACGTTTGTGATTCTGGTTGGGAGCAACTATCTTCTGGTGAGGAGTATTCGGCAAGCGCTTTACGGACGCTGCAGGCTCACACAGAATTCAAGTCATCCGTAGTAAATTCTGCTACCATTCAGACGTGTAACTGCAGGATGTACATCTGATTATTCGCAGGTTCAACATCTTCATCGTTCTGTCAGGCATGTGAATATTCCCAATCTCCCAAATTGATTTTCCGCATCTAGGGCATTTCATGGGCTTGAATCTCTCGTCAACAATTGACTTAATCCGTTCCTCACTGAGACCGGACAGGAATCATCACCATATGCTTCAAGAGGCAATTCGAACATTATGAGGTTCTCGGTCCAGTCCCGCGAAGTTAGTCGTTATCTTTTCATAGATGTGACACAAGCAACGAATCGATACGCAGTGGAAGAATTTCACATCACGACTCGATTAGGGCATAATGGTATCGTGCGTTGTAACAACCTGCTCAGCATAACTTGGAATTAAGAGTGTGATTGTCTTGAACAACCTGATATCAATCACTCGGGCCAATTTTCTTCCGCTCACTGTCGTGATTGTTGTAACGAACCTGTCTGCAGCTTTCTATTCTCATAGAACCTTCAGCGTCGTTAACGCGGTTGTGGTTCTTTTCGCGGCTTTGTTGTTGCATGCCTCCGTGAACGCCTTCAATAATTATTTCGATTATAAATCATTGATTGATTCCAGAACTGTGAAGACCCCGTTCAGTGGAGGCGTAGAGGTCCTCGTAAAGGGAAAGATGAAGGGTTCCTCTGCGTTACTGGTCGCCATCATGTGTCTCGCTGTTGCAGGGGCAATCGGTGTTTACTTTCTCACGCTCTTCTTTTTCGTTCTTTTGCCCTTGGTCGTCTATGGAACAATTGCCATCGTATTTTATACACCGATTATTTCGAGAATTCATGCACTGAGTGAGATCGTTGCTGGATCTGGTTTCGGAGTCATGGGTCTCGGGGTTTACGTCACGCAGACTGGGAATGTGGATTGTGTCGCCTTAGCTATTTTCATTCCTGTCACAATACTAGTCGGTCTGTTACTTTTCCTTAATGAATTTCCAGATGTCGAGGCCGATAGACTCGGTGGAAGGAAACATTTAGTGATACTTTTGGGTCAGCGGCGCGCCGCAGTGTTGTATGTGATTGCAACCGCTGCAACATATATCTCGATCGTTTGCTCCGTTCTCTTTGGACTTGTCCCAGCAAGCGTCCTAGTAGCCTTACTCACACTTCCGATTGCTTACAAAGCCTCTTGCATCGTGATGAAAGAATATGAAAACACGTCGAACTTAGTGCCTGCGCTAGGGCTGAACGTGGTCATGATTCTGTTGACTATTCTGCTGCTTGGCGCAGGTTTCTTGATTGCCTTAATAACGTAGGCTGATTTGGGTCCTCAGGATGAGAAGGCTTTATCACATGATAAGTTGACATTCCAGTGTGTTGGGAGTATCATGAACGCGGCGCAGACGGCGCTTCCAACGATAAGGTTCAATGTTATTCGATTCCCTGACCTAAATTCGTGTATAACTACTTCCTACTTAGTGACAGTTGAATGGAGGTGAATAGAGGTGAGTAGTGAAATGGAAATGGTTTCTGATCTGCACGGCATCTCTAACTTCTCACTTGACGCTGGAAGCGAATTGGATTTACGCTGCTGCGGTTGCTATACATACTTGAACAAGATTTGTGAACGTTGCACGCGATGTGGAGCGAGCCCATACAGGCCATGTGTACATTGTGACCTCGACTTGCGGTAGTCTGATGTCTTTCCATTAAGAAACTCATGCAGAGTGTATATTGCGTTCTTCGCGTCCCAGTTGAACTATGACTCCTGAGAATAACGCGACGCGTCTGTTCAATTCTGGGTACAACTGCGCGGAGGCTGTCCTACTTGCCACCACTCAAGATGTGTTACTTGGCAAGGTCGAAACTGTCATTCCAAGAGTTGCTACGGGTTTTGGTGGTGGTCTGAGCAGAAATGGCGACGTGTGCGGAGCATTAACCGGCGGAATTATGCGAATCGGATTAGCTGTGGGACGAAATTCTGCTGAAGAGAGTCGTGATCGATGTTACAGGGCGGTGGACCGGTTCTACTCAGCTTTCGTCAAGGAATTTGGTACATGCAAATGTCGTGAGCTTACAGGGTTGGACCTGAAGACGGAGGAGGGTAGAGCAGCATACCAAGCACGGGTTCACTTGGAACGCTGCACGAAAATCGTGTCTTGGGCGGCTCGATTCGCCCCTCAAATAGCTGAATCTTCGTGATCATTTTCATCGTTTTGCAGCTGAAATGAAACGTACGTTCCACTTGAATGTGAATTGTCCGTTGTGTATGTGCATTGCTAAACTTCTTTTTAGCTCCGTTAGGAGCTCGCGCCGACGACTTGGAGACAATTCGAGGAGTTCTTGTCTAAGTGCAATTCTCTCGAACCTCATTTTCAAGTAGGCTTGCATGCTCGGAAGAACTATCTGAAAGTTCTTTGTTCGTTCAGTTATTCTCTTGAACCCTGCTCTTTGCAATACTGCTCTTTCAGAATCGCCATATTGATTTCCGACGCGCTCTAAAATGGCAAGCGCTTCACGCCATCTACCCAGTTTTCGAGACGGACTATCCGTTCTGTACCTTCGTAGGATTTCGCTAAAAGTCCTGTGAGGAGGTACATCAATTAAGTGCCAATCACTAAGGATCAACGTACCGTCATCGCGTAGCACCCTGAAAATATCTCTACTTGTTTGCGGAAATGTGCCGGGTGAGATTCCACAATTTGATAGAACTCGAGCGAATAGCCTATCCGGGAAGAGCATGTGGCCTCCGTTCATGTCAATGAAGAATACGTTTCGAAGTTTGTTCTTTTCGTTGTTTGCGCGGGCTGCGCTGATCATTTTCGGTGAACGGTCTATTCCTATCACGAATCCGCGTTCGATTCGTTTCGCGGCTTCGAAGGCAGCAATGCCTGTGCCTGTACCGACGTCTAGGATGAGTTGTCCTGGGCTGAGCTTTGCGATGCGGATGAGTTCTTGGGAGAATTGTCGAAAAATGGGGACCCAGTGTTTCTTCCAGGGAGTCACGTCTAGGTCCCATAATTCCTCTGCGATTTTTTCGGCGTAGTTTATGTCCATTTAGTGATCCTGCCTCTTACTTCTTCGGTCTGAAGGCCATATCTTCTTCGAGCTCTCATTCGCTGAAGATATTTCCTCTGCAAAGGATCCAGTTGGGGTCAATTGCGCGTTTTGTAGATATCATTCCTTCGATCTCTTCGTCTTGGAACATTATTCCCAAAAAGTTCCGTTTCATCTTTCCTATCCCGTGCTCGGCTGAAACCACCCCGCCCATATCGACCGCGTCCTGTGCAAGAATGCGTACAAGTTGCTCACCTCTCTCCAGTTCTGGAAGAGAACGGGGAAGAATGTTGACATGAAGATGGTTCTCCGCAATGTGGCCGATCACGAAGTGCTCCAGCTTACTCTCAACGAGTCGGTCACCGTAGATCTTTATGATGTCGATGAGCCGTTCGTCTGGCACAGCTGTGTCTGTTCCTAGTTTATGCAATCTTGGAATATCGTTTTTCCTCTTGGCAATAATTCGGTTTATTGCCTCAGGGATAGAGTGTCTCACGGTTCGTAATCGCTCTTTGTCGCGTTCGTCGATACCGCTAATTGTTTCGTCTACAGGTGAATGGTGTAACTGAAGGTATTCAATGAGGAGTTCAATAGCGGTTTCTGTGGACTGAAATTCTGACAAGATGGCTGCCGCCCTGTTCGTGGGTAATTTCATCCCCAGTTTTCCATCTTCGTTGATCTCGTGTAAGAGTCTGAGTGAGTTGGAATCTAGGTACTCCAATGAGTAAACTGCCATTTTGTCACTATTTCGCGCTGTCGAGCGAACTTGCATGACAAATGCAATCGCATCGTCAATTGAAGAAAAGAAAGCTAAGAACATCGCTGTTTGCGGCTTCTTCTTCAACGCGATTTCGATGGATGTTATCACTCCAAGCGTGCCTTCTGATCCGATGAAAAGGTCGAGCAGATCCATGTTCATCTTACTGTAGTAGCCAGTTGCACACTTGACGTTCGGCCGCTCGTACTTCGGCAATGGTATGTCAGTCGTAGTGCCGTCAAGGTGACCCAGCCGAATCGTGCTCTTCGAGTCCGTAAGATGTTCGCCTCGCCGCAGATCGAGTACCTCTCCGTTTGGTAAGACAATTCGGATGGCTCTGACGTGTTCACGCGTGCGTCCGTAGAAGTATGTTCTTGCTCCCGACGCATCAGTTGCAACAGTCCCTCCCAGTGAAGCAGTGTCCTCGGTTGGGTCGGGAGGATAGAAGTACTGAGAGGGATCGTTCAAGAACCGCGGAAGATCTTTCCATTCAGCATCGTGAGTCTCTCTCCCAAAGTTCTTTGTTGTTATCTTCTGCTGCAGATCTCTAAGTCTAATTCCAGGTTGACACGTGAGTCGCCACTCTTTGCTCTGCTCATCCCACTTGATAGCGGTAATTTCATTCATATTATCCAGCGAGAGCAAGGCACCCCCTTCGGGGACGGCTCCTGCAACAATCCCAGTGCGTCCTCCCGATATTGTGACTGGGATCCTCTTCTCATTCATCTCTTTCAGAAACTGAGCCACTTGGAATTCACTGTTCGGAATGAACAAGATGGAGGCTTTCCCTGGGCCGAAACCGGATTCATCAGAGAGGTAGGACACAAATCGAGCATTGATTAAGTGCTCAGACTCGGCACGTACGGGCTCGTCCATTTCTTTACGAATGGGCGCGATTGCAGCTAATTCAATCAAGGGCTCCGGAACTCAATTTGAGTCACCTAGACACATAGTTAAACGGATCGTGGACAGCTAGCTACCGTGAAATCATGATTGTGTATTGCACGCTTGCGAAGTCAGGCCTTATGACTTTGGTCGGGGCAGAATCATGAGTATTTCTGACGGATCACCGATCGCTAAATAACTTCCACTCGCATAATCCCTAGCTACCAACGCACAATTGATGGCGTCGAGTTCATCCCCTGTTAACTCTCGCTCAAGGACGTCGCCTGTGCAAATTCTTGCCAATGCTCTTTGAAGCGCTTCCAGACTCGCCTGTTTTCTTGGGATGCCAAGTATATCTTGCGCGCCTCCAGGGAAAGTCTCTATCGATTCAACCCCCAGTCGCTTTAATTGCTTAGCGAGGAGCATACCTCGTGAAGTAAGCATACGCATAGGTCCAATCGTAATCGGGAAATACTTTATTCGCATTCGGGAGAGTACTCGATCACATGCGCGGAAATGAACGCGGCCTCGACAGTGCTCCTCAAGGCAGTGACGGCCTTTAGGTAAAGCCAACGGAGCATCAATAGCAGCAATCACGCCTGCCGCTTTCTCGACCGCTTCAAGTATCTCCTTATCAGTATGGAGAACTTTGCATTCAACTCGCAATTTGGAATCTGCTACGCAGAAGCCAGTTGGACGATTAGGTGATCCAGCAAGGTCGATACCGATGAAGTTCATGAAGCCATCCTACACCGCTGTACGATACGTTCACAACGTCTTTTATACCCGTAAGTCGTGCAGGGGACTTTGAGACATGAGACAGCTTCTCGCGCTCTCAATTCTCGTTATCCTAGCCCTGGGCCTCAGTGTCACCTCTCCAACCGCCACTTACGCTTACGGGACTTCAAGAATTCAACACTTGATCTTCATCGTTCAAGAGAATCATTCGTTCGACAATTATTTCGGAACGTATCCGGGTGTGAATGGGCTTTCGCTTGATACTTCTATTCCACTTGACCCTAACCAGACAAGCCTGGGGTACGTTCGCCCGTTCCATTTGAACGTGGCACAACCGATTATGATCTGGGGTGATGAACTTCCGCCGGGTGTGGCTGATCCGGACGATCTTCAACCAATTAATTCTTCTGCGCTGTTTCACCTCGACACCGAGTCAATTGGCAGAGATTTGAGCCATGCGTGGTCGGTTGCGCACATGGCCTACGATAATGGGAAGATGGATGGATTCGTTGCTGCGGAGGGCAGTACTCTGACGATGGGGTACTATGATAGGAGTGACATACCCTACTACTGGGATTACGCTGGTCAGTACGTGTTGGATGACAACTTCTTCTCTTCCCTGATGGGCCCAAGCTTTCCCAACCACCTATACATTGTCTCTGGAACAAACGGGCCTGTGAGCAACCTGCCTCCACTCTGCCTTCAAACTCACTGCAAGTGGATTCAGAACGGGGGAATAGTAGACAATCCTCCTTCAGGTTATAATTGGCAAGGCCTCTCTCTGGACTGGTCAACGCTTGCTCAGGAACTTAGTAACGCGAACGTGCCGTGGTCATAGTATGATGGTGAGGCTAGACCAACGAAACCCAACATTTGGGATGTCCTACCCCTCTTCACATTCTTCCAGAATAATCCTGATCAGCTTGTTGAGCACGTGAAGAATACGCAAGCCTTCGTCAACGCTATCCAGAATGGCCAGCTCCCCGCAGTCTCATGGATTATCCCTGGTAGCTGGGTTCCACCAACCTACCCCGCCGCATGCAAGGGGCGGCTGCCAAGCGAACATCCACCTGCGAGGAGTGACTGCGGAATGGATTACGTCTCATACCTAGTGAACCAGGTCATGCAGAGCCAATACTGGCAATCGTCTGCGATAATCATCACCTAAGACGATTATGGTGGGTTCTACGACCATGTCCCTCCTCCAAAGGTCGATGCCTTCGGAGAAGGCTTCAGAGTACCAACCCTCGTAATCTCACCATGGGCGAAACATGGGTTCATCGACCACACGCAATACGAATTCGCATCCCTCCTGCGACTGGCTGAAGACAACTTCAACCTGCCGTTGCTGGGAACCAGAGACATGACGGCGAACAACATGATGAACTCGTTCGAGTTCAGTCAACCACCGCAACAACCCCTGATAGAGCCAGCCAATTTTGTGGGTCCGTTGACGACGATGATGACGACGCAAGTCACCGCATTCTCGTCAAGTCAAGAAGGCAACCCATACTGGAGTATCGGTCTGCCTAGTTTTCCAGTGGAATCAATTATAGCCGGCCTTTCATTCGGCTTTCTCTTCGTTTTCGTTAGGCGCCGCAGAGCCAAATTGGCCTGAGGTTTTTGGAATCTTTACATGGTTCTGTACATGGCTACATTCGAGATTGACACTGAAAAGCCGCAAACCAATCGTACGTGACTAGCCAATTTTACATGTTTGCGGTACTATCCGTTATCTCAATCGGATTATCCGTCTAATTTTGAACCCGAAAGTGTCAAAGCATGAGGGAAGCAGTAACTAGTTACGTGATAACGAAGAAGAAAATGCCAGACGGTAGAGTGTATGAATCGCCGCGCATTTACCTCCCTACAAAACTGACAACTGATTCGAACTTCCCGTTCGGTAAAGGGGCAATGTTACATGTCAGGCTTGACGGAAGAAGGCTGATTGTTGAATCTGCAGCCACGACTGTTCTTCGTCGATTCGGAAAGCTGAAAAAAACCAAGTTGCATAAGAGAAAGCGGCGAAAGTAAGGCCACCTTAATGGCTTACCACGCGTCATTCATCCATTTCACTGACGACAAAGGTGAGCAGTAGTTCTCTTCAGGTGAGTTTCAAAAGAGGGTGAATTGTTGAAATTCTGTGAGAAATGCGGTGCCTACATGAAGGAAACCAGGGAAGGCCTTGTGTGCTCCAAGTGCGGTTATCAACTAAGGACGGAGATAGTCGACGTCGTGAAGATAACGCCACGCGAAAGTTCTGCAGGCGTTGTTGACGTACTAGATCCTTCGAAATTGGAGTACAGGAAGGTCGCTAAAGTATGCCCTCGTTGCGACAATAAGGAAGCATTTCATAGTCTCGGGTTAGTTTCAGGTGAGCATGCCGGAGTGAGGCAGGAAAGATCCATGCAGAGGTTTACGTGCACCAAGTGTGGTTATTCCTGGAGTGCTGAATAATCGCACAGTTCAATCAACTGATGTATCTGGAATGTGAACGATCGAAGTCCTTGATTAATTCCATTTCGCGATGAGATTGAGGAACGTAGTCTGACTCAACCTGTTCAGGTGACCATGATCGCGGAAGCATCGACCAGGGGCCTTCAGCGGCAATCTTGGATGCAGGATGATCATTTCCAAAAGTTTTCAATGAAATGTCCCGTACTAGACTTCTAACATCTTCTTCCTCGATTACTCCTAGAGAATGAAGGTATTCGTGAAGCAGTATCGAGTAGACAAACGAGTTGACTTGAATCCTCGAATTTCCGCCTTTAACTATTCGATCTAGGAGCGCCCGGTTCATAACAATAGAATTAGTGCCCACGCCATGAAAAGCACCGAGATGCATTGGGAGATCTGCAAGCACGAGCATCAGCCCTGCCCGTTCCTTTCCCAATTGTTCCTTAACCGATCTCTTGACAATCTCGAAAACGTCACCGAAGTTCTCGCTATTGTCTAGTTTTTCTGCCATATCCTGCATCTTAGGAAGCCTCTCCACAACATGAGCGCAAAAGGATACTTTATCGACTGACATTGAACCCACCTAGTCACAAGGGCGCGTTACTTGAACCTAAGAATTGATTCTGCACCCATGCACGCATCATCTTCCATCTGGAGATAGAGTGTAAACAGCGGCTCGCCTATGGGAAGAAGAGGCCTGAAAATAATAACACAATTAATCCAATTGACCCCAACAGTATCCAGACGGGACTAATCAGCACGCCTCTCTTCAGTTTTCGATAGGAATAAGCCACCATGGCAAAGCATAACAGGTCAATCGCTAGGAAGACGGCGAATTTCACTTCACTGATGACGTCGGCGGCATTAAGCGACCATAGGAACGTGGCCGAGATAAGCTGCAGACATATTAAGAGGCTTAGTATGACTTTGTTCAGTTCCATGATCTCGCAATCCTTTCAAAGAATGCGTTTCTCATTCTGAGTCTGCCTGTAGTGCGGTCGGACATGTAAAGAAGGAAAAGCGACGTGACGATCATCAGCGCTAGAGTGGACAGTCCGGCTCCGAGCGTGGCTACTGAGGTTAAATCTGCTCCGTTCAGAATGATGTGTACGATGCTCGAGAGGGAAGTCCCAATCGCTAGCGCCCCGACTGAAACAATTATGGCAAAAGCAGCTGTTATCCCAGACGCGTTAAACTTACCCATCGTGTTCTTCGGTGACCCGGTATGCTTCGCGTTTCCCGCGAAGAAATGAAACGCACTTAACGAAATCACCACTATTATCAGTGCAACCCCTCCTAGTACCAGTAACGCTTGTCCAAGCGGGATAATTTGACCAGGCGTCAACAGTCCCCAGGCTGCTAGCACGATGATTTCCCCAATGAAGATTAATCCTAACGTAACGAAGATCGGTCTTTGAACTATTGCTCTAGAACTACCGCGGTCGATGAATGGTAGCAAAACGAGTAGGATAAAGATCAATGTTACCATGCCAAGTGCAATCGGAAGGCCGGGTCCTTCGAACACTGAAATTTTGAGTATTTGATAGACCCAGAGGAAGTACCAATCTGGCTGCGCAATTGATTGTGACGCTAATGCTGGTGTGTAAGGTGGAGGAAGCGTCAGCGGAAAAAGCACTGAGATTAGAAGCATGGCGGCTCCGAACATTGCTGCAAGCTCCATGAGATATATCGTGACGTCTGGAAAGATCGCGATCTGTTCCGTATCTTTTTTCGAGCCAGTTGGCTCTGATATTCCGTGGACCTCAAGCATGTACAACTTAATTGTCAACAGTGCAAGCAAGACTGCTGGGAGCACAATAATATGCAGGTCGTAGAATCGTAATAATTCCGTGGCATCTCCTCCTCCGCCGACTACTAGAAAGCTTAAGCGAGAAGAAATCACCGAAGGCAACGCGTCGATCATTCCAACTCCGACATCCGTCGCGGATTTCGACACTACGGTCCACGGCAACAAGTATCCAGTGAATCCAAATCCTAACGTTACGAAGCCCATTATCATTCCGACTACCCACATAATCTCCCGTGGTTTCTTATGGGCGGAAACAAAGTAATCGCGCATCAGATGCATGAACGCGAGCATGATCATGGCATAGGCTGTATACAGGTGAACTGTCTCGAGAAATCTACCATAGTATACTCGATTGAAGATGTATTGCGTGGACGTATAGGCGGCGGTGGGGGTAGGTACGTAATATAGAATCATGATTACGCCTGTTATGCCTTGAATAAGGAAAGCGACTACGGGCAATGCACCAAGCCAATAGAACGGGTTTATCGCATAAGCGGGAACTGGCCGAAGTAAGGGATAGGATAGGCCAAGACGTGTGTCGAGCCATTTGACCAGACGAACCGTCTTGGTATCGCTCTCTATTGTCATGTTACAGGAGTACCGCCTTGCAGATCTGAAGAGACGTCAGATGATCCCGTGTTATGTCCGAAAATCGTCGGAGGAGTCATCCCGACCGCGTAAATGTTTCCTGAGCCATCGAGCTCGAGTATGACCTGGGGTTGTGGTCTCGGTGATGGCCCAGATACGACCTGTGCTTGATGCAGGAAATCGAAAATGCTGCCGTGACAGCAACAGTATCCGACCGGCGAACTCGCTTTGTATCCTGAATTACATTTCGGTGACGTTCCAGGAGCTTGGAACGCAAAGACGCAACCTAGGTGTTGACAAAGGACGCTGTAGGCGACGATATCTCCGTCGGGCCCGACGCCTGCTTCGGCTTTCTGTCCTAACTTTACTAGTATGTTCGGTTCGTTATCGAGAGGGTAGTTGAACAGAACGGGTTGGTTAGTCTGGAGATCGTTTAACTGTGCCACTTTGACTCGCGGAAAGACTTGCAGTGCGGTGTTCTGGCCTTGTGGAGCTGGGTTTGTGAGGGACCTGGTAAGGGCTGCGATTCCTCCTATTAGTAGCAGTGTCGAAAATGATATTGCAATTTTGAGGAAGTTGCGTCGGGATTTTTCGTGCTTCGGACGTGATTGGTCGCTTTCAGGTCCCATATTGTCAACCTTTATTCTTGGATCTAACTGCGATTCCGATTATGATGCCTGTAATTAAGAGCCCCAGTCCGACTGCGGCTGCGAGTGTGGGGGCAACTGCTGGAGTTTGACCAGTGAGAGTTGTCGACAGGTAGGGTGGAGGGCTATCGCTCACTGTTATAGTAAACCATTGCGAGACCGACTTGATGTGAGCTGATTCCCCCAGTAGACCGTTCCAGACTGCGAACGCAGTATAGTAGGTGGCTCCTGTTTTCAGTTGGACTTGATGCATTGGATCGGATGTTGCGAAGCTTCTTACCATCTCAACTGACCATGTCTTATTGAAATCAGAAAACGCGTTCCCAACGTGTATAATGAACGGGTCCGCGTATGGGTCCAGGTTAGGTGCGCCAGCTCCAAAGTTGCCAGCAGTCACGAAGAATCCTGTCATGTTAGTGAAATCGTCTTCTGCGAAGGACATGTTGTCATTCGGATAGATGGCATTCCCTGCGGGATCCGTGTACCCTCCTGGGAAAGCCGAATCGTTGGGGTTATTGTCTGTTGGCGTAGACTGCCAATGCCAAATGTCCGCGGCCCCACCAGTTATAGCTCCGTTCGATCCAAGCTCCATTGCAGGCGATTGCTGTCTATTACCATCAATAAACCAGAGCACAGCAACTCTATCCGGATAGTAATATGTGGAATTGTGGAAAAGTTGAGTTACATTTCCTGTAACGTCCGCGCTCAGAGGAATCAACGTTCCATTCGGAGCGCTGTAGACTTCACTGTCGGTGCCAAAAGATGGTCCAACCTTATCGGTCCATTTCAAGAGGATGTAGATGTTGAATCCATCGTTCGCTGATTTTATTGAAACTTCTGAAGTATGACCGCCTCCGGGTGAGACTGATGCGGCGAGAGGCACATTCGTCCAATCGATTGTATTCCAGAAAGTTTCGTTTCCAGGAGCATTATAATCTGGTGCGCCGGTAACTCTGTATGATGTGATGTTCGGATACGACTGTCCATAGGCCGAACTGAATTTACTCGAGGAGACGAGTATCGCCAGCAAGATCACTGACATGACAGCAAAACGTACCCTAACCCGCGACCTACTCATTAGAAGCCACTAAAAGGAAGAGACTTTTGTTCAATTATTAATAAATGAGAGGGAGAAAAACATGACCTACGGCATAAGTGAGTGGTGGCCAGCGAGATGACCTTCTCTCCTTAAGGTAGGATATGGCGAAGATGCCCATAACACTAATTCCCACTTGACGTTCACAAACGTTAACACAAATGTGGATCTCGTGCTTGCGAGACAATCCACTGGAACCGAACAGTCATTAGTCTATATTCGAAACTCTTCTCAGGCCTCCCTGATCATGATGTTGCTGAAAGTTAAGTCACGGTGAGTATGATGGAGTTCTTCAACGTGTTACAGCGGCGGCGCTCAGTTCGCTCCTACAAGCCGCAGCCAGTCGAGGAGGATAAGCTACGGAGGATATTTGAGGCTGCGAACCTCGCCCCTTCCGCGGGCAACTTACAAGCTTATCACGTGTACGTTTTTCGAGAAAAGTCGAAGCGCGAAGTCCTCGCGAAGGCCGCGCATGGTCAGAGCTTCATTGAAGAGGCACCCGTTTGTCTCGTTTTCTGTACTGATCCATCGCGTACCGAGCCCAAGTATGGTGTCCGAGGGCGGGAACTGTACAGTGTGCAGGATGCTACCATAGCCGGGTCATTTGCAATGTTGGCAGCCGTGGACCTCGGGCTGTCAACCGTTTGGGTGGGTGATTTTGATGAAGACGCGGTGCGTGGAATTGTCGGCGACAAGGCAGGTCGACCCGTGGTTATGTTTTCTTTAGGTTACGCGGCCGAAGAGCCTCCTCCGTCCGGGAGGAGAGCACTTGAAGATCTCTTTAGCGGTGATTTTCCGCAGACTGATTGATGGAGATGATGTGAGCATGACCTCTGAAGGGACACGTAATTGCGATGCCCGCTGTATAAGGTGCGGATCCTGCAGTGCAGGACCTTACAATGTCTGTGCGCACTGCTCGCCAATAATGATGGGTATCTGTATGAGCAACGGATGAAATCCTGAAGTAGACAGGAATGAGAATCCGGACTTCAGATAGCTCTGCTGCTGCAAACCGTGTTGAATAATGATTAAAGCTGAATCGCTGCCGCACTGGGACCTATCCAATGTTTATCCAAGTTTGGAATCGGAACAGTTCAGAACAGCCATTGAGAGTCTCAAGGGA
This sequence comes from Bathyarchaeia archaeon, assembly GCA_050012795.1. Lineage (GTDB taxonomy): Archaea > Thermoproteota > Bathyarchaeia > 40CM-2-53-6 > 40CM-2-53-6 > FEN-987. The sequence goes on along the minus strand of JBEKGM010000005.1, from coordinate 67,636 downwards.
CAGATTGCTGAACTCGAAGCTTACTGTACCCAGTATAGAATCGGAAGGACCGAATCCGGGCTATCCCCTCTCGAGACCTCTCTGCTGAAAGAGATTGCCGACGAATACATAACTCGCATGAACTCTCTGCTACGCCTCCTCAGCACCATTAGCGCGTTCGTAGCCTCCTTTGTGACTACCGACTCGTACAATGCTTCTGCGAAACGTGCAGAATCAGAATTTGAGATAATTCAAACCCGGGTCAAGAAAATTGACGTACTTTTCCATGGCTGGACCAGGAGTCTGGGTGAAGGTCTCTCTAATATTCTGGCCTTACCCGGCCCGAGCAAGGAGCATTCATTCTATCTGAAAGAGGTCTTAGAACAAAGCCGCTACCTGATGAGTGAACCAGAAGAATCGCTGGCCGCAGACCTCGAACTAAGTGGCGGAAACGCTTGGTCTAAACTCCAAGGGACAATCTGCTCCCAGCTGAGTGTGGAATTCGAACTAAACGGGAAGAAAGAAAAAATGCCGATCACATCAATCTTGAACCTAAGTCACCATAAAGATCCGGACGTGAGGCGTCGAGCGTATACAGCGGAACTAGAGGCCTGGAAGACTGTTCGGGAACCGCTGGCAGCCGCTTTAAACGGTGTGAAAGGGACTGTAGTGACGCTATCGAAACGGCGAGGACGCGTAGACGCTTTACACGCTTCACTTGATCAGGCTCGCATCGATCGAGAGACTCTTACCACACTGATTGAGACTATGCAAGAGTCCTTTCCCAGCTTCAGAAGATACCTCAAAGCAAAAGCGAAACGCATGGGCTGTAATGCGCTCCCTTGGTGGGATCTCTTCGCACCGGTGGGTACTGTGGATCATCATTACTCATGGGATGAAACTCGAGAATTCATAGTGGAACAATTCGGTACCTTCAGCGGCCGGTTAGCAAAACTGACTGAACGAGCTTTCCAACATAACTGGATCGACGCTGAACCACGAGATGGAAAACGGGGAGGAGCGTTCTGTATGGAAGTGCCTGCCGTAGATGAGTCGCGTGTTCTTTGCAATTTCGATGGCTCGTTAGATGCAGTCTCAACTGTAGCGCATGAACTAGGACATGCATACCATAACGAATGCCAAGTTGGCAAGACCGTTCTGCAGACTCGAACTCCTATGACTCTAGCTGAGACTGCGTCAATCTTCTGCGAGACAATAGTCTCTGACGCGGTTCTAGCTAACGCCTCAAGCAGTGATGAGAAACTCGCCGTGCTAGAATCATCACTAATGTCATCAACACAGGTTATCGTTGATATTACCTCAAGGTTCCTGTTCGAGAAACAAGTATTCGAAAGGCGTGAGAAGTCTGAGTTATCCGCTGATGAGTTCTGTGAGATAATGATTCAGTCACAGAAAAATACATACGGTGACGGCTTAGATGACGCATGCTTACACGGTTACATGTGGACTTGGAAACCTCACTACTATAGTACGACACTATCCTTCTACAACTTCCCTTATGCCTTCGGCCTTCTCTTCGGCTTAGGCCTCTATGCGATATACATGACGCAGGGTGCATCTTTCGTTTCAGAATATGAATCTCTCCTAGCGAGCACTGGAGAAGGAACCCCCGCCGAGCTTGCCTCTCGATTTGCAATAAATATCAAGAAACCTGACTTCTGGAAAGACAGCCTCAAGATGATCGAAAAGAGGATCGACCAGTACGTGGCGCTTTGAAACCAACGATTTGACACCGACTCTTTAAATCAGTGACCTGCTCATCTCAGAAATTCTCTTGGTGAATGGGATGTCTCAAGGAGCATACGGACATGGTTCAAGCAATGTGCAGCTAAAACGCGTCGACAAGTACATTTGGGAGATTCCTCAGGACACACAGCCTGGAATGCGAGTACCAGGGCGCATTTATGCGGATGACGCACTTATCGAGAAAATGCGATCCGACGCAACCCTGCAACAATGTGCCAACGTAGCAACACTTCCCGGTCTGCAAAAGTGGTCGATAACTATGCCGGACGGTCATGAAGGATACGGTTTCCCGATTGGTGGAGTGGCTGCGAGTGACTACGACGAAGGAGTTGTGAGCCCAGGAGGAATTGGATACGACATCAACTGCGGAGTACGCCTTATTCGAACGAACCTTACCGAAACAGAAGTTCGTCCGATGCTGTCCAAATTACTTGACACAATGTTCGTGAACGTGCCCTCTGGCCTCGGAAGCAGGGGGAAGGTTGGCAGGTTGTCCGCCGGAGACTTGGAAAAAGTTACCCGAGAGGGTGTGGAATGGGCGATCGACCACGGCTACGGATGGTCCGAAGATCGCATGCACTGCGAAGAAAATGGATGCATGGAGACAGCGGACCCTGACAAAGTTTCTGGCGTAGCGAAACAGAGAGGAAGTCCACAACTGGGAAGCCTAGGAAGTGGGAATCATTTTCTTGAGATTGAGAAGGTTGACAAGATAATTGATTCCGCGGTCGCTGATAAGCTTGGAATAAAGAAAGAGGGTCAGATACTTGTCCTCGTTCATACCGGTAGTCGAGGTTTCGGATATCAAGTATGCAGCGATTACCTGCGAGTTATGGAAAGAGCCATCGGAAAGTATGGGATCCATCTTCCTGATCGACAACTTGCATGCGCACCCTCGAAGAGTCGAGAGGTAGAGGACTATATCGGTGCCATGGCATCTGCCGCGAATTTCGCCTGGGTCAACAGGCAAATGATTACGCACTGGACAAGGGAGTCTTTTGAGAAAACATTCGGAAAGGCAGCGGATCAGCTTGACATGGCGTTAATCTACGATGTGGCACACAATATCGCTAAGGTCGAAGAGCATGTTGTCGATGGTGGCAAGAAGAAAGTGTACGTTCATCGGAAAGGCGCGACGAGAGCTTTTCCTCCAGGACACCAAGCGATTCCTCCGGAATATCGTGAATTCGGACAACCTGTGCTCATTCCGGGCAGTATGGGAACCGCTTCATGGGTCCTGATAGGCACCTCGAAAGCCATGGAACTGAGCTTTGGAACAACTGCCCATGGTGCCGGCAGGTTCATGAGTCGATCCGCGGCAAAACGTCGCAATCCAGCTAGAGCAGTTGAGGAACTTCTTTCGAAGAAGGGAATCATGATTCGAGCAGAAAACTTTGGTACAATAAGCGAGGAAGCACCTGAAGCGTACAAGAACGTGGACAGTGTCGCGGAGGTTAGCCATCAGTTAGGAATCGCGACGAAAGTTGCTCGATTAGTACCAATAGGAGTAACGAAGGGCTAGCTACTGAGAGGACGATTTCCGTCTCAAATGAGTAGGTAAATTCCCAGACATCATCAACTTTTTTCATCTCCTAATAATGGCGTTATTGGGACTCAATTCGAGAGCCTTTGCTATCGAGGCAGAAGAAACAGCAAAGTTCCCAGTAAGATACTGTGCCCACGCAAGATTAAACCATGCATACTCGTTTCGAGGATTCGCCGTTGTAGCCTGAATCAAATAAGGAATTGATTCACTGGCTTTTCCAAGATCGATCAATGCCCATCCCTTGCTCGTCAGCGCAATATCGTCAAGCGGACTTAGCTCTAGTGCCTTCCCAGCCGCCGCGAGAGCACTTCTTGAATACTCCCAGTCTTTGATTGCGTTGGCCAGTTTGTTGAGTGCGTAGGCCTTAAGCGAAAGAGCTTGCACGTTCTCAGGTTGTTCTCGCAAGATGCTGTTGAGCCGGAGGATTGCGAGTTCAGGCTTATGCTTCGCGTATAGTAAATCGTAAACTTCTTCACGCAGTCTGGAATTACTCATGGGGCGGAACCCGCCGTTTATAGACAATGTTTCTGACTGTGGTCCGTCTATTTGTCTGGCACGCTACCGGTGCCGTCACATGCTTCACACATAATCAACCCGCCGCCAAAACATTCATTGCACTTCTCGTCGACTTTGCCGCTTCCGTTGCAGATATCACATTCGATCATGCTTGTGCCAGAACTGATCTTTCCTTTACCCTTGCATTCGACACAGTTTACTGGTACTGATCCGCTGCCTTTGCATTTCGTACAGTTTACTTCACCGTCACCATTACACGCTTTGCAGATCAATAATCTCCACTCAGTGTGCGTCAAAACGGGATGGCGATTTAGGCCTTAAACAATGCATCTCTCGCCCAGATTTAAGCGATTGTTTTCTTCGCTTCCGCATCTAATGTCGAACTGGACACCGTGTTTGTTACCTTTAGTAAAATTTTATATGATTCTGTTACTAATGGTAACACAAGATCGGATGCGAGGTGAATACTACAATGTCAGATGATGTGCCTGAATGGTTCAAACGAGGGCGGTCGCCTTTCGGCTGGATGGATAAGTGGTTCAGCGATTTTGACCAGGTTTTTGAACGTATGTTCGAGGACATGGCCAAAGGCATGCAAGTAGATTCGATGAGGGAGCGGAAACTTCCCGACGGGGCAACGGTTAGGCAATTTGGGCCTTTCGTGTACGGTTACTCGATGTCCATGGGACCCGACGGTAAACCTGTCATACAGGAGTTCGGGAACGTCAAGCCATCTAAGAGGCCGGGCTTGTTCGGGATGGATCAACCCGCATTGGAGCCTACCGAAACTAGGGAACCACTCGTCGACGTAATTAATGAGACAGAGCAGGTTCGAGTACTAGCAGAACTGCCTGGAGTCGAGAAGTCGGACATCAAAACGACGATTGCGGAAAATGCGCTCACGATACGCGTTGATTCGCAGACTCGAAAGTACTACAAAGAAGCAGGGCTTCCCGCAGACGTCGACCCGGACAGCTCCAAAGCGTCGTACAATAATGGAGTTCTGGAGATAGTCCTTCGGAAGCAGAAGGCGAAGCCTAAGGGCAGAGAGATCAGAATAGACTAGATCTCCTGCGCCCCTTTTTCTTTATGATCTGTTTCTTCTCGTTGAGAACGCTTAGAAATTTAGTTAATGGCGTAAGGAAAGTGCGTTGCGAACTTAGAGCTTGCCAAGGACGTCTTTGATGGCCTCGTAGTCAGGCTCCTTACCGGGATCTTCAGAGACCCACTTATAACGCACAATCCCATTCCGGTCTAAGACAAAAACTGAACGTTTAGCAGCAGTGTAACCCTTGAGACCTGCAAAATCGTTGTGGAAAATGTTGTACTTCTTAATGGTCTCCCGAGTATAATCACTCAGGATTGGAAACGGCAGTCTGTTCATGTCAGCAAATGCCTTGTTCGTGAAAGGATCATTGACGCTTACTCCGACTACGTTTCCAGGTAACTTCTGGACGGAGTCTCTGAAAGTACACATCTCCTTTGTGCATACGCCCGTAAAGGCTCCAGGAAAGAATGCTAACACAGTATTCTTACCTGAAAAAGACATCAGAGATTTTGATGCCCTCGTCTGATCAGGAAGCTCGAAATCCGGCAGTTTTTGTCCAACTTCAATCGACATTGCAGATACACGCGAACAATGAACACGTGGAAGCAATTAACTATTGCTCGCATATGATTAATTCAGACACATCCAGTTCAGTCGACTCATACGCTGATGTCGTAAGGGTAGCGGCTATGGTGGGGTTGACTGGCCTGGGGCAGGTAATCCTTTGAAGTTCGCATCAAGTTTCGCAACCAAATCCCAGGGTAAACTGAACGGGTTCTCCACTACTCCCGTAACCGTTATCTTCTTAGCAATCAAGGAGTCGATCAAGACTCTGAGTCCGGCACATATCGGGTGCAGGTAGTCTTTGTGTTCGCCGGTGGCAATCGCCTCGAGATTCACGAATTTCACCGTTTGAGCCTTGGATTTTTCAATCTCGTCGGCCAGATTCTTGATGAATTTCTTCTCGATTATGTCATACACTTGGCCTGGCAGCATATGGTGGAGTTGTGCAGTGGGCAGAATGGCTTCAAAGTTGAAGGGATCAAGAAGCTTGTTTACCGCGCTTCCATCAATGACGTATTCGCTTGAGGACATGCCCAATACCAATTCACCTTCTCGTTCCTCTTCGTAATATTGATTCTCCCAAAAGTTTGTTACAGTCTATTGAAATTGACGCACAGATGAGATTCCTAGTTCGACTCAAGAACACTCAAGGCTTCACGCCGAAGGACAGTAGAGCACTGACGAAAACAGCGTATGACCTGATCAAGATCCTGAATGCTGATGTCGGAAACCTGCGCGTCAGTCACGAGGCAATAGAGTTTGATCTCCTAGTCTCCTCGAAGAAAGTGATGGACCTTTGTCTCAAAAAGCTCATTGAAGGCCTAGGTGAGCCATTAACCTTAAGGGAACTTGATCTACCTGCTCAAATTTCAACCCCGGAACGCGCAGTTGCAACCGGAATCGCACTATTCAACGAAGAACGCTATTGGGAAAGTCACGAGTCATTAGAAGCAGCCTGGCGAACTGCCACGGGTGCAGAACGAGAGATACTCCAAGGCATCATATTACTAGCAGCGTCCCTCGTCCACTTGCAGAAAGATGAGTCTGAGGTTGCTCTCTCGATAATGAAGAGAGCTAACGTCAAGCTGCCTCAGGAGGGCACATGCCATAGTATTAACCTGAGCAAGCTGAAACAGCGAGTGAATGGGCTTCTCTCTGAGACTCATCCGGCCTTCTTCAAACTTCCTGTTAAGGAGTCGGGAGTTTAACAAAGTCGAGCATCCTAAAGATGGCGCATATCGTCTTAGCGTCACAAATCTCCCCGTTGCGTATTTTCGACAGAGCTTCCGTGATAGAAAGCGGTACCACGGTGATGCGTTCGTCTTCGTCGGGATTTTGGCCGATTCTACGTAATCTCCTTGCCAAATAGAAGTGGATTTTCTCGGTGCTGTACCCTGGAGCAACGTAGCATTCCAAGATTTTCTCTAACTCCTCGCAGACATATCCTGTTTCCTCCTGCAGCTCTCTCTTGGCACAAACCTCAGGAGGCTCGCCATCATTGCATGTGCCCGCAGGAATTTCCAGAAGTTCTCTACCGACAGCATACCTATACTGTCTTACAAGCAGAACGCTGTTGTTTTCGAGGAGTGGGATTATTACCGAAGCACCAGGGTGCTCTACGACCTCTCGAGTTGCTTGTAATCCATCAGCAAAGGCCACTTTGTCAACTCGCAAGTGTAGAATTCGACCATTGAACACTCTAGTCGTGGAAGTGCATCGCTCCATTAAGGACCCTTACACGTGCATTCAGACTGCTTCTATGTAGCGTTTTTCTCGCTCATCGAACTTACCTACTGTTTTTATTCGCAACATCGTAACTGCTAGCCAATCAGGATTAGTTAGGAATTGACTAGGAAACTCATTCCGGATACTTCGATCATAATTGATGGCAATGTCCCCGTCCTTATCGAGAAGGAAGGGTATACTGACGTAGAGGTCGTTATTCCGAACGCAGTGTTAGATGAATTACAAGCCCAAGCATCGAAAGGTCGCGAACCAGGATTCGTTGGCCTTACGGAGATCAAGAAGCTTCGCGTGTTTTGCGAAGGAAAAGGCGTAAAACTCACATTTTTGGGCGCGCGTCCCGGTTTTGACGATATCAAACTCGCGAGGAGTGGTCGGCTTGATGCACTTATCACCGACGTTGCAAGAACGGAGAATGGTATCCTACTCACTGCTGATTACGTTCAGGCGTTAGTTGCAGAAGCGTCGGGAGTTGAGGTCAAGCATGTTCCCGGCGAAGTTAAGACTACTGACCTGACGTTTGAGAAGTACTTCTCTCCGGACACGTCGAGCATTCACCTTAAGGAGGGAACCCGCCCGCTTGCAAAAAGAGGCATGCCTGGAAAGTTCGAACTTGTACCCCTCTCTGAGAATCCGATCTCAATGGAAGAAATTGAACAGATTATTAGAGAACTTACCGAGGCTGCCCGGGTAAGTCGCGAGGGTTTTGTGGAAATCAATCGAGCAGGCGCACTGGTGATCCAACTTGGCCGATTCAGGGTCGCAATAACTCGACCACCGTTCTCTGACGGTCTCGAAGTGACGATTGTCCGTCCAGTTGTTAGCCTTACTCTGCAAGACTATCGCTTGTCTAGTAAACTGATGGAGAGGCTGGCGACTCGTGCGGATGGCATTCTTATTGCGGGACCGCCAGGCTCAGGGAAGACCACCTTCGCCTCATCTTTGGCTGAATTCTATCTCAAACAGAACAAGATAGTCAAAACGTTGGAATCTCCAAGAGACTTACAGGTCGGTCCGGAAATCACTCAGTATGGGCCTCTCGAAGGCGATTTCGAGAAGACTGCTGAAATCCTATTGTTAGTGAGGCCAGATTACACCGTTTTTGACGAGGTTCGTCGAACCAAAGATTTCATGATATTCTCGGACATGCGGTTAGCGGGGGTCGGCATGATTGGTGTAGTTCATGCCAGCGAAGCAATTGACGCTATTCAGCGTTTCATAGGGCGGGTTGAGCTTGGTATGATCCCTCATGTGATTGACACCATCATCTTCATACAGTATGGTGAAGTGAGGAACATTTTCACTCTGAAGCTGACTGTGAAGGTTCCCACAGGCATGATTGAGGCAGACCTTTCAAGACCTGTTGTCGAAATTTACGATTTCGAAACGGGTAACCTGCAGTTCGAAATTTACACCTTCGGAGAAGAAAACGTGATAATCCCTGTAAGTGATGTGCAGGCCGCCCAGTCTGGAGCAAACAAACTTGCTGAAGAGAGAATACTGCAAGAGGTGAGGAAGTTTGATCCTGATGCAGAGGCTAAACTCATTTCCGCAAACCGCGCCGTCGTCCGAGTGGACAATGATATCGTACCCATACTGATCGGCAAGAAGGGAGTTACTATCAACAGGCTCGAGGAGAAGTTAGGCATTAAGCTAGATGTTGAACCCCTCGCTCCCAGCTCGGGTAAGGAGGTTCAGTACGAGATTAAGGAAGTTGGTAATCGATTCGACATAACCTTCGATAAGGACCTTACAGGAAAAGTGGCAAACGTCTACGTGGGTGATGAGTATCTCTTTTCCGCAACCGTCGGTAAGAAAAGCCAGATCAGAGTTTCAAAGAAATCGGATTTGGGGAAAAGCCTCTTACGCGCTTTGGTTTCGAAACAGCGAATTAGAGTTCTTATCTAGTTTGAGGAGACTGTATCTTTACCTCTACGCCTGCCAATTTGCTTGAAAAGTCCTCGATTTCCTCTGTCAGGACACCTATCTGATCATTAGTTTTCGTTTCAATCTCGCCGGTTCTACGGAGCTCATCATCCAATTCCTTCTTGAGTTTGAGATTCGCGCGACCCTTCTGCCTCAGCGTCTTCATCTCTTCGACGAGTGATGCCGTCTCTGGATCGATCATCAATTGGTCATATTTCTGTTTCAGATCCTTTGCCTTCGTCTGAATTGCAAAAAGCGAGTTATGTGAAACAACCTCTTCACTTCGATCGGTCACTTTCTTCGCCTCTCTCTGCTTTAGCGCGAGTTTTCCACTTGAAACGGCATGGGACAGCGCCGACATGACACTCTTGAGCTTCGGATATCCTTCCTGTTCGCTTATGAACGTCATGAAAGGTCTTCTTAGATACTCTTTAGTGCTCTCTCTTACTTCAAGTGGCAAGGGGTAACTGCCACGCTCTGACAGGGACGCTAGCTTTCTAAGCGGTCTTCCCAATCTACTAAATCCCGTGCGTAGAAGTTCCACCCTTAGATCCCGCAATTCCCCGTCAATTCGTATGTATTCTCTCATCTTCTGGTTCTGTCGAACCTGATCGACTTGTTGTCTCAAGAGTTCATCAGTTTTCGTTACCTCTGCAAGCTTTTTCTCTACGGTTTTTCTCTGCGCAGAAATCGAATCTCTAGTCGATCTGATTTTGTTTATTGACTTCAGTTTCTCATCGAGATCCTCAAACGATTTCAGTACTCCACCCCGCCCCATTAAGAAGTTGTGAAGCTCGTCGCTCAGTCGACGCAGCTTGTCTATGTTTCCGCCAAGCGTCATCGTATCGATGATGTAGAACGGTCTGATCTGGTTGAGATGCTCACTTCTAATCCGCGTGCCTTCTGAGGCAGTTTTGGATAATTCACGTTGGAGTGCCCTCAATGAGGTGGTATCTCTTTCATTGGTAAGATTAACTGATTTACAGATGTCAGCAATTAGCGCCGTGAGTCTACTAAGCGTCTTCGCCGCTTTGTACTGGGCTCTGTTGTCGTGCTTTGATTCCATGTCCTGTTCGGCTTTCTTCGACAATTGGTTACAGTATTCTGGAAGGGCATTCACGGACTTGGCGATCTCCGCGAGTAACTTGTCTCTTTCTCTTTCAGCCTGACTGATTCTAGAAGCTAGTGTATGCCGGAGCCATGCCTCGAGTTCTTCGATCTCAACCTGACTCATTAAGGACCCTGGTTGCTGTGGAAGGAGCACAAGGTGTCCGGTTGTCTATAAGGTAGGATGTTACCTTGCTTCTTCCCTTAGAGTGATGAGTATGGTCTCTAGGACTGACTCTGCTCTGTCTATCCGTTTGGATATGTCATTCATTACTGTGTCAAATGTTTCTCGCGTGATCTTGCCAGCGCGGTATTGGCTGCGAACTTGATCTATGCTCGCGCGTGAGGCTTCAGATTCCGCTTCCGCCCTGTCAATACGTCGGATCAGCTCATCATATCGCGGACTTACCAAACGCAGCTCCGATTTCACTTCCATAAGTGATTTGTTAATCTCATCCAAACGGAGGTCGATCACTTTACTTCTTCTTCTGAACTCATGCTTAACGAGGCTGCCTCTGTTCACGTCTTCCTCCATAGCGATTAATTCCCTGGAGAGGGCGATTCTCTCGTCGTATAGGCTGACGAATTCTCTGAGTCGTTCTACGGGGATGGGGACCGCGAGTTCTGGACCCCGCCTATATTTGTTCACTATGACCGCTGCGAAAGCAATTACTTCCAGCATGAAGATCCAGGGGAGTACTCGAACGGCAGACCAGAAGGGTAGATAGTTAACAGCCATTCCGAACGTCAGATTGTTCAGACTAGTAACATCCCGTATCTTGATCGTTCGGTAATCTGCGCTCACATTGAAGTCTGGGGTGATGGGTGATTGTGAAGGCAGCTTAGGATCTCCCAACGACACTCCGCCAGGCGCAATGATTCTGATAGTCGCCTGCGGTATTAGCAGGTCTTCGTCGTCGTTGAACAATGGCATTGTGAGGTTGTATCCGCCCCACCAACTGGTCTGCTTGAGATATTCTGATGGCGGTAAATTGTATGTTAAGGTGAAGTTGAACCATTCGTTGCCCTTGAACGAGCCGTACCTTGGAGTGACAGAGACTTGGTAGGGTGATCCCGGATTCTGAGGAGAAGTCCACATCGCACCCACTGGGTCATATGCCATAATGTTGTTCGCTCCATCGGGGAGAGTGAGGGAGAGAGTAGTGAGCGCTATAGACGGGTTGAACAACGCGTAGCTGTCCGTCACAGTCAGCGTCCCGTCTCTTCCAATTGTTATGTCGCGTTTCGCTGAAATCAGGTCAATTATCTGTTGAGTTACAGATCGAAAAGGCCCGTAGAATGTCATCATGGAGTAGGCCCTCCAAGGCCTATAAGTGTTCACCAAGGCCGGAAATCCATTCACGTGAGTCGACACGTAAGTGGAGTTCGGTATTGTGACAAAAGAGGAATCTTGCGAAGCAAGCAGGGTTACGTTCGCGACTTGGGCGTCCTGCGTGAGTACTGGAGCAGCCGTGAAGTTGTATTCGAATCCTGTTCCCACCACACTGATGAGATTGTTGAATACGGAGGTAACGGTGAACTTGTATGTCCTGCCCGCGCCTAGTTCCTGAGCAAAATGGACTCGTAGCCAGTAAAAGTCAGATGTTGAATTTACGTTTACTTCAATCGTTAACGCTCTGCCAAGATTATCCTGAGCTGAGACGTAATAGAAGTTGTTCTGATACTGCTTAAGAAATCCGAAATCAAGATAAGATCTTGAACCCGTTCCGGTATTCGTTACGTTGAAGGCGTCACTGATGTGAATAACCCCAAATGGTCCCACTGAGATAGTTCTTTGAATCTCAATTCCAACTCCCGAAGGCGAAGTAGCCGGGGATGCAGCAGCTGAGACGTGCGGGGCGAGAATTCCCAGAATCAGAACTAGAAATAGGCCAGAAACAAAGAGTTTAATTTTCAACCTCAGCTTGCTCCGCTTTCATCGGTGTCCGAATTGAACTGCCCCGTCAATAGGACGATCAATATTTATCCATTCTGGCGTGTCCCCTCTTACCTTTGCAGCAATGAAGAACGCCAGTTTGCTGGCACATCTCGAATCTTCCTTGCTGGGAGACCAGCGTAAATGCTCCTCGGAGGTACATCTCTGTTCACCATGGCCTGCGAACCCACAACCGCGCCTTCGCCAACGACGATGCCGGGAAATAGAATAGCATTTGCTCCTATGCTTGCTCCTTTCCTCACGGTCGGTCCGACCAGTTTGAACTCCTTCTGGCACACGTACTTGTCATTCGCAAATACGCAACATGGGCCTAAGAAGACACCTTCTTCTACGGTTGAATAAGTACAGATGTATACTCCCGTCTGTATCGAAACGTTCGATCCGATACTCGACTTTCCATCAACAACAACATTCGTTCCTAACTTAGTCCCACTCCCCACAACTACCTCTTCGCGCAGTGTGACGTTATGACCGAAAACCGTGTCATCACCCACCTTAACCGCAGAATAGATAGCAGTACCAGACCGAATCACACAGTTCTTTCCGATGAACGTTTGACCTTTGGAGATGATCCGATGCGTATGGCGCAATTCCGTGATTTCGGAAACGTTCGGATGCCCAATTACACAATTTGATCCCACGTAAGTCCCATCTCCAATATTCACGGGACCGAGGATTATTGCGTTTGAATCAATTAGCACGCCCTCGCCCGTCTTCACCTCTCCTTCGATTCGTGCCCCAGGTCGGACACAAGTATCCGCTCCCAAGAGATCCCGCCTCTCAACGAAAGCTGAGGGGTCAACAATTGACATCGTCAGATTACCCACGGGGAAATTGATGCAAGGTGAACTAATTTAATATGGTCATGGACCGTAATTGAATAATATTGACAGTGCCTAGTCGGCGAGGATGAGAATAACCCGGAGTAACCCGGATTGATGAGGCTAAAGCAAGTTGACCCAAAACGATACAATTAACTCGGAGAAGTTCGAATGGTGAACTGCCATGAACGTTAAAGTACAATATTTCGCTATAGTACGCGAAATGGTCAACCTACGTGACGAAGTTCTCAACGTAACTCAAGGAATTACCGTTCTTGATCTTCTGAAGATCATCGTGACAAGGCACACGCAATTGAAGGACTACATCTTTGATTCGAAGACCGCCCATCCGCGGCCAAATCTTCAATTTCTAGTGGGTGAGAACCTGATTTCATCCCTCAAAGGATTTGAAACGCTAATTACACAAGATTGCACCTTCGCGATAATACCGCCCGTGGGCGGGGGTTAACGGGGGTCGATTTCTACTCTCATTCATGCGTAACTGCGAAACACAGTTTCATCCGAATTGAGGCGCCTCACGCAATCTCCCTTGTATCCCCGGTTCGACTGGTTCTTCAAACGGTCGACAGTGCTAAGATCACGAGAACGAAACAGTCTCGAAAATGATGAGATGGCACTGCACGGTCTTGATATGCTGAATCAATCATGCCACGAACCATTCGGAACGATCGTCGCAGAGCGGGGTTCTGGCATCGTCTTCATTGCGGGAAAGTTGATTGACGCTGAGGTGCGGTATGCTGCTGAGTTAGCTAGAAGCGATCGTTCTCTTCTAATTGGCCTCGTGCCGGGAACGAACCTCACCAACTGGTGTACAGCACGAAATCTTCGACTAATGCATCGATTCTGCGACACGATCATAATCGTCGACACTACAGAAAAGGCCTCTAGTTCTGGCCTTGTAAGATTAGAATACTCGGATGTCGCCTTTAGGATCTGTGAATCGTTAACGAATGCTTCATGCAGAAGGCTCCTCAGGAGTATGCTAGAGAGGGGACAACTGGCAAGGGTCAGCTCGGCCAGGGCGAACTCGAATGTTGAAGAAGCCCTTCTGAGAGCGTTAAGAGCACTCTTGCCCGTTAGCGAATTCTCATGCAAACCAGAGGTCTTTCTCGGTATCTCAGCACGAGAAATTGACCGAAAGACTCTCGCTCGCGCATCAAGATGGGTATCGAAAGCACTGTGTCCTTCGAATACTATCGTGTGCTCTTTCAGGGAAAGTGAAGTTGAACCCAGTGTCTTTCTGGTCGCAACAGGAATAGCTTTCCCTTACTCGCCATCATCAAGAAAACTTTCCATGAACCTTGATGAACTTGAACCTGAATCCGACGGGGATAACGAAATGGCCCTAACTCTAGGGCTCGACCAGATAGAATAGCTTGCGCGTTGTCATTTGAACTTGTAGCTGAGCTTCCGCCATTTGTTCATGACCGAGGTCGCGTGCCCGACTGGATGTGTCTTTCCGTTGCGTATGGCAGACAAGATGCCATCTACAGACCGGGTGGGGGAGTCAATTAGAGTGTAGCAGTCGCCAATTGATTCAGGAATGTGCGAATCACTTCCTCCCACTTGAGGAAGATTGAATTTACGTGCGTCTCTTCTTGCGAGATAATTCGAGAATCCGAAAGACAACGCGTCCGCATTCATGGTCTCTACAGCGTCAGGCCTCACCTTGAGATTGGATATTTTCACACATTCACACACGGGGTCATACGGATGTGGGATAATAGCAATCCCATCTTGGTCATGAATTCTTCGTAAAGTCTCATCAGCGGAGAGTCTCTGCGGGATGATCTCATGCACGCCGAGTGCAACAATGTGCCCTTCAGCAGAAGAGATTTCGACTCCTGGCAGGATGATTACGTTGTCAAATCTCGGAGGATCAAAGTAGTTATGTTCAGTGACCGCAATCCCATCCAAACCTTTCTCACTGATTACCCTCGGCAGATCACCAATCCTCGTGTGAGCGTCAGGCGAGTTTTCCGTGTGAACGTGCATATCGATTTTCAGGACGGGCAATTAGATCTCTCGCAATTATTTTGGAACAATTATCTTATGAAACAATGGTTCAGGTTGCCCTATCTGATGTCCTGGTTCAAGGTCGAGTTTTCCTGCTTGGGTCCATTCCAAATCTCGTCTGATTCCTAATTGGTCGCTTATTCGACCAGCCGTTTCGGGCAAATATGGTGAAATAAGAATTCCCAGAGTCCGCACTAGCTGTGACGCAAGAAAGAGCGTAGTTGCGGTTTTGCCCCTGTCGACCTTAATGAGATGCCAAGGTTCGCGTTCACTCAAGTACTGATTGCCCGACCTTGCTAGTTCGATTATGCTAGCTAGCGCGGTCTTTAGTTGAAATTGATCGAGCAATGCGGTAACCTTCCCAGGCGCTTCAGAGATCTGCCGCTTGAACTCTTCATCTTTTTCATCGAAGACGTCTGCCTTAGGAATTTTCCCATCGAAATTGTTGCTTATGAATACCAGCGTGCGGTGAATGAAGTTCCCGAGAACGTCATTGAGTTCACTGTTTACGTGCATCTCGAAATCGCGCCATGTGAAGTTAGCGTCGCGCAATTCTGGCCTAATCGCCATTAGTACGTAGCGCCAGTATTCTCCCGGTGCAACCTTTAACGCCTCATCCATCCAGATGCCGATCTTCTTACTCTTCGAATACTTCTGGCCATCGAACAGAATGAACTCTGTTGAGGCCACTTGCCAGGGGAGCACGTAGTTCTCATGAGTGGCCAAGAGGAGTGCAGGGAAAATGATCACATGGAAAGGGATGTTATCCTTTCCTATGAAGTGTACATTACGAGTCGAACTGTCGAACCAAAAGTCCTTCCATTTATCCTCCATGCCAGCGTTCTGTGCCCATTCTATGGACGCAGAGACATATCCCAACACCGCTTCAAACCAGACATAGATGGTCTTTCCCTCTGCTCCAGGAAAAGGCGCTGGAACTCCCCATCTATTATCTCTCGTTAAAGCCCGTGGTTTCAACCCTTCCTCTAGCCATCTAAGCGAGAAATTCCGCGCGTTTTCTGGAAGTTGCTTGTTTGCCTTCAAGACTGAAAGCAACCTGTCTCGGAATTTCGGGAGATCAAAGAACCAGTGTGTAGATGATTTTATAATTGGAGTGGACCCGCAGAACACACATTTGGGCATGATTAGTTCGAGAGGGTCGAGTACTCGACCGCACGAGTCGCATTGATCACCGCGTGCCGCTTCAAACGCGCAATGAGGACATTTTCCTTCGATGAACCGGTCAGGAAGAAAGCGTTGATCCTTTTCGCAATAGGGCAGATTCACAGTCTGGGTGTACACATACCCGTTATCGTACACCTTGCGGTACAGTTCCTGCGTAAACTGAATGTGCACAGGACTCTCCGTTCGAGTGTAATTATCGAAGTTAATGTTGTACGCCTTGAGTAGCCTGCAAATCTCACTGTGAATCTGATCTGTCAGTTCTCTTGGTTGGATCCCTCGTCTTATGGCCTCAATCTCAATTGGTGTTCCATGTTCATCTGATCCTGTAACCGCGATTACTTCTTCTCCTTTAAGGCGGAGATATCTAGCGAAGACGTCCGCACTCAGTAGGTGGATGAACGTGCCCAGGTGTGGTACAGAATTCACATAAGGCCATGCCGCGTTCACTATCCATTTTCCCATAGCGGACTCCCCTCCACACATGTTCATCACAACCAATCTTGGAAGGTCTTAACAATGATTGTGGAGTCTATCAGAGTGAAGTTGTCGAAAAGGGAATCAACAAATATGTGGTTCGTTATGCTGTTTAATGCTGGTAGAAATTGAGCGAAGATTACGCGAAATTGCTCGATAAGGCATATTCCAACCTACCCAAGGCGGTTGGAACAGGAGAGAGGTTCGAAATACCCAAGGTTGTTGGTATCCGAATTGGGAGGAGGACGATCGTTCAGAATTTCGGAGACATTAGTAGCGTATTGAACAGAGACCCCCATCATTTATTGAAGTTCCTCTCAAGGGAATTGGCCACAGCAGCTTCGCTGGATGGCAGCAGAGCGATCTTTCAGGGCAAGTTCGACGTAGGAACGGTAACTAGGTTGTTAACCATCTATGCTCAAAGATTCGTTATTTGCCCAATCTGCAACCGTCCTGATACGAAAATGGAGAAAGAAGGGAGATACCTCTTTTTGAGGTGTGAGGCTTGTGGTGCAAGGTCCTCCGTCCTCTCTGGATAACGAAGTGAAAACGACGTGGACGAAGTATACCTTAGAGTTTTTCAGGACCCAAATTGCCGGCTCGTGGCTGCCTGCGACTCTAGCCTAATAGGTGAGACTTTTCGAGAAGGAAAACTGAAACTCGAAGTGAAAGCCGATTTCTACAAAGGTGCTAAGGCAACAGTCACGCAGGCATTGCGTGAAATTGACTCTGCCGATATAGCCAACTTGGTTGGGAGCCATATCGTGGATGCTGCTGTCCAACAACGGTTAGTTGATCCTTCCGCGATCGTTCGAATTGCCGGGGTCCCCCATGTCCAGATCGTACGGATGTAAAGGATAGAGATGGAAAACCCATAATACCTTCAACTCGCACATCGTGATTGAACCGGTGAAATGAGTGGGAAAGAAGAAAGTTCTGAGTGAGGGCGAACTTCGAGAGATGGTTATGCCTGACGAAGGGCAAATGCTCGGAATTGTAACTCAGATGCTTGGGTATGATAGGTTACTCGTCAAATGTGGTGACGGTCATGAACGGGTATGTAGGATTAGAGGGAAGATGAAACGTCGAGTGTGGATCAAAGTGGGCGACGTAGTGTTGGTTGCTCCGTGGGATTTTCAAGTTGATTCCAGAGGAGACATCCTTTGGCGTTACACTGAGAGTCAGTCAAATTGGCTCCGTAGTCAAGGGCGACTTGCCGTCTGATTTTTCCGGAAGAAGGAGGGGGTATCGTAGTTGGAATCAAGAGTAGAGCGTAAGCTACGTCGAAGGGTGGCTCGGTATGAAGTTCAGGAACTGATGAAGGAAAAGCGGAGCGAGGAGATGGACTCCCTTGAGGAAGTATTCGATAGATCGACTCTGATGATCGTCTATAAGATGCTCAATCGCGGAGATCTGAAGACTATTCACGGTGTACTTCGCTCTGGAAAGGAAGCTCGCATTTATTGGGGGCTTGGGAAGGACGGCAGACAAGTTGCGATTAAGATCTTCCTTACAACCTCCCGTGAGTTCAAAGGGGGGAGACTTGCATACATCCAAGGTGATCAGAGATTCAAGAACGTTAGACGGGACACCCGATCACTCGTGAATTTATGGGCGTTGAAGGAATACAGGAACCTTCAACAAGCTAAATTTGGAGGTGTACGCGTGCCGGCTCCGGTGAAAGTTGTGGGAAACGTGCTATTGATGGAGTTCATCGGAGGGAGCGACGGGCGGCCGGCTCCATTGCTCAGAGAGACTCCGCTTGACCACCCGGCAAAGGTCTACGATAAAATCGCGGAATCGGTTAGGCGCCTTTATCAAAAGGCTCAGCTGGTTCATGGCGATCTAAGCGAATACAACATTATGATGGATGGTTTGGAACCCGTGTTGATTGACTTCGCGCAAGGCGTAACCGTAGAACACCAAATGGCGCAGATCTTCCTGGAGAGGGATCTAGCCCAACTCAATCAGTATTTCGGCAAGATAGGTGTCACAGTGGCACCTTTAGAGAGACTTAAGAAGTGGGTGACTGGCGCGAATGGAAACTAAAGTCAGCACCACGATTCCTTTGGATAGGCTTGGTGTTCTAATTGGTAAGGAAGGCTCAACTAAGAGCAAAATAGAAGAGGCCTTCAAGGCTCAGCTCGTAATCGAGAGCGAAAATGGTATTGTGGATATTGTTCCAGCTGCAGCTTCCGACGACCCGACAACAATCCTTCGAGCCAGGGACGTCGTCGTAGCTATTGCTCGAGGCTTCTCACCGCAACGAGCCCTCAAATTAACTGACGATGATATCGTGCTAGATGTCATCGATCTTCGTGAAACATTCGGAAGGAACGAGCGAGACATTGCCAGATTGAAAGGACGCGTGATCGGTCGTGAGGGAAAGATCCGAAGGCTAATAGAGGAAATGACAAATGCTCAAGTCTCCGTTTACGGGCATACAATTTCGATGCTGGGCGAATTTGAAACAGTGACTGCTGCAAGAGAAGCAATAGAACTACTTCTTAAAGGGAAACAACATTCCACAGTGTACAAATTACTTAGAAAGATAAAGAGCGAAAGCAAGAAGAGAGAAACCCTTGAACTCTGGCAGAAACCCCCCATGTAGCCGCGTATCACGTCAGCGATTACAACCTCTCACATAGGCGAACACAGATGTCGCTTCAAGAAGTTTTCCAGGAGATCTCAGCAGCTGACTTCTTCTATCGAAACAGGGACATCGCAGGATTCACAAACCCAACTCGCGCAATATACTCAACCGTCCGCGAACTGGTAGAGAATGCATTAGACGCGTGCGAGACTCGTGAAATTCCTCCTGAGATTTACCTGAGGATTTCACATGAATCAGGACCCACCGACGGTCCTGGAGTATACCGAATTCACATTGAAGATAATGGAATAGGTATCCCTTACGATATCATTCCCTCAGCATTCGGGCAGGTACTCTTCGGTTCCAAGTACAAGTTGCGACAGACCAGAGGAACATTTGGCCTAGGTGGCAAGATGGCCATATTATACGGACAAATCACTACACACGGAAAAGCCAGCATCATGTCCAGCACTGGCCCCAATAAGATTCACCATTATGAAATCACAATTGACATTCAAAAGAACAAACCCATGATCCTGAGTCACAAGACTCTTCCAAATGACGATCGATGGCATGGAACAGTAATTGACTTCGCGACTGAAGCTGACTACACTCGTGCCATGCCAAAGATCCTTGATTACCTAATGCAGACGGCAATCGTTGCGCCATATGCAACGATAACCTATGTTGATCCCAGAGGACGATTTTACCGGTTTGATCGAGCGACTATGCAAATGCCTAAGCCACCGCAGGAAACACTTCCTCACCCATATGGTGTCGACGTTGAAACAATGAGGCGCCTGATCGAATTTACGAAGGAACGGACTCTGGTATCGTTTCTAAAGTCCCATTTTCACAGAGTCGGCAAGACGATCGCGACTTCATTTCTGTCACAAGTCAACATTTCGACTAAGAAGAATCCGAAGAAGCTCTCTGCGGAGGAGATTGTCCAAATTGTTAACGGAATGAAGAACTACAAATTCTTGGCACCTGACGCAAGCTGCCTATCTCCTCTAGGAGAGGAATTACTCGAAGCGGGCATCAGGAAGGAGCTCTCTCCAGAGTTTGTGGCTGTGTATCAACGGAAGCCGTCTGCTTATGCTGGATTTCCGTTCATCGTAGAAGTTGGAGTGGCTTATGGTGGCCAAATTCAGGCTGGAAGCGGCATCAGACTTTACCGATTCGCAAACAAGATCCCGTTGCTCTTTGATGAGGCAAGTGACGTCTCATGGAAAGTTGTTAACACTGAAGTTGATTGGCGACACTACAAAGCTACAGTCGATATGCCAATTGCTGTTTTCGTTCATATCTGCTCCACAAAAGTTCCATACAAGACTGTTGGAAAGGAATTCATTGCAGACCGTCCAGACATTGAAAGAGAAATCCTAAATGCCGTCAGAGAAGTAGCCAGACGGTTATCCCTATTCCTTTCAAAGAAAATAAACCTGGCACACGATAAGCGTAGACTAGACGTGTTCCAAAAGTATCTACCCAAGATAGCTATCTTCTCAGCGAAACTCGCGAAGAAAAGTAAGCCGCCCGATGTTAGCCCGATGCTCAAGAGTGTCTTGACACATGAAGAAGAAATTGAAGACCAAGACGACGAGTAAGTCGCCTAACCGGGTTGAGCAGAAACGAGTCACAGTACTGTCAAGTCTCAAAGGGTTAGGCGAACAAATCTACACGCAACTATCTCAAAAGCAATGGCCATCCATCAGGATGCCCAGCCGATCAATCACGAACATCCGATACGATCAAGGCACTAGGCAATATATCCTAGGTGATCATTTCGTACGAAGAAGTGCACGAAACATAAGACACGTAAGACCATTAACGCAGCTTGTGTGGACCGGATCGTTCGTCGATGAACTCACACGGGAAGCGAAGACGTCCACTTTACGAGACGTCTTCTATTCTGCACAAGCCTACGAGATGAGTTTTTCCGACCAAGCGGAAAGCGATGACATAATCACTGATCTTGAGACAGTGCTTGGACACCCGCGGGAGGACTTCAACGTCTTTCCAGAAGAACGCAGCGCAATATTCGGGGACCTCACCATACAATACACTGTTCCAGGCTACGAAGGAAAGACGCTCAATCTATCTTCGCATCCTGATGGAATGATGATTGGCCCAGCATTAACGAACTCCGAATTTGTTGAATGCAAAGCTGACAAAATCATTGCGATCGAGAAGGGAGGCTTATTCACCCGGTTCATTGAAGAAAGGGTTCATGAGAAGTACAAGGCTTTGCTAATTCACACTGCAGGCCAGGCTCCTCGAGCTACACGCGGACTAATACGCCGAATGAACAAGGAACTGAAACTGCCAGTCTACATATTCTGCGACGCTGACCCCTGGGGAATGCACATTGCAAACGTCATCATCGCCGGATCCGCTAATGCTGCTCATCTCAGAGACCTGAATACTCCTGACGCCAAATGGGCTGGAGTCTGGGCTTCAGATATAGTGAACTACAAGCTCCCTAGCGACCCCCTTACCGATCTCGACATCAAGCGACTCTACGAATTAGAAAAGGACCCGCGGTACGACGGTAAGCTTTGGAAGCGAGAGATTGCAACTTTTCTGAAAATCAAGAGAAAGGCAGAGCAGGAAGCTTTCAGTCGCTACGGACTTGCGTATATAGTTGACAAGTATCTCCCAGCCAAACTGAAGGAATTAGGATAACGTCATTTACCTTACGAGGTTGTCTTGGCTGAAACGAACTTACCCTCGTCGGATATGTCATAGGGCGTCCAGGCCGTGACATGTTTTGTGCCCACCATCTTGAGGATTCTCAGTGAACGTGCTATTCCTTCAGTTCCCTCCTCAATCTTCAATTCGATCACTCCGTCGACAACATCTTGGGCAGAAGCAATCATGGCCGGATGAAACGCCTTACGGTTCATGGTGACCAGGCATAAGCATTTGGCCTGACGAGCGCGCGCAACGATGACGCGCAGAAATTCAATCGCGGACCGTACGCCTCTCTTTCGAATAAGCGTATTGAACGAATCGAGGACGATGAGAGAAATCGATTTCTTGTTCATTATGTCAGATATTGCTATGCTGATGGCTGACAAATTCTCCGGATCCTCGATGTGCGGCTCGTCGCTCTCCACACCAACCGTCTTGGAATAACAGTCAACGAACATCAGTGAAGACCAATCCACATTTTCCTTACTAATCTGCGTCTGTGCAATCTGCCGAATATTCGCCGGAAAGTTATCCAGCGTCACATAGATTGTGGATTTTTCTTCCTGGACCTGTTTGCTTACGAAATGGGCGATAATGCTTTCTTCACCGGACCCAGGATCATTAAGAATTAAAACCGTGCTGACTTGGGGCATTCCACTGGGCAAGACTCTATCCAGCACCTCAAGGCCTGTTGATATCTTAGGGAGAGTTGCAATTCGCTCAACTTCGAATTGGCTGTCTGATATCTCTCCAAGAGCTAGTTGCTTAGAGATTGCGTCCTGAATTTCCATGTCTCTGTCAACGCCAAAAGAGTACATTTCCACCTTTCTTAGAATGCCCAGCTCGACCAGATCATCAAGCTCGCGACGCACCTCTGTGGGATTCCTGCCAATTCTTCTAGCGAGCCCTTCGGATGTTTCAGACAGGTTAGAGTTGTTGTGAAATAGCGTCAGTAAGTCAGCCTTGACGTCGGTGTCCAGCAAACGCTCGAAAAGCTTCATTGAGCGTTTCATCGAGACAGGCCCCTGCTCTTTGTGGGGGTGTCACTTACTTATTTGCTTGGTACATAGCTTGCTGGTGGTAATTATGGAGGCTGCGTCTTTGTCAGTTTGCGTGAACGGATTATAGCTTGTGCACGACGTCGGCGAACTCCTCCAGGAGCTCCCGCCTCGTATACTTGCCGAAATATCCGATGAAATATTCAGTTTTCGCGACCGATCGCGTCTTCAAGTAGTCAACAAGCTCGTTCGTTGAGTAGTTTCGTGGAATCGTCCCCGACCATGACTTAAGTATTTGATTAAACGAACGGTGCGAGCGCGCACATCTTTTCCGCAAGTAGTTCGTTTTACTTACCAGTTGCCGTCGATCGATATTCCAATAGTTCCAGCCATCCGCTAATTCTGCAACAAGATCCAGCAACCTATGATGTTTTCCGCCTATCCAAATCGGTAAGTGATGCTGAGTAGGCTTAGGCTCAAGCCTTGCGTGCGAGATGCGGAAGCGTCTGCCTATGAATGAAAAATCGTCCGAACTCCAGAGCCCCTTTAGAATTTGAATAGTCTCACAAAGACGTATCACTCTCTCATCGATAGTTTCGTATTGATAGCCGAAAGAGGTCAATTCTTGTTTGCTTAGTCTGTCTCCTGCACCGATTCCCAAGATGACGCGTCCATGACTGATGTTATCGAGAGCTTGTGATCTTGGCTAAGAGAGAGGGGTGACGCAGGTTCGCGTTTGCTACCAAGCTGCCCAGTTTGATATCCTGAGTATGAGCAGCAAGTGAAGCAAGTGTCGTCCAGCATTCCAGACTAGCAGCAGACTTGAGCCAGTACGGGGCCAGATGATCTAATACCCATATGCTGTCGTAGCCGAGTCGCTCGCAGTTCTGAGTGATTTCGACAAGGCGGCTGAAGGTTGTGTCAGTAGGTAGCATGCAGCCAATTCTAGGGGTCACGGAGTGCGCCTCGTTTGGTTGACTCTCGTGCCTCTAATCTTATCCGTGGAGTCCGCGACGTTTAGATGGATATATGGCAAATACTCCTTTCCAGAGTGCGTCGTAGGCTCTGCTCATAGTCTCTATGAAGCGTCTGCTATTGGTCCAGAATCCTACGTCAGCTCCAATCTCCGCGTTATTATCGTCTGGGAGTCTTTCGTATAGCATGAGTTCGCGTTGGTCAACGATGATGATCCCGGCAGGTCCAAGCGCTTCAGAATAACGGAGTTCAGAGACAGGTACTAGTTTACGTGCCCCCTCCGTATTCTCGCTCGTGATTGGAGCGATAACACGAGTCT
Organism: Bathyarchaeia archaeon; assembly: GCA_050012795.1. Classification (GTDB taxonomy): domain Archaea; phylum Thermoproteota; class Bathyarchaeia; order 40CM-2-53-6; family 40CM-2-53-6; genus FEN-987. Next base: position 43,384 of record JBEKGM010000005.1, on the reverse strand, counting down.
TCACGCCTCTACCCTTCGCTTCCTCAAGTTGTGCGAAGTTGAAATCGGCAAGCGCTTGTATACCGCGCATAGTCGTCCAGATTTCAACGCTTTGTCTAGAATTCTCAATCATGCTGCTGAATTGGCGCGCTACGTCATTTCTGCCTTTGTAGATTCTGAGATCATCGGAGTCTATCCCTTTCTTCAGTGCTTCGATTCTTCCACTTGCCGGAGTTCCAGAGGTCCACATTTCCTCGAAGTATGCTTGAAGATTCCCTACGAAGGGACGGCTGTTTATCCATAGTGCCACCTGCTCGTTGCGCCGTGCCTCATCTGTCGTGATCTCAAAAAGAGCTTCCGAATCATCAATTATTGTGACTCGAGGAACAGGCCGCGCCTTAAGATCAAGATGCCTCACTTCAATCGTTTCAGGTAATTTTTCAACGACGCCAAGACTTGAGTGATCTATTGACGTAATTGCTCTAACTTTGACTTTCGTTCGATTGGATTCTTCAAGCGGATCAAAGAGGCCTGAAATGTCTGCTCGTAGCAACTCGGACGATGACAGGACTGTCATCACTGATCTCTTGGATTGTGTATACATTGATTGCAGCTTCTGTTCAATCCTGGGCCTGCCCTCGATTACTTGGAATCGTTCTATTTCCTGTCGGACAGGTTCCGACCGCAGAGTATCGAACATTCGGCGGAGGTCCTCGCCGCGGCGTTCGAGAATCTTGAGCCTTGTTTTTCTCTCGTCTATTAGAATTCGGAGACACTCTTCGAATGATGCGGACTGAAACTTTACGGGCCTCTCGAGTGTAGCTTCTACGAGGCCGCGATGTTGAAGGTTCCTGATCGTTCTGTACGTTTCCGTGCGGTTAATCTGGACTGCTCTTGAAACTCCGCTGGCTCTCGATAAACCGTTCTTTGCTAAGAAGAAGAGTACGCGTGCTTCGTTCCTGGTAAGCCCATATTCTTGCAGGTCAGCTACAATCTCGTCCGTACTCTGGTGAGTCTGCAGGGCATCAAGATGGCTCGTCTCTTCCAGCATCGAAATCTGCCATTGTCTGATACGCAAGCGACATGGCCGGATATAAACAGGCCATGGTGTTTGTTCAAACTAACGGCGTTAGCTCAGTTGATTCCGGCCCTTACTCTCGTGTAGGTTCTATCTGCGGCGTACGGTTTGAACTCGGTCCCGCTACCTGAGTAGAACTTGAGGAACCATTCGACCCAGTGGAGTCGAAGCGATTGCATGAAGACGAATGCGGTTTCTAGGATGAAGATTAGGACCACCGTCAATGCTCCAAACAGGGTGTACCCTATCACGTCACCAGCCACCGTTGCCCATGCTAAGAAGAAAATTAGGACACCGTTGAAGAGGTGATAGAAGACATCTTCAATTAGCTTCATGGCGAGAATTCGAACGTACGATATGGTATGCGATAACGATGCAAGTAACGATTCGAACGCATGCATCATTCCCATAGGCCCTTCAGCCCACGCCTTGAGGGCGATCATTGCGATGAGGGGGACTCCTATCCTCAGGAAAATGTCGACGCTGTTGGTTGGGTTGAATAGGTAGTTGGGGAATCTGAGTCCGTATTGAAGCAGCGTTATGCCAAATGCGCCGTAGAACCACAGCCAGACGAGGGGACCTGAGATTAACTCACGATAATCTTTGACGTACGCTTTATTGAAAATGTCCAGGATGAGTCCTGACATGATGTGGATCACTCCGATTGTGATGGACAATCTGAGCATCAGTCGAATGTTGTCGAATGGCTCGAACCATAAGGGTCCGGGTAAACCAGTGAGTATTCTGAACCATTCTAGATTTCCGAAGACTGTGCCATAGAGGAATCCTACTACGAGTGAAGCGGCGCCGCTGAAGATTAGAAGCCCGGAGCCCTGGATTACCATGTTGAACACTCCACCCATGCCCCCGTAGGCTATGTCGGGTATCACCAGGCCTCTTCGTTTGTACATGTAAATGATGCTTGAGATTATTATGACAACAATCCCGTTTCCGACGTCGCCGAACATGAATCCGAAGAAAATCGGGTAAGTGATGAGCCATAGCACGGTAGGATCAACTTCATCACTCTTAGGGATGCCAAATCCCACCGTTAATTTTTGGAAAATTGCGACGCTCTTAGGGTTATGAAGACTCGTTGGACTATTCTTACTCGGCCAACTTCTAATTATCACTTCGTCCTCGCACATCTTCTTCAATTGAGCAGTGACGGGTGAAACCTTTGCTGTGGGTATCCAGCCTTCGATCATGTATGTTGATTCGGTTTTCCCACAAAGCCCTTTCGCCTGTTCAAATGATCGCTCTGCTCCCACGATCTCCCGCTGAACTAAGAGATACTGTCCATCAGCTCGTTTTACCTCATCGAGCTCATGATTAAGTTCTGATAGCCGTTTCTTAGCCTCCTCGATTCGGCTTGTGGCTTCGTATGAAAGTCGCTTGCTTCTGACCATTGCTTTCATTTTCAAGCCGAGAGTCTGTGTGACCGCGTCAGCTATCGCGCTCTCACTTCGTTTGGTTGAGAGTAATTTTGCCACGTTGTTAGTTATGTCATTTACAACGGCGTCCTCAAGTCCCTTCTCTTCAATCAGTTGACTCAATGGTTCAGCAAACTTCAGTTCCGACGGTTTCAGAGTTTGAAAGATGCCGCTCACTATTTCCTCAAGTTTGTTGCGGCCTTCCGGTGAGTTTACGTTTTCGATTTTAGCAATTTCCTCGATACTTAGCTTGAGTTGTCGTTCGGCGTAATTGATGAGAGATTTCAGTGCCTCTGCTTCATTCGTCGTAGACGTAACTTTCTGTTCGATTTCAGCTATCTTTCGCTCTGACTCCACAATCTGTTCATCAGACATGCGGGCGTCGACAATTGTAGGTTGGACTCCTGGTAGCGAGATGAGTCCAAGAGCTGTAATTATCGAGTTTATCTTTGATTCAAGAGTCGTTAGCCGATAGAGACGATCGGATACTGCGGTAGGGGAGACACCTTCGCCATATCCCTTGATCATCTCCTTTACGTCCAACAACTCGACGATGCCCAATTCGCGAAGGTAGAGCATGGCGTCTTCGAATTTTCTCTTTGGAACAATGATTTCGATTCGTCTCATCTGTGTTGGTAGTAGCATCTTCTCTTTTCTCGCCTCCTAGCAGACCATCTTGAAGCTTACTCACTTTCTCTGGCGTACTGTTTTCTCCGTCGCTCCTTCTGTGATAGTAACCGTTTAAGCCTGTCTGTGATTGTGTCATAGATTTCTGCAAGTTCCCAACCGCTCGCCGCGTAACTATGGGAGTTCTTCGGAGTTTTGATGTGCACTGCTACTTCATACCGCCTTTTTTCCTTCCCTGCTGCTTTTGATGTTGACTTGATTACAGATCTGGCCTCGAGGATCTGGGGTAGAACCTTGTGTAGTTGATTAATTGTTCGCTTGAATTTCTGCTTGGCTACTTCTGCTTCAAAGGGATCGTCAGGGAGACCAACGATGTAAATTGGGATTTCTGGTTTCTCCTCTGGTTCCGCCAGGAGAGTGATGAAGTCTCCGTGAGTTGCAATGCCTTGCAGTTCGTCCCATTGAGCGACTAGTATGCACGTCTTGTCAAGGCTCAGCATTCTGCTCAGCGATTCCTCTGCAGAGGTCTGAGGCGGGCACGTCAAGGGGTCAGGATCCATAATGTCTTTCACTGGGAAATCCAAGCCGGATCGGGTTTCTGGGCTTCTCGACTTTGCACTAACCCGCTGAGGAGCCGGCAGCACCCCGAGAATTTGGGTTGATGTTACTAGCCCGACTAGCTTGTCTCCTTGTTTTATGGGAATGTTATTGATCCGCTTGCGTGACAAGAGTTCTCGGGCTGTCGCTGCAGAGTCGTCTTCGTTCATAGTTAGAGGGCTTTCCTTGGCGATCGAGGATATTCTCTGGTCTGGTAGATTCCCTTTCAACAATTGGAGGAGACTCAAGCTGGTTACCTGCCCCGTTATCTTACGCCCGTCTGAAACTGGGACCGTGCTGATCTTGTAATCTGCCATTATGCGAGCAGCTTCGCCCACTGTGGTTTCCATCGTCATGACCGGGATATGAGTTACCAATGTTTCGGGCTTTGTCTCCATGCTGGCACGCAAAGTGTCCGATAGCATAATCATCCCGCATCGATTTTTGTCAGGTATCAGGATTTCATGAACTCGCTTTTCAGCCATCACGGACATTATCTTGCGTAGATTACTTTCTAGGACGACTTCGGTAAGGTCCGTGACGGGTGAATCTATTTTGGACGCTCTGATGTTTTCCAAAGTTGACCTGTTCGATAAGGGGCGTCCTATCCTCTTCTACCAGTAACATTGTGAGCTCTCAAATATCTTCCGTAGTAAATGAGCGCCCAGAGCGCGCGCGCTGCACGCTCGGGCATAGAAAATGACGGGATTCCACGCTTCTCGAACATTGTTCTCATGGTCTCAGCCATTTCTGTCTCCCCCATGTCGCAAACAGTCACAGGTTTCGTACGTTTCCCTATGGTCTCCGCTATCATTCCTACAGCGTCATCAAGAATAGTTGGCGCATGGTGCAATGCAATGAGAACAATTCCTCCTATGCTCGGATCGTCCAGCAGAATGGACAAGGTCAGTGCGAACATTTGACTGGTTGCTTCTGCAGTTAAGTCAATCGGATTTGCGCCCGAGAGAACCGGCAACAGTCTCTTGTCAGCTTTGAGGTCGGAGAACTTAGACATTATCCGTTTGGGGAATTTCCGAACTTCTAGTCCTGAACCTTCTAGTGCGTCTGTTGCAATAATTCCTGGACCACCCGCGTTGGTCACGACTGCGACATTGTTTGTGAGCCCTGGGGGTTGCATCGCTAATGCACGAGCGAAGTCGAAGAATTCTTCAACGTTCTGAGCTCTTATGATGCCCGCTTCTCTGAAGGCTCCTTGATAGATTTGGTCCGAGCCCGCTAATGCCGCTGTGTGAGATGCCGCGGCTCTCTTTCCTGCTTCTGATCTACCCGCCTTCAGGGCTACGACTGGTTTCTTTCTCGTAATCTCTTTCGCTTTCTCCGTGAATTCGCGGCCATTAGCTAATCCTTCCAGGTAGGTTAGAATGACCTTAGTCTTGGGATCGTTTGCAAAGTATTCAAGCAATTCGCTCTCGGTCACGTCACACCTGTTCCCGTAGCTGACAAATCTTCTTATTCCGATCCCGTGGGGGCCAGCCATATAGTCGAGCGCTGCACACCCAAATGCGCCACTCTGGGTGAGTAACGAAACTGATCCACGCCTTGGTCTGGGTGTCGCGATTACTTCCCTGCCATCCGATAATAGCTTCGTTTCAGGGAGGAACAGGGTGTCCATTCCGGTATATGGATCGTAGACACCTAGGCAGTTTGGTCCTAGAATTCGCAGCTTATACTTTGAGGCGGAATCGACTAGTCGCTTCTCAAGCGCGATGTTTCCGATTTCTGCGAATCCTGACGATATGACTATTCCGGCAACTGTACCTGACTGACCAGCGTCGTCTATCGCTTCCGGAACGTGAATCGACGGTATGGCGACCAGTACTGTTTCTGCAATTCTTGGAAGGTCGGAGACCCTCGGATAACACTTCTCGCCAAGTATCTCCTTGTGCTTTGGGTTAACGAGGTACACTTCGCCTTTGAAGATGCCTCGTCGCCTGTTTGCAAGCATAATCTCTGCTAGAACGTAACCTATCCTATTCCGGGTCTCTGAGGCGCCTACGATTGCGAGTGATTTCGGCTCAAAAAAAGGTCTCAGACTACTAGTTTCTTTAGGTATTGGATTTCTCCCCCGCTCTTCCGCTCCTTCCAGAAGCGGCAGACCTCGGTGTTGTCTTCCAGATACCGGTTGATGGCGACTTCACAGATCATCTTAGCTGATCGGGAGATTTCAGTAAGATTCCAAACTACGCCTCTGAGCGCAACAGCTGTCTTACGATTCGGAACTGAAGAAACGACTTGTTCTGTTAAATCCCTTTCAAGCTTTTCAAACCGCTCACACTTCGCGATGATTCGATTGGCAAGGTCATTGTCCAACATGAAGAGTGAATCCATGGCTCCTTTACAGATCTCCAGCGCCTCTGTTCCCGTCTTGCAGATTTCGTTAATGATGGCGGTGGATTGGGTTTGGTTTTCGTCAGCTATGCTAAGAATTTGATTAGCTATTGATTCGCTGCAATCAGCTATCTCCTCGAGGTATTTTGACACTGCTCGGTAACCAACAGCGTTTGTGGCGGATTCAATACCGGCGTGACGCGACAGTGGTATCTTAGATATTGCACGGAAGATTTGACGCAGGATCAACCAGTATAGTCTATCGGCTTCACCTTCAAGCTCCAACACTTGTAACGCGAGTGAGAATTTCTGATCCATTAGGGCCTGCATCGAAGTCTCAAGCATCGACACCACTACCTTATACAATCGGGACAAGAGACTGGTGATAGAGAACTTGGATGGGTCAAGAAAACACTGAATAATCGTCTCGTTCTGTGATTGATCAACAATACCTAACCCGCTCAGCCTATGGGTTGAGTCACGGATCTCAGTTGTCTGTTCCGCCGTCAATCCCTCTTCGGAGGAGACAATAATCGTATCTCGACCAAGAATATAGTTCCCCGTGATGATTCGCCCGAGCGCCGTTCCATCCTTACAGGCATCTGCGTTGATCTTGCAAATTGTAGTCTCCTCTCCTTCAAGCTCACTCCCAGGAGTCACGATCAACTCTCCAAATTCGGAAAGTCGAAGCGTCACTACTCCTCCTTGTTTAAGCCCCACTTGTCTAACCCAGTCGCTGGGAAGAGAGACGGTAAGCGTGGAATGTCCAACGCGTTGGACTTTTCTGATCTCCAATCTATTTTCCTCGGTGCCGGTTTACGTAATTGTGCGGATTCAACCCTGTTATATATTGCGACGTGACTCTATATAGAAAATCGATCTTTTGATGGCTGCAGTCATTTCTTTGAGGGAGCCTTAATGCGGACCTTGGTAATCACAACCTCGTCTCCGCCTTCGAGATCTACGGTCGCTCCACATTTTGGGCAGGATAGGCTTGGAAGTGCAAAGTGGTATGAGTCATCTGCAACCTCAAAATTCTTACTGAAGCCACATTTGGGGCAATGGAGTAGGGCTGGAGTCTCTTCGACTATCAATCGGGACCCGCTAAGGAACTGGTCTTTTGCCAGGACTCGGTATGAGAACTTCAACTGTTCGATTGAGATTGCTCGTAGTTTACCTATTTTTAGGTGGACCTCCAGCAGCTTGCCCTGCGCTTGATTTTTCTGGGCAAATTCTAGGAGCGTGTCGACTAGTGAGGTTGCTATAGAGAACTCATGCATCCGTCTCCATCTCTAGACTTTACGCTAACCCCAGGCTGCGAATCACTTCCCGGATACCCACCATGTGTCTGCAGTCAGTGGACACGACCGTCGCTTTAGGGTTTAGCCTAGAGATATCCCCCTTCAGGTTAGAGGGATCAACTCCCATTGCATCGGCCAAATCAACCTTGTTTATCGCCACGGAATTCGCCTCATGGAACATCATCGGATGCTTGACAACCATGTATGGGCCTTCAGTGACGCTGATCACAACGAGTCTCTTATCCGACCCGAGTGGGAACTCTGCCGGGCAAATTAGGTTACCGACATTCTCGATGAAGATTAGATCCAATTTGGACAATTGCATCCGCGCGAGTGCTTTCTTTATGAGGTTAGCATCAAGATGGCATTCTTTACCCGTGTTCACTTGCACCGTAGGAACACCTTCTGAGGCGATGATGTCTGCATCGATCGTTGTTGTAACATCGCCTTCAATCACGGCTATTCGATGAGTCGCCTTAAGGAGGGAAACGATGGCTTTGATCAGGGATGTTTTTCCTGAACCCACCGATCCCATTACATCTATCGCAGTGATATCGTTCTCCTTCAGCTTAGCATGATTTTCCAGAGCTAACTGCCTATTCGCCTTCAGGATGTCCGCTTCTAATTCGATATCGAACACTTCATCCTCCGAAGAAGTAACGATCTCTGTCCGTTTTGCCATTACCCGTCAGCTTCCTGTAAATCCTTCAACGTAATGAACCTCTTCTCCAACCTCCACAAGCTACAATATTATTCCAGAACTGGGAATTGTTTCACAAACATATAGGCGCCGGATATTCAGGTGGGTGATGACGAAAATGTGCCTCTCAATCCCGGGCAAGATAATTGCAGTCAACGGTAAGTTCGTATCAGTTGACTATGGCGATCAAGGAATTCGAGAGAACGTTAACAACAGCTTAATTCAGGGAAAAGTCGGAGACTTCGTGCTCGTGCAAGGGGGCTTCGCTATTAAAATACTCAAAGAATCTGAAGCACAGGAAGTAATCGACGCGCTGAGAATAATAGGGACGGAGTTCGGAACATCAGAAGGAATGTTCTGAAGTGAGTTCAGGAAAGGACGACGGAGCCGTCCTAGCTGCCCGGCACAGTTTCATGCCGAACCGTCTCGGATATTGTGGCCCTGACGAAAACGAAGTCCTGCTTGAGGCTTGCCTAACGAACAAGCGAAGCAAGGAGCTTCTCAAAGCGCTCGAAGCATTCAAAGGTGCTCAACCATACTTGAGATTCATCGCCCAAAGCCTGGGCTTAGAGACTTTCGATTATCGAGTTGTAGAGGCCTACTGGATCGGCAATGACCTACTCGATAAGATTCCTCGGGCTGGATTCTACGAACACCTTAGAGAAAGATTGGAGCGAAAATTCCCTAAGGAACATATCAAGAGGTTATTCGAATCAAGGCCGTTCGCAACATTTCCGCATCACGCGCTCCATGTCTTCAACGCGTTCTCAACCATGGGTACTGTACCGGACGCATTTGCGAATGCTGCGGGACGTGATGATCAGGTTGGAGAGTTGATGGATAAGTGTCGAATATCCTGGGGAAACGTTCTCTCCTCGGATAAGGATGGCAATTTGACGGTTGAATACGAACCCATTCAGAGAAGAGATGGGCTTCTATCCTTCGGCCAACCCGCCCATGCAAGAGTAATCTCACGAGTCAACGGCCGAAGCTTCATGAACAATTTGAAGCCTGGCGACTGGATCTCATTCCATTGGGGGTTTGCATGTTCGAGGTTAACTCTAAAACAGGTTGCGGATCTCAGGAAGTACACTTACATGGACATGGCCGTCGCGAATGCTGTGCCAATCCCGCAATAGGTGTGTAATTAAAAACAGTAGAGTACATAGAATATCTACAGCAATCCTATGAGTAATTACCATCTGGGGTTTTCATGTCGGCGTATGAGAAAAGATGAGTTACTGGCAATGTTAAAGGAGCAAATGCGCCACGAAGAGCTGGAGACTGAGGTCTACGCTCGTAAGGTGCGAGAGACGGATCACAGCTTCGTGAAACTTGTGTACGCCAAACTCATGAGAGATTCAATGCACCACGCCGATGTCCTAAACTCCGCAATAACCTACATGACCAAGAGTGAATGGGAATCAGCCCCCGTGAAAGAGAGCCGCGAGGAGCTTCTACGATTAATGAACTTAGAAGAGGAAGCATTACGGTTCTTTACGAGAGCCTCGACTCAGGTAACTGATCTTCATCTAAAGTCACTCTTCACAATGCTCGCATTAGACGAAGAGCGGCACTACGCTATGCTTCGATACGTTCTGGAAAATTTCGTGGACGAGAAGGAGAAGATAGCAGCTTGACCGAGACAGCCACGATAGGGCCACGAGCCAACGTGAAAATTCTCGAGGAGCGCTGCAAAGGTTGCGAGTTGTGCATTGTGTCATGTCCATCAGGGAATCTGAAGTTTTCGACTAGACTGAATCATGCCGGGTTCCATCCAGTAGAGTTCACGTATCAGGGAACCAAGGGAACCTGTACAGGCTGCGCAATCTGCTACTGGGTTTGCCCAGATTATGCCATCCAGGAGGTTCAGGCGAAAACATAGATGCCCAATCAGAAAGTCTACATGAAAGGCAACGAAGCGCTTGCGTACGGAGCATTAGAATCCGGACTGAACGCGTATTTCGCGTACCCGATAACCCCGTCAAGCGAGATCCCGGAAACCCTCGCCCGAGAGTTCGGTAACAAGAAGTATCCTAAGTACAAATGCTTCATTCAATCATCAAGCGAACTAGAAGCAATCAGCATGGTTCTGGGTGCAGCATCAACCGGAGCCCTCACTATGACGGCAACATCAGGTCCCGGCTTCAGCCTGAAACAGGAAGGCCTCTCGTACGCAGCCGGCATGGAGCTACCATTCCTAATCGTCGACATTTGTCGCGCGGGACCAGGATTAGGCAACCTCGGACCTGAACAAAGCGACTATTTCCAAGCAACAAAAGGCGGCGGACACGGGAATTACCGATTATTCGTACTGGCTCCAGCCTCAGTACAAGAGATGGCCACGCTTCCAAAAGTTGGATTCGACCTTGCCTTCAAGTATCGAAATCCAGTCCTCATATTAGGGGACGCGTTCACCGGCCAGCTGAAAGAGGACGTTGAGTTCCCCACATGGGAGACACAGGACTATGATGTTTCATCATGGGCAGTCGGCAACTCGAAAGGCAGAGGCCCTCACATTTTAAACTCCATGGAGCTCGATTATGAAAAACACTACGAACACATTGGCCGGATCTTCAAGAAGTATAAAACGGCAGAAGAGAAAGAGGTACTTTACGAAGAGTATCTCACTGAAGATGCTGAAGTTGTAATCATCGCCTTCGGAATCGTCTCAAGAATTGCTAGAAGCGTCGTTAACACCCTACGCAAAAAAGGAATCCGAGTCGGATTATTCAGACCAATCACGCTCTGGCCCTTCCCATCACGCGCTCTCCAGAAGCTGAGTTCTGAAGGAAAACGGTTTCTCGACGTTGAGTTAAACACGGGCCAAATGATTGAGGACGTGAGGCTTGCAGTCGGTAGTGGAGTGACAATTGATTTCCTCGGAAGATGGGGAGGAATCATACCCACGGAGCGGGAAATAGAACGCGAAGTCCATAGGCTGGAGGTAGCTGCCGTATGACCGAGCAGTCTGTTCTGAAAGTGAAAGTTGGAAAAATCAAGTCACTTACTGAGAACCCTACTCACTACTGTGCCGGGTGTGAACATGGGACACTCACAAAACTCATCGCGGCAGCCATGGACGACCTTGACATACGGGAGAAGACTGTAATGATAGATTCCGTTGGCTGTAGCGTGCTAGCATACAACTATTTCAACTGCGACCATGTCGTGGCCGCGCACGGAAGAGCACCCGCAGTAGCCGCTGGAGTCAAGCGACTAAGACCAGAACTGACCGTGTTCACAGTACAAGGAGACGGAGACGCGCTGTCCATCGGATTAGCCGAAACCATCTACGCGGCTAAGAGGGGAACGCCAATAACAATATTCGCCGTAAACAACGGCATCTACGGAATGACCGGCGGCCAGATGGCACCCACAACTCTCCTAGGTCAGGTCACGACAACCACACCATACGGGCGTGATCCCGCATTGACCGGAACAGAACTTGACGCGTCAAAGTTAATCGGGCAGATAGACGGCGCTGCGTACGTCAAACGAGCTAGCTTAGTTGTGAGCGAGATCTCCAATCCTAGAGGAAAAGTATACACGATAAAGAATCTACTTGACGCAAAAAAAGCCGTGGAAAACGCGTTCAAGGTGCAGGCCCTAGGCGGATTCGCCTTCGTAGAATTACTGAGCACATGTTCAGTGAATTGGAAGATGTCTGTGCTTGAAGCGAAACGTTACGTCAACGAGCAAGTGATCAAACGGTTTCCGTTAGGCGTCTACCGGGATACATACGGAGTTGAAAAACCATCACCAAAATGAAGGTTCTAATTGCCGGCCACGGCGGCCAAGGAATCATGCTCCTAGGCGACTACATGGCATACACTGCAATGCTCCAGGGCAAGCACGTAGCGTACGTCCCATCGTACGGTCCGGAAACTCGAGGCGGCAAAGCGAAATGCTACGTCATAATCTCTGATCAAGTCGTCGATAACCCAATCGCTGAAGAACCCGACGTCGAACTAATAATGAATCAGCCCTCAATGGATTTCCTAAACGACCTACGTCCAAGAGGCCTCATCATCTATAACCAAACCCTAATCCAAACTCATGCAGAACGCGACGACGTAGAAAGCTTCGGCATTCCAGCAACTGAGATCGCGGAGAGCCTACGCAACGAGAACCTATCGAAGACCGACACCAAGATGTTCGCTAACGCAGTGATGTTTGGGGCGTTTCTCGAACTGTGCACACCCAACCTTGGCGCCGATGTGACGAAAGAAACTTTGAAGCACTTCCTCGCAGGCAAGAAGGAGAGCCTCCTATCACTCAACTCTCTCGCAATCGAGAAGGGCAGAGCCTTCGTGAAGTCGAACCCACTAGAGTACCGCGCGGAAAAATCCCCGTAGCATACCAAGTTGGGCCACGCAGTAACTCAGCCGCACCAGTAATCCGGAACGTCAAACTCTCCAACGCTGCACTTGTCAAACTTCTCTATACACTTCGGACAGAAGTGCCGTCGCCCCAGTCTAGCGACCGAAGACTCGTGATCAGTGATCCAGTATGTTCCAGCACAATGGCGACATCTCTGTTGCGTAGTGATGATTTCCCCAGAGTTTCGAGCCGTAAGTACTGCTATCTCATCTGCCACTCTCTTACCAACGCCCAATGCCACAGAACGTTTCGGTTCAGGAGAAGGCGGACCAATATCACTAATCAACACCCTATCGTCGCAAGTGATCCACACATCAAAATTGCCTCGAATAGCACATTCACGATTAACCTCATAGGAGGTTCCGAGCAGGCATTGCCGGCCTGTCACGTGACACGTACCCCCCTCAACGTAATTCATGCACAATAGCGGAACCTCGTGATTCTATAACAGCTGCAAGGTGCAATTCCCTTTCGCATTTAATGTATTTACGACGTCCCGAAACTCCAGTATTACGTCGCTGCACCCCTATCATCAACTAGTACTACGCTACGGATAGTATTTATACTAAATTAGAATGATTCAAGCCCTCGTTAATGAAAGGCGGCAATGCAGGCTCACATTAATGGTGACGCTCTCCGACAGAATCGCGAGTTTACATGTCTCTCCCATCCGCCGCGTAACGGCCCTGTTCGCTGAAGCAACCGAACGAAAAGAGTTAATCTCATTCGGTGGAGGTGGACCCAGCCTTCCACCGCCCCCTGAAGTCTCCGAGGAGATTATTCGAAGAGTGAGGGAGGATCCTCAGGGGAGCACGGCGTACTGTGGGACACGTGGCTTTCTGGAGTTGAGAAGGCTAATCGCAGATGATTGGGTGAAGCACGATGGCGAAGTGTACAACCCTGAAAAGGAGTTAATTCTGACAGATGGCGCTACGGAAGCCATCTTCTGCGCGTTTCTATCTTTATTCAACAAGAACGATGAGGTGGTTCTCACCAACCCAACCTATCTCGGCTACTTGGAAGCCTTCCAACTGGCGGGAGCTCGCGCGACATGGCTTCCAGTCAATGTGGAGGAGGGCTACCAGCCGAGTCTGGAGGTACTAAAACAAGTGGTTACGAAAAGAACCAAGGCCGTGGTTCTCCTTAGCCCTGATAACCCCACCGGGAGAATCGTCAACCAAGACTTCATCAAAGGACTACTCGACCTAGCCATCGACTATGATTTCTGGCTGGTCAACGATTCAACGTATCGTGACATCGTCTACGATAAGCAGCAGCCCAAAATCAGTTCATTACCTGGCGCGCATGAGCGTGTCCTCTCAGTTGGAAGCTTCTCGAAAGAAGCATCCGTACCCGGATTGAGACTGGGCTACGCAATAGGCCCATCAGAACTCATAGATGGCATCGAGAAGATCAAACAGTACTCGACGCTTGCGCCAAACATCCTGAGTCAATACGCTGTACTACCCTTCCTGAAGAATAACGTGAAGGAACGATACCTCCATGATTACGTTCTACCAATTTACAAGAAGAGACGCGACATCATGGAAGAGGCGATAAAGCAGTACCTACCTGAAGCAGGTCTCGTCAGGCCCGACGGTGCTTTCTACTTCTTCGTTGACATGCGCCATTACCTAGAGCTCATGGATAGGGACGAGCAGGACTTCTGCAACCGGCTACTTACTCGAAAAGGAGTCATCGTTATTCCCGGGTCATACTTTGGATCCAAAGGAGTGGGCCACGTCAGGTTTACGTTCGTGAGTGAACCCGAAGACCGAATCAAAGTTGGCGTACAACGCATCGGCGAGTACGTATTCTCTTACGCGTTCTCTACGTGAAGTGAAGAATCGGCACGCATTCTCTATGCTCGAAGGCTTCTAGTTTGAATTCCGGGACCAAGTACTGAAAGCTATATTCTAGTGCTTAAACTATATTCCTTCGTGCTTAGCTTGGAAGCTAGGAAAGTCCAGAGAGTCGGATATTCCACCCTTACAGTATCACTGCCACGAGAATGGGTCGAGGATGTTAAGCTCAAAGCAGGAGACATTGTTTCCATAAAACGTGAAGATGATGGCTCCCTCAAACTTATCCCTGGCACGGAGCATAAGAGCGAAGAGGTAAAGAACTGCGTCGTAAACGCTGACCTCTGCAACTCAACCAACCTCCTAACCCGAGTAATTACGGCAAATTACATTCTTGGCCATGACACCATCCAGATCGCTGCCAAAGACGAATTGAAGAAAGTTCACCTCGATGAGATTCGAGCCACGACGCAGCGGTTAACCGGATTGAGCATCGTGGAGCAGACGCTCCGCCAAGTCACGCTGCAGAGTTTCGTTGACCCAACTCGATTTCCAATATATGGACTGATGCGCCGGCTGCACATCATACTCTCCTCAATGCTAGACGTCTCTATCAAGGCCTTAGTGGAGCGGAGACCCGACCTAGCGGTGGAAGTTGGCCACATGGAGGAGGAGTCGGATAGGATTTATTGGCTAATTGTTCGCCAGCTGCTACTCGCAATCAGGGACAGGAGTGTTGGCACGAGGATTGGTATTGAATCACCACTCCATATTCCGGGGAACAGGGTTGTAGCGAAGACGCTTGAGGAGATGGCGGATTCAGCGGAGAATATTGCGAACGAAGTCATCGCGTTGAAGGACGAGGAAGCTGTAAGTGATTCAATCCTTAATGAGGTGGGCAAGTACGCCAACGAAGTTATGAAGACTTCAGAACTCAGCATGAAGGCGCTTCTGGCTTCAGACATTCAGATCTCTAACGATTCGGTCGAGAGGGTGGAGACTTCAGAAAGTGAAGAGAGGCGCCTCACCCAGAAAGTGTTAATGTACGTTAAGGACGTGAACACTGCCGTCAGCCTCAGAAGCATAGTCTTGAACCTGGGCCAAATAAACAAGTACTGCAGGATTATTGGAGAAATAACAATCAACCGTATTCTTGAGAAGCCTAGTGCAATCTGCGATTATGTACCCCTGGCTGAAGTGAAAGCTAGTTAAGCTAATGCTTCAGATTTCTTCCGACCATGATTAGGTCAGACTGCACTTCATAATTCAACGACTTGAAGAACTCTAAAGAGACTCCATTCGACTTGTAGATCTGCGCGTTCACCTTCAACGCCCCCTTTCCGATCAGGCGTCTCTCAAGCTCCCTGACCAGTGACCTACCCATTCTAGATCTCTTGTAGCCTTCTCTCACAGCCAGATGATTGATCAATCCTCGTCGGCCATCCCATGCTCCGAGCACTACCCCTAGAATCTGCTGATCATCTTCAGCCACTAGAAACAGGTCCGGGTCCCGTTGGATTTTCAACTTAATTCCCTCACGTTCATCACCCGGCCTCAGTACGATGCCTGCCTCTCTCCAAAGTTCCACAACCTTCTTAGTCACCGAGCTGGAACTCGCGAATGCGCATTCTAATCTTGCAACCAGAACGGAGTGCCGCCCATAAGCTCTTCTGACTGCCTGCTGCCATGCAAGTTGATTCACTCATGCGTTCCGTGTCCACAGGTTGTTATCGGAATGCGCACAATTATAGGCCAGAGAACATCGTCAATTAAGATGCGGATGTCAGCGACTTGGAGAGATGAGCGTGCAACTCAATGAACTAACATCAGAAACTTTCGAACAAGCGCTTAGAGCCAAATTGCCGCTAGCCGTGGATTTTTACGCTGACTGGTGCGTTCCCTGCAAAACTGCAGACTCATTAATTGAGAAGATGGCTGAAGAGTATAAGGGAAGAATGAGTTTCGCCAGACTCAACGTTGACGCGAACCGCGAAATCACTGACCGCTATGACCTCATGAGTATCCCAGCGCTTCTAATCTTCTCGAAGGGTCAAGTTGTTAAGAAGTTTCTTGGGCTACGAAAGATCAAAGCGTGCCGACGCGCAATCAACCGGATCCTAACTTCACCCTAGACTATCATTCAAACCTGAAGTGCGAAGCGGATCAGTCCTTAGCGACATATGGGTGGACCATCTTCGCCGGATCAACAACCCGGTCGAATTCTGCTTCTGAAATGTGACCTAGTCTTACCGCGGCTTGCTTGAGGGTCAAATCGTTCTCAAGGGCGTACTGAGCCACCTTTGATGCCTTATCATAACCAATTATCGGGCTAAGAGCAGTCACGAGCATAAGGGAGCGCTCGAGGAAGTTAGCGATCTGTTTTCTGTTAGGTTGCATACCTTCCACCAAAAACAACCGAAAGTTGTTGCAGCCATCAGTCATGATTCGAATCGATTGCATTATGTTCAGAATTATGAGCGGTTTGTAAACGTTCATTTCCAAGTGGCCGCCCCCTCCACCCAAGGTTACTGCAACATCGTTACCGATAACCTGCACTGCAATCATCGTCAATGCTTCACACTGCGTGGGGTTGACCTTTCCCGGCATGATGGATGAACCAGGTTCGTTGGTTGGAATATCGAGTTCATGAAAACCGCAGCGTGGTCCACAACTCAGTATGCGAATATCGTCTGCGATCTTGTACAGGGATGTAGCCAGCGTCTTCAACGTGCCACTGAGCATAACGAGCGCGTCATGTGCTCCTTGTACGGTGAACTTGTTCGGAGCCGTGACGAAAGGTAACCCGGTCAACTTCGCGATTTCAGCCGCGACCTCCACGTCAAATCCCGGAGGCGCGTTAATTCCGGTTCCAACTGCGGTTCCACCCAGCGATAATCGGTAAACATGCTTCAAGCTATCATCTAAGCGATTCAAGTTATCATCTAACATTCCGACGTAGCCGGAAAATTCCTGTCCTAGTGTAATGGGGGTAGCGTCCTGCATGTGAGTGCGTCCGATCTTGATAATCCCGTTCCATTCGGTTGATTTCGCGTTCAGAGAATCGCGCAGCTGTTTCACCGCGGGCATTAGCTGTTCTCTTACGCCTTTAGCTGCTGCGACGTACATCGCGGATGGAAATGTGTCGTTTGATGACTGCGACATGTTCACGTGATCATTAGGGTGCACGGGGGTCTTACTCCCAAGTGGACTTCCAGCTAATTGGCAGCAGCGGTTCGAAATCACTTCGTTCACGTTCATGTTGAACTGAGTGCCGCTCCCCGTCATCCAAACGTGTAAGGGAAATTGATCTTGATGCTTTCCTTCCAAAATCTCGTCGCAAGCGCGAACTATGAGATCTCGTTGTTCCTGTTTGAGGTATCCCATTTTGGAATTGACATTAGCCGCGGCTATCTTCAAAATAGCATAAGCCGGAATCATCTCGCGCGGAATCAAATCCTCTCCAATGCTGAAGTACTCAAGGGAACGTTGCGTCTGGGCTCCCCACAGCTTATCGACTGGAACCCTGACCTCGCCCAAACTATCCGTCTCAATGCGATACTCATTCCCTATCGAATGATGGACGTCTGATGATCGCGACATTGAATCCACTTGATGTAAAGCGGCTGAGACAAAATAATAGTCTAATGGTGAACTGCGAGGGAAATGATTCAAAACACTGACTTCTGCGTCAACTGAGACTAGGCCAATCTTCAGAACCTTTTTATCTTAGCCGTCTCTAAAATTCGGTTTTAACGAGGGCAATTTCGACTTTGAAAGGCGGTTACCAAATTCAGCTTCACGGGTCTTCCTGCGTCCGTTGAAGTTTATGATACAACACTCCGAGACGGAAACCAGTCAGTAGGCGTCAATTTCACATCAACCCAGAAGCAAAGGGTCGCACAGGCCCTGATTACGGCTGGCGTTGATTATGTGGAGGGGGGTTGGCCGAATGAGACTAACGTCTCTGATCAGGAATTCTTCAAGCTCACTAAGTCCTTAGATAATGGAATTTTCACGCAAATTACCGCTTTCGGCATGACACGGAGAGCAAACGTGAATGCGGAGGATGATCCGAACCTAGCGCACCTCCTCAAAGCCGAAACGAAGACGGTCACGATCTTCGGCAAGTCTTGGTCATTTCAGGTGGAGAAGGTTCTAGGAACCACACTCGAAGAGAACCTGAAAATGATCCGTGATTCAATCCGCTTCCTATTGAGGCACGGACGAAGAGTTGTCTTCGACGCTGAACACTTCTTCGACGGTTTCAAGAACGATCCAGATTATGCGATTTCCGTCTTGAACGCGGCTCAAGAATCCGGAGCCTCAACCGTCGTACTATGCGATACTCGAGGAGGGGCTCTTCCTCTCGAAGTATATCAGGCCACAAAACAGGTTTTCGAAACCATTCGGACACCAATCGGAATACATTGCCACAACGACCGAGGTATGGCGACGGCCAACACGCTGTTCGCTGTAACGGCTGGCGCCTCACACGTGCAAGGAACAATGAACGGCCTGGGCGAACGAGTAGGCAACGCAGACTTAATCGAAGTTATCGCTAATCTGCATTTGATGGGAATTCAGACTAAGCTAGATCCAACTAAGCTAACGACTCTTTCCCGATTCATATGTGAGATCAGTGGCATCCGTGAAGACCAGTTCAAACCTTTCGTAGGAAAATACGCGTTCGCTCACAAGGGCGGGGTGCACGGTGACGCCGTCCTAAAAGCTGAAGCAGCTTACGAATTCTATGATCCGCCAGCATTTGGAAATCACCGGTTCATCACCGTCTCATCTCAAGCTGGACGTTCCAGCCTGCTCCTAGCGGCGCGGAGAGTAGGCTTCAAACTCTCACGCGACGACAAGAGACTGCCAAATCTTCTAAAAGCGGTCAAACGCTGTGAAAGTTTAGGATGCAACCTCGAAAACGCCGAAGCAACCTTAGACCTGCTTATACTCAGAACGCTTGGAAGAAAACGTGATCCGTTCCACATAGTCGATTGGCGAGTCACTGCCCACCAAGATGGGGCAATGGCATCTGCACAATGCAGACTGAAGGTAGAGGTTAATAGGAGACTTCTGGAGACGCAAGCGAACGGCAACGGGCCGGTCAATGCGATCGACCAGGCCTTGAGACTGGTCCTGAGCGAACAATTCTCCAGCGTGTTCACGGCAAAGCTCACAGGCTACCGAGTCAGAGAGGTTGACTCCGACGCTGCAACCGCCGCGAGAGTTGCAGTGTATATTGATTTCAGTAACAAACATAAGACGTGGACTACGGTCGCATCGTCCACTAACATAATCCAAGCCAGCGTCGACGCGCTCGCAGACGGCTACTCCTACGGACTGAGAAAACTCGCCAATAACTCGCGCAATCGCCAAGAAACTCGAAATTGGGGAGGGCCCAACGATGTTTCACAATAAATTTATTAGGCCGACGGCCGTTCGTGGTGGATTTCAAGGTCTACGGAGCGATGACGAAACTTCAGGGATCCGCATCCTTGCAGTCTACTGTACTCGTCGCGCTCGTCGTTATTCTTCAGTAGCCCGCTTTCGAACCTTCGAAAACGGGCTGATGCTTCTAAGGAGAGTATAATGAAAATTTGAAAAAAATGTCCGGCGCGCAAGCAGTAGTCGAAGCCTTGCACAGAGAAGGAGTAGAAGCCGTATTCGGTTACCCTGGGGGAGCCAATATGCCGATCTACGACGTTCTCCTTGACTATCGGAACGCGGAATTCTCGTCTCGAGAGTACAAGGGAATCCGCCATGTCCTCGCTCGCCACGAGCAGTCAGCCGCCCACATGGCTGACGGGTACGCGCGGGCATCCGGCAAGGTAGGCGTGTGCCTCGCAACTTCAGGTCCTGGAGCAACCAACCTAATGACCGGTCTGGCTACGGCTTACATGGACTCCTCACCCATAGTCGCAATCACCGGCCAAGTTCCAACGTACGTTATAGGCTCAGACGGTTTTCAGGAATCAGACGTTGTAGGGATGGCAACCTCCGTCACAAAGTACACATTTCAACCGCTCCGCGTAAAGGATGTACCACACATGATGAAAGCAGCCTTCTATCTGGCCGCAACTCGCCGACCACAGCCCGTCCTAGTGGATGTGCCGAAAGACGTTCAACAAGGCGAGGATGACTTGGAATTCCCGGATCACGTAGACTTTCCAAAATACCAACCATTGCCAGATCCAGACCCAACAATCGTCAAGACGATAGCTCGCACCGTACTGAACTCGGAACGTCCAATCATACTTGCCGGGGGCGGAGTTAAAATGGCGAACGCCTACCAGGAACTGCAGGCCTTCGCGGAACTACTCGTAGCCCCGGTCGTGACCTCATTTATGGGAAAAGGCGTCTTCCCAGAGAATCACCCATTATCACTCGGCTGCATGGGCATGCACGGCTCCGAACGAACAAACAAGCTTCTTCCAGAATGCGACGTACTCCTAGTAGTAGGATCAAGGTTCAGTGACAGAACCACCGGGAAGATCGAGAAATTCTGCCCGAATACAAAAGTCATACACATAGACATAGACAAGGCCGAGATCGGAAAGAACTACAAGCTGCCCGTAATCTCGCTGAATGCCGACGCAAAGAAAGCGTTGGAACTCCTAGTACGGGAAGTAAAAGCAGGAATGTTAGGACGATACAGAGAACCTTGGACGAAGAAGGCTCAAGAAGTAATCGCAGCCACATCAGCTGAATTCAATGATAACTCACACCTTAGCGGAGTGGAAACCATCAAGATGCTGCGCCGGCTCATACCACCAAAAGCCATAGTCACCACGGAAGTGGGACAGCATCAGATGTGGTGTGAACAACACTTCCAAGCGATCGAGCCGCGAACTTTCATCAGCTCAGGCGGCCTCGGAACGATGGGTTTCGGTTTCCCAGCCGCTCTCGGAGCCAAGGTAGCAAGACCAGACCTACCTGTAATCGACATCGCGGGAGACGGAAGCTTCCTGATGACGGAGAACTCTCTCGCGACGAGCATAGAGGAAGATATCCCCGTGACAGTGATCATCTTGAACAATAGAGTGCTTGGAATGGTAGCGCAATGGCAACGGTTCTTCTACAAGGGCCGTTACTCGTCAATTCATCTCGGCCGAGTTCCCGACTACGTCAAATTGGCTGAAGCATACGGAGCAACCGGCCTTCGCGTAGACTCAGCCCCAGACCTGCAGGACGCAGTCAAGAAGGCGCTCAAATCTGAAGTGACAACGGTAATTGACATTCCAATTTCACCCGAAGAGAATGTTCTCCCAATGCTGCCTCCAGGAGCAGGAATCAAGGAGATGATGGTAGGTTGAACAGGGACGCACAACTTCGAATCATATCAGCCCTAGTCGAAGACAAGCCTGGTGTCCTATACCGGATCACCAATTTGATTCGAAGAAAATCATTCAACATCGAAAGCATCGCCGTAGGTCCAGCTGAAACCCCCGGATTATCCAGAATGACCTTCACCATGTTCTCAGAATACGAACGATTCGACCAAATGATGAAGAACATTGACGGCCTCATAGACGTTCGGACCGTCGAACCGCTCGAAGTGAGGGACGCCGCTGTTCGGGAGCTAGCCCTCGTCAAGCTTTCGGGTGCACCTGCCACAAAACCGGAAATAATGCACTACATAGACGCATTTCGCGGAAACATCGTCGACGTCTCACCAACCACGCTTACAGTTGAAGTCTCCGGAGACCCAGACAAGATCAACGCGTTCATCAAACTTGCAAGAACCTTCGGGCTTTCGGAAGTAGCAAGAACAGGCGCAGTCGCGTTAGCCAGAGAAATGACAGCCGAGGCCCCAGGCCCAGAGAAGTAGAGACGAAACGAAGTGGAGCACACGGTCGCCTTCATTGAAGGAGATGGAATTGGACCTGAGCAGGCTGCAGCGACCAAAGTCGTGCTCGCGAAACTTGAAGAGACCCGAGGATTAACGTTGAATTTGATCCCCGTCGAAGCTGGAGACCGGGCCCTCAAAGAACACGGAGAAGCCTTATCGCAGGAAAGCTTCAACATAATCGAAAAGAGCGATTGCTGTCTAAAAGGCCCAGTAGGCCAATCGGCTTACGACGTTATCATTCGGTTACGCAGAGACCTTGACCTCTACGCCAACATACGCCCCGCGAAACCACTCCCGAAAGTTCCATGCATCGCGCCCCCAGAGACGGATCTCGTAATCGTACGCGAGAACACTGAGGATCTATACAGCGGTTTAGAGTCCGCAGACGAACAGAAAGCCACTGCAACCCGAGTCATAACCCGCAAAGCCTCCCAGCGTATCGCAAAGTACGCGTTTGAGTTGGCCCGCACAAGGAAGAAATCGGTCACGGCAATCCACAAAGTGAACGTGCTAAAGAAAACGGATGGCCTCTTCCTTCACGCGTGTAAAGAAATCTCTGAAACGTATCCGGACGTGCAATTTTCCAA
Organism: Bathyarchaeia archaeon; assembly: GCA_050012795.1. Taxonomy (GTDB): domain Archaea; phylum Thermoproteota; class Bathyarchaeia; order 40CM-2-53-6; family 40CM-2-53-6; genus FEN-987. Next base: position 20,693 of record JBEKGM010000005.1, on the reverse strand, counting down.
CATGCTGGTTGACGCTGCCGCAATGAACCTGATCAGAAACCCACAGGATTTCGATGTTCTAGTAACAACCAACATGTTCGGCGATATCCTATCCGACGAGGCAGCACAGGTGGTTGGCGGACTCGGACTCGTACCCTCAGCTAACGTCGGCGACAGTTTCGCCTTATTCGAACCCGTTCATGGCTCTGCACCGGACATCACGGGCAGAAACATCGCGAACCCGGTTTCACTAGTCCTCTCCGCGAGCATGATGTTAGAGTGGCTTGGCAGACAGAAGAAAGATCCCAATGCGTCCGAAGCGTCACGGGTAATTCAGAGGGCTGTGGAAGAATGCCTCCGTTCAGGGGAAGTTACACAGGACCTAGGCGGGAGCCTGAACACGGTTGAGATGGGCAACGCGATAGCCGCACACATTTCAAAGTGATCTATTGATGGAGAAATCTAAGGTCCGCATCTTCGATACGACCCTGAGAGATGGAGAACAGACTCCCGGAATCTCGCTCACTGCAGAAGAGAAGGTCAAGATCGCCCGCCAACTCGATAGGTTAGGAGTCGACGCGATTGAAGCAGGCTTCCCAATTGCTTCTACGGGTGAACGTGAAGCTGTTAGAGCAGTGGCAACGGCTGGATTATCATGCGAAATTGTGGGCTTGGCACGCGCCAGTCGAGCAGATGTCGACGCTGCAGTCGACGCTCAAGTTAATTCCATTCACATTTTCCTAGCGACGTCAGACTTGCACTTGAAGTATAAGCTGAAGCTTACCCGGCCGGAAGTTCTCCAGAGGATCACTGATTCAGTCGGTTACGCGAAATCGCACGGTAAGCTTGTTGAGTTCTCAGCTGAAGACGCAACCCGCACGGACATCGCTTTCCTTAAAGAAGCCTATCAGGCGGCCGAGAGTGCAGGCGCAGGTCGCGTAAACATCCCGGACACGGTTGGAGTATCATCCCCCCACACGATAGCTCAGATTACCCGTGAAATAGCGTCAAGCGTCAAAGTGCCCGTCAGCATACACTGCCACGACGACTTCGGCCTAGCAGTCGCAAACAGCCTGGCAGCAGTCGAAGCAGGAGCCGCGCAAGTCCACGTGACCATGAACGGGCTGGGCGAGAGAGCCGGCAACACCTCCCTAGAGGAAGTTGTCATGTCGCTCCACCGACTCTACGATCGCCAAACAAACATCAAAACGGAACTTCTATACGAAACGTCAAGGCTCGTCTCCGCCCTCACGGGCATGCGCGTCCAGCCGAATAAGGCCGTTGTTGGCGATAACGCGTTCGGACATGAATCTGGAATCCATACCCACGGCATTACCGAGATGCCGTTAACGTACGAGCCTTACGACCCCGCGGACGTAGGCCGCCGAAGATGGTTCCAAGCGGGCAAACATGCCGGCGCACACGGAATCGCCGTTCAACTCGCGGAGGCCGGATACTTCCCCGACAAGGGCCAATTGACGGAAATCGTTACCAGAGTCAAAACGATAGGAGACAAGGGCAAGACAGTCACCGACAACGACTTAATCGCGATTACTGAAGCCGTTCTTGGAAGAACATCCGCAAGGGAACGAATACTGGACCTAGTTGACTTAGCAGCCGTCACGGGCAAAGGCTTGATCCCCACCTCCTCAGTCCGCCTAAGACTTGACGGAAAAGAGTACACTTCAGCAGAAACAGGAGTCGGCCCCGTAGACGCTGCGATCAAAGCAGTCCAGAAGATCACTGACTCATCAGTTCAGATTAAACTCAAAGAATACAGGCTTGAAGCCATAACCGGAGGCTCAGACGCCCTGGCGGACGCAATGGTTAAAGTTGAGGATACAAACGGCACCGTCGTTTCCGCAAGCGCCGCACGGGAAGATGTCGTTGTAGCAAGCGTTGAAGCACTGGTGGAAGCAATCAACAAGATTCTGCTTCGCCATCGACTCATCTCCAACCCGCCGAAACTAACTGAAGGATAGAAACTAGATGCCTCGAACCCTCTTTGAGAAGATCTGGGAAAACCATGTTGTGCATGAAGAAGCAGACCGACCCAGCCTAATTTGGATCGACCGGCACCTGGTTCATGAGGTAACCTCCCCCCAGGCGTTTGAAGGGCTCAGGGTGGCAGGCAGGCGCGTTAGGAGACCCGACCTAACCTTCGCAACCGTCGACCATAACGTTCCAACAACCGACCGATCAATCCCAATACAGGACCCAATCTCAAAGAAGCAAGTAGACGCGCTAACCAAGAACTGTACGGATTACGGAATCACATACTTCGATTTATACAGCCCCCAGCAAGGAATAATCCACGTAATCAGCCCGGAACTCGGCCTCACCCTCCCCGGATTAACAATAGTGTGCGGCGACAGCCACACATCAACCCACGGCGCCTTCGGAGCCTTAGCCCTAGGAATTGGAACAAGCGAAGTAGAGCACGTGCTAGCCACACAATGCCTCTGGCTACAAAAACCAAAATCCCTTGAAATCCACGTGGACGGAACCCCCCCAAAGGGAGTGACAGCCAAGGACATCATCCTCACAATAATCGGCCACATTGGCACAGGGGGCGGAACAGGCTCAGTGATCGAATACCGAGGCAACGCCATAACAGCCCTCCCAATGGAAGAGCGCATGACAATCTGCAACATGACGATAGAAGGCGGAGCCCGAGCCGGTATGATAGCGCCGGACGAAACAACATTCAGTTACCTTCAAGGACGAAAGTACGCTCCGAAAGGTAAAGCCTTGGAGCAGGCAGAAGAATACTGGCGTGAACTTAAAACCGATCCCGGCAGCACCTTCGACAAAACGGTTGAACTGAACGCTGATAAAATGACGCCGCAAGTCACCTGGGGAACAACCCCAGCCATGGTCACAGACGTTACGGGGAACGTGCCCTACCCAGACGATTTCCCTAACCCGGACATGAGGAAAGCAGCCGCCCGCGCCTTAGAGTACATGGCCCTAGAACCCGGCACGAAGATCGAGTCGATCAAGGTTGACAGAGTCTTCATCGGCTCATGCACCAACTCCCGACTCGACGACCTCGTCGCCGCCTCAAAAGTGGTCAAAGGCAGAAAGGTCGCGCCTGGAGTACGCGCCATGGTCGTCCCAGGATCACAGATGGTTAAGTATGAGGCTGAGAAACGTGGACTCCACCGAATCTTCAAAGAAGCAGGATTCGAATGGAGAGAGTCTGGATGCAGCATGTGCCTCGGAATGAACCCCGACATCCTAGCACCCGGCGAAAGGTGCGCCAGCACATCAAACCGCAACTTCGAAGGCAGACAAGGACGCGGCGGACGAACACACCTCGTCAGCCCAATCATGGCCTCGGCGGCAGCAGTAGCAGGCCACTTCGTGGACGTTCGTTCTTGGAATATGGATAGTTGATGGAGATATGACCCCGTTCAAGAAGCATCAAGGAATCGTCGTACCCATCGACCGAGTTAACGTGGACACTGACCAGATCATTCCGAAACAGTACCTTAAGCTCGTGGAAAGAACAGGCTTCGGCCAATACCTCTTCCACGACTGGCGATACAATCTTGATGGAAAGCCGAATGCTGAATTCATCTTGAACCAACCACGCTACAAGGGAGGCAGCGTACTCCTAACCGGCGCGAATTTCGGATGCGGAAGCTCCCGCGAACACGCGGCGTGGGCGCTCTCAGACTACGGGTTCAAAGTGCTCATCGGAGCCTCATACGCGGACATATTCTACAATAACTGCTTCAAGAACGGCATCCTACCCGTAACCCTCGAAGAACCAGTCATCAGCCAACTCTTCAAGGAAGTCGCAGGGCAAGAAGGTTACACAGAAGTCGTAGATCTGGAAAGTCAGACAATCCAGAAACCTGACGGAGAAACCATCCATTTCAACATCGACCAGTTCCGGAAGAGATGTTTACTGGAAGGATTAGATGACATATCATTGACGCTGCAGCATGAGGAGAAGATACGATCACACGAGAAGAAACTGCAACCGTTCCAAATAATCGATGTTAAGAGGTTATGAAAAATGTTCAAGGCTCCCGCAAAATATGTGTGGATGGATGGGGAAATTGTACCATGGGAGAAGGCGACCGTACACGTCTTCACGCACGCGTTGCACTATGGTACCGGCGTATTCGAAGGAATCCGAGCCTACGGCGTCGGCGACGACGTACTAGTCTTCAGGCTCAAGGACCATTTGAAACGCATGGCAGAATCCGCGAAAATATACACGTTCGAAATTCCATACAGCCAAGAGGAACTTCAAGACGCGGTCCTACAACTCATCGAGAAGAACGACTTCCACTCCTCCCTGTACATTAGGCCCATCGCCTTCAAAGGAGTGGGAGGAATCAGCCTGGATGCCAGGGCAACACCCACCTCCGTCAGCATAATCACCTTCCCCTACGAGAAGTATTTTGACGAAACCAAGATTGGACTAGATATCTGTGTCTCAACATGGCGGCGTGTTGGTGAACCCGCCGTACCAGCCATGGCGAAGGCTTGCGGCCACTACATAAACTCCGTACTCGCCAGAACCGAGGCAGGCCAAGCAGGATTCGACGAGGCCCTGTTCCTGGACGCGAACGGAAACGTCTCCGAGGGCACGGGAGAAAACATCTTCATAGTCAAAGACGGCCTCATCTCAACTCCAACCTTCGCCTCAGACATCCTAAACGGCATCACCCGACGAACAATCATCAGCCTAATCCACGACCTTAACCTGCGCTTGGAGGAGCGAACTGTTCGACGAGCTGAACTCTACACGTGCGACGAAGCATTCTTCACCGGAACCGCAGCCGAAGTTGCCCCAATCATCAGCATCGACCGCAAAAAAGTCGGAAACGGAAAAGAAGGCCAAGTAACCAGCAGACTCCGCGGCGAATACGAACGCATAGTAACCGGCACGAATGAGAAGTATCGTAAGTATCTGACAAGCGTCTACGGGAACCTCAACTACGACATCCCCTCAACCCGCCAGCTTCAGCGATAAGCCTTGTAGGCCCTAACCGGGTTTGGGCTGAGTCCCGCACCATCTCTCGTCTGCTAACACGACGGAAGTTTCAATTTGCCGTTTCGGTATCGACCAGTATTCGCTCAGCAGTCGATTCTTCGTTCCCTTATCCACTAGGCGAAAGCCACGTTTCTCGTAGAATCGAATCGCCCAAACGGCGTCTGCCCACGTGCCGACCAGGAGCGGACGAGCAGCCCGGGACTGGAGGTGCAATAGTAATCTTTCACCGATCCCTTGGTTCCGTTTCGCTGTGCGAACGTACGCGTGCCTGATCAGGCTGACGTCTTTCACGTCCTGAATGCCCATTACGCCGAGTAACTGTTCGTCCTCCAGGTACCCCCAGAATACGACGCCGTCACGGATCTCCCGCGCTAACTCGTCCTTGGACATGTAAGGCTCCTTCCACCGGTCCACGGGTATGACGCCCTCGTACACTCGCGCAGCATCGTTAATGATCACGTGGATCGCATCAAAATCAGTATCATTGCATCTACGAATCAAAACCCTAATCCTTCCAGGTATTGGGAAGCATCCAGTTCAACCCTCAGTGTTCTTCACTCAATGACCTGACTCCGACTAGTTTTCTTCTTGTTGGTAAGCTTCAATCGGATTGCTTAGCGGATGTCTTTTTCCGCAAGAGAAGGGCTCTTACGGGAGCAACCGCTGGTCCCACTTCGACGAGGCGTAGCAAGATCGTGTCACCCTTTTTCAGTGAAAGTCGACCTGCCAACGTAAGCGGGATGGTTGTTCTCAAACTGCCCGCTACGGCAACAACTTTGGACTCATAATCAATGGCAATAGTTCGGATGTTTCCTTCCAGTTCATTCTGCATCTCAGACACCTGTCTGGATACTGCCGCAGTATGGCTTAAATATCATGGCTGCTGTACTGAAACAGTATAGAGACGGTATAGATGAAACTATTCGAAGTGAGGATGAGAGAATGGAGTCGTCTGACAAACTAACTGACAAACAAGCTGGCCCAGCTACAACGGGTTCTGGCGTGCAAATCGACCGGTCGAAGATAGTTGAAGTACCGATCGACCAAATACGCTCAAGCAAATTGATGCTGAGGCCAGTTGACGAGAATTATGTGGACGAGATATCCAAGTCCATGGCAAGTATCGGCCAGCTGGAAGCAATCCTAGTCAGGCCTCTGGTGGGTGGGGGTTTTGAAGTTGTTGATGGGCACCACCGCCTGTTAGCGACCAAGAAGGAGGAAACCCGGTACGTAAAGCACGGGATTCGTCCGGTCACTGGCATATTCACTGTGTATGTACTCGGCCAGTGACCATCTCTTCTTTTTCCGCAGTAAATTAGATCGATAGGCTCCGTTTCCTCATTTTACTTTCGAAACGTTTGCTCTGGCATAGCCATCATCGTCCTGAATGTGACGTGGGATGGTTATGGTCGGGTCACCTGCTTCCTTCCATGAGTCTAGGATGAAGAGTTCGTTAGTTTCCAGTACACTGTCGAGTCGTGTGAGTAGGTGGGTCTTCCATTTCCCATACTCTTCCTTACTCTCCCAAATTCCGAGGAGGGCGAGGTTGTACTGGTGGGCTATGGTGAAGATGGATAGGATCCGTCGGTCCTGTAGTTCCGGACATTGGATGTCTTTGATGAACTCTTTGATAGGCTTCGGTCGCAGTCGGATCAGGATTGCGATTGGAGTGGTTAACCCGAGCTTCTCATAGTCGACCCTCACCGTGAAATGTTTGATCACATGCTTCTCTTTGAGTTGATTAACGCGTTTCATCACGCCGACGGTACTAATCTCCACCCCGAAGCTGCGTAGCTTGTTGGATAGATCTTGGTAGGTGGCTCTGGAGTTCTCTCGGAGCAGGTCTAGAATCGTTAGGTCCTTATCGTCAACCTCTCTCACAACGACCACCAGTTAACAAAATTAACTAAATCAAACGGCCTAAGCTTGATGGCGTCCTGGAAAGTAACTGGCTGGTGCATGACCATGCACGAATAATTAACTGATTATCATAATAATGTTTATGGAATTAACTCACCATAGTATGGATTGGGATTTGAATTGACAGGTTTGACTCGCAGTCGTCGGGTGGAAACGGGAGGAGTACGCGGATGACTTCGGTCGATCTTTCAAGTCTTCTGCCCACAGTCGGAGGTTTCAGCGGAGCAGCCGCACTCGGAGCATTGCTCGGGTACGGTATGAAGAAGCTTCTGAAGGTTCTGATGATCATTCTTGCAGCTCTAGCCGCAATCGTCACCCTTCCGTTAGGATACTTGTCGTATAAGGGAATCATAACGATCAACTGGAACGCTCTCTACAATCTACTACAAACCACGCTCACGTCAGCGGCAACCTTCGTCGCTGGTCTAATCCAAACCGAAAAGTTTCAATCGATCTATGGTAGAATTGAAAGAACTTTTGAGCATGTGCGATCTCGCTTCTTGTGCTTTGTTTCAATCGATCTATGGTAGAATTGAAAGCCGACATAGAGGATCTGGAGCTGGCTCTAGTGGGAGGTTTCAATCGATCTATGGTAGAATTGAAAGCTGATCCGTCGCAGGCTTCTCTCCCCCTCGTTTTTAGGTTTCAATCGATCTATGGTAGAATTGAAAGATTGCTGCCACGCTCCGGAGACATGACGGACCAGACGTTTCAATTCTGGTGAGTAGAACGAAAGCCGCGACATTCGTCGCTTCTGTGATATGAACACGAACTATTTTGTGTCGTCGCGCACTACTAACTACTAAACCACAAACCACCTGCCAACAAAACAACAACCCACAGACCACAAACAACAGACCGTTAACCGTTCATCGTTTTCTCGTCGTCGTCGGGTCTAGTGGTGCGGGCAACGCAAATTGAACTCCCCTCGGGTACGGATTCGTTCGCTCGAATCTCAAAGAATTCTAATCAACAAGTAACGTAACTGCTTTCAGACGATTACAGCAAATTTAGGCATTTTTAAGATTCTGTAGCTTCAACCCTGCTGGATACGGCAGAGGTATATCTCGTGGTGTTTAACAAATCGGTTTAGAAGAAATTTCCGGTGAGAAAGATATCACATCGAGTTCTGTATAGCAGTTTGTTTCTGATGGTCCCTTATGAAACGGTCCAATGTCCCAACCTGTCTGGAAGTAATGCTCCTCCATATGTCTAAGGCAACAAAATACCTCGAAGCGAAAATCATGTGATAAAGCGGTTTACCAGAAACAATCTTTGTCCGCAAGAGAGTGCTTTCCGAGAAGTTTAGCCCTATACGTCTCAATTGAGAAACGTAGAGCTCGGCGAATGCATCTCTCGCCTGACGTGAAGTAAGAACGCGGTCCTTCCTTTGCTTCGCGATTTCACGCCAATCAGAGGTGCCGTAGAACCTGTCCACTGTGTTGTAGCTCTTCGCGTCATACGCACATCGCTTTATACCGAGATCGTATGGAAAAGTCATCAACATGTCAAGATGACGATGAGCGGCGAATTGTTGAATTGTTTGCCAATCAACGTCGAGACCTCTCGGGTCCACAAACAGGAATACTGGAGATCCTTGGGGAATCTTTTGAACAATCTGGTGAACAAGCTCGTTGCAATCTCCGCTGATAACCTCCGCAGATGTTCCTCGGTTATGAGCTGATACACGCTTCAACAATGCTTGAAAATAGCTTGGTTTGTTCTCCACGAAAATGTACTTCGTGAAATTGCCTCGTTTGAGACTCATCGCTCGAAGAGGAGATCCATCAATTTGCCTCTGACTTGGGCGGATTTCATCTATCCCTGGTCCTGCGAAAAGGTCAACGTAGTATCTCTCACTTTTTGGGAATTTCTTCATTATTACTGCGAGGTACGCCGAAAGGTATTTTCCCAGGTAAATTAGTTTGACTTCCGACCACTGACCAGCAGGGAAAGCCGCTTCGGTCAATCCGCCCACTCAACGTACGATAATCATAGGTGAAGACTCCGTTGGTCTAGGAAACTCGTTCCATTCTCTTCCATCAAGTCTTCTGCCACCAGATTTCGGTCTAAATCCGCCCCATTGCTTAAAGAAGAAGGCGACATTTTCCGCGATACATTGATCTCTGACTTCTCGGACCCAATCACCTAGGCAGGGCCTACAATGAGGTCCCGATTCTCCACCGACAATTACCCAATCTATGCTGCTCAAATCTAGCTTGCCAACTGACTCAATCAACGGCTCGATACTGATGAAACGAACATTTGCCCTAGTCTTCTTGAGATGTTCAATACGGAACTTGTAAGGCGCCGATTCCACTGTAATTCCTAACCAGAGGTTCTCTGGAAATGTTCCAATTCTCGCGCCATATCTCATCATGCGCCATGAGCGTTTTGTAAGAACTTGGTAGGTATGCTGAGGCGTGCTACGGATAACCTCTATCACTCTGTCAAGAAACTCGAACGAAATTCGTTCATGGAAAAAATCAGACATGCTATTGGTGAAAATCATCTTGTGCGATTTCCACTCAAACGGTTTGCCAAGGACCTCCTCATGAATGTGGACCTGGTCAGGAGCCCACTTGTATGTTTGCAGACCAAATCTCTTGAGACGCGGATATTCCCTAAACATGTAACAATTCTGGCATCCATCGCTAATCTTCGTACATCCAGTCGCCCAGTTCCAAGTTGCAGTTGTCCATTCGATTGCAGAATTATCTGCCAGGGGAATTACACCACTTCTACAACAATGGATACGACCAATAACACTGTTGGTAAGCGGCGGCACGACAGTTGAGACAAAGTGATTCATGATCAGTACGAAAACTAGGAACTCGAACATTCGGTTGCGGAAAGACTAATTATTCGTCTAACTATCCTGATCTATGCTAGACTGAAGCGTGGCAGCTTAAATAGAGTATTCGACTTGGGTTTAACGCAAAGCGGCCGTAGTCTAGCCTGGTCTATCACTGGGAGCTTTTCGAGACTTCGATGTTGCTGTTGGAACGTGATTTCTTAGCTTACTTGCCGTAGGTTGCAGAGTTCGGATCCTGTACCTAAGCTAGGCGTTCTACCTAACAGAGTCTGTCAGCCAGAGAACATTCAGCAATATACCGAGAATTGTCTTCAACCGATGACCTGTCCGAGCATCAGAACTTGAACTCTGCATTTCTTTCTTTGCCAGTGACTTGGCTACTTTCAGTTTCCCACTTCTCGCGAGTGGTCGGATGGTTGGCGGGTGTGGGTGGGCATGTTGATCGCTAAGGCTCTGGCTAGGTCTAGGGATTCCTCTTTTGTCCTATCGACCAGCCCGTCGGTTAGCTTGGCGACTCCGCGCAGGCGTGGTGAGGCGTCGTAGAGGGGTTCAATTTCCTGTTCGAAGTTCTTGAAAATGTGGCCGTCAGCGCAGATTCCGTTCAGCATCTCCTCCATGACGCTCTTCGAACGTCTTGTCAGAACGTACTCGGCTGAGTCAATCTCCTCCAGCAGCACGGACAATCCCTTATCATCGGTTGAGAACTGTTGGGCGGATCCTTCGGAAATCTCCAATGCTCGTTTGACGAGTTTAGGCTTGTACTCGGATTGACTCATGAAACGCTTCAGGTACTGTTCAGTCTCGATAATCGGAACTCGATCGATTAGGCGAACTCGAGGTAGAGATAGGTGTCTCTATTGGTCTCGGCATTTCTGTATACGTGGGGCATGAGAAGGCGATATAACCCTATCCTCAATTTTGTATCGAAATACTTCGGTTTAATCTCGAGTGTGTAGCCTCTTTCATGTAAAGGAATGAATTTGCCATACCCAGTCCGTAGTGATGAGACCCATGTTTCTCGAATGACAGGTCACGAAATCTTAAGCATTTGGAACCTCCGCGCCAACACCTAAGCCAAGACGTCTGGGTAGGAAGACAAGTGTTTTTAGAGAATCCGAATTCAACATACGAGGATACATTTTGCCGGGGTTCTGCTCCAGATGTGGGTCGTACATTCCAGCGGGTAGAACGAAGTGCCCGAATTGTCACCCATTCGATGGAATACTCACGACTCGAAGGAGTAGTAAGAAGTATCCGCGCCATGGGTACCTAGGCCGCAAAGGTTCCAATATTGAATTGAGTCTAGGCGGAGACAGAGACCTCGCCACAGAATTCGCCGCCCGTAGGCGTGAATTAGAAAAACGATTGAAGAGAAGATGAATGCGCCTTTAGACTGTGTTGCGTCGGTCCTTAACGCAGAAGGTATCCCCCATCGCCATAGGTTGGTCATCGACGCCGTGTTCAACCGTATTCCGCGTTCAAGGATAGGCTTGGATGCCTTGGACAAGGGTCGAGGTTACTTCGAGTTTCCTGTCCATGATCACTATGTCTGCGTCCTTTCCTTCAGCTAAGCTTCCGGTCCTTGAGCCTATGCCCAATTGTTTTGCGGGGTTAAGGGACGCTAGTTGAATCGTGTCAGGCAAAGAAAGGTTATTCCATGTCATGATGTTCTTGACTGCTCTTTCAAGGGTTAGTGTGCTGCCGCACAAGCTTCCGTCTTCGGTGAACGAGCCGCCATCACGAACGTACGCTCTCACTCCCGCCAGCTCAAACTCCGTCATTTCACTTCCCGTGGCCATTACCGCGTCGGTTACGAGGATTAAGCCGTCTTTCTGCTTTGTTCTGATCGCTAGTTTCGTGATCTCTGGGCTTAGGTGTAAGCCGTCCGCTATTATCTCCGACTTAACACGGTCAGAGGATAGGACGGCTCCTGCTGCTCCTGGTTCTCTGCTTCGTATGCTTGGCATGCCGTTGAATGTGTGCGTGCTATGAGTAATCCCCGCTTTGATTCCTTGGTTCGCCTGTTCACACGTTGCGTTTGTGTGCCCAATTGCAGCTATGATTCCCACCCCGACAATCTCCCTGCACAATTCCAATCCCCCGTCTAGTTCTGGGGCAAAGGTGAGAATCCGCACCACCTTCTCAAACCCTCCAATCAATCCTTTCAGTAACGTCGAGGATGGTTTCATGAGGTATTCTTCTCGATGAACTCCACGCTTCGCCGGATTAAGAAATGGGCCCTCAAGGTTAGCGCCCAAGATTCGAGCCCCAGAATGTTGGGGGACACATTTCCGAACAGATTCCAAGAAGGTTCTGGTCAGAGGAGTGGGTGAACTTACAAGTGTTGGTAGAAAGCTTGTGGTTCCGTACTTGACGAGAGCTTTGCTCATACCCAGCAGAGACTCTTCATCACCACGAGTCGCATCGAATCCTCCGAAGCCATGAATGTGCAAGTCAATGAAACCAGGCGAGACATAATCTCCGCCAGCGTCAATTTGACTCAAACCGCCAGGAAGCGGTGATTGAGTAATCTTCGTGATCTTACCAGACTCGACGAGAATATTACAATCGGGAAGAAGCCTAGACTCCGCGATTACTGTTCCGTTGACTATTGCGATCTCATGCTTCAAACGAGCGGACTCAACTAAAGGCATCAACGCGGCAGGGTAATAAATAGTCAGCTAACAATCACAAGCCATGCTGCATGCGCATTCTTAGTAGTTAATTTGAAGATCCTTGACGCAATTCGAGAGATGAATGGGGAAGAGGCTGCGGAAGTTTTAAGACTGTTCAAGATTTCGTAAGTGAGTATGCGAGCGAAGCGAATCGTTTTCAAGGAACATAACGTTGCCGAGTTCGAGGAACATGACGTCCCGCCTCCCGGTGACGGTGAAATTCTAGTTCAGACGTTGAAGACGCTGATTAGTCCGGGAACGGAGCTTACGTTGCTCAGCGGGGAGTATCCGTCAAACTCGTATTGGGCCGCGTACGGCAAACTACCCTTCATCGCTGGATACTCAAACGTAGGGAAGATAGTCAAGCTTGGTACGGGAGTCGAGGGGTTACGGGAGGGGGATTTGGTCGCTTCGCTTAGTCCTCACTCTCAATACGTAATTATCGACCTGAAATCGTCTGAATCAAATGTCACCAAGGTGCCGAACGGCGTACGACCTGAGGAGGCAACCTTTCACACCTTAGCCGCGACGGTGATGAACTCAGTTAGGATAGCACACGTTTCCATGGGAGAGGCTGCCGTGATTATGGGAGCAGGGATACTAGGCCAGTTCGCCGTAACATTCAGCAAGCTCTCCGGCTCACTCCCGGTAATCGCGGTTGACCCATCACGAATGAGGCTGGAGAAAGCAAGGATCTCCGGCGCGACTGAGTTAATCGACCCAACTTCCAAGTCGCTTCATGATGAGGTTTCGAAGGTCACTAAGACACGACTTGCGGACGTGGTCTTCGAGGTTACTGGGAACCCCGAAGTGCTACCGACGGGGCTGAAGCTTCTCAAGAGTGGAGGAAGGTTTGTGATCCTAAGCTCGCCCAGAGGACCCAGCATGGTGGATTTCCACGATGAGGTAAACCGTCCCAGTAGGATAATCATAGGCACTCATTTCGCAAGTCATCCCGCCGAAGAAACGTTTCAGAGCCAGTGGACGGTGAAGAGAAATGTAGAATTCTTCTACGACCTGATCCTTTCACGCCTCATAAGAGTTGATCACATGATCACCCACACATATCCTTGGGACAAAGCCCCTAAGGCCTATCAGTTTCTGCTTAAAGACAGAACGCGGGCATTGGGCATTATCCTTGACTTCACCGCGTAAATGTTTACCGTCCGGCGCTATTCTAGCTTGATTTGCCAATTCGCACCACCTCATGTTTCTTTGCCAACTCATAACTGGCCAATGTAACCTCTAACCCATGGGTTTTTCGACGAGGACGTGCTTCCCGGCGGCCAGTGATTCAATTGTGAACTTTGCATGCGTATCAGAGGGAGTACATACGTCTACGACGTCTACGCTTTCATCATCGAGAATGCTCTGAAGAGTTGGGTACGGTTTTACGCCATTGGCCTTTGCGAATGTTTTAACCTTGGCCGCGTTTCTACCCCAAACCGCCTTTATTCGTGAGTTCGAGTTGAGCCAAATCTGGAAAAGTGTTAAATATCTACTTCTCGCCACCTCCTTTATGGAAAGTCGACCGGGCAAGTCGGTTTACACCCGTGATGCGACAGGTTTAGTTCGCGAATTAACTGGGTGGGACGCTTTCCAAATAAGCGTCTCCGCAACGGCGCCAACTCTGTTGGCCGTCGCACTTTCGTTTAGTTTCGTTGAAACTGCGTATCCGGGCGCGGACGTTGCCGGCGTCCTGTTCTTCGGGTTCATTTTCTCTCTACCCTTGGGCATAATCTACTTTTACCTACCGCGCATAATGCCGAGATCGGGAGGGGACTATGTTTGGATCAGCAGATTCCTAAACCCCGTTGTCGGGTTCGTGGCGGCATTTGCGTTCTGGGTCGCGAATGCAGCGGTCGTCGGTACCACGATCTATCTTGAGGCCTCATCAATCATACCGATCACTCTTGCCTCCTTTGGATACGCTTACGGGAATTCGAATCTGATTAGTTTGGTTACGGCGATTACTACTCCAACGTCAGTCTTCGTCGTTGGCCTGCTTGCACTAGCTGTTGGGTGTGCAGTGACAGCGTTCGGCGCGAGGATCTTCAGGCGTTTAATGATCCTCTTTTTCGCTCTGCTCATGATCAGCACCGTAACATGCATATTGATTATCGCCTTATCGTCGCATTCTGATTTTGTAAACGCGATTAACAACTACGGAGGAACCGGCATCAGTTATAACGGGGTGATCGCGTCCGCTCAGAAGAATGGTTGGTCGTTCGTTCCCGTCACATTTGAAGCGACCTTGCTGAGCACCCCCCTAGCGGTCTTCCTCTTCGCCGGTTTCAACTTCGCAGCGGCCGCTTCCGGAGAAGTGAGGAATATCAGGAAGAGCATGTTGTACGGGACGATAATTGCACTGGTCTTTTCTTGGCTGATGATTTCAGCAGGCGTAATTGCAACAGCGAACGTTGTCGGTTATCCGTTTATCCAAGCTGCCTTTGCAACCACGAGTTGGCCGCTGGTGGTGCCTCCGTGGGTGCCGCTCTTTGCGAGCATGCTTGCTCACGGTAATCTGATTCTCCTGGTTCTGCTCAGTGTTGGCTGGATTGTCGATCCAATCTGGAATGCGGCTGGCATCTTTCTCGCCATCACACGTTACGTTTTCGCATTCTCATTCGATCGAGCCTTTCCAACGTTCCTGGCCGACGTGAATGAGCGATTTCACTTTCCGTTAAAAGCAACAATTCTTAACTTCATTGTAGCGGCCATTTTCCTGGGCCTGGCGACTTTTACTTCCTACGTGGGACTCTTCCTCAACATTTCATTCATCGACACGATATTGTGGGCGTTGGCTAGCATCGTAGCGGTAATCTTGCCTTTCAAGAAGCGGGAGCTAATGAAGCCCCTGCCGGGATCAGGTTGGAAGATTCCGTTGCTATCGATAGTTGGAGTCATCTCTACGGTTTTGATGGTACTAAACGCCTACTTCGCTGCGACCATTCCCGCAATTGGCCCCTCTACGGTTGGAGCCGACGCAATATTGGCCACAATCTTTGTGGTTGGGCTCGTGATTTACGGGTTGAGTTATGCCGTGAACAAGAAGCACGGAGTCGATCTGAATCTAATCTACTCCGAAATACCACCTGAATAAACCTCAACATCCTTAATGCCACCTAGAACTGTTGACCCGCGGACGCGAATCACGCGTTAACACTAGAACAGCTGCATGACGATTAACCGAGGTAATTCGGTTCGGGGACCGGGACGTTGACGCTGAAAAGCTCATCAAGAAATTGAAGTGAAACGGAACATGCGGAAAAGAATCAACGTTGGGTTAGTTGGGTGCGGCCGCATAATGCCTGCTCACTTACACGGTTACAGGATGCTCATTGAGAAAGGAGTAGATGTTAGAATAAAGGCGCTCGTAGCCAGGCGAAGGGAGGATGCGTTAAGGTTTAGGAAACGAGGCGAGGGTCCTCCACCGAGAATTCCAGTAGGGCCTCCGGGAGACGAATTGAGGGCTCCTCACGTGTGGGTTGACGATTTCCAGAAGGACGCCGACGTTGAGGTCTATACTGACTACAAGGAAATGATAAGCAGGGGCGACGTGGACGCGGTTGACATATACACTCCACCTGATACGCACCATAATATGGTGCTCGATAGCCTTGCAGCGGGGAAGCATGTACTAGTCGAGAAACCTCTCGCGATCACTGTCAAGTCAGGTAAAATCATGGTTGAAGCCGCGAGGAAGGCTTCCAGGGTTCTAGGAGTCACAGAGTGCGTGCGATATCAACCTGAAACGAGGATGGTGAAGTGGATTATTGATCATGGCTACATAGGTGACGTCCAGACGATATTTAACGCCATAATCGGATGCTACTGGTCGCCGGACAAGATTGTGGCAACCACTCCGTGGAGGCATATCAAACTCATGGCCGGTGGAGGTGGTTCTCTCGACATGGGAGTCCACATGTTTGACACGGCAAGATACTACGGCGGCGAAATAGAGGAAGTCGAAGGTGTCACCAAGATCTTTGAAAGCGTTCGACACAACCGCGACGAGTCTGGAAAAATCATAGATGAAACCCATGACGAGGTTGATGACACATTCGTCGCCATAACAAAGTTCAAAAACGGTGCCATCGGCCAATTCACTTTCTCCTGGGCATTGCACGGAGAGCCAACCATTCTCGGCACGATGGTCTACGGAAGTAAAGGTTGCATCAAGGACAATATTCTAATTCGCGACGACGGAACGAAGACCCCCGTCAAAGATATTTTCGAAGAAAAGGCGGACACTGACAAAGAGAAACTATTCCCACTGCAACTAACTGACAGCTTTGCACTTGAGACCCTAGATTTCTTGCAGGCAATCTGGGAAGACGGTGAGATGGAGACGAGTGGGGAAGAAGGACTAAGAGACTTGGCAGTGTCCTACGCCGTAATTGAAGCATCTCGCCTTCGACGAACCGTGAAGGTGGATGACGTAGAATCCGGCGAATTAGCGGGATATGAAGATGAAATAAACGCACATTACGGAATATGATCGTTCTAGCGGCCTGCAATTGGCAACTTGCAAGGGCATGGATAAGATGAGGGATGCGAGAACTTAGCTACTTCCAGTTTCCCAATTCTCGCGAGTGCTCGGATGGTTGGTGTAGTGGAATTGTAGTACGCGTTGTTTACGGGACCTTGTCTTGTGTGATTCGTCCATTGGGGTTATAGGGAACTACATATCGTAGTTAGTTGATGACCAATTGAAGGGCCCTAATTGACACCGTGCTTTCGGTTTTGATTATTAGACGCAGTGCTCAAATCGAGGCAAGGGAGTCACCTGGGTAAGCGTTGAGTTTTCCAAAATCGTTCATGATGCTGCTACTATTGTTAGCAGTTGCTACACTTTCAAGCCCAAGCGTTCTCTCTCAAACCGTGACTAGTCCATCGGTTGTATTGAATTCTAGTTCCATCTCCTCTACGACGACAAACACAACTGCAAGCACGATTGCGAATTCAACAACTTCAAGTCCTACTGCAACCACTCAGACAGTAACCGCGAATTCTACGAGTACAAGCACATCCTACACATTCTCCGCATCTCATCAAACTAATTCCACCACTCTAACCTCAACATCGCCAAGCTCAAGTCTGGAGTCCAACTTGACAACCAGTACCACTCTTGGAACTACGTTCAGTTCTACGATTAAGACAACTATCAACACGACCGCGTTAACCACAATAACGAAGAACTTCGCTAATCCGCCGACCACGGTTCTGGTGACGGTTGATTCGTCTCCTTCAGGGAGCAGTGCGGCTGTTTCAGTGGATGGGAGCATGGTTGCTACACCGCACACGTTTAATTGGACTATTGGCTCATCGCATTTGCTTGCGGCTAATGGGTCGTTTTCGTGTGGTTCAGGTTGTCAATGGGCGTTTGCGAGTTGGAGTGATGGTGGGAGCCAAACCCATTTAGTCTCAGGGTCGAATGCTACGGCGGTTTACACTGCCAGTTTCCATTTGCAGTATTATTTGACAACAATCGCTTCCCCTTCTAAGGGTGGAACATTAACCCCAGCTTCTGGGTGGGTTAATAACGGGAATGCGGTGACTTTACGGGCCTTTTCAGCGTCAAGCTTTCAATTCTCATCGTGGAGTTGTTCGGGCGTTAATTGTTATAACGGGACTTCATCCTCGCCGACCATAACCGTTACCAGCCCCGTGTTGGAGATTGCTGGTTTTCAGCAAACTCCGTCAGGCTATACGGTGACGCTCCAGGAGAACGGATTGCCGCCGGGCGTGGTTTGGAGTGTTCTGGTTGGGGGAAACTATTACATCACCGGATCATCATCGCTCACGGTAACTGGCCTATCTGGAACGGTAGACTACGCGTATCAGGGGATAGTGTTCGGCAACTACCTGTACAACCAATACTACTACTTGAACTGTTACGATTACAATCAGTACTGTTACAATAATTGGAACTACTACAACCAATACTTCAACCAAAACCCATACGGAAACGGTCCGTATTACCTGTCAGAGTTTGTTTGTGTTTCTAACTGTCAAGACAGCGTTTCTGGAGGTGGCAGTATAAGTTCAGACTATGTTTTCTATCAAACAATAAACCAGAATCTGTCACCACCTGAACAGCAATCCACCTATTCGAGTACGTTCCAGGAGTACGGTTTACCTCAAGGGACACCGTGGTCAATTATTGTGGGCGGCAACTATTTCACTACCTCTGACCCTTTGATCACTGTTTATGGGTTGTCTGGCACGATTAACTACGCTTACCAGAACTTAGTGTCAAGCTTCTACTGCCAGTCGAATTGTTCAGGCAGCATCCCATATGGGGGATCCGTAACCGCCACCTATCAACCCACATCACCATCGGCCGTGCCTGAATTCAACAGTCTAGGCCCCCTCACGTTGATTCTAGCATTCATTCTTGTCCTAATTCTGACACCGAGAAGAAAAAGGAACTGACGACGCACCATCACGTAATCAAGACGTAGGCGAAGGAGTAGCGGGACCGGGAGACCTAGTGGGTTGCAACTGGCTGTTTCGAATGGAAACGGTTTCGGAATGAGGGCGAGACAGATGAGCGTTGGACTGACGGATGGAGACGACGCTTTTGAGATCGCCTTCGCTGAGGGAGTAACTGCTCTTTCGGCCGCTCCGATTGCTGCGATTAATGCAACGGCAATCAAAGTCCATGTGCTACTTCAGCTTGTGAAGGACGATTCTAATGCTCGTACCACGCGACCCACACGCTGTCCGATGGGTTCGCGTGAAGTCTTATTACGCCGATAAACAGTCAACAGAAATCTTGTGTGAAAGTTGCTATGGTTGAATTAGACTTCGGCGGCGTAATAGAGAACGTTATCACAAGAAAAGAGTTCACTTTTGAACAAGCCCAGAAGGTTCTGAAAGACGAAGTCGTTGCCACACTTGGATACGGAATCCAAGGTAGAGCTCAAGCTTTGAACATGCGTGACAACGGTATCAAAGTCATTGTTGGACAGAAGAAAGGCATTCATTACGATTTAGCCGTTAAAGAAGGCTGGGTACCCAACGAAACACTGTTCTCCATGGAGGAAGCCGCACAGTTAGGAACCATCAAGATGTTTCTACTCACGGATGCTGGACAGAAAGAAACGTGGCCTATTCTTCGCCGTACGCTAAAGGAAGGCGATGCTCTCTACTTTTCACACGGGTTCTCCATAGTTTACGGAAACACGACAGGCGTGATCCCGCCAAAGAACGTCGATGTCATATTGGTCGCTCCAAAGGGTTCTGGGACATCTGTTAGACGGAATTTCCTTGATGGTAGTGGCATAAACAGTAGCTTCGCTGTTTATCAAGACCACACGGGAAGAGCCCACGACAGAGTGAAAGCCATAGGTATCGCCATTGGTTCAGGCTACCTTTTCCCCACAACATTCGAGCAAGAAGTGTACAGCGACTTAACAGGTGAACGAGGAGTATTGATGGGGGCAATAGCAGGAATAATGGAAGCCCAATACAATACCTTGAGAGAGCATGGACACAGCCCCAGCGAAGCCTTCAACGAAACTGTAGAAGAATTCACTCAAAGTCTCATCAGACTAGTTGACGAAAACGGTATGGACTGGATGTTCAACAACTGCAGCGAAACTGCTCGTATAGGAGCATTGCGATGGAAGAATCGCTTCCGAGACAACACCAAACCCCTTTTCGACTCAATATACGAGCTTGTGGTTGCAGGAGAAGAAACACGCATCGTACTAGAGAGAAGCAGGGCTTCTGACTACAAACGAGAATTGGAGAAGGAACTCATGGCTATGGGCAACTCTGAGCTCTGGAAGACAGGCGCAACAGTCAGATCCTTGCGACCGCAAAAGACAAAATAAGCCCTGAGAAAACCAACCCCCGCTTCAATCGAACTGCATACTACAACTTAGCTTGCTTGGGTACCAAAATTGAGTAGTCCAAATTCTGGTGCCCGCACCACTATACCCACACAACACACACAGAACTCTGATGACGAACGACCAACGACGGCACCTTCCAAGCTGCTCTTTCTTATTCTACTATTTCCGCTACGCTCACAAAGATGCAACTGCAGAAAGTTGAAAGAAAAATACAATTTTCAAAAAGCGCGCGCTATAAGAAAAGATAGCGAAAAATTAGGGGCTAGGCTACCTTACAACTAAGGGTTTGCCTTTCTAGTATCTTCTACGTTTCTGGAAGCACTCTCTGCAGTAGACCGGCTTCCCTTCTGTCGGCTTGAATGGAACTTCACATTCTTGCTTGCACTCAGCACAAGTCGCCTTATGCATTGTTCTGGGGCCGGTAG
>JBEKGM010000004.1:0-101672 GCA_050012795.1 Bathyarchaeia archaeon | reverse complement strand
CCGTTGCCATGCGTAGCGTGGTTCCCGATTAATTTTTCTTGTCAGATATTGCCTGTTCTATTCCCTGTTTGAATGCGTTTAGAACACTCGGGATAACCTCAAAGTATAGACGATGCTCCTCGTCAGGTTGCGGTTCTCCGTAGTGCGATATGGACTTGGAGGCTAATGTCAGACCTAACCAACATGAAAGTATCAAGCTAGCCGCCCAGCAAAGGTTCTCAAAGGTCATCGAGGCGGGCCTTCCGTCGTTGTTAACTCTTTGATACTTTGAGCTCAATTCAGCGCATAACTTTTCGGATAACTCTCTTAGCTTCTCGAAAGCAGTTGAAGCAGTATCTCCTTTTTCAGAATTAAATTTTCGAGCTAAGCCCGTCAAGTTGATGCCTGTAGGATTTCTCGCGTCGAGATAGAAGATGACAGGTTTTTTTGATGATCCCTGATTGGTAATCATGCAAACGTGTGAGCTAAGGCTGACTTTAAAGAACTTCGAAGGTGTGTGTGCGCACCACCATACCCACACACCACCATGGCTGTTAACGGCGTCTGCGGCGTAACAGAATCAATGCGGCCAACCCTAAAGCGATCCCTGCAATGATTGATTCTCCCTGGAAACCGGGTATAGGCGAAGTACTGGTTGAAGACTGGACCGGTGTTGATGTCGAAGTGATTTGCGAAGTTGATCCAGTCGTCGATAGGGTACTTAGCCTCATCGTCATGAGCACAGTGGTGTAAGGATCCCATAACGAGATGTCGAAATAGAGATCATGACCGTCAGCGCCGAAAGAATCTGGCAGCATGTAGCCACCATAGCATCCGCCCCATCCACTTTCCATCCACTCTGGCCGACTAATGGTAGTGCCGCAGGGGGAGAACGTTAACGGGCCAACGAATGGGCCGTATGGTGTGCTTGATGAATAGAGAACGAACGTGTTGGCCTTCGAGTAGTCTCGGAACATAAGCAGATAGCTGTTGAGAGGTGCATCATACAGGAAAGACAACTCACCCGCCCATACGTTTTCGAAACCTGGTAGCGGCTTGGCCTCAGCCATATCAGAGCTCCAAAGTGGAGACCCGTTCTCATCATACCCAGTAAGGTAATGATAAGCTGCGGCGTCTCCGATCCTCGATGGGACCACGTAGGCCAAGTAGATCGGTGAATGTCGGTATTGAGCGGTTGTGGCCAAGAAGATGACTGGAGCGCCGTCAGGAAGCTCTGCCGCAACTGGCGCGGCATTGACAAACAGTTTGTCCATAGGCCAGCGCGTCAACTCGGCAAAAGTGCCGTTCGCCTTCTCTTTGAAGAGGACGCCATGCGCATGGGTCCCCTCTGAGCCCGAACCCCACTCATTCACCTGCATCGAGTAAATGTAAATGGAGTCGTCGAGTGTGATTGCTCCGGCTGGAACAGTGGACTCATCGCTACCCGCCTCCCGTGCGGAATGCAGGGGCTGGTAGAATTTTCCGCCGGAAGTCAGCCACGAATAGGAGGAGCAGCCGAATGGAAGCTGAGACTCTATCACAGAACTAGATCCAACCCCCGGTAGGCCTCCGCTGGGCGGACCCGGGCCTGTACCTCTTGTATCACCGAACATCAACCACAACTTTGAACCAAACACCACGCTGACACCGAGGTCCGCGCCCCCGATGCCTAAGGCTACGGCTCTGTCGTCCATAAGATTACAGATGAAAGTGGGGCCTGTCTCGATGGCGATCTGCTGCCCCGCCACTCCCACAGGCAACTCTACGTAGAATAAAAGAAAAGCTACTACAACGAGACAAATTGCTCCAGTCCTCAGGCCAGGCCTCAACGCTCAGCAGATCGAGGTAGTAATCACCTGCTTCAAACATTTCTCTCTTTCGGCAATTCATGAAAAGATCATGCCAGAAAAACGGAGCATGATAGGGGATAAGAGCCGACAGGGTCAAACTAGCCCGAGAACGTGCTCGTCAGTGAGTCTTTCAAGCGTAAGTTACAGGACATGGTTTGCTTTTTTGATCATGTGTGTGTGCACCAGCATACCCACACACACCGATCAAATGAAAACATGAGTGGCCGCAATTCAGACTTACCAGAAAACCGTACCCACCTATGAAAAGTCTGTTGACTATGCGTGCGTCTCCGCGTTGGTCTTCTGCGTGGCGTTCAAGCGCTGTTAGCTAATGTGTCGAGGCGTTTATGTTTTTGCTCCGTTAACTCGCGATTCTCTCCGTGGTATGGTTCGTTTCTGATGAGCATCACGTACATTATCGTCAGCATCTTTCGGGCGACGGCGACGATGGCTTTCTGTGATCCATGCTTCCGTTCGATCCGTTCGTAGAACTCTCGCATGCGTGGGTCGTGTTGTCTTGCGGATTGTGCGCATTGGCCGAGAATCCATCGGGCCCGTTTGCTGCCTTTCCGGGTGATGTGCCCCGTCCAATTGGTTTCGCCGGACTGATGAACTTGAGGCGCTAATCCTACCCAGCTGACAAGCTTCTCATCTGAACTGAAGCGGTGTACGTCCCCGATCTCGGATAGGAGGACCATGGCTGCGTAATAGTCGACGCCGGGCATAGTCATGAGAAGCTTCGCTTGGTCTTCGGTCATGGCGTCTTTGGCGATTTGAATGTCCATGCCTCGGATCTGTTGATTTAATGTCTCGACGACCTGTAGACTGGATTGGAGGATCTCTTGGTCTGGGGTTGTGAGTTGTAGGTTTCGAAGCCACTCAAGGCCTTGTTTACCGAAGAGGTCTGTGTGTGTGCGGGCATGCTGGTGCGCACACACACACAAAAACGGATGGACGAAACGACGGACGACATTTCATATTATTTACAATTTTCATATACTGTATACAGTTCTTCTTTGTTTATTTCCACTAAAAGGGCTGTTTAAGAAATGAAATTTTATGGGTAAATATCCTATTTTTCATTCTTTTTTCATCTTTTATTGAAGAATCGATATTGTAATTCTTTGAGTTGTTCGTCGTCAAAAAAAAGTGTGTGAGCACCATTGATACCGTCTAAATGAAAGAAGATCTGATCGATGTCATAACTGGAAATGAATTCTCGTAGTCAAACTTGACAACGGTCATAAGAGAATTGATAGAGCTCATCATACAGGAAGGCGCAGCAGGACCTGAGTATCCGAGTATGCTCCTTGCTTGTTGTGCCATTGTGGAAAGAGCGCGAATCTCTCCGATTACGGCGCTGAGGTTTGGCGAGATCCACAGGTTAGTGAACATAACCAATGTGACATTGTTATCAGGATCATAGTACATGAACGATAGATATCCCGCGGTGGCCCCTGCATGTCCGTAACCGACTGCCGATAAGTAAGATATCCCGAGGCCGTATGCACTATTACCTGGATTCGACGTACAGTTATTCATCATCGTTTCAACGTAATTCTTTTCGATGCCTGCCTTGCCAGTGATGAGATTACTGATCCATGTCGCAAGATTCCTTGGAGTAGATATCACGTTACCCTCAGCTACACGACTGGACATATCGTCCTCGGTTACATCTACTAATGAACTGTTGACAAGCACATATCCGGATGCAAACGGAGCTGGAAGTTTCGTGTCACTAGCAAGGTTTGGGGAGGAGGTGCTAGAAAGCCCGTTGGGCGCCATCAAATAGTGCATAACAAATTGGCTATAAGACATCCCTGATACGTCTTCAATTATTTTTGCGAGGAGAGTGTATCCCGTGTTGCTATAGTGGTATCCCGTACCTGGTGGGAAGTATGATAGATGGCACTGGGCGTTAACTCCTACCAGTTCGTCGAGAGTGTACTGATGTGGCGAAATGTAAGTAGAATTAGTGGTAGAAGCTAGATAGAATTGCCCAGCATATGGGCATGTGGCGTTTTGAGGTATTAGATCGTTAGCCACATCGAACACGCCAGCTCGATGACCCAGCAGTTCGCGGATGGTGATTTGGTTCTTGTATGGGATGGAGTAGTTCGCTGAATTGGGAACGTATGGGATGTTCTTACCAGGCATGTTTGCTGTAATCGGATCATCGATATTCAGCTTCCCTTCTTGGTAGAGAAGCATTATCGCGGCGGCGGTGAAGGTTTTCGTATTGCTGGCAATTCGGAAGTGAATGTCTGGACTCGCGCCACTCATATTAGTAGAAACGAAATAGTTCCCTTTCGGGCTGGTTATGTAGAGTGCGACCCCACTGGTGCCTGAGGTATAGCCTGTACTTCTCTCGTATGTAGCCCAAGATGTAGTCACCAAGTCCTGCAACTTGGCAGTGTTGTTAGCCGTGCTATTGTTATTCAAATTCAGGGTGAAGTATGTTGCTATTCCCCCAACTGCCACAATTACAACTACAATGATGACCATCGCGATCCTAGTGATTGAAGAATTACTGTTCCTCTTAGGACGCATCTTTCACTTGCACCTTAAGGTCATCCAACGAGCATGTCGTGAATACACATAGCGTTACCAAAGCCTCGCAGGTTAGGTGACAGATTCCGAAGTGAAAGTTGCCGACAACATTGTCTTTCGAGTCTGCGATTAACGCAAAATGAAATATGGATGACATCTTGAATTCTTGTCGTCTCCGCATCACGGTCACGACGGTCTCTGTATATGTGGGTATATGATGCGCACACACAAAGCCTGAACGATGGTTCAAATTTTGTCGCCCGCACCACTATAACCACACACACACTTTTCTAACGACGACGAACGACGGGAATAACGACGGTATCGATTTTTATTATTTCTATAAGGAAAAATAATAGACTCCGTAGAAATAATAATTCATAAACAAGTGCAGTTCCTGCTACAAATAAATCTCATAAAACTCAATACAAATTTGTGTGTAATTAGAAAATAATAATACGGTTAGCACGAGCGGAAGCATCTCAATGAGACACATGAATGGAAATTTATCGCGCTGAAGCCACCAAGATACGTCTACGAACTCATCGGACCAAAAGAGTACGCATTGGAAGGATACATTATGACTTCAAGGCTGCGCGATGAGATATCCGAGGTCTATGCTGTTGCTCTAATGAGCGACACGAATGGGAAAAAGTATGTTGAATACCTGAATCTTGAACAACAACACTCATGGAACAGATCAGTCGATGTAACCTTTGATGGAAACCATTCTAAGATGTTGTGGATGCTACCATTGGCAAGGCAGGATTTCCTATGCAGGAAGTATTCCATTGCCTCGAGCCACGTCAGTCAGGCTGTTAGAGCTGCGACAATTCATGAAGAGAGTGATCAAATGGTCTACAATCGCTTGGAAGGATTGTTCGAGAAAGTATGGGTCCAAGCCACAAGTGAGTCAGGCATAATATCTATTGAGAATGACACAAGTGATCTGTATGACGATCTCTTCATGGAGAGAGAGTTCTACATTCCAAAGTCCCGCTAATGGTATGTTGGTGCGCACATGAATGTGACGACGATTCAACTTCGGGGGTGCAACAATCGCCTCCTTAACTGCACCGATATCCAATTGCCGTATCATCACGTCTGAATGCGAAAAACCAAACGCATTGACTATTGTACTTTAAAGCAAGATACGAAGGTAAGTATATTTCACTTGTTCATTCTGGAGTTGGTTCTATGATTGAAGGTTGTGTTGTCGCTATTGGCAAAACGCCGCAGGAAGTCGATGATAAATTGGACAAATGGCTGGAGCAAAACCCACAAAGGCACGACTATGTGATCAAGAGGTTGAAACCATCTAAGTCGTTGGTGGATGATACCTATCGCGGCGAAATTCACCTTAGGACGACCGGCGATAAGAACGAGACATTTCCAATACTATAGCGAGACAGCCTGAAGCTGCTTGGTTAATCGATCTACTGGGTTCACGCCTCATGCTCAATGATCGAGTTACTGTGAGGTTAGTATTAGGTTTCTTATGGAATCTTCTACGCATCGTTACAGACTTAGAGCCAAATCAAATATACCTTCATTCCTGACTTTGAGGCGATCTCATTTGAGCTGGGTCAAGAGGCACCGCGGTGCCTGGTGGGCCGGTCTAGTGGCATTGTTGACCGTTCTGCTGCTTCTCCGACGAGACTCTCTCGAACAATCTCCGACGGTAATCGACGTCGTGCTCTTCGTGACCTGGATAGCGCTGCTGCTATCCCCGCTATTCCAGGAGGTCAGTCTCCTCGGTCTGACGCTAAAGAAGGAGATTGACGAGTTCAAAGCCGAAGTGAGGGACCAGTTTTTCAGCATCAGAACGGCTGTGCAGAGCTCCGCCCACAGCCAGGTTCATGTCCAGATCAATCCGCAAACCGCTCCATCACTCAAGATCACCCCAGGAAACGTCACTGTTGAGGAGGAGACGCCAGAATGACGGAATCCAATTATCCGAAAACATCCCACCTTCGACTCGCTGAATGGAGAACATCAAAATTCGTTACCGACGCAAGAGAGACGTTCAACCGGAGCTGCCTCGCGAGGCTGGTTCTCACCCGAACCCGCAACGAGTCTGAAGGGGGTTACAGGAACATCGGATTCAATAACATCGTTGACCGCATCTGGTTCGTCGACGGAACCTTTGGCGACACAGCGTACGGAACCCCCAGCGGGGCGGACTATGGAAGCGTCGTCGCGGAAGCCGAAACAAGGCACGCGCTCGAAAAACTCTTTGAATCTGTCAGCCAAAACGAAACGAATCTGATCACCGAAACGCAATCAGATCCCAGAGAGGGCGAAGTTCTTAGCCTCCTGAGAAAAATACGCGAGAATGGGTTTGCGCCCACGGCGATTATTGCGAGCATCAAACAGAGCTTGAGATTTTGGGAGTTCAGATCGCACTTCACTCCATCTCCCGAAGTCCGACGGGGTCTGACTTCCCCAGAAGGACATTTCCAAAATGTCCCCGTGCACCACTGTCGCTTGCTTCCAGATGGCGTGATCCTAGCTTCCGACAAGACGGCCTTGGGAGTCTTGGAAGTGAAGCAGGACTTCGACATCGCCGTAACTGACATACCCGACAATGACGAACGGGAAAGGATCAGGCGCGAGGTACCTAGCCTGTTAGACGCGGATTTCGACGAAAAGGTACGAGTGAAGGGGCTCGAAATCGTGAAAGCTAGCATACGACAAATCAACGCGTGTGCTTTGATCAAGACCTCCGGGACTACGCTCGAACTCAAGAAGTATGAGTAGCCGCAAGTCGGCACCGGTTGGCGAGCGCCGAAAAAACCAGCACCGAAGACGAATCGGATAAGCCCGAACGCGCGGCCGACTAGACGAATCACCGGAACAGAAGAAGACAGGTTAGCACAGCGACAGCAACGAGAACACAAACAACGACAAACTTGACTCGCCCCTTGAGCTTAGACTCGTAGTTCTTCGGGGAAGCCCACGAGGGATTCTGCAGCCGCGGCATTTGCCATCCATCGCGGACTCATAGAACTCGCAGCATAAGGGGCTTTCCCGGCAGAAGGCTACGCTAGCCTAACCCCAATCGCCGCGCGCGTGTTAGCTGCGGAGTTAACGCAGCAAAGTAGTACCACGCGACGTAACCTCTTTCCTGTCACGTAGAGTTATGAGGTAAACTATTCAACTGAATGTCTCGGCATACAAACTGCATACAAACTGATGTCAGACACGTCAGGCGAAGTACTGCTACCTTCCACCGCGGGCATATTGTCCGACAGTTGATTCTACTCAATTAACGGAGATTCATCGACTCGTTGATCATTGATCGCAAGTCTTTCTCCCAATTCTTGGCCCAAAGGGCACGGTCAAGGTCGCGCAAAGATAACCTCGCTTTATCGGCATTGTGACTGCAAGCTTGACAATATTGCAAATACCCGGCTGCGTCTTGCGGAAAACCGGGTGTCAAGCCCTCTACTGATGCTTCTTTCAGGGTCTCCCAAACACGACGGTCAAGAATTGTAAATTGCTCCGGATAACACACAGCTAGAATTGCTGAAGCTATGGGAATTCCAATTCCTGGAATACTTAACAGTCTCTGCACTTTGGCATCCAATGTACCTTCTTGACTCACTTCTCTCATGAGTTCGTCTACCGATTTGCCAGTTACCAGTAAACCGTCTTTGATTTTAGTCTTGGAACGATTCGATTTCCATGTGACTATCGCGAAGAAATCATATGGCGTTAAGGTGTGGTCTCTGACAAACCGACGAGATACTTTCTCGAAGAGATATTCCTCAAGATGATACAATCCGACAAGTCTTCGCAGTTCTACAGGATCAAGCTCACCCAAACCTGTATGTCTGTGCGACTTCATGTCCTATACGCGTCTTCATGGTTATGGGGCACGCAGACACAAAAAACTGACTAACCTCGTCTGGTGTAAAAGCTGGGGCATAGCAGGGTGCAGTTTGCCTACAAGGACCATACGAGATGTAGCCGGAAATTTGTCGGTTAATAAAGAACTAAATGTTCAGCGCGAACTGACCCTATTCCGACGGGTTCCTCTCTTTACCTTGATAAATCGGATAGAACCTGACAGAATGAAAACTAAGGCCATATCAGTCGGTATTGGCCTCGTGTGCGCATCCAGCGCCGTAGACCGTTTTCTTAATGCCTACAAACTCTGTTACTTGTCTCTGGCTCGAATCCTGCCTGAAATGTCCGATCTCATTCGGGGTGATTACTTCTATCCTTACGCCAAAGCCGTTAGATTCAACAAATCGCGGCGGCAATTAGCCAAGAAATACCATGCTGCGGAGCGATTTTTCGAACTTGACCTGCTTAATTGCTTGATACATTTCCGAATATTGGCAGACCGCACGATAGCTCTTTCAAGGCATTTCCTAAGTAGATCGAACGTGCCAAGCTTCACTTCCTTT
Organism: Bathyarchaeia archaeon; assembly: GCA_050012795.1. Classification (GTDB taxonomy): domain Archaea; phylum Thermoproteota; class Bathyarchaeia; order 40CM-2-53-6; family 40CM-2-53-6; genus FEN-987. Next base: position 92,878 of record JBEKGM010000004.1, on the reverse strand, counting down.
AATCAACACAAAAGATTCTTCACAAAGCATGAATATGGCGCATTATACGGAACACATGAAGAATACGCAGAACATATTAGGATGAATACCTCTTGGTTCGACGTATTGAAGACAGTACGTGACGACTTCTTAGTTCACAATGCCCCTAAGCATTTGTCGCTAATAGGATACTCAGAATCTGACCTTGATCTGATTATTGTTTTCGTGCCAAGTGGATTCTCAGAGCATCGAAAGAAATTCCTTGAGGCGTACGAGGGAATCGCTTTTCAGTTCAGTTTACGGCGGCTTGTCCTAGATGTCAGACAATTCCTCAAGTGGTTTGATCATTATGGATGTCAATTTCCGATCACAGACAACTCACATCCTGCTGAATACTGATCCAATAGAACGATCCTGAGCAAGATCGTATGCTCTGGTTTTCTCGACTTCAACCGCGTTAGTCGTAGCTAACTTGCGACGCATAACTTGAGCAGCGTGTGTCGGGATGAATGTTATGAGATGTCTTCCTGTCACGAAGAGTCGCGATTGCGTTCAGGTTAGATCGTGTAATTGGGAATGAGGAGAGAGTGTAATTAGTCGCTGTACCTTACATTATGAGGGGCAAGGTGCCAGGTACTAAGAGTCTCTTAGCGTTCCTGGTGATTGTCATCATTTGCGTAGCGCTCTTGAATCAGTTTGAAGCGACTGCTGCTTCGAGTATCACGCGAACGATTCACTTCACGACAGATTACGGGACTACGCCTTACTCAGAGCAAGTTACGATACCGAGTGAGACGCTTGCGCATTGGCAGTCAACATTCCATCCACCAGCATTAGCCATGTATCCTAATGGGAGCTACACTATGAATTACTCACATTATCTCGACATAGTGTCGGTTGGAAATATCTCGAAGTCCGTGGCCTCTGTGGCTATGCTGGGTGAGGAGGATGTTGCTGACACTGTTCTGAGTTTCGTTCATAACGTTGGCTATAATTCAACCAGTTATTCGCTAAGCAATACGCTCTATCCTGTGGAGACATTGGCTGAGGGTGGTGTGTGATGATCTTTCAGTTTTGTATGCGAGTATGATGATGTCTCTTGACTTCAAAGTCATATTCATACTGTATCCGCATGTTGCTGACCTTGGCGGTAGCGGTACGACGGTTCGGCACTTGAATGTAGGGGTACATTTGAACGGTTCACCCCAACATCCGCTTAACGGAGAGAGTTATCACTATTTCACGTATGATGGTCTCGAGTATTTTGTTGCGGAGACAACTCCCGCCAGTGACTGGCGGGTTGGAGACTTGCCCTCGGATGTGGCAGGACAGAGTGACTACATTGAGAATGCTTCAGTATCACCAGGGTTAACCGATCAGACAAGTCAGACAACAGCATTGCCTCTTACGTTTGGAGCGGGGTCTCACATATCGCCTACAAGCGTCGCAGCTTGTGGAACAATAACCGCTTACTTCAACATTACAAATTCCAACTCGTATACGATTCAAGTGAACCTGGGAATGAGCATTCGCCAAGTGGGAACTGACAATGAAATTGTCGATACCACAAACGACATGGTAGTTACAGTATCATCTGGCACGAATGTTTACACAAGAGGCTTCATAGTTCCAACGACCGCTTCGCCGGGGAGTTACGAATGGCTACTTGCAATCTCATCAGTGACGCCGGGTCAATTATATCAGTACGCAAATACAGCTTGGCAAGGTGGGCTAACTGTATTGTGATTTCCCCTTTATTTTTCCTGATTAAGTATTATGGATAATTCAAAATAAACGAATATCACTTCTTCAGGAAATTCACAATTATTTTCCAACACCACGCAGGATTTTATGAAATTATCTGGAGCAGTGGCTGCAGTTGTCTATGAATTATGAAATTATGAAGATATCTCACAAGGAAAAATAATTGAATAAAAATCGATACCGTCGTTATTCCCGTCGTTCGTCGTCGTTAGAAAAGTGTGTGTGTGGTTATAGTGGTGCGGGCACCGTAATTTGAACCGTCGTGATTTTCTGCGTGTAAGATTGTGCGCCTACCGTGATCTGTACAGAAGCGTTGGTGAAGGTCTTTGCTATGTTGAGTCTCGACGTTCCTTAGTTACTATTGCGTAGTTCATTATGGCGACTTCTTTTAACACATTGCGGATGTACGATTTAATTGCGGTCACGGTAGGAGAAGTGTCCTCGAATTTCCCCAGTCCCTGCGACAATGCGAGTAAGCATTCGTTGATAGCTTTGACTAAGTCGACGAGCCGGTCGATCTTACTGTCGAGTCGCAAACGTTCCCGCCGAGCATCATGGTGAGCATCATCCAACTTCTTCTTCAACGAATCATTTTCAAGTTTTAATGACCTATTTGTACGCCGCTCATCTTCGGGCATGTCCTTGTAATGGCGAGAGTCCCAGAGATCCGGCTCTGACGCTATCTTCGACAAATCGTATGCGTCGCGTAATTCAATCCCCCCGCGGAATAGGAGGTGGAGGAGTATGGTTGACTGAGAACTACCATTGTGGTATGCGTTCAGAACGAACAATGGGACGTTAATATCAGCAGGGACTAGGCGGATGCTTTGCAGGTACCCAACGCGACTCATCGTTCTGAACAGTTCATTCGTAGGCGATTTCACGAGCATACTCAACATCGATTCATGCGGGAATAGCCACCAGTCGAAACATGTTAGTAGTCTCCCTGCGTCGTCCAAGCAGGATGGGATCGGTGGCAGCTTTCCTGATATCGTCCTGAAACATAAGTTCGTGAACAGTTCGTCCCCGGTTCCCTTCCCGTTGAATAGGTATTGGCTTTCCGACATCTCGTTCAGGAGGTTTCCGCCTGCAGGTTTCTGCACGGGCGCAGATTGCCCCTGCAAGTAAATGATCTTGCTCCAGCCTCGGGGGGAGATCGTGTAGGAGTTCTCGTAGCCACCATAAGGCCGCGATACACGGACCGCTGACAGTAGATAGTATGGTCGCTTTGACATGCGCGACAACATCTTAGCCGTTTTCAGGAAATCCAAACCGAACCGCTTGGAAACATCCCTCGACGTGAACGCCCCCCATCCGAACACTTGACTTAACTCTATCAAAAATCGGTTCGTTACTAGTTGTGAACGAGACCCATTGGCTTCAGGAATGACACATGCGGATACTGCGAAATTAGATGTTAGCAATGCTTCCACCATTAGCTAAATCGTCAGACTAGCTTAAATGAACAGCTAGCAAACACTGTTCGAACAGTGTTCGTACAGTGTCGAATCCATCGAGCCTTACAGAAATAGTGGAAGCTGTTCTGAAGGAGCTTGGCCAAGCTGGACCCCAACAGATATTGAGTAAAGTGAAGGAAAGATACCCGAACGCGTCGAGACACGCAGTCGATAAGATTCTGAGAGAGGAGGGCTTCGCTGAGCGAGGCGTTGGTGAGGTCACGGTTATCAGGAATGGCAGGTCCTACAAGAAGAACGGAGCTCCCATATGGATCTACAAGGGACAGAAGGTCACGATTCCGCCTGAGACAAAGCCTTCAGTTGAAGTATCGATTATGCCTAGGATGCCGAGGAAAGTTGTGTACCGAGTGATTGAGGAGATTGAACAGAAACCGCCTGAGGTTATTGAATTTCAGGCTCTTCAAGTCACTGTAAGGAACCACCAGGCAAAAAATCTACAAGCAAAGATGTTCTTGGATGACGGCGGCGTCTGGTTCGACCCGAAATGGGCATGTTACCTGAATTGGGGAGGTAGAAGAATGTTTGATTTCGTGGCGAATCAGACGGACCGAATTGAAGTTTGGTTGGCCTATAGGATTGGAGACGTCGAGAAGATCGCGTTAAACGTGTGGTCGGATAGGCCGATAATACTGCCGCTCAAGGAAATTTATCAACGTAAGAATCCTTACATTAGCTTGGACATTCAATTCATCGGAGAAGATCTGACCGACAAACCACGCAAGTTTACATTGAATGCACAGTCGTGGAATGCGATCGGCTTGACAGAAGGCCGTAAGCCGATAGGATGATTTAGTTCGCGCTAACTTGTATTGATCTCTCTGGATCCGAAAAACTAGATAGAATTTTAATGGTTTTGTATCCGTAATTGCGAAACATCGGTCTCGTCAGGTTTTCGAGGTTGTGAAGTCGAGGTTGTAGTGACATTCTACCCAGTGGTCTTTTTCAACCTGAACCATCGGGGGGTGCGCGTTTGTGCACATCTCGGTTGCGTAGGAGCATCTAGGTTGGAACCTGCAACCTTCCGGTATGGCTACGGGGCTGGGGACGTCTCCTTGGAGCGTTTCGAGCCCCTTCCTTTTCGCCGGGTCAGGAATGGGGACCGATGAGAGCAATGCGTGTGTGTATGGATGTTTAGGGTTCTCGAAGAGTCTCTGGGTGTCAGCTAACTCGACGATCCTACCGAGGTACATGACGGCGGTTCTAGCGCACATTTGCCTGATTACGGCGAGATTGTGTGAGATGAACACGTAGGTTAATCCCATGTCGTTCTGGATATCCTTCAACAGTTTCAGTATCTGCGCCTGAACTGAAACGTCCAACGATGAGGTAGGTTCGTCTAGGACTATGAAGGTGGGTTTGACGGCGAGGGCTATGGCTATGGCGATTCTCTGCCTTTGCCCGCCTGAGAACTCATGCGGAAATCGCGCTAGATGATCCGGGTTGAGACCAACCTTCTCTATCAGCTCCTCAGCGTTTCGATTCATCTCACTCTTCGACGACGCCGTATGGTGAATCTTCATGGGTTCCACGAGTGCGGATCTCACGCTCTGTCTAGGGTCAAGGGAAGCGTAGGGATCTTGGAATACCATCTGCATTCTGCGCCGAACCATCTTCAGGTTGCGTCCCTTTACTCGTGATATTTCTTCACCCTCTAGGCTGATTGACCCCTTTGACGGATCCGTCAACCTCATTATAGTTCGGCCTAACGTTGTCTTCCCGCACCCGGACTCTCCAACTAACCCGAACGTCTCACCCTTCCGCACCCCAAGTGAGACGCCGTCGACAGCCTTGACAAACGCTTTAGTTCGGCTGAACATACCGCCCCGTATTGGGAAATATTTGAAGAGGTTATCCGTTTTGAGGAAGTAGTCTTCTTCCATTCACTAACCTCCAAACAAGAAGCAGGAGACGAGATGCCCCGGGCTGACCTCGATGAGAGTAGGCTTGGCAGCAGGACATTTTTCGAACGCTTTAGGGCACCTGGGATGGAAGCGGCATCCGCTGGGTGGAAACATAAGGTCTGGGACGGAGCCTTGGATTGATTTCTGCTCGACCATCACGTCCACCCGCGGGACGGACGCCAGCAGGCCTTGAGTGTATGGGTGAAGCGGGTTCCTGAATAGTTCCGTCACATCGGCTACTTCAACGACGTTGCCAGCGTACATGACCGCCACCCGGTCACAGACCTCAGCGACTACGGCCAAGTCATGAGTTATGAGTAGTACAGACGTATCGATCACTTCCTTCAATTGTTGCAAGAGCTGCAGCGCCTGCGCTTGGACAGTTACGTCGAGGGCGGTTGTGATCTCATCCGCGAGGAGAAGTTTAGGTCTTCGGACTAAAGCCATGGCAATCATAGCCCTCTGCCTCATTCCTCCTGACAACTCGAACGGGTACATTTTGAAGACCTTCTCCGCTTCCGGTAGCCTAACTGACTTTAAGATTGAGATGGCGTAAAGGCGAGCTAGACGTTTCTGCTCATTATTTCCTAGTCGGTTAGCGTGGGCATAGGCTTCTAGCTTCTTCCTTTCATCCTGCAATTCGCCGGTAAGTTCGCTGTTCGTTTCAATTGTCGAGATTCCCTCAAGCCTGTTCTTGATCATCTCCGGAATGAACAGGTCTGGTTGGCTTGCGATGATCTCGGTTATTTGTAAGCCGATACTGAGCACTGGGTTGAGGTAGGTCATAGGATCTTGGAAGACGATTGCAACATCTCTGAGCCTCGTTAGGCGTAATTCATCCTTCCCCATCCGTAGAAGGTTCGTTCCATCCAAGAGAGCTTCTCCGCTGACTATCTCAGCGTTGGGTGGCAATAGCCCAACTATGGCTAGGGCTGTGACGGATTTGCCGCATCCGCTCTCTCCAACCAATCCAAGCACCTCGCCCTTCCTCACAGATAGTTCGACGCCGTCGAGTGCCTTCACGTCGCCCGCGTATGTGTGGAATGTGACCTTCAGATTATTGACAGCCAGTACCGTCTGAGTCACTGTCGCAACTCTTCCCATAATCATCTCCTCAGCCGCGGGTCGAAGATGTCCCTGATTCCGTCGCCGAGTAGGTTGAAACCTAGCGAGATCACTAAGATCGTCAAGCCAGGGAAGAGAATGAGCCATGGGGCAGTGAAGATGTACTGGATCCCCTGGTTCGCGAGGTTACCTAACTCTGGAAGAAGAGGACTCGGTGTTAGCCCGATGAATGTTAGTGCTGAAACTGTGAGTATGACAGAGCCGATGTCCAGCGTGGCTTGAACTAGAATTGGGTAGATTGAGTTGGGGACAACGTGTCCGAAGAGAATCCGCGTTCCACCTGCCCCCATCGCCCGGAGCCGCTCTACGTACGGCTTCTCCTTCTCACCGAGAACCTGCGATCGCACTAGCCTCACATAGAATGGCCACCAAGTTATGAGCACGGCCAGCGTCAGTACGAACAACGATCTGCCCATCACTACGATCATGACGATGGCCAATAGGATGCCAGGTACGGCCAGGAATACGTCGGTTATTCTCAGAATCAGCTCATCTACTGCACCTCCGAGATAAGCCGCGATGCTTCCAAAGAAGACACCTATCACTACGGCCGACAACACAACCTCCAAGGCAATTTGTAGGTCAATTGGGATTGCGAGTATCATCATCTCGGATAGGCTCCGGCCGTACTGATCGGTGCCCAGCGGGAAGATTTTACCCTCACAGGTGAAAACGTTCCCAATCCCCCAATTGAACGCAGGATTGTTCCAACACAGACGCAGGTCAAGGTTCTGTAAATGCCAAGAAGACGGGTTAACGAGTAAAGGTGAGAGGAGGGCAAGGAGGAGAGTGGCGATGGATACGATGAAACCCACGAGCACGACAGGGTTCAACCTGAGCAAGTGTAACGAGTACTTGAGGTCGGCTCGGCGTCCGTAAAGTTCTCCCGCCGCAGGTGGTTTCATCTCACTTCTCCTCAGAGTCTTATCCTCGGGTCGATTATGGAGTAGAGCACGTCCACTACCAAGTTCGTGACGACTATTATTAGTGCGGTTACCAGCACGTAGAGCTCGAGGAAGTTAATGTCAAGAACATTAGCCGCCGCCAGTGAAGCATTTCCTACGCCAGGCCAGGAGAAGACGATTTCAACGATCACTACTCCACCCAACAGGTAAGCGACGAGTAGACCCGAAACTGTGACGGCCGGTAATATCGCGTTTCTGAGCGCGTGTCTGTAAATGACTACGCGGTCTTTCAGACCTTTCGACCGTGCTAGGAGTATGTAATCCTGTCTGAGAACCTCCATCATACTTGACCGAACAATCCTAGTCAAGGCTCCGATGGACGTTATGGCGAGGGTTAGGGCGGGAAGTGTCACGGCAACGACTGAATCCCAAAAGTAAGGAAAGTTGAATGACAAAAGAGAATCAAGAATCGGCATCCCAGAATACGAGACTATCTCGCCAGGGTTACGAAAGCAAATACCACACGTTGTCGATAAGGCACCGGTCGCGTCGAATAACCCAGCCCCATTCACACGCACATAGAGCACGAAGAGGATTTGCAACATCGCCCCAAACCAGAACTGCGGAACTGAATATCCGCCCAGAGAGACTAGTCGGGAAACATGGTCGGGCAGCTTGTTGTTATGCGTCGCAGAAACGATGCCCATAGGAATACCAATGATTATCGTGAGTATGGCTGCGCAAATCGACAACTCCGCTGTAAACCCGAACCTGCTGAAGAAAACATCCCACGTGTTGGCGGTGCCTGCAATTCCTGGAAGCAACGTGAACCCCCAATTGCCCGTCAGCACATTCACCAGCCAACCATAATATTGCCCCCAGAGCGGCACTATGCAGCCATTAGTTTCGGAAGCGAAAGCTTGGAATGACGGGCAAGTAGAGGTCGCTACTCCCAAAGCACGTGCGAGGGATAGTTTGCCCGCTTCGCCTATTCTGGGGCTGATGTAAGGAGCAAGCGCTGTACTCGGTGGTAAGAGGCCACGCGTCAGGTAGAAGATCAGAAGACTAAGCGTGAACAATACGAAGACCATCAAGGCAAGCCGCCTGATGATGTATTCGTAGAGTTTCAAAGGTAACTGGACCTCATTTCATGTTAAACAGTCCGGATCGAACTTTCGTTAGAAGAAAACGGAAAAAGGGTCACATGAATTTGAAGATATGGCCCTACCGTAGGGAGACGGCCGCGTAATCCGCGACCTGGTTCCCTAGTATAACGCTGCGAAGTACTGTGGTTCCCCGGTCGTGTAAATAGCCGGGTTGAAGTAGAAGCCTTGTACATTCGAAGTCATCACCATGTAAATTTCGGGATAGAAGGTCCAAATGTCCGAGACCTGCTGGTTACCTAAAGCCTGCATCGAATTAACTGCCTGAACTAGCGCGGTCATGTTCCCTTTCTCGTTCGCTTGCTGCGCTTGAGCCCAATATTGGCCCATTTCATTCGTGTTCCAGCCTCCTGGACCCGTGTATATTCCTCCCGGGGATAGTATCGGTCCTAGAAAGTCTAACGCCCATGGGTAGTCGTCGTACCAGCCGAAGCATGCTTCAGCCCACGCGTACACTTGCCCTGAGAAGGCTTCGCTTGTCATTTGGCCGCATGGTAATGGCGTGACCTGCACTGACAACCCCATGTTGTAGGTTGCGCTCACATTGTTCACTGTTCCTGCAATTTGGTTCAGGATCGCTTCGTTTACCGAGTCGCCCGTTGCATAAACGAGCGGAATACTCTGAGGGACAGGATGGTCACACTGGCCGTTCGCGTTCAGTGTTGTGCAACCGAACGTGTTGTCAAACAAGCCGGCCGGCGCCGCCGTCCCGTTACTGAAGTTGAAATTCGTTAGCGGATGCATCATTGCATCTAGGAGCAATGCCTGCACTTCGTCAGGATTGTAACTGTACGCAGGTTGTAGTGTCGCGGCGTTTGTACCCGCCGGAGGAATGCCCGGTGGATCCAAATTATTAGCAACTTGACCCAGTTTATTGTTGACGCGTATGTTGATTTGGGTTAGGTTAACTGAGTCTGCGACTGCTAGCCTCAGCCTGTAATCCGCAAAGGGTTGAAACTTGTAGTATGTGCCTGTAAACGGATTCGTAACGTTCGTGTCTAACGGTATGAATAAGGTAGCGTATTGTGTGAATGGCCCATAGATTGTAACGCCGTTCAGCGTTGGGACCAGTTTGTTCTCGTTTATCCAAGTCTGTCTGTCAGCAACGTCGTAGATGTTAGTTGGCGTAACATCTATCACCATTGCCTGCCCGGAAGCGGCTGCGTTCCTAAGATCTATTTCTCTCGTCGTCTGGTCGGGGACGAACTTGTAGGTCACCGTTTGAATGTGGGGATGAATGTTCCCGTATGGTCCACCCCAATAGTTGGGGTTGGCTACGAGCGTGATCACGTTCGCTGCCGTGTCAACGCTCTTAATCGTATATGGGCCGGTTCCAGCCAATGAGCCATCGACGGATGAATCAAGGTAGACGTCACCACAACCTTTCGGTGTCACTCCGGCATTGCACGTGGCTTGATAATCCATGAAATATTGATTCATCTGATCCGTGACGCCTCCGCTTAGCGTGGGGTAGGGTAACGTGTAACCCTTGCTGGATTGGCTCCAGAACGCAATGTCTTTTTGCATAACATAGTCTGGTGCAACAACATTCGCCCACAGATTCGCGAGTAGATACGGTAAGGCACTGTTGGGATGCATGATGTGAAGCGTAACGCTCAGCGGGCCGGTTATTTCGACGAAATTCTGAGCAAGAACTTTCTTCGCGTACGCGGCTCCATAAGTCTGAGTGCAGGAGCAGAGAGTCGTGCTGAGGCTTGGGTCCTCAAGCTGTTGCATAATCCAAGATGCTTGAGTTCCGTGTCCAACGGGCGCGCTCCCGTCCATCACGAGAAGCCTGTTGTAAGTGAAATAAACGGCTGACGAGTTAAGTGCTTCTCCGTCAGCGAAGCTGATGCCGCTCCGCAATGTTGCCGTCATCGTTGTTCCGTCTGGCGAAACGGAGTAGGTCTGCGCGAGCCAGGGGATTACGTCTTGTCCGTTAGTACCATTGAACCAGAGGAGAGGTTCGTAGACGTTTTGTTCAACTGAGGCACCGTAGATATCGTACGAAACCTGAGGGTCAAGATACTGAATCGACGACAAGGTCTCATAGGTGATCGACTGAACACCCGGACCACCGGAAGTCGCAGAAGTTGACGGCCCAGCAGTGGTCGTGGTCACAGGCGTTTGGGTTCGAGTGGGCATCATGAAGTACGTGGCGACGCCAGCAACGATAACTACAATTATTATAGCAACAGCGGCTACGGCCCGGCTCACAGCGCGGGTGGATGAATAGTTCAATTAAATCAAGCGGGCGTAACACTTCCATTTCCCTTTTAAAAGTTTCCAAAACAGTCATCTATGCCCATTTCTGTACGTCGACAGAAAATTCGGCACAAACACCCGCTAAGAAGTCGAACACGGGAAATGATTTTCAGCTAGGATGTAAGCGCTAATTTCAGGAACTCGATTGAGAATTGTTTGAATGTTAAATAGAAGCTCTTGAGACCTCCTCGCGTGGAGCTAACTTGTCCCGATCCCATCTAGTGACGAAGGAAACCTACCATTACCTGTGGGGCAAAAGCCATCCACACGTTCTGGAGATTGACCCTGGCGACCGGGTTAAGTTTCAAGTTCGTGAGGTAACCTCATCCCAACTGAACAAGGAAAGCACCCGCAGTGATGCGGCTAAACTTGACGCCTCCAAATTCTATCCACTCGCGGGACCAGTCCGTATAAGAGGTGCAAAGGTTGGCGACGTCTTGACAGTTGACGTGTTGAAGGTTGATACCGCTGACTGGGGCTGGTCCGCGATAGTCCCCGGCTTAGGTACACTTGAAGAATTCACTGAACCCTACTTGTGGATATGGAAGCTCACCCAGAAGAGCTGGGTGAATTTCAAAAATGGCCTCAAGGTGAGGCGCAGGCCCTTCTGCGGAGTAATGGGAGTCGCCCCGGCGAGAGAAGGTTTCACCGACTCTATGGCCCCTGGTAATCATGGAGGGAATATGGATGTTCGCCACTTGACGGCCGGCAGTAGGTTGCTACTCCCAGTTTGGGTAGACGGTGGCCTATTCTCGGTCGGTGATATTCACGCCGCTCAAGGGGATGGTGAAGTTTGCGTCACAGCTATCGAATGTCCCGGTGAAGTCAATCTCCGATTTAATCTGATTAAAGGAGCGCAGATTGACGCGCCACGTTACTTCACATCACAAGAAACGCCCACTGAGAGGCATTACGTGACAACGGGCATTTCACCGGACCTCATGGATGCCTGCAAGCAATCCATCCGCCGGATGATTAACGACCTTACCGAACATGCGTCTCTGAGTAGGGAAGAGGCCTACGTCTTCTGCAGTGTAGCCGGCGACTTACGAATACATGAAATCGTCGACCAACCCAACTGGTTGGTGGGTTTCTGGATAGCTCGTTCTTGCTTGGGACCCGTGTGGAAAAAACTCTTCTCGTTCCAGCGATAACTGAGGTTGGAGCGCACTATGTATCTAATCGACTAACCGAAGAATTTCCGTTATCAGGAGTGAGTCTGGGTAATATTTGTTCGGCAGCCAATTTTGCGGCATTCATCTTGTCGGGTCCGTGAATGAAGAGTATTGGTGTCTTTAGCCCTGTCTTAGCGTACTGCTCAAGCTTCTCTGTGCATTGAGATGGTGTGCCAGCGATTGCAAAGACATCCACCATCCGGTCGGTGACTGCGTTTATTGCTCCTTCGAAGTTGCCTTCTAGATATTTTTGTTTGACAGTTCGGATTTCCTTTTCATCAATGCGAGCGAGATTAGAGACGAAAGGGGGTAGTTCAGGAATCGTATAGGTCGCGAGTATTCTCTTGGCGAATTGTCGTGCCGAGTTTCCATCTTCTGAGATAAAGGTCTCAAAGAATCCGACGAAGTTGATAGTGCTCGCGTCTCGTTTGTGAGTGTTCGCGCTATCGATTACTCGTTTAATGGCGTACTTCTGGTATTCTGGAGAGAAGCAACCTCGCCGGGTTAGGATGAGTCCATCGGCGAATTCCCCAACTAGATCCAGCATTCGGGGACCAATCGCGCCCATGAAGATCGGAAGGTTAGGCATCCTGAATCGTTTTTGAGGCCTCCTGGTTGAGAATACTTTGCCGGTGTACGAGAATTCTGATCTGTTGTCAGCGAGTAGGCCTCGGATTATTTCGAAAGTGTCCTTCATGGCGAGCAGCGGTTGCATTTCCAGTCCATAGTTTCGGATTGCACCGGTAGCTACTCCGAGTCCTAGAATGAATCTGTCTGGGGAGATTTCGTTTAAGGTGGCTGCTTCAATCGCTAGAATTTGCGGATGTCTCCTGACGGGGCTTGTAACGCCTAAAGCTACCTTGACTCTTTTGGTGGATTGAAGAGCGAGCGCGGCTAATGTGAACGCGCTTTTCTGATCTCCTTCCTGGATCCACAAACGTGAAAAATCCTTGTTATCGACGAGTTCAGCTAGGCTAAGAAAATCCTGAATTGAGCAATCGCTGAAACCAACGTCGACCGATTCGAAGGTTGACATATGATCTCCTACCTTCACCGTAACTGGCACACGTGGTTAAACCTCTAGCTCTTGTGGGGCGAGCTTGAGCTGAAAGACCTGTTCGAATCTGTGTGATATGCTCTCTTTGACCTTGTTGAAATCTACGTCACCATTAAGATATTCCTTCATGGAGGTCATAGTTGAGCTGGGCATCCCGCATGGTTCTATCATCGAGAAGTATTTCATGTCCGGCTTCACGTTCAACGCGAATCCATGGAACGTAATCCAGTTTCTTACTGCCGCACCGATGGAGGCGATTTTCCGTTTCCCCACCCATACACCCGTCTTACCTTTGCCTTCCACCCGTCCCGCTTTGATACTGAACTCGTCGAGTGTTAGGATTATCGCCTCCTCAATGCTCCACAGGAAGTTGTGTATGTTACGGCCTCTTGCGTCTAGGTCAAGAATTGGATAACCCACTAGTTGTCCGGGGCCATGATATGTCCATTGACCTCCCCTCTCGACTCTTATGACGGGGACTCCATCTAGCTTAGCAGGGATCTCACCTGCTACTGCTTTGCCGACGGTAAACACGTGTGGATGCTCGACCAGGATTAGCGTGTCTGGAATTTGATGATTAGCACGTTGAATGATCAGTTTGCGCTGCAGATCCCATACCTCGTTGTATTCACAAAGTCCCAGGTCCAGGAGATTTCCCGTCATCAATTCCTAGTTATTCTCTCGCTTTCTGCTCTTAAACTCGTGGCGAATTAGACATTATGGGCTGTGGTTGTCAACCTTTCCGCTTTAGGCTGTGTTCTCGTCTGCCTTTTGCTGTGAGACTGTAGCTGAGAGGCGCGATCAAGTCTCTCTCAACCAGAAATGATATGGCTCGTTGAACGACGTCGTAAGAAGCTTTCTTCTCAAATGCCTTGTACAGAGCGGCCACGGTGACGTTAAGTCTGCCTCGACTGTCCGCTTCGTGGAAGAAGACGAGGATTTCCTCCGTCAACCTTTTGATTCCAACCATGGATTGTCGAACTCCGAAAGAAGAATCGACGATGATGAGTTTATGCCTTGTTGTAACCGATGGATTAATAGTCGCTACTTGGCGATAGGCGAAAACAGAACCATAATCTCTCGTGTTCAAAGGAGACTATCCGCATGAAAGAAACATCAAAGAAATTTCCTCTACCGGATGTGCTGATCCCTGAAATCGTACCAATCGCGATGCAGAATTTCACGCAATACTTCAAGGGTTTCGAGAAAGTGGCTGCCATAAGGGAGATTTTCGGCGAAGATACAAACAGTGTGCTTTCCGAACTAAAGGTCGAATTCTTTAGTTCCAAGTTTGGTTACATGGGTGTCAGCGATGAAGACGGGCACTTAATTGTGAGTGCGTATTATCTGAAGAATGGTGACCCTACTAGCAAATATCTCGACGTAGTTCACGAGCTTGTCCACGTCAAACAGTACCGGCAGGGTAAGGCGTTGTTCGATGAGACATTCGAGTACCATGATCGGCCAACCGAATTAGAGGCTTACAGGCATGCGGTTAATGAAGCACGTAGACTCGGAATGTCAGATTCCGAAATTTTCGAATACCTGCGGGTGAATTGGATGAGTGAGGATGACGTTCGAAAGCTGGCGCGTAACATAGGAGTTAAGCTTCCGCCCAGACGCGGCGACGCAGAACGAGTAAGGTAGCTAAAGTCCTAGCCTTACTCGTCTTCACTTTTGCACGATGTGAATTGCCTTTCCTTTCGCTGCTTCCGCGGCTTCCATAATTGCTTCGGGCAGCGTTGGATGCGGGTGAATCGTGAATCCAATATCCTCGAGGGTTGCACCCATCTCGACGGCGAGTGCGGCTTCACTGATCAAGTCGGATGCCTCTGGTCCGATGATATGCACTCCTAGGACTAGCTCTGATTCCTTGTCAGCAACAATTTTGACGAAACCTTCAGTCTCCCCAGCAAGCAAAGCCCGCCCTAATGCGCTGAAGGGGAATTTGCCAACAACAGGGTCATACCCCTTCTCCTTAGCTTGCACTTCTGTTAGCCCGACTGACGCTATCTCAGGATCTGTAAATATCGCCCAAGCCACGCCACGGTAATCGGCTTCACTGCTCATGCCTGCGATTACTTCTGCTGCCACCACTCCGTCCTTTGAGGCCTTGTGTGCGAATAGGGGCGGACCGATTACGTCACCGATTGCGTAAATTCCTGGCACGTTAGTTTGAAGTTTCTTGTTAACTTGAATCCAGCCGCGATCAGTCTTAACGCTTGCTTTCTCTAAATCAAGCTGATCGCTGTTAGGGCGTCTTCCGACCGAAACGAGTACTATGTCGCATGGAAACGCAGCCTCTTTTCCATCTTCAAGGGTGGCGAATACCTTACCCTCGCGATATTCCTTGGCTCTTGATTTCACATGATACTCGATGCCGAGTTTTCGGAATGCGCGCTCGACGATTTTGATAATCTCAGAGTCCATAACAACACCCGGTAGTAATTGGTCTAGTAGCTCGATTACAGTCACCTTACTGCCGAGTTGAGCGTACATGGTTGCCATCTCTAGTCCGGACACTCCCGCTCCAACGACAACCAGATTCTTCGGTACTTGACGTAAGGCGAGCATCTCTGTTGTAGTGACTACGGTAGTGCCGTCGAATTTGAAGCCTGAAATTTCCATTGGACGGGTTCCTGTGGCTATGATCGTGTTCTTGGTATCGATGGTTTCAGTTCCCGTTGCTGATTTGACTTCGATTGTGGTAGGTCCGTTGAATTTCGCTACTCCCTTGATAATCCTCACATTATTACTCTTGCAGAGGTACTCAACGCCTGACACAAGACGACTGACTACGCTCTGCTTCCATGCTTGAACTTTCGCCATATCAACTCCCACGTCACCGACTTCCAAGCCTATTTGCTTGGCCGCTTCAACTCTATTCTTCAACTTCGCGACACGGATGAGGGCTTTAGATGGGATACAACCAATGTTCAGGCAGACTCCTCCAAGGTTTTCTTTCTCCACTAGAACAGTTTCTTTTCCAAGCTGACCGAGTCTGATTGCTGCGACGTACCCACCTGGGCCGCCTCCTATGACAACTACCTCAGCGTTCTGAGTCATACACTGTCACTTTCGACCTATTCGAAAGAAGCGCATATTATGAGTGTTACCCACCTTTCGCATTCCTGCAATCCAGGGTGTGATGTGAGAATGATTTTTTGACTGAGAACTAAAATTCGACCTACAAGAAGCGTGCGTTGAGTGGCACTTTGGTGGACTTGTCTATAGCTTTCGGATTGGCGGCTGCGCTCTGCTGGGGAACTTCTGATTTCGCAGCGAAGATTTCCGCGGGGAGAATTGGTGCTCTTAGGACTTCACTTTTTCTACAGTACATTGGTGGTTTACTTGTTGTCCTAGTTGCAGTTCAAGACTTACCTCGCCTCTGGCTATTTCCAACTGCAGTATACTTCACGCTTGGGTTAGGTGCGATTAACGCTGTAGCCTCTTTTTCACTTTTCAAAGGATTCGAAGTGGGCCAGCTGAGCATTATTTCGCCTATTGCAAGCAGTTATCCTGCTCTTTCCACCGTCCTCGCTGTATTGTTTCTCAATGAACATTTATCCGCGACCCGATGCGCCGCCATACTGGCCATACTCGTCGGTATTCTCCTGGTCTCCATTCAACGCGCAAGTGAGAGATTAGATAAGAAACGCCTTGCTGCCGGAGTCGGTTACGCGATGGTTACGTTTTTCGCTTTAGGTTTCATTTTTTTCGCGTTGAAGCTCGTGGTTGGTAATTTAGGTGCTGTCTTGCCGGTCTTGTTGGTGCGCCTAATGAGCGCGACCGTCTTGACTGGCGCAGTAATCTTCACTCCTAGAGGACGGGCATATGGGAAGTGGTCAAGTTTCTTGCCTATTGTTTTCCTCATCGGGATTGTGGACACCCTTGGCAACATTTCTTACAACTTAGGAATTCTTGGAGGTGCAGTATCAGTGGTAGCAACCATTTCCGGCTTATTTAGTGCAGTTACTGTCATTCTTGCTTTCGTCGTGTTGAAGGAACGTTTGGCTGCACATCAAGCAATTGGATTCTTGACGATTCTCGTCGGAGTATCAATCATTGGGTATGCGGGATGATTGATAGCTGAAAATGGTCACGAGGCGTTACTGTACTTCGCAAGAACTCCATGCAGAAATTTCATGGAAATATTGCCTCCGCTGATGACGACGGCTATCTGCTCTTTTAGTTTTCGACGTTTCATTTTAAGCAAAGCCGCTACTGCGGCTGCAGATGAAGGTTCGACGATGAGATGACATTCCTGAAAAATGGTGAAGACGGCTTTTTCAATTTCCTCTTCGGAAACTAGCTGTATCTCGTCCACATTCTTTCTAGTAATAGCGTAGGTGAGGGACCCTGGTTCACGCGTTGCTAAACCGTCTGCGATTGTTCTAGTATCTGTCAGGCGAATTATCTTTCCCGCTTGAATTGACTGGTACATGGACGACGCATTCTCAGGTTCCACACCTATCACTCTCGTGGACGGTCTCAGATTCTTTACGGCTACTGAAATCCCCGAAATTAGCCCTCCCCCACCGATAGGAACTATGACCGTATCGACGTCTGGCAAATCTTCAACGATTTCGAGTCCGATTGTGCCCTGGCCTGCGATTATGTCTGCATCGTCAAATGGAGGGATGAATATAGCCCCAGTACTCCTTTGAATTTCCATCGCTTTACTCGTGCGCTCGTCATGAAAGAGTCCATGTTTGATGACTATGGCTCCGTAGTCTTCGATAGCGTTCACTTTCTCCTCAACTGCACTGGTCGGTACAACTATGGTTGCTTTGCTGTCAACTAGATGTGCGACGTAGGAAACTGCTAAGCCATGATTTCCTGAGGAGGCTGCTACGAAGCCGCGTTTATGTTCGGAGGGCGAGAGTTTCAGGATCTTGTTAGTTGCCCCGCGGATCTTGAAAACTCGGATTGGTTGGAACGTTTCGAGTTTGAGATATACATTAGCCCCTGCTATTGTGCTTAAACGAGGGCAAAGGTAAAGTGGAGTTCGATAGGCGATTTTGAAGATTCGTTGCCTAGCGAGTTGAATATCACTCAGGCTTACGGAATTCTCCATTACTGTTCCCGTAGCAGTTTTGTTCTGTTGCGTCCAAAGTGTCGTTGAACGCGTGGCTGGATTAGGAAGTAAATCATCACCATGTTTGCAATCAGATAGACACCTTCACCAATCGTTGGTCTTATGAACAAGATGAGAACTGAGAAGATGATTCCGAGAACCGTGAGTCCAATACTGCCTATCCATGCCCAAGTCTTCCCGATCCAGAGACCGAATGCAAAGCAGAAACTCAGCGCTGCTAGGATCATCAAGAACGTACGTGCTGACTCTAAGTTTCCACTCGCGCCTTCGTGTCTTCTTAGTGCTCCCAATAGAAGTAGCAAGCCGAGCAAGATTTCAAGGACAACGAGGACAATAATGCTGCTCGGCCTATTTCGCTGGGACACGTAACTAAGCCTTCTTTTCGGATAATAACTGGCGAATTTTCGTCGCCAGCTTCGCTCGTTCAGCCTCGTCCTTGCATGAAATCCATTTAAGCTTCAGGTAGAAAACGTCGTTCTCTTTTGAAGCCATGAGAGGTTATCGCCTGCACCTATCTTCTAGCGTTGGTGACAGTTCGAGGTCGGCGAATATAACTTTAGATCATTTACCATTGTACTGATCATCGAGATGCCCAACGGAGTTTTCTAAGCTACTGAAAACTGAAAATTGAGGCGCAGCCTGGAATCGAGGGTTCAGTGATGATTTCGCATTTTGCAATTTGAACGATTGGATCCTTAACGCGTGGGTTTCGTCAACATTTCTAGCTCCTATTGAAACAACTACATGTTGCAATAACGATATTATGCGCTTGAAATCTTTTCTTTCGTCATACAGAATAGCCTTTGAAGCAGGGATGAAAGATGAAGCGTGAATTACCTTGTCCTGTTTCAATTCTGTACCGGCGACCCCCTAATCCTCCTTCTAGATACCCGGGCCTTCTTCTTGGCGTCACGGAACAATCTCTGACGATTCAAAGTCGTCTCCACCTTGCGCAACCTCGTCAAGTCGCTGGCAGAATAATCGCGGCTTCCGGGTACTGGGCGATTTGGTTCGTGTTCAAAGACAGATGGTTTGACATAGGGAAGTTTTACGATGAGTCGAAGAACTGGCTTGGTTACTACTGTGACATTGTTATGCCAATTAAGCGCTTAATGTCCGGGTCAAGTACTACTCTTCTGACAGATTTGTTTCTGGACATTTGGATTACTCCTGACGGTGAAACGTATGTTCTTGATGAGAACGAATTAGAAAGCGCGGTTCGACATCGCTTCATCTCGAAAAGTTTGGCGTCGAAAGCCCGATCACAAGTGCAAATGCTCGTGAGGAAGATTGAAATGCATAAATTTCCACCTACTCAGGTGAAGGAAGCCACGCTTCTCGAGGACTTGGAAGGCCCGCGATACTTAGGCTTGTTCAATTAACAATTGAAGGTTCGATTGGCAGTAGATCCAAACGCGATTAAGACGCCGTGCTTACTCAAAGCGACGGTGCGGTGATGTCGACCGCTCTCGAAGTGCCCTTTGAGCAGCATTACATGAACCTCTCTATTCTATCCAGACCTAGGACCGTAGACATTGACACCTACTCGGATGCTGGATTATGGATAAAGCAGAGGTTAAGCCTCTTTACTGTGTCCATCACCCTATGACAGGCTTGCCCTATGGAGGAAGATGAAGAATGCCTGCCAAGCGAATAATAGAGACCTATCAAGAACGTCCGATTACGAGCGAAAGGGACCTGTACGACTTCATCGAAGCGTTAGATGAAGATGAAGGAATACGGATTGAAGGAAACCTAGCAAATCATATTGGCGGTGGTTTCATTTTTGTCGGGTATTACAGAGGGAGTTATTGTGTCAACATTTGTGACAGAGTTTGGAATCGGAAGGTGGGAAAGGATGTTGCAGGCGGAAGAGATGAGTGGTACTACTTTGATACTGCAAAGGAAACTTATGGATTCGTGCTGAAAGAAGCGAAGCGTCCCATCACGGCTTGGTTATACTAGAGATTGATTCCGATCACGTTGCAAATTTGCTCGACAGCGGCCTCGGTTCGCTCCTTAGAGTACGCATCAACGGTCTGCTTTCTCGCAAGTTTCGATACATGAGCAATATGATCGGTTAACGCTCTCAGAGCGTTCGGAGTATCGAAGTCATCATCCATCCGATTTCTGAAATTTCTCTCAAGCTTAATTGTTAACTGATTCAAATGCCTATTCTTAATTGCCCTCTCAGAATGCGCGTTCTTCCTGAAGCTTTCCATATCGCTAGCTAGAGAGCGAAATTCAGCTCTAGCCTTCTTCAAAGCCGAATCGGTCATAGTTACTGGTTCTCTGTAATGGTAACTTGCGAAATACCATCTCAGCTCTTGAGCTGAGTATTCTTTCAAGGCATCATGGATCCGCACTACGTTACCTAGCGATTTGCTCATTTTCCGTCCTTCAACTGTCAACAGACCTGTGTGCAACCAGCATCTTACAAAAGGAGACTTCCCGGTCAAACCCTCTGCTTGAGCGATTTCCGCTTCATGATGAGGAAACATGAGTTCAGATGCTCCTCCGTGCAAGTCATAGGTATCACCAAAAATTCCCATGGAAATGGCTGTATCCTCAACGTGCCATCCAGGACGACCACGTCCCCAAGGAGAATCCCATGCAGGTCCGCTGTCCTGTTTTCGCCAAACCGAAAAGTCTTCGGGATTCCTCTTTGTCAAGCACAATTCAAATCGTCTGAGAGAAAGCTCCTCGCGACTTAAGTGCGAGAGCGCTCCAAATTGCGGAAACTTGCTCACCTCAAAATAAACGCCCGTCTCAGTCTCGTAAGCGACCCCCTTCTTGACCATGCCATCGATCTGAGATATCATCTGAGGAATATGGTCTGAAGCTCGCTCATAGGCCCGTACCGTGCTTATGTGAAGTGATTTCATATCTTCTTTGAACGCCTGCTCGAATTGATGGGCTAGATCCTTCGGATCCCTGTTGAGTTTCTTTGCGCGATCGAAGACCCTGTCAGCCACGTCAGTAATATTCATCAGATAATTCACAGAATAGCCAAGAAATTTCAAGTAACGAGCGATTATGTCGAAGGCAATGTAAGTACGAGCATGTCCCAGATGCGCGTAAGAATAAACTGTTGGTCCACAGACGAACATTCTAACTTCTGGTAGATGACGCGGAAAGACTTCCTTCCTTCGCGAAAGCGAATTGTATATTCGTAATGTCATCTTTCCCACCGTCAACTCGCTGTAGGTTAAGCTCGTATATACCTCGTCTTAGCCTCTTCCACTCTTGGCATGAGTTCCCTAACGAATAAAGATCACATCAGTACCATTCAATCTTTAGGATGGGTTTGCTCTGTCGGAGCATCTTCGTAGGTTCGTGCAGGAATTAGCTTCGGCAGGGTATCAGCTTGACCGTTCTGCTTTCGATTACTTGCGAACTATGGAAGAGCCCGAAGTTTCGAGCGTGGCTAAGAGTGTTCTTGTAACGATTGGCGAGAAACCGAAAGTCAATGCGATTTTGACTAAGAAAGAGTTAATTGAGATGTCGCCTCGCGAATCGAATGATAAAGTCGAAGTTGCGGTGCCTGTAACATTTCAGATCCCATCCAAGCAAATGTCTTCTCGCGTAGAAGTCCTCCGTGATCCTTCAGGTGAAATAGGAACCGCGGGGAACATTGAAGATTTCTCCCATTATTTCCGCGATAGATTTCAGAAGATAGCGTCGGCCTTTCGCGTACGCCAAGATGTTCGAGACGCAACAGCCATCTCTGCAGCTCTGAAGGCTCCTCCGAAGGGAAAGGTCAAGTTTCTTGCCATGATTACTGAGAAACGAGAACGTCAGCGGAAAATATTCCTACAAATGGACGATCTTGAGGATAGCGTTACAGTTCTCGCCTCTCCGGAAGAGAGAGGAGCCTTCGAAGTTGCCCAGAAGGTTCCTCTCGATCAAGTTGTGTGCATTGAAGGCGTTAGGTCGCAGGGAGATCTGATAATTGCGAAGCAAATACTACTCCCTGACATTCCAGACCATAAGCCACATTTCGCGGATGAGGATGTTTGGGCTGTTTTGCTCTCAGACTTGCATATTGGAAGCAAGAAGTTCCTGGGTGAGCAGTTGGGCAGGGTTTTTGACTGGTTGAATTTGAAAGTCGGTAATCATAATCAGCAGGAAATTGCATCGCATGTAAAGTACGTTATTCTCTGCGGCGACATCGTAGACGGCATTGGAATTTACCCTCGGCAGGAACAGGAACTGGCGATTGTGGATCTGTACGAGCAGTATAAGGAAGCTGCAAAGTGTATTAGCAAGATTCCTGATCATATTGAAACCATAATTCTACCAGGCAATCATGACGCAGTCCGACAAGCTATGCCGCAACCGCGAATTCCAAAAAACTTCGCGGAGCCATTGTACGAAGCACGGAAGCTGATATCGCTAGGCAACCCATCCGAAATTTCACTGCATGGAGTTCGATTCCTACTCCATCATGGACGAAGTTTAGATGACATAATCGCAAGCGTCCCCAGCATTGATTTTACTCAGCCTGAAAAGGCCATGCGACTACAACTACAATGTCGACATCTAGCTCCTGAATATGGAAAGAGAACCGCAATTGCTCCTGAGAAAGAGGACCATCTTGTGATACAAGACGTACCAGATGTCTTCCAATCAGGTCATATTCACGTCGTGAAGTATGAGAATTACCGGGGCACTCAGATAGTGAATTCTGGCGCCTGGCAGGCTCAGACTGATTATCAGCGTAGAGCAGGTCTGATCCCGACTCCGGGAATTCTCACAACAGTGAACCTGCGCACTCTTCAAGTGCACCCTATTGATTTTATGACGGCATAGTTCCCGTAAGACAAGCGTCTTCGACGCCCATCCGCGTCTTTGTTGGTCTGTGACCTTCCTCGCAACCTCGAAGCGACCATATAGGCAGGTTAACTAATCAGCGGAATCTACTCATCCTAAGTTGCCCTATTCTTTGATAACATCTAGCTCGCGAGTTAAGGCTCGAAACGGATTCAAGTTTGTGGCAGTGGAAAACCACATAAAACAACACATCTCCCTACCGTCATTCAATTATCTAGATGAGGCTGAAGACTGGGTTAAGAAACAGGAATGCATAGTCGAACAAGCTGGCTACTACACTTATACAATCTACGAAGTGAGGACCAAAAAGAACCACGAAGATTCTAGTTCTAAGGAGCTAAACCACAATGAGTAACACCGCACGAACCCGTTATACCGCTACGAGGCGGAAACACGTGCGTTCCCACCGTTTTTTGATACTCCGCTGAAGAAGCCCGTAGCAGGCTACTCGGTTTTTCATCGTAACAATTTGATAAATGTGATAATCTGATTTTATGTCGATTGTGCTAGTGTCATCTTAAACTAGTATAGTTCCGGTGGACGACTTCAGCGAGAGGACATAATCGCAGCCAGAGTGAACATTGTACACCCTAACCCCAAAGGCACTAGTCCAATCAGGTAAATTTCCATCATTGGCGCGTTCGCTGTCAGAGGTAGGCTCAAAGAGAGATAAAACGAAAGCGAAATTTCCGCACTGGACACCGCGAGCGTCAAAATCCCAAACAAAGCTGATACGGCATTAGCTTTTGATTTGTCAAATGATAAAATCACAACAGCAACAACAAAAGCAGAAGCCATTGAAACATTAGTAATGAATGGTGTCAATACCCTAAGATAACCCGATCTGAACGTGACACCCCCTCCACCATGTTCGATCACTCCCCTCATCAGGAGAGGGAGAATGACTGATAGAACGACGGAAGCCAACCCAACAAGAACCAACAATAGTTCAGAAATACTTAGACTTGCAGAGTGCTTCGCATCTTGGGTTACAGGCTGCGCTGACGACATACTAACCATAGAACACCAATTCATTGATTTACGATCTGTTTTTAGTCTCTTCCTAAGAAATGTGCAGTGTGCAGCGACGCCACCCAGGTTTACTCGGTGTTTTGAGTATCATGTTATTTCACTGTTGCCGTTCCAGGATGATCTGTTTTCCTATGGTTCTGAATCTCCCTCCACCATCGTGAAGAAGTGGGTCAATGTCATCGAGTCCAGTTTGCTTAGCCTCCGCATGCACAACCTCTCCCACTAGAATCAAATGGTCCCCACTCAATTCTATGAACTGCTTCACTCTACATTCAAGGATTGCATTGGACTCACGTATCCTCGGAACCTTCACGTTTACGGATTTCTCTGCGTGCAATCCCTGCCTTTCCCAGAGTTTGCTTCCGGGCCTGTGGGCTGCCTCACAACCCACAGCTTGCTGACCAAAAGCCTCAGAAACAACGCACACAACAAATTCTCCCGTTCTCATCGAGTTCACGTACGTGAACTTGTGTTTGCCACCAATTCCTACTCCGATCAATGGAGGATTCATGCTAAGAGGATAGACCCATGAATATGGTGACGAGTTCAATTCACCCGTTTCGTCAATTGTATTCACCAAAACCGTTAGCCTGGGAGAAATCAACTGAGTAGCTTTCGCAATCGGTATCTCGATCATAAGAGAACCTCAATCACGCGACGGCTAAAGTTGCTTATTTGGTCTACTGCCGGCTCCCACCTCGATTCATCTATGTATACCGCGATTGTTCCGTGAGTATTGACTATTGAAAATGTTCTAACAAGTTCCAAAATAAATCCACTCCCAAGAAGAAAGATGAGAACCTAGTTCGCGCAGTCGAATGCTAAAGTTATAACACTTAGACTATAGTTTGAAAGTGGTAATCTTTGGATAAGGATGAAGCTCTTTTCTATGCGCTGCTGAAATTTGGGCGACTCTGCCCTGATGCAATGTTCATGGACAAACCTAGGCCGGAAATAGAAGAGAAGACAGGACAGTGGGTAGTTAAGATCAAACACTACCACAACGTGTCTGGTAAGCATGCGATACAGCACACGTACTGGTACAAGATTAATGAAAACAGAGACGATGCAGAATACGAATGCAGAAAAACAGATAAAGGAACGCTTCAGTGAAACCAAACGGTTCAAATTTCGTCGCCATGATCACAGACGGCTCAATTTCAGTTACCCGCACCGATAATACCACATTTCTTAACGAGGAACGTTAGTTAGTAGAATAGCTAGCAAGTGCTGGCCTTCTTTTCGATTACCTTGTCCCCTTCACTCTACCATTACGCCAGCGTTGAACCGGTCACGCAACACATTCTCGTTTCATTCACATTACCTACCTGGTATGATCAGGAACAGTATTGCCCGGGTTTCTCCCGTTATTTGATTTTCTCTTCAAAAGTAGGGATTGTGGGATTCACCCTACCTACCCCTCTTACATTGAAGGTATTTTGCAATGAAAAAGCGGAACCAAGTCTTCGGGAACCAGAACTCGACGAGTGTTTGAGGTGATTGAAGATGCAATTCACAGATATCGTCGCGGACATCGAGGACCTAGCGCTCCTCTTGATCTTCTTGATATACGTCGGATTCCATGACCGGAAAAAGTAGTTCACAATACCTACTCTCCTTTTTTGGTGAGTGAAATTGAGGGGAGTAATTCAACAAACTAATAGTGTACCTGAAAATCACGAGGTCCCTCAAGCTGACATAGCACATTACTTTGACCAAATATTCCCGAAGACATTTCGACCTTCAGACCGTACAGACCCTTATGATAACGCAATCGAGCAAGTATCCATCCATGTTTACGGTAAAGTGGGGATAGGAAAATCCAACATTCCGAAGCTCCTAGCTAATGAGGCGATGCGGCGATTCGGTCCTGCCCAAATATCCGTACGGGTTGCAAAAGCGAAAGATACCATGCTACTGCTCAACTCGCCGTGGGAACTGAAACCAGTACAGATTCTGGTGCTTGAGGACGCTACTAAAGTGAACCTGCCGGATGAGGCTCAATCGGAGCTGTTCAACATCCGTCATAAGATGGCTCAGCAAACTGGCTTCAGAGAGGGCTTGTGCATAGTCATCATAATATGTCATAAGTTTCAGGGGGGAACGGAAGTTTCACTACGTGAAGATTATGATAGCCTCATCATCATGAGTCGCCCGAAGAATCCATTTGCTCGGCATTTCTTCGAGAATGTTACAGGGAGATCAGCATTAGACCTACTACATGACCATGTGAAGAGGCGGGAGCAAGGATACATACTAATCACACATGAATGCGACTTCTTAGGCATCACACGTGTGCCGAAACTCAGGTATCCAATAACCATCAACATGATTGAAACGAAAGACGGATCGATGAGTCAACAAGTTACTGAACGAAATCGAAAGCCCATTCGAATTGTCAAGGTTGATGGGACAAACAGCGAAAATCACAAGGATACTACGAATTGGCGTAGTCTGACTCGGCATCTCATGGAGTTCATAATCACTAACCCTGTCGGTCAAGTCCTAGTGGCCCTATCGACTCTCGTAATCTGGATTGAAGCCTATTTTGCGGGAGCTCTGAATACGGATTCGTTAGAAGTATGGGCTATCCCGCTCGCGAGCGTCGGAATCATCGCTTTCTGTTACGGAAGTTGGCGAGACAAGTAACCGTTCACATTTCCTGCCCTCTATCTTTAGGTGAGTAATTTGGTGGATACTTCCACTTGGCTTCTGCCATTCTCAGGCGGCGTGATAGGAGGTGGAGCCGTTGGCATCGGCATAGGATACGCCATAAAGAAACTCATCAGCCTCGTGATGGGAGTCGTCAAGGTCGTGGTAGCCCTATTCGCGGGTCTATTCATCGGCGGTCTTGCATTACTAGAGTCTCTGGGTATCATTACGGTGAATTGGGGTAAGCTCTACGCATTATGCTCCGCTCTCTACGCATCAATCACATCCGGTTTGACTTGGCTGCAAGCTCAGATTGCTCCAGTGATGAGTCAAGCCTCAGTTGCAGCCCAAACGATTTCAGGAAACAGCCTCCTAAGCGGTTTCGGTATCGGGACATTTGCAGGGCTTTACTTAGGTGCAAGGAAGGCGGCCTAGTTCACGCCACCTGCCCTTTCTGTATGAGGCAAATCGTAATGAAGCAACATTATTCAAGTTCGAATCATCTCGTCATGTCAGTGCGCGCCTAGGCTGCAAATTTGAACCCTTCCTTTAGGTCCTCTTAGATTCACTTTCCGCTCAGAAAAAAACCAAGGAATGGGTGGAACATGGGTATGTCACGTCGCGGAGTTGTCTTGCGGTAGTAGAAAGGAATTGCGTACGAACCGTTCACTACAAAGTTTGAATGCAGAAATCGGTAAAACCACAGTTGTCTTAAGTATCAATCTCGATCGATTAACTTGGCTTTTGGAGGAACGAGTTGGTGCAGGCGCTAATCAGTCTATTACAGGACCTTGTGAAGATTCCTAGTGTGTGTGGGAGTGAAGAGCAGATCGGAAGCTTCGTCCGCACATGGTTTAGGAAGAATGAGCTTCCGGCTCAAATTGTCAGCGTCAAACCAAACAGGTTCAACGTCGTAACTTTGCTGAGAGGTTCCAGGCCAGGTCCACGTATCATGCTCAATGGTCATATGGATACTGTGGAGGTGGGGAGAGGCTGGACTCATGACCCGTTTGGCGGAACTGTGGAGGGTGGTCGAATGTACGGGCGCGGAACAACCGATATGAAAGCAGGCCTTGCATGCATATTATGGGCTGCGGTCAAATGCAAAGAGGAGGGGTTACCGAGAAAGGGTGAGTTGACGGTCGCTGCGGTAGTCGATGAGGAAGCCGTTGATTTGGGAACCTACGCATTAGTCCAGCAGGGATTCACGAAAGGTCTCGATTTTGCCATAGTTGCAGAATCAACAGATCTCCAAGTTGTCAATGCGCATCGCGGCAGGACCGTGATTGAGGTAACAGTTCATGGTCGTGCTGCCCATTCTCATTGGCCAGATCATGGCGTCAACGCGATTGAGAAAGCTTCGATTTTAATAAACGCCATTACGCAACTGCGCGGACCGCTTCATCCCCGGATGGGTTATTCAACCGTAAACACTTTGAAGATTGAGGGAGGACAGGATGAGGTGATGCTTGTACCGGACCAGTGTCATTTCGTCATAGACAGGTGTCTAGTTCCGGGCTTTGACTCAGAGGACGCTCTGGGAGAGGTGAAGCAGCTCATAGGCAAGCTCGGCGTCGATGCTGAGGCACGTTTTGTAACCCGCGAGACACCATTCTGTGAACCCTTTGAACTATCCGAAGACGACCGATACGTGCAATTGGTATCCGAAACAGCAATGAAGGTTCTCGGAACAAAACCTAGCATAGGCTATCACGAGGGCCCATGTGACTCCTGTATACTTGTGAACCAAGGAAAGATTCCAACCGTCGAGTTCGGCCCTTCAGGTGGGCGACTTCACGAATCAGATGAATATGTTGAGGTTGATTCAGTAAGGAAGACAGCTGAGGTGTACCTGGAAATTCTACGTCGATTGCTCTCGTAAAATGTTGGTATCCAAGTTTCATGATGTTTAGATTATTGACGGCTAACTACGTTTAACTCTGAACTTCGTGCCGCGATTCCTTTTCAATTTTCAATGGTGCTACATGGAGATTATTGAGATGGAACGGATCCCACAACTATTGAGAGGGTAAGTGGTTTTCCTGCCCTGATTATTCCTATCTGGATCGTCTGACCCGGAAGCGCATTCCTCTCAAGGTATGTTGAGAAACTATCGTAGTTTACGACCCGTACGCCGTTTATTGAGACGATGATGTCCCCGCCGACGGTGTATTGCTGGCCTCCGATGCTCACTTGTTGCGTTCCAGCCTTCAACCCTGCCTTGTCAGCAGGCCCACCCGTCTGAGTAGACTCGATAAGTACACCATACGTGACGTTCGTTCCGGACGCCTGTGCTAGTTGATAGTTCATGTCTACTGCTTGAATTCCTACGTACGGGTGCTGATCGTATCTACCGGTTGAGATAAGATAGGGCAGTTCGCGTAGTATCGTGTCTGAAGGTATCGCGAAGCCGACGCCTTGACCGCTACTTGCAGTTGCGGATGTGATTCCCACCACGAACCCGTACGTATCCAGCAAAGGCCCGCCAGAATTACCAGGATTTATTGGAGCGCTGAACTGAATTATATCCGCGATTGTGAACGTCGTCGATGTGGATTGGTATTGTACGGTCCTGCCGAGTTGACTCACAATACCGAACGTGACTGACCCGGAGAGACCGAAGGGGTTCCCGATCGCTACTACGGGCATTCCTACGCGAAGTGATGACGATGACGAGATGTCGAGTGAGTGCAGGTCCACAGTGGGAGCGTTAAACGATAGCACCGCTAGGTCACTCAGCGCATCGTTACCAATCACTTGTGCTGGGTATGCGTCACCATTCCAGAAAGTTACCGTTATGTTAACGGCCCCGTCCACCACATGGAAGTTGGTAAGTACATAGTCTGAGTTACCATAGTCTACAACGAACCCCGACCCGACTATGCTGTCAACGGATTGCTGAGGGCCAAGTAACGTTAGAACGGTCACAAGCTTCGATCCTTGAACGGTAACTACGCTCTGGTTTGCGCTGTCATAGATCGCAACTGCGTTAAATCCAAGAACGGAAGCGTTGCGGGAGGATTGATCCAGTGATGATAGGTGCTGTTCCAACTGCGTATTCTGCCTCTGTAATTCGCCATTCGCCTGCTGGAGCGCAGAAACCTTCGCAACCTGTACGAGCAATGTCGAATTACAATATACGGCAACAGTCCCGAAGGCAATAACCAAGAAAAGTAATACGATCATAAGTTTCTTGTGAATTACCGTTGACATGTTCGCTCCCCTCATACCGTCTACGTCGTCTATTTGCACGAGAATGTCTGCACTAAAAACCAAACTCATACGTGACTAGTAGCATTGTAAACTAGCAATCGCAGATTTCTATTGAAATCCGGGGGTGGAGCAGGTTAATACTGTTCAGGAGTGTTGGCGATACTGAAATATTAGCATCATCCAACAATGAAGAAGAAGTGTTTCATACCTTCGAAGACCTGGGATCTTCATTGTCTGATGGTGGATGGAATGAAGCTGAGATTGAAGCGAATTGGCATAGACACTCACAGAGAAAACGTAGCCTTCTTGGCCCGTGACGACCTAACCGGTCGTTCACTCGGCCTTCACCCGATGGATAGAGTTGAGATTTCAGCCAACGCACGACGCCTCGTCGCCGTCCTTAACATAGTGGAAGGGAACGTACTTCCGGTCGGCGCAATCGGTCTCAGCACTGAGGCTTTCGACAAACTCGGAGTAGCCGACGGCTCATTAGTGGACGTGGCACCAGCAGAAGCGCCTGAATCATTAGACCTGCTCCATAACAAGCTCGCTGGGCAGCCGCTTAATTCGAATGATTTTGAAAGAATCGTCGATGATATCGTTCAAGGAAGATATTCTAAGGTTGAGTTGACCGCATTCGTAGTCAGCGCGACTATCAACGGTCTCAACAACGATGAAACCATGTGGCTAACAGAAGCAATGATAAAGGATGGAGATCAACTCAAGTTTGACAGCGCAATTGTTGCAGACAAGCACTCGATAGGCGGTGTCCCCGGAAACCGCACAACCCCCATAATCACCTCCATAGCTGCGGCAGCAGGCTTGCTGATACCAAAGACATCTTCACGTTCCGTAACGTCCCCCGCAGGCACCGCGGATACTGTGGAAACACTCATGAACGTTGAGCTCCAAGCCGAGCGGATTTATGACATTGTCAAGAAAGAAAACGGTTGCCTCGCTTGGGGAGGCGCGGTTAATTTGGCTCCTGCAGATGACATGATAATTCAGATCGAGCACGCACTAAATATCGATGCGCAGAGCCTGATGATCAGCTCCATACTTGCAAAGAAGAAAGCGGCAGGAGCAACGCACGTTATCCTCGACATTCCAGTCGGACATGGAACTAAGGCTGAAACCACCGAGATAGGCCGCTCTCTCAAAGAACGATTCCAAAATCTTGGACTCCGACTGGGATTAAACATTCGAGTTCTCTTAACAGACGGATCCCAACCGATAGGAAATGGAATAGGTCCTGCTCTCGAAGCTATGGACGTAATCAAAGTGTTAACTAATGATCCGAATGCTCCGATGGACCTTAGAGAGAAATCATTGTACCTGGCGGGTGAATTGCTTGAACTCACAGCAAAGAGTATTCAAGGCCAAGGACGATCAACGGCGCAACAAATTCTAGCATCAGGCAAAGCATTAGAGAAGTTCGGAAGAATCAGAACACTCCAAGGACGGCATGAAATTCCTGCCTTAGGCTCACACACGAAAGACGTTCTCGCTGAAAGAAATGGTCAACTGAGAACAATAGATAACCGAATAGTCTCGCGTGTGGCGCAACTCGCGGGAGCCCCGCATAATCCTGGAGCTGGAGTCTATCTTGCTAAGCATGTGAACGATGTCGTTGACAAGGGTCAACTTTTGCTGAGAATCTTCGCGGAAAGCGATGAATCGTTAACCTTTGCCGCGCGATACTGGGTAGAAAACTCTAGGGCTGCGATTGTAATGTCCTAGTAAGAGTGGAACTCAGCCCCTTCGCCATGATCCTTGCAACCCTGATCGGCTCTGGGAGGCGAGATATTACCGCAGTCCTCGAGATGACGCTTCTAGCATAGTTCGGCGTTGCGCCCTTGACTTCAAAGTATAGCCT
This sequence comes from Bathyarchaeia archaeon, assembly GCA_050012795.1. GTDB lineage: Archaea > Thermoproteota > Bathyarchaeia > 40CM-2-53-6 > 40CM-2-53-6 > FEN-987. Next base: position 61,362 of record JBEKGM010000004.1, on the reverse strand, counting down.
CGGTTCATCCTTCAATGGTTTGCACGTGTAAAGCCTGCCAGCGGATCGGACGCATTGCCATCGCGTCTTCCAGTCTGCAAAATGGTCTTTGAGAGCTTTCCTTACGGCCCCATTATCTGGCCGATCACCGCTGATTGCAATAATCGGTTTCTTCAACTCATAAGCCAGTCTGGATATGTCGATGACGTTGAATCCTGCGAATGAAATCCCAGACAACATAACAAGATCGGAAGAGAGCGTTCTTACAAGTGATTTGAGTACGGCTCGTGCATCAGTGCCGTCTATCTCAATGCTCCCAACTCTGACTCCGCGGATCTTTGATCTTCGCATTAGAACTGCTAACAGGAGCGCGTGCTCTCTAGTTGTTTTACTTGGAGGGAAGGATCCGTCGTCTACCCCTACCACGTTCAGGTCAAGTTTGTCCGCTCTTTTGAAGCGATTTTGGTACGTATCCAAACAGTCTTCCAGCGAGGTTGTCTTCAGCATACGTGTCAGCGATTACTCGTGGTGATACTCCGAGCCTGATCTTCTTTGTTCGACCATATCTTCCAAAGCTGACGACTCTAGCGTTCAGAATGCCCATCACATCCAGCTCGTTGATCAATCCGCTTACCCTTCGTTGCGTCAGGGGTTCTAGGTCACTTGCGCCGCATAGCTCATGATAGACTTCGTACACGTCTCCTGTTATTGCTCCTCCCGGAAGATGATTGCTGAGTAGGTATGCGCCAACTAGAAGTATCTTTGAGTGAGCAGGAAGGGATTTGAGAACTTCAGAAACTCTGTCATGTTCAATCTTCTGCTGCGCAAAGCGCACGTGTTGCTCCCCCACGCTCGAACCCCCCTCACGTTCTGCGAGTTCGCCAGCTACTCTAAGAAGGTCCAGGGCCCGTCTTGCGTCCCCGTGTTCTCCTGCCGCTAGTGCCGCGCAGAGTCGAATGGAGGTATTATGCAGGGCGCCTTCCAGAAAGGCCAGCTTTGTCCTTTCAAGAAGAATGTCAAAGAGCTCGTCGGCAAGATACGGTCGAAATACTACTTCCTCTTCGCTGAGCGAACTCAGTACCCTAGGATCCAAGAATTCTTTGAAGTGTAGATCATTAGATATTCCAACTACGCTTATCCAAGAGGAATTCAAGTTTTCATTGATGCGCGTGAGCTCGTACAGCAATGAATCGTCGGCGTTGTGTTTTATTAAGGCATCAATCTCGTCAAGTACTACAAGAAGCGCAGTCCTACCAGCGCTCATTCTGCTTGAAAAACGATCAAGAAGTTCGCCTACGGCGATTCCAGTAAACGGAACGTCCACGCCAATCGCTCGGCATATCTCAGCTAAGACGCGATAGTTTGTTCCAGCCATCCTACAGTTTATGTAGCTTATCTTCACGGCGGCTCCTATTTCCTCAGCCTTCTTCTGCAACTTGTCTAGGACGAATTTGGTAACAATTGTCTTGCCAGTTCCAGTCTTGCCATAAACAAACACGTTGGATATCTTGGATTGATGGAGGGCCGGAGCGAGAATGCCTGCAAGTCTCTGAATGTGCTCATCTCTGTGAGGAAGATGCGTTGGCATATAGTCATGCCGTAGCACGTCTCGTTGCGCGAAGATCTTCGCGGTGGTAAGGTATTTGTCAAAGATACTTTCCAATACATCTGGTGTCGACGCAGGCATGAACCGATCCTCCAATGGCAATGGTGCCATTGCTGCTCGAAACATAACTAACCGTTCTTGTACAGGAAAATCATGTTACTCATAAGAAAGTTGACGCCTGATCAACGCATAATGGTTTGAAAAATTAGTCTGATACCATCATGAAAGTCATTATCGGACCCCCACACCCCTAAGCTTCCATTCGAGAATACAAAAAATCCGTGATGATTGTGGTTTGTATTTGCTGAAAGAAAACCCATTGGTAACTGATAGTGAGGTTAGATAAAGCTGAGCACGTCTAGAACTCACGATATTATACTCGAATCAAACAATTTACCAGGAGGGTAGATTGATTTAGCAATCAATGCAGTTTTGTCCAGTCGAAATGAAGGGGTTAGGGTATAATGGTGAAGAAATGGGGGTTATCACATGTTGACATCTGTTGAAGGGACTGTTAACCCCTCTATTTCCACTGCAAGGGCGAATTTTCCGCTGTACGTGCTTGTTTCAATGCCTCAACATCACAAATCAACTTATTACATGTTAACAGGGTAATTGTGTAGACTGCTTTGAAGAAGAAGATTCGGCTCGAGTTCTACGATAGAACGGGAGTCAGACACAGCGTAGCCATGGAGGGCGAACTTACTCCTGACAAGGTTCGGAGATTGCTGGAATACGCTGAGATTGTCTCGGGCCATGAATCAAGCTCAATCCTTCCAGAGCCACAAGAGAGCAAGATGAGTAGACTGCTTGACGTCATCAACACTAGGCACTCAGATCAAGCGTTTGATTCTCGCGAAGTATGGAAAGAGTACCGCGAAACGTGGGGTGATGACTTTAGCCTTGGCGCTGTGTCAACGTACCTATCGCGACTATCCGACCGTGGCACTCTAGAGAGGTCAGGATCAGCAGCACACTGGCAGTACAGACTCAGACATTCTCCGGCCGTGACGGGCTAACAGGAGCTCCCAAACTGGAACGGAGCTTGTCATTCAACTTGTACCTAAATGGGGGACGATCCGTCTCACGGTCCACGTAACCTTCCAGATACAGCCTCTTCATGAGGCGCGCCATGTGCTCCCTTGACTTGTTGACGCGTCTGCCTAATTCAGGAGCATGCAACGGCCCGTCCTTTAGAATCTGAAGTGTCTCACGCTCCGTCTCAGTTAATCTATCCAGGATGGGATCTTCATGAAGTACGGGCCGATGTTCCGAAACTGAGGGGACAGGTTTTGATCGAAGATTCTCTAATTCGTGGAGTATCTGGTTGTGTTTAGTTATCATGTCTTCAACAGATTTCTCCAATGCCCGGCATCTAGATTCAAGACCGGCGTCAGAGCTTCGGAGCCCTGTCGACTCAGCGCTAAGAGCTCCGATGGCGTCTCGCACTTGATTCGAGACCTCTTCCAATGATTCAATGCGAGAAGAGAGCGCTCCGACTATGACGCTCACGTATGAGGCAGCCTCTCTAAGGGCCTGTTTACTCTGCCTGAACCCTTTCAGGGCCCATCTTGCGGTAATGATGGCCATTGCTAGCAGGACGGAGGAGATTAGTGCCGAATAGATCGTTAAATCCAACTTATGCCCCCTACAGACGTGATATCACAATGCTCTCATGATATCACAATCGTGGTGGGTGATGTTCTTTTGGGTCACGCTAATGTCACAGGTAGTCTATGAAACAGCGTCAAAATGTAATAAACGTTGCATTTTGAATTGATCTATGTCTCGAGTGGAAATCATCATCTCACAAAGGCATCACCATGACGTTAGATCACGTGATATCACGAGGACTGTAAACTCAAAGTTGATCTTTGAAGCTCTCTCGTCTGGCCAGGGCGGATGCGAACTCAAAGAGTCTCGGCTTAAGTTGTTCAGCAACTAATCTCTCGTTTCCTGAGGCTTTAGCTTCCTGAGTGTAAGAGTTGATGGTGTCAGATAATTCTAGGAATGGCTGTAGTGAGGCGTTATCGAATAATTCCAGGTATCCAAGAAGTAAAATGGTGAATATTGAACGAATCACGTTGTTTTGAGCTTGTATTAGTGTCCTATTGTATGCACCGCGGCTAATACGAGTCTTAGCCGGTCTGTACATGCGTTTCTGAGACTTTTCCACCGCTATGTTTGACGTCAACGAGTCAGCTAAGAGCGTTTCTAACTGTGTGATAGTGAGCTGACTATTGGCCAGGAGCATCTTAGATATGGGGTCGCGGGTTAGGTTTCGAACGGCCTCACGGACTTGCAAGAGATCATTTTGGTCGGCCAGATGACCCGCCCTGTGGATACGTTTTCGTATTCGCCCTTAAGTCTTCCGAACCAGGTGCGGCGAATATCATGCAATCTTGAAATAAGTCGCCACTCATTCAAAGAGTAGATGAAGGGCAGGTTAGAATGGGAAGACGAAGACGCCGAGTTATCAAAGTCGTGAAGAAGAAACTCCCATCTGTTTTCGCTTGTCCCTCATGCGGTGAAGAATCTATTCGAGTAATAATGCCGCAGGGTTCTGGTCCTGCTATTGTGCAATGCGGATCGTGTGGAATCAAACAGGAATTCGAAGCTACACCCTCCAGTCAAATCGTTGACATATATTGTAAATTCACTGACGCTTTCTACACGAGCAGCAAGCCAGCTCAGCAGGCCCCCACCTCCTAGAGTTGTTGAACTCTTATTGTTAAATCGAGGTAAGCGTTTCTCTAGGTCAGGCCCTGTCGAATGGCGACGTCTCCTCTGAATGATCATGAGGTGTACTTTCGCAGACTTAGAGAGGAATTCGATAGACTATACGGGGTAGCTAAGCTCGCTAGATCTAAAGGTCTGGATCCGTCATTTGAGCCGGAACCCCTGCTAACTCATGACGTGGCAGAGCGGGTAGAGAAAGCCGTAGGGCCCGTAGGAATAGCAGAGAGGATTCGCGAGCTCTCTGCGCTTCTGAAATCCCGTGAGTCAGTCTCTCTGTATCGCGAATTGACAGCTCTGAAGATTGCTGAGGAGATTGCTCTTAGGGGTCAGGGAGATAATGAGGAAAAGGCTGCTGAACAGGCAGTTCGTACGGCATCAGCTATTCTAGATGAGGGTGTCACTGCAGCACCAATCGAGGGTATCTCGCGCGTGCGCGTTAGGTCGAACCCGGATGGTAGCAAGTATTTGGCAGTCTATTTTGCTGGTCCCATTAGGTCAGCGGGTGGAACTGACATGGCATTGATTGTTGTGATAGCGGATTACGTCAGACATCAACTCGGTTTGGGTCGTTACAAGGCAACGGAGCTAGAGGCGAAGAGGTTCGTCGAAGAACTCAGACTGTACGAGAGAGAGGTTGCGCGCTTTCAGTTCAAAGTTTCAGATGAGGAGTTGTTCAACGCAATAATGCGTCTACCCGTTGAAGTCAATGGCGTAGAAACGGATCCGTTCGAAGTTACTTCGTACAGGAACGTTCCGAGGGTGGAAACTAATCGAGTGCGAGGCGGGGCGCTTAGAGTTGTACATGACGGTTTGATAGGGAGAAGCCACAAGGTGTTGAAGATGATTGATAGCCTGGGAATAGAAGGCTGGAGTTGGCTGAAGGATATCAAACCGCCTGTAGCGGAGGCCGATGAAGCACGGGAATTCATGTTTATGGAGGATGTTCTCGGCGGTAGACCGATATTCTCATTCCCACAGATTCAAGGTGGGTTCAGGTTAAGGTATGGTAGGGCACGTAACACTGGCCTAGCGGCGGTGGGTATTCACCCATCTACGATGATAATCCTCGGCCGATTCATAGCTGTTGGCACACAACTCCGGTTGGAGAAACCTGGAAAAGCGGGTATTGCGGCTGCAGTTGATTCGATCGAACCGCCTGTTGTAAGACTGAAAGACGGGTCAGTTATCAGACTATCTGACCCCAAGGAGGCGGAAAGGCTCGTTGACTCGAATAGTATAGAGAAAGTGCTGTTTCTAGGAGACATCCTAGTTGGGTACGGCGAGTTCTTAGAAAACAATCGACCGCTTCTGCCTTCAGGATTTGTGGAAACATGGTGGCAGGAGCTGTTAGCACTTGAGCTCATGGACTTTCCGAATATTAACGAGTTTGCCAAACACGTGGGAATAAGCATTCAAGAGGTCATGGCCTTCCAAACTGGAGCTCTCCCAACGGCTGAGCAGGCAATCAATATTGCAAAGCTCTCAAGCATCCCACTTCATCCCCATTACACGTGTTTCTGGGAAAACATTGATTCAGAGCAGTTTGATTATCTTCGCTCAAAGCTACTCGACCCTGTTACCGCTGAGATTTCTCGAGCTCAAATACGGATTCGGCATGATGGTAAGGTCAAAGAGATCCTCGACGGCCTCTGTTTGCCGCACATAGTGGATGGTGGGCATTGTGTTCTAGACACAGAGCAGAGTACCGTTTTGTATGACTGTCTGGGTTTGGGAGTCGATTCCACCGAGGTCGAGGGAAAGGATGTTTTTGAAAAAGTTCTGAAAGTTTCCGGGATCCATCTGATGAAGAAAGGTCCAGTATATGTTGGAGCGAGGATGGGACGGCCTGAAAAAGCTAAACGGCGAGAAATGCGCCCAAATGTTCATTGTTTGTTTCCAATAGGATTGTCGGGTGGGCCGCGAAGAAGCATAGTCGAAGCTGCCGCGAATCATTCACTGATCTCTGTTGAGATAGCGAACCGTAAGTGCGGGCACTGTGGGAACATCGCGCATACTTTACTCTGCGATAAATGTGGAGAGAAGACCGAGCTCAAACCAGTATGTCCAAAGTGTGGCATCGAGGCGAACGGAAAGACTTGTCCATCTTGCAGAGGGCAAACTGAACTTTTCACTAGGCGGAGCATTGCGATACGAGAACACCTCTCTCGTGCAGAAAGAAGATTGGCTCTCACAGTCGTTCCGGAGTCAGTGAAGGGCGTGAGAGGGTTAACGAATGCGACTAGGACACCTGAACCTATCGAGAAGGGGTTGATCAGAGCGAAACATGACGTATCCGTGTTTAAGGATGGCACCGTGAGATTTGATGCAACCAATGCGCCTCTAACACACTTCACTCCGGCAGAGGTAGGAGTCGAGGTTCAGAAGCTGATCGACCTGGGTTACAATTACGATGTTGACGAGAAGCCGCTGAAATCTGACAGACAATATCTGAGCTTAAGAGTGCACGATATTATCGTACCCGAAGGATGTGGGGACTACTTCGTCAGAGTCGCAAAATGCCTTGACGAGATGCTTCAAACATTCTACGGAGTGCCGCCTTTCTACAAAGTCAAAAACAGGCAGGACATCGTCGGGCAGTTGGTTGTGGGGTTATCTCCACACACCTCTGTGGGCGTGATCGGCAGGATAGTGGGATTCACTCGTGCTAGTGTTTGCTTCGCCCACCCATTCTGGCATGCAACCAAGAGAAGAGACTGCGACGGTGACGAAGATTCAGTGAGTCTCGCCTTGGACGTACTCCTGAATTTTTCGAAGAGCTTCCTACCTTCCAGAATCGGTGGCATAATGGATGCCCCAATTCTGCTCACAGTGTCGATAAAGCCAACTGAAATCGCACGTCAAGCTTACAATCTAGAAACTACTGAACAGTTACCCCTACGATTCTATCAGGAGACACAGCGTCGCAGTGACCCCAAACGACTAAGTGCCATAATTGAGACAGTTAACGCAAGATTAGGATCAACCATGGTACTAGACTCGTTAGGATGCACGCTCACCGTGACTGATATCAATAACGGCAACCTGGAGAGCACATACAAGAAACTCGGCAGTATGCTAGACAAGGTAACTGAACAACTGAAGGTTGCAGAAACCGTTAAAGCAGTTGACGCGGCCGAGGTTGCTAGACGTGTTCTATCCACCCACTTCATGCGGGACCTGACTGGAAACCTCAAAGCGTTTGCTGCACAGCGATTCAGATGCACTAAATGCAACGCGAAATTCAGACGTGTACCGCTAAAAGGGGCGTGCACTCGATGTGGAGGAAAACTCTCGTTAACGGTGTACAAGGGAGGCGTGGAGAAATATCTCACCGTCGCACAAGATCTGGTTAACAGATACAACTTAGGGAAATATCACACTCAACGTCTAATGCTACTTAGACAAGAAATCGACTCCATGTTCAACGAAACAGAGGAGAAAAAACAACCCTCACTAGCGCAGTTTGTGTGAAATGAAAATGAATCGTCAAGGGGCTCTACATCCAAAAGCGTACCTCACATCCAAGAGAAACGTCAAAGCAGGGTTGATCTCACGCAGCAAGATACTCCGCGCTCTTGATGAAAGGGCCCAATCTACCGCGGAAATATCGCGAGGCACTTCTCTTTCATATGAATGTGTAAGTTACCATCTAATGTCGCTGAAGAAAGATCGACTCGTCCAACGCTTGACAAGAACTAAACCCTTTACGTGGGGCCTAACACAATACGGTCAGCAAAAGCTGCCTACTGAATGAAATCTGCAAACAACTAATTACACGCGATACCTTACTGTACCTAATTCTGGAGCAAGACGCCATGCATACCGTGATCAAATGTCTCACTGAACCTAGACTAGACAAACCTGTAATGGTTTGCGGTCTCCCGGGAATAGGATCAGTGGCGTGGCTCGCGGTAAATCACCTCCAAAAGGAATTAAAGGCCGAGCTATTCGCTGAAGTTTATTCTCCCGCGTTCTCCCCAAAGGTTTGGCTGACCGATGATGGAATTGTTAAGTTGATGAGAGGCGAATTTTACTTCTGGAAGAATACTGAGGGCGGATCAGATCTCGTACTGTTTAGTGCCAACGAGCAACCATATTCACCCGAAGGCCAGTACGAACTCGCGGACGCAGTCTTAGATTTGGCGCAGAGATTGCAAGTTAGACAGGTCATAACTATGGGCGGTATGGCTACTGATAATTTCACCGATCACCCTAAAGTCTTCGTAGGTGGAACCGAAGCTGATCTCGTCAAAGAGGTCGAAGCGTTTGGAGCCGTCAAACTTGCTGGGGGCGCCATCACGGGAACAAACGGTCTGATTTTTGGTCTGGCAAAGACCAAGAATATTGCTGCAATATGTCTGTTGGCTGAAACTCCGGGATATCTATCACTAGACGCCAACGCAGCAAAGTCTGCATTGGAATTGTCGTCTAAACTCCTTAGAATACAAGTGGATTATTCGGCGCTTGAGAAACAAGCTAAAGAGAATTCTGAAGCAGTTCACAAGGCAAAGGACTTATCCCGAAACAACCTACCTCGCGATCGAGACCTCTCGTACGTGAGTTAACCGTTCAGTGACTAACATGAGAGTAATGTGTAACCAGTGTGGCAAGATTCTCGATTTAATGAAATCCCAATCTTTCGTCACGGAGGAGGAAAACCAGTTGAAAAGCTTCTATTTCTGTTCAAGTGACCATATGATGAAATTTGTTGAAAGAAAAAACGTGAAATTCAGTAAGTATTAACTCCTCAGGAGTATTATGTCAAGCTGGACCGAGCTAATTGTCTGCTTATGAAGATCTGAAAACTGCCTCGCAAATCTTCGGGGCTCTAGGAAATACTGTTCGGCTTCGAATTCTCCTCATGCTGATGGACACCAAAAAACCACTTCACATCACAGCAGTTGCCAGTAATCTAAAGATGGATTACGGAGGTGTTTACCGGCACGTTGAGGTGCTGCGCGATGCTGGACTAATACAGGTTTACGAGGTTGGAAGGTCCCGCGTGCTCTCCCCATTGAACGTTGAGATCGCAAAGGACTTGATTGGAAAGGCCAAAAACTTCAATAGAAAACATTGACAATATGTTCATATTAACATAAAGCTATGTATATTTAGTATGAATAACATATTGGAAGAGTTAAGTAGTTGTGGTCTTCTGTGCGCAGCGTTGGTGGTTCCCATGGCGGAGGGATTGTTCGCCCGGAAGAGCGTCGGTCTTGCAGAGGCCGCGGTATCTAGTAGTCTGGCGGTTCTCTCGACTGTTCACCTAAGCATCTTCAAAATTCAAGCAGTGCTTGCAATTAGTATTCCGTGTTTCACCTTCAAGAGATCGCATCAGGAAATCCATGGATTATCAATTTTCACTAATTATCGGGCGTAGTCGATGATTGTGAGCCTCGCTGGTGGTGTGGGAGCAGCCAAGTTCCTAGAGGGGCTCATTCGCGTTGTTCCTCAGAGAGAATTGACAGTCATCGGAAACGTTGGGGATGACATGGAAATCTACGGACTCCACATCTCGCCCGATCTCGACATAGTCGCATACACCTTGGCCGGGCTAGTTGACAAGGATAAAGGTTGGGGAATCAGAAATGACACGTTTGCATTCTTGTCAGCGTTGCGAAGATACGGCTATGAAACATGGTTTAACATAGGAGATAGGGATCTTGCCACACACACGTTCCGCACGGAACAACTTCGCAAGGGGCGAAGTCTCCTAGAAGCAACTGCGACCATCGTAAATCGACTCGGGCTACGAATCACCCTCCTTCCTGCCACCAACGATGACTTTCAAACCTACATGACAATCCATGGGAACCAAATACACTTCCAAGAGTACATGGTTAAGCTGCAAACCAAACCACGCGTGCAACGAATAACATTCCGTGGAGCCAAGTCAGCGAAACCTGCAGATGGCGTGATCCGATCCATCCAGCAAGCGCGAGGCATAATCATCTCTCCAAGTAATCCCATAGTCAGCATAGGAGCAATCCTAAACGTGCCGCGGATTCGTAATGCTCTCGATAATGCTGCAAGCAAGATCGTCGCGATCAGTCCGATTGTGCGAGGTAAAACGATCAAGGGACCTGCAGCCAAACTAATGAAGGCGCTCTGCTTGGAGCCGACTGCAGTCGGCGTTGCGGAGATTTACCGTGACTTTCTGGATACATTGATTCTGGATAAGCAGGACAAGCATCTGGCGAAGAAAGTTGAGGATTTGGGAATCAAAGCGGTAGTTACTAACACCATTATGGCGACTCTTGAGGACAAGATCAAACTGGCAAGAACTGTTATGCGTGAATTCTCATGATGAATCAGTCCTCCTTCGCGAATATTCACGCAATAGTACCAGTTAACGTACCGAACGGATCAAAGACGAGACTATCACATCGGCTGAACGCGCATCAGAGGGCCAGCTTAACAATTACAATGCTCATCAACGTATTATCAGCGTTGAAACGGTCCAGTTCGGTCAGTTCAGTTACGGTCGTATGCGCAGACCGGGAAATGCAGACCGTTGTTGAAGGATATGGCGCATCTTTCCTTTGGGAAGGCAGGCGTCGCGGGCTGAATCCCGCTCTAGGCTTCGCTATGAAGGAAGCTCCATCTGGTTCGTCGGTTCTAATAATTCACGCGGATCTACCACTACTTACGTCATATGACGTAGACAACTTGGGGAGACGAGCAGGGGATTGCTCACTTGCTCTTGTCCCTTCGAAAGACGGGACGGGTACAAACGCAATCCTAATGCGATCTCCGAATATGATTCGACTTGCATTTGGCACTAATAGCTTCCACAGACACTATGCTCTTGCTAGGAAGCTGAAGTTGGCTCTTCGAGTAGTCCGAATTCATGGAGTAGCCTTCGACGTTGACGACGAGCAGGATTTAGACGAACTGGTGAAGTATTACGCCGACGGGCAAACTCGAGGCGTGATGAAGAGAATTATCGAATCAGAAACAGCTGGAATGTTGCCCATACTGGTCAGATCGCGCTAGCTGGTGATTCGTGTACGTGGGTGATGTATCGGGAAGATTTAATTCCTCCACCTAATGCTCACACGATGTGAGTGTAGGATGTCATCAGCCAGGGAGAAAAGACGTAAGCGCGAATCACCAATGCCAGCAGCCAGCGCTGGACTGCTAAGATTTTTCGAGGAAGACACTCCAGGAATCAAGGTGGGCCCTGAAGTTGTTTTGATGATGTCCATCGGCCTTATCGGCGTAAGTCTTTTCATACATCTTGTTTTCAAGTAGAAACTTTAAACAATCCAGTTCGCTGCCGTAGTCGAATGAAAAAAATGGCAGAGGTTGGGAGCCGATTCGTTTTTCCAGTTACTATACACAGACAATGTTGGCCGTATGTCTGAAACTTTCAGACCGTGCGGGGCAGCAAAAAGCGTCCGGAGCTTTCTTACCTAAGCAGGTTTGGTGGGGTGAGGGTGGGTCGTCGCCGCCTCTATGGGCGCCGTGAAAGTCGAGGGGAGTATAGCCATTTGCGTTCCAGCTACTGGCTGGGAGCTGCACGTTTATTCAGTGACGTCTCCCTTAACCGGAGATTTGACTAAAATCGGGAAGCTTAGTCTGCATTATAGCGGGAAGAGGACCGGCCTGAATACCAAGTTTCGTCTCAATTTCATTCGCCAGTACGTCAGTATAACCAGTGAAAATGTAGACCCTCCGAGGATTGACTCGACTAACAAACTCGATTAACTGCTCAAAATCAGCATGACTACTAAGCGGAAAAGCTGTGTAACTGCGAAATGCCTGTTTAATCGCCCAACCTGTTGCGAGAGCTCGAGATGCGTTATGAGGTAAGTGATCACCATGGCCCGTAGTGACGTATACACAGTCACCATTCTTCAATGCCTTTCTTCCCTCAGAAGTCGATGAATCGAGAAATTCTAGCTTAATGCCGTTTCTGCAATATACTTCGTTAGCGTGCGAAATCGCTGGACTACAAACAACGGGTAACTTAGCGTACACGTTGAAGAGACGTACTACTTCTTGCGGTTTGCCTGATGAATATACTTGAAAGGTTGGAACCTTCTTCTCTTTGATCTCTGTCATAGTCCACCTGATGATGTCTGCGTACATCATGGTTCTACGTGGAAACGTATATGACGGGTGACCGTAAGTGCCTTCAAGGATTAGATAGTCGCATGATTTTCCTTCTGCCGCTCGAGTTGTGAGAGTGTCGACACAGTTGATGTCACCTGTGTATATCGCCCTAAACTTCGGTGTTTCTACTTCAAATTGACATGAGCCCAACATGTGTCCAGCGTTTAGGGCTCTTATTCTTGCATCACCGATCTCGACAGAGTCTCCAATTTGAAGTGTCTGCGCTTTTTTCACTTCGCGGCTTCTTAGAGCTTGGTGTATTTGAAGGGTCTCGAACGTGGAAAACTTTCTCGCTGATGTACTAAAGCCGTATGTGTGATCCGAATGCGCGTGGGTAATGAATACGTTCCAGTCCGGATGCAGGCGTCTTCCTGGAGTGGGGTCCAATAGCACGCGAGTTTTTCCAGTATCTATGAGTATGCCATTGGCCCATCCGATCTTGTCCAATTCTTTCGCGCTCAGCGGATAACTTCAGCAGAGTCCGAGGCATATTGACCGAATCGGATTTCTCTCAGTTCCTCTTTAGTGAGTCTGCGCTTATCAATTTTCGAAGGGTTGGTTGCGACAAGGCCGCTGTTTCCGAGAGGATCTTCAACTATAAGGGTGAAATGGGGATCAGAATCTCTTGCATAGCGAATCTGTTGCAGGAGCTTCTCGCCGATCTTGACTCGCTCCACGTCAGCTGAACTCAACATGAAGGTTAGCGCATCTTCCACCTTTGCCAACACACCTTCAACATTCGTGATGAAACCTTCACTATTTGGACCAGGTGTAATCGTCGCGCCGAATTCGGGGATCTTGATTGTCGCAGTACCTGATTTAATGACTTTAATGTCAAGGTCCGCAGGTGAATCTATCTTAGCTTGAATCAGCGTTGGTTCTCGAGCTTCCAGAGACAATACATCGCTGTGTCTGTATCCACACTTGGGACATTTTGTAACGTTGAGTAATGTAGCCCCGAAATGGTCAATATTGTATTCTATCTGACTAGTGATCACGCTCCCCGAGTCACAAAAAGGACAACGAATTCCTGGTATCGTATCTGTTTCGGAAGATGCCAAACTTACCTCTCCGTGGCTATGCAATCGTATCATATGAAGGTTAGAGCCGAACTTAGTGCATGGTTCAGTTATATTTTCACCCATCTCTCGAATCTATATCGTTCGCATAGAATACCTCAATTGGTACCTGATGGATAAAACAACAGGACACCATTGCCCCCGATGCGGACTAGGATCACTTAACATATACTACGAAGAAGGATCAGATCTACAATTAGGAGTCCGATGCCAGAACTGCGGGCTCAAGGGCTATTTCATGAACGGAAGATTGGTTCAACTTGCAACGACGTGATCTTTCGATTCGCATCTCCCGCTGATGATTTGTATGAATCATACATAATGCTGAAAAGCTTGGGATTCCCGTGAATGCCGGGAAACGAATTGCCGGCGCCTATCTGGTTCTTTGGATTCGATTCCTTCATGGAATTCATTGCTTTCGCCATCGCGATGGCAGTTGCATTTCAGGCCATGAAAGGCTACACACTGGCGAGAGAGCGTACTCTCTTGTACCTGAACATCAGCTTTCTTCTACTGGGAACAGGTCTACTAGTTGATGGCCTAGCTAACCTAATAGTTCTTCTCAGCAGATTTCACAGGAATTTCCTTTATCTCTCTCGCGTCGGATATACAATTAATTTCCTAGCTGAGCTAGTCGCGTACCTTATTCTGGTTGTCGTATACCTACAACAGACACGTGCTTGGGGCGGACAAATTGCTGTAGCGATTCTTCCGATTGCGCTGCTCGAGAGCAACCCGTTCACCGAGCTTATCCTAGTCTTCCTATTAGTCTATATTTCTGCGCAAACTGCGATCAATTACAATGTAAGTAAGACAACAAACTCACTACTGGTCTTTGGCGCTTTTGTATCCCTCGCTCTCGCTCATGTGTTTTTCCTGTTATTTACGATCGCTCCAATCTTCTTCCCGTTTGCTCACATCTGTCAATTGTTCGGCTTCCTTCTGTTATTGGGTATGCTGTTTAGGGTGAATCAGACTCAATGATATCCGGTGGGCAGGCTCCGGCCGCCAAACCAGCCAAGTACAGATCACAGTTTAGAATCTACGTGGACATAATGAAAGTTATCCAACGAGAGGGAAACGAGGCGAAGCCGACACGAATTCTGTACGGAGCTAACCTATCGCATGACAGACTCGTAAAGTATCTCGAAGAACTCAAGGGGTTGGGAGTGATTCAAGAATCCGGATTGGATGAGAAGATTTACGGTCTTACTCAGAAGGGAATCGAATTCCTCAACGATTTCAGAAAAGTCGAAGCCTTTGCAGGGGCCTTCGGTTTCGAAATTTGACGTCGCATTAAAGTAATAGCAGGAACCATCATAAAGTAATAGCAGGATGTCAGATGCCACGATACTCGCACTTTCAGCAAATTGTCGAGCAGACCAAAAAACCGGAGTGGTTGCGCGTTAAGGCAGCGACTGGCAAGAATCCTGAGCTAATACGAACAATACTTCGTACTCATAATCTTCACACGGTGTGCGAGGAAGCTCATTGTCCTAACGTAGGTGAATGCTGGGGTGGTGGCACTGCGACATTCATGCTCATGGGGGATACTTGCACACGTGGATGTCGCTTCTGCATGGTGAAAAGCGGGAATCCCAACGGAGAGTTGGACCTCTTTGAACCCGTAAAGATTGCTAGGGCGATTGCCGAACTCGGATTGAGGTACGTCGTCATAACCTCTGTTGATAGAGACGATCTGTCCGACGGGGGAGCTGAACACTTTGCCTCTACGGTTAAGGCAATCAAGAAGCATGACTCGAACGTCGTTACTGAGGTCTTGATACCTGATTTCCGTGGGGATGAGGACTGTATTCGGAAGATTGTTGACGCAAAACCCGAGGTAATTGCGCACAACATTGAAACAACTGCGACCCTAACACCGAAAATTCGAGATCAGCGAGCAACTTACAAACAATCACTCCAGGTACTCAAGTCAATTAAGCAACTTGATAGAGGAGTCTACTCCAAAACGTCAATCATGCTCGGATTGGGTGAAACAGAAGACGACCTCATCAAGACGATGAAAGATTTACGGGAAGTTGATGTTAACATTCTGACGCTCGGTCAGTACTTGCGTCCGTCCAAGGGTCATATTCCAGTAGTTGAATTTGTGTCGGTATCGCAATTTGAGTACTTTAAGGAAATTGCTGAGGAAATGGGGTTCCTCTACGTGGCGTCCGGTCCGCTTGTCCGTAGCTCCTATAGGGCTGCAGACTTCTTCGTTGAGGCTCTAATTCGGCAAAGACCGTGATCCCGCTGTCATCGTAAATGACGCGGTTGAAGAAAGATTTACAAGCATTGATCTGGATTCTTGGTCGATAATAGTCAACATGAATGATATCTGATTTCTTAGTCGTACGGGAGATTGTGTCTCCATCACTTATTGAAGACATGAATTACGCAAAACATGATATGATGGGACTATATCCAATTATCAAGGGTCCACGATTGGCAACGCTAGGCAGAGATCGAATTTTCAAGTTAATCGATGATGGGATGATCAAGATTGAGCCGTTTAACAGGAATCAAGTAGGCCCCGCTTCGATTAATCTTCATTTGGGAGATACTTTTCGTTTCTTCGAAAAGACCCGAGACGTGTTCCATATCCGTGAAGACTCAGACTACAAGCAACTTACCAGAACCGTGAAAATCGAAAAGGACAATTATTTCCTCATCATGCCGAACGAACTCGTCCAGGGTATAACAGAGGAAAATCTGTCACTTCCTGCAAGTCTCAGCGGCAGAATCGAAGGCAGATCACGATTCGCGAGAGTGGGGCTCCTCATACACCTCAGCAGTGGGTTTCTTCAACCCGGCAGCACAGGTAGGGTCGTACTGGAAATTCTCAATGTATCGCCCTTACCGCTTGCCCTACACCCGGGCACAGCGATATGTCAAGTAATTCTTGAAGAGGCAGTTGGTGCTACGGCGTACAAAGGCTCCTTTGCTGGTCAGGTGGCTCCATAGACCGAAAGGCGCTCCGTAAAATTACAGACCGGCTTGAAGCGTTGGAGCTGAATTCGTTCACTATTTACTACTTGCTCAATCCCACGGAGAACATGTGTTCGAGATCGTAGTTGCTGAAACAGGCGAATGCGATCTGAGTCCTGGTCTCTATGATACCTTTTATCTTAGCGAAATCCATCGTCACTATCTTAGCGAGGTCCTCTGCTTCTTTAACTCGCACGATTGCTATGATGTCGTAATCTCCTGCCACAGAATAGACTTCGGTTACATTAGCGATATCCAATATTTCGTTTGGAATTGCGGATATCCTATCCCTCTCCACTTTCATCATGACGAAGGCGGTGATCATTACGGAAACCTCATCCATCAAGAAACGATTAGCGTTCTTAAAGTCTATTTGCTCCGACTTCAGTTTGAATGACATTTGCTACGTCGGTTGCTAAGCGATGGATCAGGGAATTGTCCTTTCCTTCAACCATCACGCGAATTAGCGGTTCGGTGCCTGACGCTCGTACCACAATACGACCTTCTCCTTGAATGTGACGTGTTGCATTTGCGATGGCATCCTGAATCGCGGCATTTCGATTCCAATCTTTCGTGTTTCTTACGCTCACGTTCAGTTGAACCTGTGGAAGACGTTTCATTTCGGCAGCGAGAACAGAAAGCTTGCGACCTTTTCTCTTCAAAGTTGCGAGCAATTTTATTGCGGTTATCAGGCCGTCTCCTGTTGTATTATGATCAAGAAAGATAATGTGGCCTGATTGCTCGCCGCCGATCGATGCTCCGCTTTCAATCATCTCGGCTACAACGTATCTGTCACCGACGGGCGTACGCTTCAAAGTAATGTTATGTTCTCGTAGGGCTATCTCTAATCCGTAATTTGACATTACGGTAGCCACGACCGTATTATTTCGTAATCTTCCAATACGAGCAAGCTCGAGAGCTTCAATTAGCACTATTTGATCCCCGTCAACTATCTCACCTTTTTCATCTACAGCGAGCGCTCGATCTCCATCTCCATCAAAGGCCACACCTACGTCTGCTTGATGTGTAAGCACTGCCTTTCGCAAGTTATCTAGATGAGTTGAACCGCAGTTCAAGTTTATGTTCTTGCCATCGGGCTTGTCGCAGATCGACACAACATCCGCGCCAAATGCCGTAAACAATTTAGGTGCAATCGAGTACGTCGCTCCGTTAGCCAAATCCATCACCACTCTCAAACCGCTCAGTGAGATATTCTCGATCTGTTTCATGTACTCCAGATACTTCGCTGACAGGGCAGCGTCGTGTTTGATCAATCCGCGCGGTTTATCAGGAAAATGAATTTGATCATAATTCTCTATTGTGCTCTCGATCTCAGATTCTTTGGCCTCCGTAAGCTTGAGTCCATCATGTGATACGAACTTTATCCCATTATATTCTGCTGGATTATGAGACGCTGAAATCATCACCCCCGCATTGAATCCAGCTGTTCTTGTAAGAAAGGCCAGCCCAGGTGTTGGGATGACCTCAGCCAATGACACGTTGACACTTTGCGAGGCCAACCCTGCGCTAAGAGCGTCAACTAACGCCTCACATGAAGATCGTGTATCTCTCCCAACCACTACACTCAAAGGACCAGGAGGATAGTCTTTCGCGACCATCATTCCGAACACTCTTCCAAGTCTGAAGCTTAGTTCTATTGTTAGGTCCTTGCCCACCACGCCGCGAATGCCGTCTGTTCCAAAGAGCTTCTTCATAGGCCCCTTTCCTGACTTTTCGATTCACGAATAAGCCACAGTTAATACTAAAGATGGTTGCTTGAGCTTCCTAAGCCAGGGTTGAAAGTGGATGGAAAAGATAGAATTGTACATCCAGATCGCCAAGATCGTTATGATGGCGATATTTCTAACAGTCTTTCTCGCGGTAGTTTTGTCAGGAAAAATGACAATCATAATCAGATAAGGATCCAATCAAATTGCTTGACCAAACTGGTCAATCATCACGTAATCAATTTGCCTTTAACACGGGGTGACGCTCAGTTCCACCAAGCGTGACAGAAGCATGCACAATCCTCGCCATCGCATTTGCATTGATTGTGACGACCTTGATCACATGCAATTGTCATAGGCCACCGAACCCTGATCAGCTTATATTGAGACAACCTTTGATTTTTAGAAATGAAAACTTCGTTCACGGTAAACCAGTCGGCACTTCCGATCAGGTATCAATCTAGCGGATTGTAGCTCGATCTTGAAGACGAGAGGCTAGACTGCCAAAGTAAAACGCAGCGTGCATTAATCTTTTCAAGAAAAAGTAATTAGCTTACCTCGAATCTGCACTCGCAGAATCAACTTGACTTCTGAACTTCCACCGGACAAGCTACGTTGGAACAGCGACCCTAGTCTAATTCCAGTTAGTTCAACGGAACACATGAAACCGATAGAAGCTATGATAGGCCAACCTCGGGCGCAACATGCGTTGATGTTCGGTATCAACGTCAAGGAGCCCGGCTTCAACATCTATGCAGCAGGATTACCCGGAACGGGGAAGACTACGACTGTTCTGGACTTCTTAAAGGAAGCTGCGCGTGACGTTCCTGCTCCATCTGATTGGTGTTACGTGAATAATTTCTCAGACGAATATCAGCCCAAGGTTCTTGAATGTCCTGCGGGAATCGGCCGGCAGCTAAAGCGAGATTTACGCGAAGTAGTTCAAGCGGCTAGGCTTGCGATTCCACAACTGTTTGAGGGAACTGACTATGCTACAAAACGCGAAGAGATCTTTCGCAAAATGAATCAGATGAGGCAGCGCACGATTGCCAAAATGGGTCAAGAAGCTCAGAAGGATGATTTCTCAATGCAATTCACCACGATCGGCTTCTCGCTTATGCCCATCGTTCAAGGTAAACCAATATCGGATGACGAATTTCTCACACTTTCGTCAGACCAACAGCAGAGTATCGTTGAGAAACGTGAAAAACTCAAAGAGAAACTGATCCCCTATGTGAGGGAGCTTCGTGACATTGAAAGCAAAGCTCGAAGTGACGTCGCTGAATTCGACCAAGATGTGGCTTTGTATGCTATTGAACATTTGATGTCGAATCTTCTTGAAAAGTACAAAGATCATGATAACATAACTCAACATCTGCGCGAGATCCAACAGCATATAGTTGAGAATCTGGACTTATTTCGTCCAGGTCGGAGTGGTGAGAAAGATGAGATGGTTCAAGATACACTGCGAGAATTGTCTTTTCGTCTCTACGACGTCAACGTGATCGTTGATAATTCTAATTTGAAGGGTGCTCCCATTGTGAGGGAACAGAATCCGACTTTCGATAACTTGCTTGGCAAGATGGAGAAGGAGGGGCAACTGGGGAATCTTAGAACAGATTTCACTCTAATCAGAGGTGGTTCTCTACACAGGGCAAACGGAGGCTACATCATGATTCGTGCTGAGCAACTCCTTCGCGATCTGAACGTGTATGAAGGTTTGAAGCGTGCTCTCAAAAACCGTGAGATCAGGATTGAAGATGCGGCGGAAAGAGCAGGATACGCCAATATCAAAACCATAACTCCAAAACCTATACCGCTAGATTCCAAGGTCATATTGATCGGCGATTCGAAAACATATCAAGTACTATTTGCGTACGATCCGGATTTTCGAGAGCTCTTCAAAGTGAAAGCTGATTTTGACTACACGATGGTCAAGACTGATGGTAACCTTTACAATTACGTGGGCTTTCTCTCAGCACTAGTAAGAAAAGAGAAGCTGCATCACCTCGATGCTTCAGCCATTTCACGTTTGATTGAGCACGGTTGCAGGCTTGCAGATGATCAACAAAAACTCTCCACTCAATTTGGATTGGTTGCCGATGTTGTGAGAGAAGCAGACTTCTACGCTCTGAAATCCAACTCTAAGTACATAACCGCCGATCATATTGAAACGGCCATCGACGCAAGAGTGTATCGTTCAAATCTTATCCAGGAACGGATTCGAGAGTATATTCAACGAAACGTGATTCTCATATCGACTTCCGGAACGGCAGTCGGCCAGATAAACGGTCTTTCAGTGATTGACGTGGGTGACTTCGAATTTGGAGTTCCCTCACGCATCACAGTCGCTGTGGGTCTCGGGAAAGAAGGAGTGATCGATGTACAACGGGAAGTGAACATGGGTGGACCAATCCACGGAAAGGGAGTCATGATTCTAGCAGGTTATTTGACCTCGATGTTCGCTTACGACAAACCTTTGACACTCACAGCACGAGTCGTTTTCGAACAGAATTACGAAGGAGTTGAAGGCGACAGTGCCTCCAGCACCGAATTATACGCACTACTATCCGCTCTATCAGAGATTCCAATAAGACAAAACTTTGCAGTCACCGGGTCAGTGAACCAGAAGGGTGAGATCCAGCCTATTGGAGGCGTAAATGAGAAGATTGAAGGATATTTCGAAGTATGCAACTTAAGAGGACTCGAGGGGAATCACAGCGTACTAATTCCTGAAAGCAACGTGAGCAATCTCATGCTCAAGAAGGAGGTCATTGACGCAGTGAAAGAAGGCAGATTTCACATCTATTCAGCCAGAACCATCGAAGAAGGGATCGAGATTCTCACTGGAATTCCTGCTGGAAAGCGAAAAGCCGATGGTAGCTTCGAGAAGGATTCTCTCTATGACCTGGTCGATAGAAGACTGCGCGATATGGCTGAGAAAAGCAAACAGTTCCATAACGTCATGTGACTTCTAGAAAACTAAGCTCGATAGCCTTCCACTGAACTCGTGATGCTAATGGCAGATGAATCTCGTCTCCTGCGAAAAAGCATACGATTACGGGAAGGTATCTTCATGTACGTTGGTTCTGTCCTTGGCAGCGGCATTTTGGTCGCGCCGGCTATTGCTGCAGATATTGCCGGGCCTTCTTCGTTGGTGGCTTGGATTCTTCTATCAATACTAAGTTACCCTATAGGATACACTTTCGGCGCACTTGCGGCGACTTATCCGAACGCTGGAGGGCTATCTGCATTTGTGAAGCGTGGATATGGTTGGACGATCGGTACTGTTGCAGGATGGCTCTTCGTTTTCTCCTTCTTTGTTGGTTCCCCGATAGTGGCGATCATAGCATCATCATACGTACTCATTTCACTAAGCCTCTCGCAGACTTTACTCTACCCTATCGCTTTCCTCTTCATGTGTTTCACAATTCTGATCAACGTAAGTGGAATTAGAATCAGTAGTCGAATCGAGTCTATAGTTCTTGGAACGGTCGTGGGGCTGTTATTTCTTGCCGTAGCGCTAACTCTGCCGCACGTCCAGGTTAGCAACTTCACACCCTTCGCACCTAAAGGTTGGCTTGCGGTTGGCACTGTTGCTGTGATAATCTTCTGGTCATTCCAAGGCTACGAGAATGTTCCGCACATGGCAGAAGAATTCAAGAATCCTCAACGCGATTTCAAATTAAGCATCGCTATCAGCGCACTCGTCACTGGCCTGCTTTACGTTCTAACGTCATTCGCAACGATAGGAACGGCCATCTACCTTAACCAGAGCCTCTATGCCCCAGTTGCTCTAATGTTCTCACGCTTTCTCGGCTTGAATGCTGCGGCCATCACCCTCTTCCTGGCTCTGACAACATGTTTCGGAACCATGAACGCTTATAGTATCGGAGTTTCTCGCCTCGTTTACGCTCTAGCCCGAGATAGAAGTATGCCTCTCGCGCTTTCTGCTTTGAACAATCGTAACGCACCCGCTAGAGCCCTGATCCTTCTCTTCACCGGTTCAGCCATAAGCCTAACTATAGACGCCTTTATCGGTGCAAAGCTCGGTCAACTCTTCTTGCTCTCTGGAGCGGGATTCATGGCATTGTATATTCTCGGTTCAGCCTCCGCCGTTAAACTATTGAAACTCCGAGGAGCCCTCCGAGTCTTCCCATACATTACCCTATTAGTATCGATAATCGTGTTCGCCTTTGTGGGAGAATACGCCTTATTTCCAGTATCAATCTCAATTGTAGCCTTACTGTGGACAACGTGGAAGAGGCACGTCGGCACCTCATCAAGAGGTAAGTGATCGTTTTGAAGTTCTTCTACACCGGTATTCATGTATCAAATCTAAAGAAATCTATCACTTTCTACACGAAATCCTTAGGCATGACGCTCCTTTTCAAGACTGAAATCAAAGAAACCGGCGGCAAGGTTGCATGGCTAAGATCCAAAGGATCACACCAAATTCTCGAATTAAATTGGTATCCGAAGAAGTACAGGTATGGAGGTAAGTCTGGCTTAGACCACTTGGCCTACGAGGTCAACGATGCGGCCAAGGAATACAGGAAACTCTCGAAAAGGAAGACTGGAGTGATCGAACCCTTCAAGGAAGGAAAATGGATTCTTGCTTACGTGAAAGATCCTGATGGAAACTGGATTGAACTTGGAGAACGCATTAGGAGGAAATCAAAATAGCAGCTTTATGCCGGTCCGGTTCGAAGGTACGGTGCGTATGTTAGATGGTTCTCTCGAAGACACAGCAGTGATTGCCCCAGCTGTCGACCTTGAAACCAGACTTCAACGCGGCAGTCAAGAGCTGGTGATCATATGGCAAGTAACCTCCAATCCACGCTGTTCCCAGACTCTTCGCTTTAGATAAGATAACCCGCATAGATCGAACTGGGTCCCCTTCCAGTATGGAGAAACTGCAAGACAGTCTATGGAAACTGTTCTCAGGTTTGGTCAAGATGAAGGTCAGTTCATCATGAGAGCATAATTCGCGTTTTCGTCTTATCTTTTCAATGAGTGCTTCGTTAGCCCTAACGAACTGCCACTTGTAGGCGAAGTAGCCTCGGTTTTCCGAGAGATAGGATGATTCAAGAATTCTCTTTGTCGAATTCACACTGCTAGTTAAATCTGGGTACCTACCGCGCGTTTTGGACCTGAAGCTATGCGACACATGCATCGCTTCGCAAACTCGATTGAATCCGCCTTTCTCGCAAGCGCGTATGGCAGCATGATTCGTAGACAATGTCCACAGACGCAGGATCCTGATGTCATGTTTCTTTGCTCTCTTGGCTAATTCACGTTGAAGAAATCGAGAGACACCCAGGCCTTGCCAGTCAGGGTCCGTTCGCGCCATGCTCAACCATCCGCTCCCATCGACACATTTCTCGAAGTTGGTCATACCTACCAACTGATCTCCAACCCAAGCCAGAAACAATCCTCGATCGTTTATGACCTCGCGTAAGACCCACAGAACATAATCGCCTGGGCCAACGGCTCTCCTGCAAAGCCGACTGATTGCTTTGTAATCGGATGGCCGAGCAACGCTGACCTCTAACGAGAAATCAGCCTCTGTCATGTAATCTCAGTTCATTGCTACATGGACGAAAACTTTCGCGTCGTTGACAAGATGATCTATGTTACAGTATTCATTTGGTTGATGGGCCATGTCATCGAGTGTTGACCAAACCGCAGTATTGATACCTTTTCTTCTGAAGTATAAGCCAACGGTTCCTCCACCAATTCCAACGGGTTTGCCTTCCGTGCCTCGCAACTCTTTCAATGCCCTTATCAGTTTTTGAACCACTTCACAATTGACAGGCGTAGGGTCAACATTTTCTTCAAATTGGATTGGTGTTAGTTCGATTTTTGCTCCTGTATCATTCTCTATCTTCGATTTCACGGTTTCAATGTCTTTCATCACGTCTATTAGCTTGTACCGTGTGAGAATTCTACAGTCGAAATACTGTACATCCAAGCCTGGGACAGTGTTGATGTTCTCAACATTCAACTCATGTTTCGTTGGTTCGAATGTGGAGGCTGGTGGGTCGAAGAGCTCATCCGTTTCTGAATACTTAGAGTGTAGGAGCTCATCAATCTGTAATGCGAACTTCATGCCGATGCGGTTAGCATTCAACCCCTTATACGGTAGGGCCCCGTGAACTTGCTTTCCTTTAGTTGTTATCTTTAACCAGAGAATACTCTTCTCTGCAACCTCTATTTCGCTACCATCTTTGCTGCCCGTGTCAGGGACAATAGCCATGTCTTGAGGCTTGAACACTTTTTTCTCAACCATTGGGATTACGCCATATTTGCTTCCTGTTTCCTCGTCAGATACGTAAGCAAATCCCACGTTGACAGTCGGCTTCGCCTTCAACGTCTTCAGCGCTTTGAATGCGAATAGGGTTGAAACAACGGCCTGTCCATTGTCTTCTGAACCTCTACCGAATATCTTTCCATCCTTCACCACAGGATTATAGGGATCTGTGCTCCAAAGATCCCGTGAACCTTCTGGAACCGTATCCAAATGGGCGGCGAACCAAAGTGTCTTGCTTCGGTCTGCTCCTTCAATCATGGTGGTGAGGTTGACCCGAACACCTTCTGCTACTCGACTGTCAGCAAAATCGTATCTTGAAACTTTAGCTCCAAGGTTCTCTAGCCATTTCTGTACGAAAATGGCGCGTTCATATTCGCCTGTTCCCCCGACGTCAGGGTTAACTGCTTTAATCTTCAACATATCAACCATGAATTGAATCATTTCTTGACGAGAGCTGTCGATATTCTGTAGCGCAAGTGATAGCGACATGTACTTTCACTAAATTTGAGCGTAGGACGGCTATAGATAAAACTTGACTGGTTCAGCGTAAATATCTGAGAAGTACCTCAAATGCCAGGCTTGAACCACGTGGTCACCGCATTAAGCATAGAATCGTTGCGTAGTCGACTTCTGCCTACGGATCATGTTCCGGGATTGGAGGAGGCGCATCCCCCTGACGCTGCAGTTGCGATAATAATCAAGTCTTCACAGTCAACTAGTTCACTCCTTCTAATTCGGAGGACTGAAAGACGCGGTGACCCTTGGTCTGGCCAAATCGCATTTCCGGGCGGACATCGAGCTCCTAGCGACCGCTCGTTATTGGAGACGGCTATGCGAGAGGTCAGTGAAGAAGTGGGGATTTCATTGAGAGCTCATACAGTGCTCGGACTTCTACCTTTGGTCCATGCGCGCAACCGTAGGATTAGGGTCGCTCCGTTCGTCTTTCATTTGAAGCGTAGTGTTAAGCTCCGTCCAAACATGGAGGTCGCAGCCGCATTTTGGGTACCAGTCAACGAACTAGTACACAGTAAGGTCGTGAGAAGCAAGGTTAGAG
This sequence comes from Bathyarchaeia archaeon, assembly GCA_050012795.1. Taxonomy (GTDB): domain Archaea; phylum Thermoproteota; class Bathyarchaeia; order 40CM-2-53-6; family 40CM-2-53-6; genus FEN-987. The sequence goes on along the minus strand of JBEKGM010000004.1, from coordinate 35,753 downwards.
TTGGGGCGCGTGAGCTCACGGTTGATTCATACATAGTCAGCGGGAACGTGATCTGGGGGTTAACGTTCAGAATTATCAGGATACTGCTGGATAAGAGTGGGTCACAGTTTAGCAAGAATTCGGAGAATTTCACTTAACGTTCTAATCTCGTATTTGGGCTGGCTACCTCTAGTCTTCTCGAGTTTTGCTTCCCCTTTCCTTAAACGAACGGTAATCATACCTGCTCGATTAGCCATGTCTAATGTGTCTAGGTTGACGTCCACAATGGCTGCATTTGATGGATGTGTCCCTAGATCATTCAATATTCGTTTTAGTGCCGATTCCGACAAGCGCTCGAGTCTTAGATCTTCCGAAGTCACAACAGAATCGAACAGGTGCTGTAAACCTAGACTAATTAGTTTCTGCCACTGCTTGACTGATTTTCCCTCTGAAGCGACACCAAGTTTGTACTGTTGGTCTCTGAGCTTCAGCAGCGTAGGAACGGCATCAGGATAAGGTTTGAGAAAGACGGGATTCGTACTCCGATAGGCAACTACTCCAGCAGCTACCACTGATGGTTTCCAGTCTAGCCTCAATTTCTCCAAGAGCTTATCAAAATGTTTCGTGCTGTCCGGGCCGACGGCTTTGACGATCTCCTCCAAAGTACGATAGCCCGTTTCCACGTCTACCGGGAGGCCAGCCTCAATCATTGCTTTAACAGCGCTAAGGCGAGCATTTGAACTCTGTAACGTCGCGTCATAAAGTACGTCATCGATTCCGAATATGATCGCTTTCAATTTCGAGCTCATACAACCACCTTCCTGAGTTTGGTCGGTTGATCAGGATTCAATCCTCGTGAAACGGAAGAATAGTACGCAAAGAGTTGGAGTGGTATAACGTAACTCAAAGGTTGATAGATCTCGTTAACGCCCTCAGGGATTTCGATTACCTCACTCCCCCTACCTGCTGTATCCGGCCCAACTATTATAGTGGGCGCCCCAAGTCGTTTGAACCGGCCGGTCAGTTCCGTTGATTCAACAGATATCTCGTGTTGCAGGATGAAGACTGGAGTTCTCTCATCTACAAGTTGCATCGGTCCGTGCAGAAATTCTCTGGTGGCGAAACCCTCAGCGTAGATGTTGCAGCTTTCCTTTAGCTTCAATGCTCCTTCAAGAGCTGAAGCATAATTCGCCCCACTCCCCAAGAGGAAAACAAATTCTCGATCACGAAAATTCGACGCCAGAGCTTTGCATTTTTTCTCGCAGCGCTGTAGAGTTTCTCCGACTAAGGTGGGTAACCTACCGAGTTCGGTCTTCAACTCATTACGCTTCGTTAAGGCCGTAACAAACTCGTAAGTAACCAAAAGTGTGGCAGTGAAGCTTTTCGTTGCTGTTATTGCCTCTTCCTTTCCTGCTTGCGATGCGATGGAGAAGTCAGCGAGTTTTGCAAGTCTACTGTGAGCGTCATTCGTTACGGCTAGAACTCGCATTCTCGAAAGCTTCGCTGAGCGGACGGCATCTATTACGTCTCGGCTTTCTCCAGATTGTGAAATTGCGATTAGCCAAGTTCCTGAGTGATGTTTAATCTTGCCCGTCCACGCTGAAAATTCTGATGCAGGAAGAGTGCTTGACGGATAGTCAGTAACCCTTGAAACAACGTAGTTGGCAGCGATGCAGGTATGATAACTCGTGCCGCTCCCCGTGAAGTAAATCATCTTAATCTTGCGAGCGTTTCTTTCAGCGATGGCCTCTGCTTCATCACGAGTCTGATCGAGCGTTCTCCTCAAGGCTACGGGCTGTTCGTGAATCTCTCTCAGCATCTTGTGCTCAAAGCGCCGTTTTTCGTTCAAGCTTACTTCGACTCGGGAAGGAGGAACATGCTATGCCTACTACGCTCTCTACAATATTTGCCCTACTTATTTGGCATCTGTGGATGAATTAGACTACGGGCATAAAATGTGAGTATTCTCTACGAGTTAAGGACTCGGGGCCTAGCACGGAAGCTGAGAGAGTTCTCGTTATTTGTGAAATTCTTCTCGAAGCGATTCCAGTAGTGTTGCGTGACGCTGTTCGTCGTTCATTATCTTCGTAAAACTCTTTTTTATCGACGTCAGCATTCGGATGTGGTTTTTTGAATCTTCAATTATCCTTGTCAGTGTGGTTTTGATCTTCTTATTGTCCGTCCCACTAAGAAGTTTAGTGTAGCTTTCGACGATATCTTCCTCTACAGCGAGCCAGTAGGCGATATTCTCATCTATTACGCCATGGTAGCCGCTTTCAACGTCCTTCTCGGCTTTCACAGCTTGGTCAACGGTTTCGATGTTTTTGATTATTCGTTCTCTTCCACTTGGACTCATATCAAATCACCTTGAAAATCCAGTTAGAATCCCTTTTACCGCGTTCACGGCTGGTTGATAGAACATATTCGGGTACAGTCCAGTTATCAAGCTTAACGAAATCAATATGACACATGGGATGATTAGCAGTTTCGGTACTCTCCCACCGCTATTTGCGTTTAATGCGTCGCTAGGCTGCCCGAACGCGATTGTTCGAATTATCCGGAAATAGTAGGCTATTGAGATCAATAAGTTAACCAACATTAGGACGACTGCTGCAGTGAGTATAGGTGAACCTACAGTGAGGCTGGAGAGAACAATTAGGAATTCACTCCAAAACATTCCGAAAGGAGGAACCCCGGTCATTGCAAGAGCGCTGAGCGTGAAGAGGACCGCTAAGATGGGGCTTTTCCTTCCCAGCCCTGTCATCTCCTTGAGACTCCTCGTTCCGATCTGAAATGTGACGACACCAGCGAGGAGGAATAACGTCCCCTTCAAGAGAGCATGGTTCCAGATGTGAAAAACGCTTGCTGAGAACCCTGCAGGGGTCAGGGTTGCTATGCCGAGAAGAATGTATCCGACCTGAGCTATACTGGAATAGGCCAACAAGCGCTTCAGGTCGTCTTGCTGAAGGGCCGATAGGTTACCAATGAACATCGTACCGACGGCGGCAACCGCAAGCAATGGTTGCGCAAAGGTTGCGTATGTAGGTAAAATCAGGATTCCTCCTAGCAGGCGAATGAACGCAAAGCTGCCCACTTCGATGATAATGCCTGAGAGGAGCGCACTCATCGGACTTGGTGCTGCAGGATGCGCATCAGGCAACCACATGTGTAACGGGGCAACCGCAGCTTCTACACCGAACCCAACGAAGATGAAGACCACTGCCAGGACTCCGACGGGCGTCGGAGTTGCGAAAGCTTTCCCAAACGCCTCTATGTTGAGTGAGCCGGTCAAGCCATAGACAAGGGCGATTCCATAGAGCGCCGTCAGACTTCCGATGCCGCTCATTATGAGATACTTCACGGTTGCTTCAATGGCTTCCCAACTTTCTTTATGGAATGCTACTAGCCCGTATGCGGCAATGCTCATGCCTTCCCATCCAATGAAGAAAGTTAGCAAATCACCTGAGATCGTCACTGCGTATATGCTCAAGTAAAGTAGGAGAATCAGGGATTGGAAGAGTGCGCAGTTCCTATCCTTCGATAGGTAAGCGATTGAATAGATTGTGATAAGTATTGAGAGTATTAGTGCGATTGTTGAGATGTAGATCCCTAGCTCCGTCAGAGTGAACGTAGTGGCCAGCAGGGTTGGTTCTACTTGAATCGTAACGGTCCTTCCTAGGCCTAAGACGAGAGAGGCCTGGTTCAAATTGCTAAACGTGATGAAAGCGAAAGTCACTAAGGAGATTATTCCACTAACTGCGGATCGATGCTTACTATTCTTCATCTTGAGGTCCAACAGGAGGATGCCGAAAGCGCCTACAAATCCTGGGAAGAATGTTGTAAGCAGGAGAGTCCAATTGTAGGTCATAGTTTCATCACGATCCATAACACCAAAAGGAATAGGACTGCGAGGATTGGCCACAGATTCTTTCCTAGAATGCCAGTCTGTATACTCCTGACCGCTTCTGAGATTTTCGAGAATGGCTTAACGAAGACTGCTAGGTAAAGTGCGTCGAATCCGTAACCTGCGAGCAAGACGTTCCTGAGGGAGCCGAGGGCGGGGTGTGCCTGAAGGAATTCTTTCGGGTTCGGCTTACCCAAGTAGAACGCCATGTATGAAGGTGCAAAACCAACAACTATTGCTATCAACGATGCGCCGATAATCGGCAGCGAAAATACAATCCATGAATGAAGTGCCGTCCCGCCTAGCAAGTCAGCTGCCCAGTCTTCAGTAAATCCGAGCACTAGAACACAGGCGCACAGAATTAGAAGAGGCACCGTCATGATCTTAGGAGATTCGTGCAGGTCCTTCTCTACTGCAAGTTTACTTTCCGGACCGAAGAAGACTTTGAAGAATGCACGAAACATGTAGAACGAAGTTAGCACCGACGCCAGAAGCATAAGCAGCAACTGAATGTTCTGACCAGCCAAAGAGAGTTCTGTAACGATTAGATCCTTGCTCCAGAACCCCACGAAAGGTGGAACACCTGCTATGGCAAGCGTGGAAAACAGGAAAGCGAGGAAAGTAAGAGGCATTCGCCTTCGCAATCCTCCCATTTTTTCCATGTCGCGCGTTCCAAGCATGTGGATAATCGAACCGGCAGCTAAGAAACCGAGTGCTTTGAAGAAGCCTTGACTCATAAGATGGAACTGGGACGCGAACCAACCGCCCTGTGTTCCGGCTCCTAATGCTGCAAACATGAAGCCGAGCTGACTGATAGTCGAATAGGCCAGAACCCGTTTTATGTCAGTCGTTACTGTTGCTATGCTTGCTGCCAGGAGAGCTGAGATCACACCTACCCATCCAACTGTCGTCACCCAGGTTTGACTTGACGAGAAAATCGGGTATGTTCTTGCGATTAGGTATACTCCTGCGTTAACCATGGTTGCGGCATGAATAAGGGCGCTTACGGTTGTCGGTCCTTCCATAGCATCCGGTAACCACACGTGGAGTGGTACCTGCGCCGATTTACCCATCGCGCCAATCAGTATGAGAAGTCCAGTTGCTGTGAGAATAGACAGAGGTACAAATCCCTGTGATGCCAAGGACGTTAATCTCTGAAAGTCAACGGTACCAGTTGTCGCATAGAGCCACACGAACCCGATCAGCAAGGCTGCGTCGCCAACGCGCGTAACAAGGAACGCCTTAAGCCCGGCGCGAACTGCTTCGGGTCTATCGTACCAGAATGATATGAGAAAGGCTGAGCATATTCCGACGATTTCCCAGAATATGTAGAGTTGCAGGAAGTTGCCTGCAATGACTAGCCCTGTCATTGCACCAATGAATAGGAGGACTAACGCATAGTACCTGGGAAGTCCTTTCTCGTGACCCATGTAACCTTGTGAGTAGACAACTATTAGGAAACCCAGCGAATTCACGATGGCTGCTAGAAATGCTGCTAGACCGTCTACGTGTACGGTTAGCTGGAAGCCGTAGGCTGATAGCCATGAGACAGAGGAAGTGATTGGTCCGTTAGTTTGAACTTCTACGATCAAGTTCACAGCAAGCAAGAAGGCTGTTGCCACGACTGCCGCAGCGAACCAGTTTCGGATCTTAGGCCAACGTGATAGGAGCAACACGATTGGTATTGAGATGAATGGCAGTGACCATACTAACCATTCTGCGTAGAGCGCTGTCAATGTGCCAGTCTCCTAATCTCCCAAGGGTTCAGGGTACCGAATTTCCGGTAGGTTAGAATCACGAGTGAAAGGGCTAATGCTTCAACACTAGCACCTATAGAAATGGAAAGGACAACTAGAGACGATGAGAAGTATGTGGGCTGACCATTTACGAGACCCCCTGCGAATAATGCTAGGTTTGCGCCCCAGATCATAACTTGGAACCCCATAATCATCTTGACGAGGTTCTTCGTGGATGCGATAGTTCCGAAGCCGGAAACGAAGAGTATGGCCGCGAATACTTGCAATAGTTGTTGTTCGTTCATTTTTCAACAATTCCTTCACGTGAGAATAAGTTCATAACGCCGAGCATCGCTGCTGCCACGAGAATAACGACGAGCAGAAGGTCCCATGATCGTATATTCCACAGGAACCCGAGTGGGCCGTTCACTTGGAATGTCAGTTGCGCAAGCTGTGATTGTTCGTCGATCATGTTTGGGAGTGGAGCGAAATTGGAGAGGAGCAATACGAGAGGTATTGCAAGTAGTATTGCGAGCGCTGCGCCAACGTAATTCTCCTTTCGTAACTTGTCAGTGGAACTCGATGCTTCGCCGCCAACGATCATCAGTATGACCATGAACAGGACAGAAACAGCCCCCGCGAAAGTGATTATGTGGAATAGTCCAGCAAAGCTAGCTCCATAGGTTATGAGTATCAGCCCGAAGATTATGCTCGAGTAGAATAGAAGGATCAATGACCAGACGAGTTTTCGGACCATAAGCGCGACGATTGTTACGCCGACTAACATCACTCCGAGGAATAATGTGAGTTCATATGTCATCGAATAGTCGCCTTATCCATTATCAGGCTTTTCTTGTCCGCGGTGGCCAGTTCGAATTGTTTCGTCATTTCAAGAGCTTTGAAAGCGCAGTTATCCACGCATTCACCGCAGAATATGCAGCTTGCTAAGTCGAAGAGGGGGCGTTTAACTGGGAGTTCTCGATCACCAACCTTTCTTGTTCCGAGATCTACCATGGTGATTACTGATGCTGGACAGACCAGTGAGCAGACTTGACAACCCGTGCATTTCTCGGGATCTATGTCCAGTTTTCCTCGGAAACGGAGTGGGAGGTCCACCTTCTGGTATGGGTATGTGCGAGTGTTTGGTGTTTCCAGCATGGTTCGGAACATTTGGGGAATAACTACCCCAGCCCCCCTCCGGCTATGTTTACGAGGCGACTAAGATTCCTCCCTGAATGAGCACAAGAATAAGGATGATTTGTCCAAGGCTGATTGGGGTCAGTATTTTCCAGAACAGTTCAGTGGCTTGACCAATCTTGATACGGGCCATCGCAGTCTTGAGTACGAAGATTAGAAATCCGACAGCTAGTAGTTTGATCATGAAGTATGAGAAGTAGAGTATCGAAGATGGTACTCCTTGGAGTTCTGGCCCTAGTGGACCACCAAGGAAGAGTGAGACTGCAAGCGCCGATCCGAAGACGTAGCTCACCTCTTTAGTCAACTTCAGGAATGAAAGCGCGCGTCCTGAGAATTCTGTTAACCACCCCGCAACTATCTCTGTCTTGGCGCTAGGAATATCGAAAGGTGGCTTCTCAAGTTCAGCCATCAGAGCAATGATGTACACTGCGAAAGCAAATGGCATCACGAAGATGTTCCACAACTTGCTCTGCGCGACTACGATTCCCTCGACTGAAAGGCTCCGTGTGTATAATACGGCTGTGATGATGGCGAGTACTAACGGGATTTCATAGCTCACGTACTGAAGAACCAATCTGCCCGTGGCGATCGTGGTGAAGCTGCTTGCGGACGAATAGCTTAGCACGGCAACCACGAAGGCAGCGTAGGCCAGTAGGAATAGAATTGCTAGAATATCATAATCAAACCCAGCGATGGGAGTAAGTGCAACGATGGGAATGAAGAGCATTGAAAGTAACGGTGCAAGGAAGTATAGGGCTGGCGCAAACAGGAAGATCGTTCTGTCAGCATGGGATGGGATGATCTCTTCCTTGAAGAGCAATTTCAAGAAATCTGCAATTGGTTGTAGTATCCCAGAGGGACCAGCAATCTTTGGTCCTATTCGTCCCTGCATCCGTGCAGAAGTCTTCCTATCTAACCAGTCAAAAAGAAATCCGACGCCAATCGTGAACAACACGCCTGGGAAGATTATTGCTTCAATGATCTGGAAAATCAGTTTTACGTCCTCCGCTGTTTGTAGTATTTGATTCCGTACTGTCGCAGTTGCTCTCCAGACCATGTCCAGCTCTTGTTGGTTTCAGTGTCTAAGAATGACATTCTATCCATGCATCCGAAGCAAGGGTCGATTGCTGTGAGGACGATGGGTACATCCGCTATTGTTTGTCCTTTCAGCATTTCAAGGGCTGTGGGAAGATTCGCCATGGTGGGCTGGCGTGATTTCACGCGGTCGGGTGTTCTGCCGCCTGTTGACTTTACGTAGTAGAATATTTCGCCTCTCGGAGCTTCGCAATGTGAAGAGTGTTCTCCTGCAGGTATAATGGGGGGGATTTTCACTCTGGTCGGGCCTTCTGGTAGATGCTTTACCGCGTAGGTAACGAGGTCAGTAGAGACCACGAGTTCATCGAGGCGTAGTCGAAGGAGGCCTTGCACGTCTCCTTCATTTCGCGTAACGATACTGAATGGGACCTCATCGTATGCAGCATAAGGGGCATTCAAGCGTACATCGTGCTGAATTCCCACGTAGCGAGCCATTGGTCCGACAGCGCATAGCTTCTCCGCAGTATCCGCGCTAACTTTACCCACTTTCTCAGTTCGTTCGAGCATCGTCTCTTCTGTATCTATTACCTCCCTATAGTAGCGGGCTCGATCCGCCAAGTACTTCATCTTCTCGACTATTTGATCTTCCATGTTTTCAGGCATGTCACGCCTTACTCCGCAGAAGGCGTTCATTGACTTGTGAACTCGGTTTCCGGAGATTGCTTCCACAATATCGAGAACGATTTCGCGGTCGCGCCACACCCACATGAACAGGGTTTCGAAGCCTGCCCAGTGTCCCATCAAGCCGACCCAGAGCAGGTGGCTGTGAATTCTTTCGAGTTCCGCGATGATGAGTCGAATGTACTTGGCGCGTTTGGGGACCTCATACATTGTCAGTTCTTCCACTGCTTGTCCATAGCAGAGGCTGTGTACGAAGCTACAGATCCCGCAAGTTCTCTCGAACATGTACATGTTCTGGGTCCAAGGCCTAGTCTCTGCGGCTTTTTCCAGCCCTCTGTGAACGTAGCCGATCCTTGGGATGACTTCCACTATTTTTTCGCCCTCAAGAACCAGTTTGAAGTATTCGGGTTCTTTCAACGCTGGATGAATTGGTCCGAATGGGACGAGGTTTTCAGTCGAGTATTTCATCAAGCCTGCGGACTCGACTTTCTTAGGTTCACTCATTTTCTTTCTACCTCCAATTTCAATCGTTTGCGAATTTCAGCGGGTTTCGAGGTCTTGAGTAGAGGTGGGGGTAAGTCGTCTGGCCATGTTTCTGGCAGAAGTAGTTTCTTACCCATCCATGGGTTTCCAGCAAATGTAACCCCGAACAGATCATGAATTTCCATTTCGTACAGGATTGCGCCTGGAATGATATCTACAATTGACACTGCAGTTGCGCTGGTTTTTGGAACGGTTGTTCTAAGGTGTAAGGTGTCCTTATTCTGCCAGAAGTGGTAGACTATCCCAATTTTCTGGCCTAAGTCAAGTCCAGTTATCGTGGAGAGGCGGCGCGTGATACCATCGTTCCAAAGCTTCGAAATAAACTGTTTGACGTATTCTTGTTCCACTTCCGTTAGGAGTTCATGATTACGCAGTTGGGTTACTTTCGTCTTAGCATCAGCCGCGCATGATTCTATTCTTTGAAGGAATATTTCGCTCATTTCACTTCTCCCAGCAATTTGAGCACTCCGTACATGATGGCTTCAGGCCTGGGGGGGCAGCCTGGAATGAACATATCTACAGGTATGACGTCCTCTACTCCTTGAGCTGCATTGTAGCAGCCTTTGAAAACACCGCCGGTTGCTGAGCAGGCTCCTAACGCAATTACATGCTTTGGCTCCGGTATTTGCTCGTACACTTTTCTGAGCCTGTCCCTTGTCTGAGCATTTACAGTCCCAGTCACGATCAGGACATCAGCATGTCGAGGGCTTGGAACTAGAACTGCGCCGAATCGCTCAATATCATAAGTAGGAGTGAGGCTTGCCACGAGTTCAATATCACAACCATTACAGGATGACGCGTTAATGTGGTATACCCACGGAGAGCGTTTTCTAGCCCAAGTTGAGAGTTTATCAAGCAAGCTCAGCACCTCCTGTTCCTACAAACCAAACCATGAGCACGAACAATGAGAATCCGCCAGCAAGTGTAAAGAGAAGTTGCCAGATTAACCCGCGAGCAGCGATTGAACTCGCAATCAACAATCCAACGACCTCGAACGCTACAAATAGTGCTGCGTAAACAAAAAGCTCAGAGTGGTACTTGCCGCGTTCCGGAGGCAACTCTTCGCCGCCTGAGAAAGCGTCAAACTTAGTTCCGCTTCCGATGCTGACCCTTCCTAGTTTGCCGACTAAGAAGTAGAAGGCTAGGACGAAGACTATTACCGAAAGGATCACGCCTAACAAGTCAAAGTCGATTATCAATGGATCAACTTGCCTCCAACAGCCTCTTCAGAATGAACCGTGAAATCAAAGCGCCTGCTTCACTAACTTCCGGCGACATTTTCTCGCTGAATTCCACTTGTTTGGGTTGAATAGCTAGAACCCATGCTTCACTCCCAGGCAGTAGTCGCTCAGACAAAAGCTTCAAGGGGATTCCGTGTGTTGTGAAGAACGGATAGTCGGTCTCAGACACCGATATCAGTTGTATCTCACCGGGGTGAGAATTCATTTCGCACGAATCAACGAATATGACGTGCTTAGGGCTGGCCTGAATAGCCTTTGTAATAATGGATTCAACGCTGTCTTCGGCGTCGAAGAAATCTACGTTAAGCGGTTTACGCGGAACCCGTTTGATGAGTTCTTTGACAACGTAGCTGCCTACGTAATCGTCTCCTCGAAGAGGATGACCAACCCCAATGAAAACTATTTTACTTTTTGAAGATGACAGTAAGATTCGACTAAGTTTAGCTTGCCAATCGGGTATGCTCAAGGCTGTAAGCTTTGCCGCGTTCTGCGAACAGACCAATGCTCGACAGCCTCGAATGGGTCAGTTCGATTGACGCTACTTAAGAGGTCGGCGTCGTTCTCGTGGCTGAAAAGCAGCAATGCAGTCGGATTCAGAATCACCACTATCCTAAACGCTTACAAATGGAAGCGAAACCACTTATCTTAGAATACCTAGCAAGAGTTAATTGACGGCTTCGTCCGCGCTGGAGATTAACATGTCAAACCAAGTCAGCAGTATGACGTTCGTAAACCGAGTATTTCAAAATCTGGAACAGACTAACCCAGCAGACATCGAGGCTCTATATCACGATATTATGGGCGCGGGAGTGGTTTTGCCATCCGGAGAGGGAAGATCGAAGGGAGCTCTAAGCATTGCATGCAGTGAAATGGCAAAGATGCGTGGTGGCAAACTTGTCTTGGACCGAGGAGACATAGGATTTCCAGGCCGCAACGTTAGGGAGGCTGCGCCAATTCTCAAGCAGCGCTTTGGCCAAGTTTGCCTGCTCATAAATTCCGGAAGCGGAAAATCCTTGATGCCACTTCTAGATGCACAACAACTTGCAATGTATGTTGCTGAAAAGGGGAATCCTAGAGATTTTCGAATAGACGTCATTACATCCGAGCGCGATTCACCAATCGGAAAGCTCGGTACACGTTATGGAAATGTGCTTGTTCTGAAAGGACGCGAACCGGACGAGGCCCCTATGGAATCGAAAGAGTTCAGGAGTACTGGGATCCTAGAAGACTTATTCATACTTGGCACTGGCGTCCTTTTCCAATCCATCGCGGAGGCGCTCTATGAGGAAGCCCCTGCGGATCGGGTTATTGCGCGGTCTAAGACGTTGTTCACGGAGATAGGTTCCCTAGTTGACCAAATCGTGGATTCAGATTTTTTCAAAGGACTTGTGGACGCACTCGAACAGAGACACTCATGCTTCTTTGTTGGATTAGGAAGCGGGAGAGAAGTAGCACGCATGACAGCGGTCCGCATAGGACACGTGAAGCGTGCGATGGGTGACCAGATCTATGTTGCAGGAGAATCAAATACACCTGCTCCCCGAGCGGGAGACGTCTTGGTTGTGATCTCTCACAGTGGAGAGACAGAGATAGTTGCCGGCTGGTGTAAGAACTTCAAACGTATGGGCGCATTAGTCGCTTCAATAGTGGGGAATCCAGATAGTACTATTGCCGCTAGTTCAGATCTCACTTTCACAATAAAGGGAGATGGACTCCAAGGACGACCAAATAGCTTCTACGTCAAGACTGCCTTTGGCCTGAGTCCGCTTCCAATATACCTAGTTGAGAAGGTCGCAGAGCGCGGTCTCCGGCTTCCCGAATACATACTCCGATGGCATCATTCCGTTACATCGTAAGAAGTTCTGACCGAGTTTACTTGCACCGAGTTTACTCGACCGCGAGCGTACGCACGGGACGGAATAGACTTTCGTAGTATTCGCGCATCCAGGGCAGAATTTCTCTTCCGAGCAGATTCAGAAACCTTTCTTCGATCGGGCTTGCGCTGTGAATGTAGACTCGGTCAAATCCCATTTTCAAGAACTCTCCCAATCGCTTGATGATGTCATCTGAGTCTGTTGTAATCAGCCACGAGTCCTTGATCTTTCGCTCCTCTTCAGGCCCTACGAGAGATTGCAATTCACGTGGATCCCAAACGTGCTCGCGTTTTTCGCGTGGGATAGCCGTTGTCGCCCAAAACATTGCGGACTTTAGCGCTCGATTGTAATCAATATCGTAAGCCACTTTGAATTCCATGCTCTTACTCATTTTGTTAGGGTCTCTGCCCACCTTAATTGCAGATTTTTCCATCGCGCGCACTATCTTCTTGAATCGATCAAGTCCTCTAGGATTGGTTAAAATGCCATCACAGAATTGTCCCGCTATCCTTGCAACTCGTTCATTCGATGTGGCTAGGTATATCGGAATCTTGGTCTTCGGTTTCGTGTAGAGTTTTGCCTTATCAAGTTGATAGTATTTGCCGTTGTATGTTAGAAAGTCTCCTTGCCAGAGCTTCTGTATTATTTGCAACGACTCTTCGAGCCGTCCAATTTTCTCCTCAAATCCCGGCCATTTGAATCCGAGCGGGATCTCGTTCATTGCGTGCCCAGTTCCGAGCGTGACGAAAATTCTTCCAGGATATAGATTGTCAAGGGTGGCGAATGCCTGTGCTACGATGGCTGGATGGTAACGATAGAGTGGCGTAGTAACTGCGGTTCCAAGTTCAACCTTCCGAGTCTTCTCAGCTGCAGACGCAAGCCAAATCCAAGGAAATCCCGATTGGCCACCTGTGTCTGCCCATGGATGAAAATGGTCACTTGTCACAATAATATCGAACCCCACAACTTCAGCGTGGACCGCATTCTGCAGGAGTCTCTGAGGGTCGTACTGCTCCTGTGCCGCCCAATATCCGAGCCGAAGTGTCTCCATCACACGCGCCCTTAGACTAGAACGACTATAGTGTTCTACTGCTTAAATGTTCTAAGATCAGATAACACTCATGAGTAGATTGACCGCCTAGATTGGAATTAATCCGCGAACTAGATTTCGTAGGCCGCTTACTTTGTCGAAATCGATTTGATTTGCGCTTGTTTCCATAGAAGTGATTTCGGTTTGAGTTAACTGCCAGCCTGTTGCCCCGGCATTATCCTCTACGTCGACTGGTCGTTTTGCACCTGGAATCGCAACAACGTTCTCCTTACGTATCAACCAGTTTAACGCCACTTGTGCCGGAGTCTTTCCATGAGCCTCCCCGATTTCCTTCAGGAGTTTATGCGTCTCTCTGAATTTAGCAAGGTTCCTCTGAGAAAATCTTGGACTTGCGCGTTGGACAAAGCTGTTTGGTTTTGCCCCTGTCGTGTACTTACCCGTGAGAAGGCCTTTAGCCAATGGACTATAGGCTATGATCGTTATCTTCGAGTTGAGTGCGGCAGGAAGGAGTTCTCCCTCTATTCCTCGATCAAGCAGGTTGTATTTCACCTGATTTGAAGCAAGCTCAATTGGTTCAAGAGCTTCTTGTGCAGCTTTCATCCGTTTCACGTTGAAGTTACTTACTCCAATATACCTGACTTTCCCTGTTTCCACGAGTTTCTTCATTGCTTTCATAGTGCTTCTAATGGGCACAAGACGGTTTGGCCAGTGGATTTGGTAGAGATCGATTACATCTACTCCTAGCCTGCGTAAACTCCTGTCCGCCGATCGTAGTACCTTACCATAACTCAGATTCCAAGGCCACACTTTTGTGGCAATTACAACTTGATCGCGAAAACCATGAACCGTTCTGCCAAGAATTTCCTCCGATCTACCACGGCCATATACTTCGGCTGTATCAACGAAGTTGATTCCAAGTTCCAATCCCTTCTGGAAAGCAGCTTCGACGTCCCTCTCTCCATAGAGACGATTCCAACCCCACTCACGACTCCCCCATTGCCATGTCCCCAAACCTATGACTGAAACTTTGATGCCTGATCTTCCTAGTTCCCGATATTCCATTTCAAACCGCCCTAACTAGTTGCTATCGAACCGCGGACTCGAGCGTCCTGCTCAATCCAGTTGAATGTGACGAATCCCACAAGAAGCATGACGAAGGCGAGCAGAATGGCTGACGCGTATTCAAGACTCTCAGGCAGGATGGTGGGCGTAAGAAGCGCCGCGTGCCGCATTAGGTCGATGAAATATGTAAATGGAATTGCCAGAGAGACGTATCGAAACGGCATCGGAATCACAGTAACCGGAAAAAGGGCTCCCGTGAGAATCATGTAACCGAAGAACACCAGATTGGATAATGTGTTGTAAGATTTCAATTTCATCGTCAAACCTGCAAATAAGAGACCGAACCCAATTGAACCGATTTCAAACAGTGTCAGCGCGAATGTGAAGAGCACTGGTTCGTAAAGGAAGAGTGGGCCACCGCCGAAAATGTAGAGGAGAACGGTTGTATACCCAATGACCAGCAAATCTGTAATGAAAATTCGCGCCCATCTCCCCAGAATCAACGTCAACCGATTCGCGGGTGCAAGGAAGAATTGTTCCAGTGTACCTGCCGTCTGCTCATTTCGCACGGTCTGACCTGTACCCCAGATTGTGGTACTGAATAGAACTATGAAGATGAAACCGAAGAAAAAGTAGCTGAATCCATGGTATACCGAAGTCTGCGTTGTCGGCGCGAAGAGTGTTACACCCACGGCAAAGAAGAAAAACCAGAGCGGAGTACTTACCAAGTCGCCTACGAGCCATGCAGGATAGCGAATGTACGATCGAAAATCCTTCATGAATGCGGCTTTGAACTCCTCACCAAGCCGCGTAAACGTGTCAGTACTTGGATAGTTCACCAGTAACACTCGCGTCCTTCTCTAATTTCTTGAAGACAACGTACCCGATAGTCGGATATACTAATGCCAATGCTAGGAGTATGAAGATGCTTCCGTAGAGACTCACCAGAGTTTGATTTGCCAGAATGATCTGTCGCATGTCGCTGATAACGTACGTCTGAGGCAATACGCCAGAAAGAAACTGCACCCAATACGGTAGAATCGTGACAGGATAGTAGGTGCCCGTTAACGTCCCGAAAATTAGATTGACCATCTGAGTGAAGATGTATGGCTCCTTAAACTTGATAACGAATCCGGAAAAGAGGAAACCTAGGCCAAACAGCGGAACCAGCCCGATCAACAACATCAAAAATGCTTGGAAGAAAGCCAGATAGGCTCCAGGCATAGTGAATGCAAGAGTCGCTCCAACAACTATCAAGAAGATTGCTGTTGTTATCGCGATGTCTGTAAGGCTTATGCCTACCAGCAACGTGAACCGGTTTACCGGGGCCAAGAAATTCTGCTCCAAAGTTCCCTTCATCTGTTCATCTCGTAGTGCAACGCCTACGTCCTCGACTACGACCCAACCTGTCATCCAGACGGCTCCGCCAAGCATTTCGTACACTAAGACGTTACTGGTTCCGGTTCTCGTTGCGAAGTTCAAGGCTGCATTCCCACCGCCTATGAAGCGACCCATGCCGAAAATTAGCAACGTGAAAAGGAAGGGAAGCATGAGGTAGATTAGGAGAGACCCTGGATAGCGTATGTAGTGCTTAATGCCCTTCCAGAAGATGGCGGCAAGGACGCCTAAAGTGCCTCTGATTCCGGAGAGCTTTCTCACTAGTCTCGCAAACTCCTCCCGGTTTCTTCTATGAAAACGTCTTCCAAAGTTGGTTCAATGAAACTGACCTTAGTTATAGAGACCTGCTTGCGCACTAGGAATTCTAGAAGTTTGGGTAGAACTTCTTTTCCCTTCTCTGCGTGAATCCTGAGCAATCCTATGTTATCAACCGAATCTATTGCGGAAACCGCCACCTTCGAGATTTCGCTGAACGATTGAAGAGCATTCGCTGTTTGGTACGAGAGGTTGTGCCCTTCAATCTCAATAACATCATTACTCTTCACCTTCTCCTTCAGTTCTGAAGGTGAACCATACCGTACGATTCTTCCATGATCAATGATCGCCACACGATCACTTAGGACGTCAGCTTCATCCATGTTATGCGTGGTCAGAATTACGGCATAACCGTCTTTCTTCAAATCTCGAATTATATCGCGAATTAGACGTGAAGATTGGGGGTCTAAGCTTGCGGTTGGTTCATCAAGGAGAAGAACGGGAGCTTCATTGAGAAGAGCCTTTGCAAACGAGAGTCGTATTCTCATTCCGGTAGAGTAATTCTCGACAACGGTGTCCTCTCGATCGCTTAATCCAAGCAGTTGAAGCAGATAATCAATGCGCTTCCTGGTATCAGAATGTTGCAAATGGTAGAGTGCAGCAAAATACTCTAAGTTCTCTCGACCGGTAAGTTTCCAGTAAAGCGTTCTCTCACCGGTCAGCATCACTCCGAGACTTTCGCGAACCTTCTGAGGTTCTTCGACGATACTATATTCGTTGATGAAGCCGTCGCCTGTTGTTGGAGTAATGAGAGTACAGAGCATTTTGATTGTGGTCGTTTTGCCTGCTCCATTCGGGCCCAGCAGTCCAAAGATTTCTCCTTTGGGTACGCGAAAGCTAATCTCGTCAACTGCTACGAGAGATTTCCTCTTTTTGCGAAGAATTGGGCCCTCTTTCGTTGCGAACCTTTTCGATAATGCTCTGACGTCCACAGGGTCCATGCTGCATCTTAGAACATCGATGCACCCTTGCTGCTCTTAATTAGTATCATGGAATCTAAAGCGTTTGGATGCGATTCAGCCCTTTTCAGTTTAGATGTATGGTGTCACAGTGTGGCGGAAATCGTGGTTAATAATGTGTCGTAGTTGTTTGCGAAGTTTTTCATCTAGTTCGGTGTGTGCGTTGGAGAGGGTTTCGATTGGTCGTGGCGACTGTAAAACGGGGCCATGCAGAATCGCCGGGACGTTCATTGCTTCGTTTGAGGTTACTGGATTCTGTTTGAGGAGTCGCGATGCAAGATCTGACATGCTAACTGGGTCATCTATGACGCCAGCTAATTCCTTCATCTGATCAGCACCGATTGGTCTCAAGCCGAAGTGCATTTCTTGAGAAACGCCTGGTTGAGGAAAATCAGGAAGTCTTGACCCAAGTCCAACAAACTTGTACGGATTAACCTGATACTCTTTCAACTGCCAGGCTTCAGTTCCATGGGAGATTAGAAGGTCATAGAATCCATGCCCATCTCTTCCTGTTAGCACTCGCCATCCTTGAGGATCTTTATCGTAGAGGCGTGCAATTTCTGCCCTTATTTTGTTTGAGTCTAGCAACGGCCGATACATCTCACAGACTTGCGATATTTGGAGGAATTAAACCTTGCAGCGTAACTCCATGATTTCATATTAACCCCGCGGACTCCGTCCGTTTCCGGTATTCTTAGGTACCGAGATGACACCGTAAGAGAACCAGAATAAGCGAGAGAATACTGAACGCGTTCTAAACCAAGGGCATTGCGATGGTTTTCAGTTCGTCATGCTCGTATTGCATAGTTACGTGCGTGGGTTTCAGCGTCCGTTTGAAAGTTTCCAGCGCAGCCCATGGATCGCTATCACAGCCGCAGGTTGCGCAATCAAACTCTACGGTTCGATGGAGCACCGAAGTGTGGACTGTTAAGTGACTTGTAGTAATGAGCGCGTTGACGCTAACTCCTCCTCCCATTATGTCGTCGGCCACGCGATAGACGAGAGGGTTCTGTGTTTTGGTTTTCGCCAGTTGCATATGTGCATTTTGAATTCCCTTCAATGTGACGTTCAGTAGCAGCTTATCGTCATGAAGGCGATTCGATCGGCACCCATGGAGTGTTGCAACCACGTGTCTGTAAGCGTAAGGTCTAGTGGACAATTTTTGTACTCAAGATCCTCCGTTAAAATTTCCGATTTTCCTTAAGGTTATATAATTTGGATTTAAGTGTTGCTCCATATCTTTTCGACGCGCAAGAGAAATTTTCTTCACCATTTTTTTCCGCGTGATCACGAAATTCGGTTCGCAGTTCCACAGAGCCCCTAAATGTTACACTGAGAACCCAAATTCGTTTTTCTGACTTCATAGAAGTGATGGGATTCGCGAATGCGTGCGCGTTAGACATTTCTAAGTTCAGTTGATAGTAAAACGTGACTAAACTGTATGAAGGAATTGTTCACGAGCGGAGGGCATGTAGGAGTCTGCCAACTACGACGTTATTCATGTTATTCATTTTGAATCTGGTCACCCATAAGTCGGTCTTATCGTAGAAGACCTCATTGAGTTCAAATAACTGCTGCGAATGGTCGCAGGATTCGCAGACTCCAAGCCCTATGGAACTATCTGTTTCAATCCTATGCTTCGCAATCTTCTGACAGGACTGGCAGAACTCATAGAACGCGAATCCGTCAATGATTCTCATTCTGGACTCACGTAGCATTCACGGGATTGATCTTCGTTTACGTTGGATTTGCATCAAATGCGAGGGCAATTCTTCTTGTGGAGAGCGAAAATTTCTGGGCTATTCGTTTCGAAACCGCATTTTTCGCAGACCAGTCTTTGACCTTCTTTCTCAAATCGGGACATCACACTTAAGCAACCCATGACATGTGCATGACTCCTCACACAAATACTTTATCGCCTCATTCTATCCATATGCCTTATCGTCGAAGATGATAGTTGGATCGGCAGAAATACGTTGTATCTGATTTGTTCTATTCTCTTCTTGCAAATGATGACTCGAAACCTGTTCTAATCGTGGATGATCTTACTTCACCTCGGAGAGTCTTCTTGGTCAAATACGTTATAGGGGCAGTGGGTGAGAACGCTCGTTTTATCTTCAGGAATGAACTCACAGGTTACGATTATGAACAGCAGACGACCTACCCGACTCAGAAAGCAAAGTTGGATCACTTACAGAGCCTATTGGAAAGCGTCGCTTACGGGTCTCATCAAACTCGTTTGTCTCACGTCGATATTGAAAATCCAAGCAATCAGAAAATCACCATACAGGTGATAATTTCGAATGAACTGGTTTCAGTAATGATCGACTTGCACCAATTCGCATGGTAACTCACGGAGGAGAACTCAATTGAATAAGCTCGTAATGCTCTTAGGAACATTACTGGTCTTCGCCGCTGTCGGAGCGGCACCTATGCCACTTGAAACCGTACTGCGTAATCCAACTCGCACCGTTGTTATCTATCCAAACGTACTATTCGCAATTCCATTAATCCTACTCGGGAGTCTTCTCCTATTGTATGGAGTCACAGCTGGAACGAGCGATTCTAGACGTCTCTCGCGGTAGCTGGTTTCAGTAGTTTTTCTGAAACGATTACAGAGACAGCAAGTCCCGAAAGCAGCATAGTGGAAAGCACTATCATCGGGCTTGAAATGATTAGCAAGATGCGCGATGAGAGCATTTCCCCAAGACTTAGTAGTACAATTCCACATAGAAATGTGAAGGCTAACAGTCTTGTCGTGAGGTTCCTTCGTCGCAGCCGGAATCTTGACCTCATCAGGCTTAGCGGGAGTCCTAGGTATAGTGCGCCGATTAGGGCACTAGCGAACAAGCCAGATAACAAGACAGCCAATTCAGGATATGACGACGTGGCCGAAAATAGGCCTGATGCAAAGAAGAGAGTTACAATAATGGGATACAGGATGACTTTCATTATTGATCGAGAAGCCTGATGAGTAGTAAGATAGCTCGCTATGTAGGGGCTAAAGGAATAGTACCATGCGTTGAAGACAAACATGAAGCTGGAACCCGCTACAGTCCTTTCAATGGAATTGTCGCGGAAGTTTCGAAGAAGTTGAACCTCAGGACTAAGCTCCGAACCATAAGTCGCAGTGGCAATAAGGCATTTGGGAGCACCTTGCGTTGGGCTTGCAGTAGTACTAGTGGACGTCGCATTGATCAAGATGCCTATATTCACAGAGTGAGTAAGTGAGTCGCTTGTGCCAGTTACTACTAGCGTAAATGAACCAGTCGAAGATGATGAATCCGCGCTCACGGTCAGAGTAGAAGTTGCGTAGGATCCCGATTGTGGAGTTACCGGACCGGGCAGGCTAATCGAAATACTCGTAGGAGCGGACCCCATCCAGGAAAAGCTCAGTGTAACTGCAGAACTGAACCCATTATCTGAACTCACATTGATGGCTGATGTTCCACTCGAGCCTTGGTTGATTGAAATTGAGGTTGGGTTAGCCGACAACGTGAAATCTGGTGTGATTGATGGCGTAATTGTGATGTCGAGTACTTGTGAATGGCTCAAGCTGCCACCGGTGCCCAGAATTATCACTGAAATCATGGCGTTCGGAGTTCCTGTGTCTACCGTTATCGTTGCTGTTGAAGTTACAGTACCTCCTGCTGGGGGAGTAACGCTTGTGGGTGAAAACGCAACATGTACCCCTGACGGTAGCGCCCCTGTGGCTAGGTTCACTGTCGTATTGAATCCTCCCAACGATGTTATAGTCAGTAGGTCCGTGGTGGAACTACCCGAACCTATGGTAAGTGGTCCGCGAATAGAGAGTGAGAAGTCAGCAGTTGGGGTGACTGTGAGTGTGAATGTTGTATTGTGAATTATTGTACCATCTGTCCCAGAGATTGTCACGGGCACTAGACCCAAGGGTGCAGCGAGCGCGACGCTAATTGTCAACGCTGCAGACGCAGTTCCGTCGGATGGGATATTGATTGGGTTAGGAGTGAAGCTTGAGAAACTGACTCCTGGAGGGGCGTTAGTTACTGCGAGTCTTATCGCCCCAGAATATCCTGTCATCGAAGTTCCTGTGATTGTAATGCCTGCTGAGCTTCCTTGCGGTATGGAGACGGTGCCGGGGAAAGTGCTGAGTCCAAAATCTGGAGTTAAGGCCGTGATTCTTCCGATCTTGTTGGCGCCAGATTCAATAACCCACGTATTACCGGATGAATCTACAATTACATCATGCGGCTGGCTGTTCCCGAATGGGTACTCTGTGAATTGCCCGTTTGGAGTTCCAAGAATTGGAGTAGTGACGGGGGTTACAATATTAGAGGACATTGTCGAGGGTGGCGGAGTCGAAGGTGTAAGCGTAATCGGGGCGCCAGCGGAAGGCGCCGTAGTGGGCGTGGAAGGAATAACGGTTCCGGCTGCAGACGGATCTAGCATTGCGACTAGCCCGTTATTCGCCTGTGATGATTGCTCTGCAACCCAAGGATTCTGAGTAAATGGACTGATACTGATCACTCTAGGGTCAGAGCCTGCAGTGGGAATTTGCCATTCTTTTATCGTGTTATCGCCCCGCAATACGCCAACATAATTGTCGCTTCCTGTCAGTACCCCCTGAGTGTACCACGGTTGACCATGAGCATCAAGGGTCAGAAAGCGTCCCGTGGCACTACCGTGAGTTGGCAAAGGCCAGATTGTATACTGACTGGTCGCCCGATTCCACCTTACTAGTGAAGATAAGCCAGCATACCAGACAACGCCTGGCCCAGCGAATATTCCGTTCGCTCCTCCACCAACGGCAGCGGGGAACGTATCCTCGTAAAGCGTGCCCGTTCCACTGTGCGGGTCGTAGACCAGCTCGCCGTTCGCATTTCTCTGTATCTCTGTGAACCATACCCTAACAAACGATCCGGAAGGTTCTATGGAAACATATTCGACTCCGGAATTGGCGTTCGGTAGCGAATACTCAAGAAACGTACCTGAGCTAGGATAGAAGGCGAAGACCTTGTCTTTTGCAAATTCTGTCCCCCAAATTGCTAGGGAACCTGAAATGATGGTCGTCGCGATTCCGAGAGGATTGGCACCCGCAGTTGGGATATCCCACTCCTGTAAGGTATTCATGTTTGGATCAAGATGTCCAATCTTGTTCCCGGCGAACTCTAGGAACCAGCAGCAGTTTCCTGAAGGGTCAAGAGAAAGTCCGAGGGGTACACTGTTCGAGGTTGGAAGGGTCCATTCTGTAAGATTCGCGTTAGGCACTAGTCCATAAACGGGAGTCTTGCTGATCAGGGTCATCGAGACTACGAAGAGTGAAATTACTAGGAACACTTTCACCGAATACTTCAGACGTTCAGCACCAGACCTGGAAGCTTCCATATTCGAAAGCAACTATGGACTATAGAGTTTAGAATCTATTTGTTGGTTTCGTAGCTACCGGGCAGCTTAGGCGTACACGTAGAAACAGTAATTACGTGAGGACAGTTTTGGTTTCGCTACTGGTGCAATGTTGCATTTCGGTAAATATGTTGGAACGTGCCTGCTGATCATTCTGGTTTACGCGTCCTCTTTTTCAGTCCACGCTCAAACCACGGACATTACTCATCTCGTCTTTTCATCGAGCGTCACAGCAGGGAGCCTTGAGCCAACGCCTGTTAATGTCGCCATTCCATACACTGGTGCGAAACCGGGCTTCTGGCTCATGGTGGGTATTGTAGATTTGAAGTTGAATAACACCATTGTTCCCGGAACTGCGATGGGTTCACCATCACCATGCCTCAATCAAGCTGCCGCTGAAGCATTCTGTCAGGCACAGCTACAATCGGAATCTGGGGTCGAGAATATGCAGTTCCAGATCGGCGGAATATTCGCTAATACTCGACATCCTCCAGGGACTTGGGACCTGCAAATGAAGGCTGAGATTCTTGACTCGAACATGACAGTACTCTCACGTTCAGCTGTAGCTTTCGCGATCAATTTGGCTCCGGTGTTGGTGACGGTTGAAGTTCCTAGTAATGCAACATTTTGGGTTGACGGTAATACGTCAACGGGAGGAGTTGTTCCTGTTGCGTTAGGTCGTCATTCCGTAGCAGTTCCCATGTTTGTTACAATTAACGATACTGAGCGCATGCGTTTCGATAGCTGGGCCGACGGGTTCGCTCAACCCAACAGAACGCTGTTCGTTTCATCGAATGTGAAGTTGAGTGTTGTATACTATCCTCAATATCGGCTATCCATTAACACAAACGTT
Organism: Bathyarchaeia archaeon; assembly: GCA_050012795.1. Taxonomy (GTDB): domain Archaea; phylum Thermoproteota; class Bathyarchaeia; order 40CM-2-53-6; family 40CM-2-53-6; genus FEN-987. The sequence continues at coordinate 12,543 of JBEKGM010000004.1, read as the reverse complement.
GCTGGAGCGAGTGTTGCAGGTGCAGGATGGTATGATGGTGGTTCACTCGCGAGTTTCTCTGTAACTGAAACCCAGCTGTCAACCGGAGGAGTCCTCGACCTATTAGGTGCAAAAGTAGTCTTTCAAGGTTGGTTTGAAGATGGGAAGCTAATTACTGCGAATCCTTCCGGCAGTATCGAGATGAATACTCCACATACCATCTTAGCTCAGTGGACCACGGACTATTCAATTCCAATAATCTTATTCGCTCTCGTAGTCGCGTCGGGTCTAGGAATATATTCCATGACTAAACGTGCAGGTCGCAAGGCTGAGAAGACTCCGCCAAGAAGACGGGGCCGAGTGAAAGGTTCGAGAGCTACGAGCAGTTCCAGGAAGGGCTGAAACAAATGGGAGACAATGATCTTGGGTTAGTCGGAATAGGAGTAATGGGTCAGAATCTCGCTCGTAATTTCCGAAGGAATGGATACTCAGTTGCAGTTTATAATAGGACAGCAGAGAAGACAAAGAAGTTCATTTCTGAATACCCAGAGATCTCAGGTTATTACTCACTGCAAGAATTTGTTAACGCTCTAAGTCGTCCCCGACGGATTATTCTCATGGTGACTGCGGGGCCCGCTGTCGACGCGACCATTCTTGAACTTGAAAAATACGTTTCTGAGGGAGATATCATACTGGATGGCGGAAACTCATTCTTCCAAGATACTGAACGACGTTGTCGAGATCTTTCTGCTCGTCGACTTCACTACCTAGGAGTGGGTGTGAGCGGAGGGGAAGAAGGCGCACTTAATGGTCCATGCATCATGGTTGGAGGAACACGAGAGGCGTACGGCCAGGTTTCAAAGATGCTGACTGACGTAGCCGCTAAAGTTGATGGATCCTGCTGTCAACTATTGGGACCACGTGGAGCAGGCCATTACGTGAAGATGGTCCATAACGGAATCGAATACGCAGTAATCCAGATCCTCGCTGAGGCCTACGATCTACTACTGCGGGGAGCTCAATTGACTGGCGAGCAAATACGCGACGTCTTTGCTAAGTGGAACAATTCTGAAATGAACTCTTTCCTTATGGAGATAGCCACTATAGTGTTGGGTCAACGTGATCCAGAAACAAACTTGCCACTCGTCTCCGTAATTCTGGACAGCGCAAAACAGAAAGGCACAGGCAAATGGGCCTCCCAAAACTCAATGGATCTCGGAATTCCTACACCCACGATAGATGTAGCAGTCAGTGCCCGTAACTTGTCAAGCCTCAAGGCTGAGCGCGTCGCCGCAGGGAAGATGCCCTATAACTCACCAGCCTCACAGAGACTCAAAACAGAGTTGAACTTTGTTGAGAATCTGCGCAGTGCCGTTCAAGCATCGATCATCATCGCATATGCTCAAGGATTTCACTTGATGCGAGCTGCATCGGGCGAGTATCAATACGATCTCCCCTTTGTGGAAATAGCGCGAATCTGGAAGGGAGGTTGCATCATCAGAGCAAAACTGCTCGATCCGATCAAGGAGGCGTTTGAAAGAAATATCAAGCTTCAGAACCTAATCGTAGACCCTGACTTCAACAAATTACTATGTGGGCTGGAATCAGATTGGCGCACTGTAATGAGAACGGCTCACGAGGTGGGTATACCTATTCCCGCACTTGACGCTTCGCTAGACTACTTCGAGGGTTACAGGACTGGGAGATTGCCTGCGAATTTCGTACAGGCGTTGAGAGACTACTTCGGTGCCCACGGATATGAAAGAGTAGACAAGACAGGGCAATTCCATACCGATTGGGCAGTAGGTTGAGTTTAGGTCTTAGGAGCGTTTCAGTCCGAGTAAGTAATCGTATGCGTTAAGAGCGGCGTTGGCTCCTTCTCCCATCGCTATTATGACCTGTTGGGCTTGGACGTCTGTTACATCGCCGGCGGCAAACAGGCCCGGGATATTTGTTTGATTATTCTCATCGATCATAATTCTGCCATCCTTCGTTCTTCTAACGATCTTTGCGAACGTTTGCGAATTTGGATCGTAACCCATTTCGATGAAAATTCCTTTCACCGGAATCTCAGTTTCGCCCCCGCCCTTTTTCGATAATAACACCCTATCGGGGGACTCCTCACCAAAGATCGCTTTCAGATGGTATTCGTTTAGGAATTCGGCTTTTCCGGAATTCTTGATTTTCTTGCCAAGAGTTGAATTTGCCAGTCTGCTTGGGGTTCCGATGATGAATACTCTTCGCGCGTTTTGAATTAGTTCGGTTGCGGCCCGCAAGGCTCTAATCCCATCACCCACTACTGCAACGTCCACGTCAACGAAGACCGGAGCGTGGCTTACGGTGGAATAGCTGACGCCATGTCCTAGAAATTCCATTTCTCCTGGGACGTCCAATCGCTTGGGCGTGACTCCTGTAGCTATGATCGCTGCTCTGGCCTTGAATGTATGATCAGTCGTTGTCGCGACGAATTTCGATTTCTTTCTTTCGAATTTGATGATTTTGCCTATGTGCCTTGCAAAATCGAGGTATTCGATCTGACTCTTGAATTTGCTAACTAATTCTTGACCGTCTATTATAATGTGGGTGTCGACGTCAGGCAGACTAAACTGATAGTTTGTTTTGCCACCCAGATTTTCGCTGATTAGTATGGTTTCAATGCGTTTCCGAATCGCGTAAGCCGCCGCCGTTAGACCTGCGGGGCCTCCGCCGATTATGATCAGCTCATATTCTTCTTTCAGGTTTTCAATGCTCATTCACGGTCAGCTCCCGTTGGGAAGTCGAATGTAACCTAGCTCCATTGATTTTTGTGTCATTTCGCGAGCACGTTTTATGATCGTAGTCGCCTGATCGTATAATTGACTTCTCGTGAGCTTTACTCTGGCCAATCCTAGTTCCTGGGCTTTCAACGCTACAGCCACTGCTTCCCGAGGGTAGACTTTCCATTCATCCATGTTCGGAGCGATATTTGTCTCGCTTATGCCCCTTTCTCGAGCACACTTAGCCAGTTCTTCCGCCGCTGCAATACACATTTCATCTGTTATGGCCCGAGCTTGAACGTCTAGCGTTCCCCTGAAAATTCCGGGAAAACCAAGCGAATTGTTGACTTGATTGGGGAAATCTGATCTACCCGTGGCAACAACCTTTGCGCCCGCTTCCTTGGCTTCCCATGGCCATATTTCTGGAATTGGATTAGCGCACGCGAAAACAATAGAATCATTTGCCATTTTGGCCACCCAATCTTTCTTAATCGTATCAGGCCCTGGAGTGGAGAGCGCTATGCAGACATCAACGTCCTTTAGAGCATCTGATATACTGCCGGTCCGTCCTTCAGCGTTTGTAGTCTGACAAATTCGCCATTTGTCAACGTACTCAGACTTTCGCATCTCGATGTCTTTACGTTCGCGATGAAGAATTCCCTTCGAGTCCACGACGATAGTATTTGATGGTTTTATTCCATAAGCAAACATTAGTCTTGCGCAGGCCAGGTTCGAAGCGCCCGCTCCGATAAGTGTAACTGTAACGTCTTTCACCTTCTTCCCTACGACTTCAAGTGCGTTAATCAACCCGCCGAGAACTACGGTGGCGGTACCCTGCTGATCATCATGCCACACAGGTATCTCGGACGTTGCTTTCAACGTGTCGAGGATTCTGAAACACTTGGGCTGTGCTATGTCTTCTAGGTTCACTGCACCGAATGAAGGTTGCAGCCACTTGACCGCAGATATTATCTCATCAGGGTCTTTCGTTCCCAGGCAGATGGGAACGGCGTCCACTCCTCCTAGGTACTTGAATAGTATCGACTTTCCTTCCATGACAGGAAGACCTGCTTTGGGGCCTATGTCACCTAACCCTAGAATTCGCGTCCCGTCAGTTACCACTGCCACCATATTCCATTTGTTAGTATAATCGTAAACAAGCGTTTCATTCTTAGCTATGGCGCGGCATACTTCAGCAACGCCAGGAGTATACCAGATCGCAAAATCGTTAAAGTCGCGGATACAGCATTTGGGAACAACCTCCATTTTGCCTCGATAGAACGGATGTAATTTGAGAGCATCAACAGACGGTTTCTTGGCTTTTTCAAGAAGCTCTTCTTTGGTTACCGTTTGCAGAGTCAATCAGCTCGTGTAGAAACTTCTGCTATTTTCGTCCCTTATTAGCCATACACATTTTTCATAAACTGCTATTATGCTGCCATTAAATCTCTTGAGACAGCAACGAACTTGATTGCAGACTTGAAGACCATCATGGCCTTGCGCTTGTTTATATTTCCCGGATGAATCCAGCGATGTGGGATACTGTTATAGTCAACGTACATTGATCGTTCTTTCAACTCTTGGCCTGGCGCTCCTCAAACGTTACTCGAAGACGTGCACAGGTTTCTGTAATGGTCGCCAGCCTTCAGAAGTCATATATTCTTCAGAATGCGAAAGAATCATCGTACCTTTTCTGAGGTCAACGAGGTGCTTCAATTTGCTCATGGATTGGGCGCATTGCTTGGCGTCAACGTAGAGCCCCGGTAGAATAGGGTCATCAAGATTCTCACGCATGTAAACGGCGTCTCCCGTGAGTACAACCGTTCCCGTTTTCTCAAGCGAAACAACGACAGATTGATGTCCGGCCGTATGACCAGGGGTCGGAATAATCTTAACAGCTGGCGTAACGTCAAACTCTCCGGAAATCTGTTCATATTTCAATTCGTCAATATCAAAGACGGCTCGAACGTAATTGAATGATTCCCACCATCCGGGGGCGAGCGCATGTGCCATTTCAAGCTCATTTATGTAGAATCTGGCCCGCGGAAACATTTCGTTGTTACCACAATGGTCGTAGTGAAGGTGAGTGTTGATGACATAATCCACCTTATCCGGAGTGTATCCGATCGAGGCCAGTAGTTTGTCCAAGTGCTCCTCTTCTCTCAGGCACACGGACGACACCTTCAGTAACTGTTCGGGATGTCGTTCTTTCCATCGCACCGAGGTTCCTGTGTCCACCAGCGTCACTCCATCCGGATCATCGATCAAATAAACGTGGTACGGTGTCTTCACAATCTTCCCGCAATCTTTCAAAAGAGTCAACGAGCCCTTATCAACATCCTCATATCCGCATGGTAGAACAAATAGGCGGCTCATTTCAGAATCCTCTCATCGCTGATAATCGGAAGATATCACACGCGTTATTATTTATATAAGATCAATCCAGGCGGCAGGAAGTGATAATCCCTATATGCAAATTAGCCCCACATAGCTCACATTAATGCATGGAATTTACAATTTAGACTGGACAGTAGAAAACAGATTCTAAGAACACAAACCTATTCAGACGTCTCGAACCTAGTTCCATAGGGGGTATCTGCACGTTCCTGAATCGTGATGAGGAAGCTGACCTGAATGGTGAGCATGGTGAGGCGCGGCGCATTTCAATGCGCGTCCTAGCAAAGCTAGGGGACAGCCTCGGCGCTGACAAACTAATCCCAATAACCAGCGCACACATCGTGGAAAGTTCTTATCAGATTGCATGCGATGCAGGTATGGAGCTTATTGAGAAACTCAGCAGTCTAGGGGCCAAATGCTCGGTACCTACGACTTCCGATCCAGCTGCAATTGATTTGGAAAATTGGAGAGACCTAAAAATTCCTGAGGATTATGCTAGGAAGCAGCTGAAATTGGCCGAGTTGCTGAATCGATTGAATGTCGCCCCCACCTTCAACTGCACACCTTATGCTGATGTTAATGTTCCAAAGTTCGGGGACAACGTAGCTTGGTCCGAGTCAAACGCCGTAGTTTACGTGAATTCGATTTATGGAGCTAGAACAAACAGGTATCCGGCCTATGTAGACCTCTTCGCTGCCATTATTGGAAAGATACCGAACTTCGGCTTACACTTGAACGAAAATCGAAAAGGAAGAGTGCTCGTCAAACTCGATGTCAAAGATTTCGAGGACTCTGACTTTCCCGTACTGGGAACGTACCTTGGGCTTGAGATGGGTGAGAAGATACCTTTGCTGACAGGTTTTCCCAAGAACGTGTCAGGAACTCAGCTAAAAGGAATTGGCGCTGCTGGTGCGGCTGCTGGGGCGCTTGCCATGTATCATATTGAAGGTCTAACTCCAGAGGCCAGAACTCGCGCTGAAGGGTTTCAGGGATGCGAGCCCGAGGAGAAGGTGACAGTTGATAGGACCACGCTCACTAGCGTTCGGGAGAGAATGTGCACCGTCTCAGGGGGCAAAGTTGACATCGTCGGTCTCGGGTGTCCTCATGCATCGGTATTCGAGATTGGCGAGATTGTTCGGTTGCTGAACGGGCGCAAAATCAAGAATGGGGTAGAGTGCTGGGTCTGTACAAGTCGAATTTCGAAGGGTCTTGCTGATAAGATGGGTTATTCGGATAAGTTGTCTGCAGCGGGTGTAAGAATAATCTGTGATACTTGCTGCAACGACGCACCTATGAAGAACTGGGGGTTCAGACTTATGGCCACGAATTCCGGCAAGTTCGCACGTTATGCCTCAGTAAACGTCGGAGCTGATGTGGTGTTCGGCAGCACCAAGCAATGTGTCGATTCTGCCGTCGAAGGGGGGTTTTCAAGTTGACCGAGTTCACTCTAAAGGGTCGAGGCTTGGTATCAGGTATCGTGGCAGGAGAAGCAATCGTCTCCAAGCTGCCCTTCGGTTTCCTGTGGGGCATTGACCCAGATACGGGAATAGTCGTCGATGAGATGAGTCCATTGAAGGGTAGGGCCGTGACTGGTAAGGTATTCGTCTTCCCTTACGGTAGAGGCTCTACCGGCGGAAGTGGGATATTGCTGGAAGCGGCCAGGCGGAAAGTCGCCCCACTGGCTATCCTGAATAGAAATGCGGAGCCGATAGTTTTGTCAGGAGCTTTGCTAGCCGATGAAATGTACCATGTCCGAATTCCGATAGTTGATAGGCTGGACCGCAACCCAGACGAGGTCATAGAATCTGGGGATTTTGTTTACGTAGATGGAACTGAAGGTCTGGTAAGAGTCTCACGCGGGTGATCTTCCTCAAGCTTTGTCAATGAATTCTTAAGGCCCATGGACGCGTAGCTGAAAATTCTCGAATCCATCGTCGCTAGATCGTCGGCTACCAATGGCGCAAAGTCCATCTGGCCTAAGATATCTCTGTCTAAGTTTACACCTGGCGCAATCTCCTTGAGTATTATGCCTCTTTCACTCAGTCCAAAGACACATCTCTCGGTTACGTACAGCACGCGTTTTCCAAGAGTTTTTCCGTATTCGCCGCTGAAAGTCACGTGATCAACTTTTGTCACGAATTTCTTAGTGTCACCCTCCTTGACGATCTTCAGTTTCCCGCCTTCTATTTTCTCTTCCAAGTTCTTCGCTGTAAGTGTTCCACAGAAAACTACCGTTTTCGAATTTTGCGCTATATTGATGAAGCCGCCGCATCCAACGAATCTCCCGCCGAACTTACTGACGTTAACGTTTCCGAGCTTGTCTACTTGGGCCAACCCTAAGAAAGCAATATCTAATCCTCCGCCGTCGTAGAAATCGAACTGGTACGGATGATCTATCATAGCGTCGTAGTTGACGCCAACTCCGAAATGTACACCGCCCAAGGGTACTCCGCCAATTATCCCCGACTCCACTGTAAGGGTGAAAATGTCGCTGACGCCTTCTTCTGCAGCCGCGAAAGAGACGGCTTCAGGCATTCCAATGCCAAGGTTCACAACGGAGCCTGGGTGTATTTCGAATAGGCCTCGTCTTCCGATTATCTTCCTGGCATCCAAAGGTTTCTTCTCAACCAATTCTGGTGGGAGAATAATTTCGCCGCTTACTGCCGGGTTGTACCTCTCAGCGAAGGTCTGCCAATGATTCTCAGGATCCGCCACTACTACATAATCGACCAAAATATGGGGGACTTTCACCATCCTAGCAGGAATCGAATGAGCCTTCGCCAGCCGCTCAACCTGAGCCACCACAATACCGCCGTGGTTTTTAGCTGCTTGAGCTATTGATAGTATCTCCAAAGCCATACCTTCCCTCTCGATGGAGAGATTTCCTATCTCATCGGCGGTTGTGGCCCTGATGAAGGCGACATTCACAGGAACGGTCTTGTAGAATAAACAATCCTTGCCGTTCGCGCTCACAACACTCACCAGATCCTCGCCGGGGAATGCAAAATGTAGGGGTGTATTAGGTCTGACTTTTGACCTATCTCTTCAGATGACAGAAGTTGATCTGTTCCTCGTAGCAAGAATTACTGGAAGTCAATAGCAAAGGAATTATTTCTTCACTTGTCTTCGCAGAGTTGCAATGTTCATTATTTTGTCTTGGAAGATTCTTTCGTCCATAATTCTGAGTTTCTTCGACACTGCTGGGGAAAAATCCATTCTCGTCAGCACATCATGGTCCAAATCTATTCCTGGAGCGATCTCCTCCAGTACCAAGTTATCTTGATCTAGCCTGAAAACGGCTCTTTCGGTCACATAAAGTACTTCCTTGTTTAGCTTCCTAGCATATTCGCCGCTGAATGTGATTTGCTCGACGTTTTTCAAAAACTTATTTACGGATCCTTCTTGCCTTATTCGCAGTCTTCCGTTGTTGATATTAACTTCAAGGCCCTTTGTTGTCATCGTCCCGCAGAACACCAACTTCTTAGCGTTCTGACTGATATCGATGAAGCCCCCGCAGCCGGCAAACCTACCGCTGAACTTGCTCACGTTGACGTTCCCATTTTGGTCAGCTTGGGCCATGCCTAGAAAAGCCAGATCAAGCCCTCCTCCTTGGTAGAAGTCAAACTGACAAGGTTCGTCAATCAGCGCATCGTAATTTATCGCCAAGCCAAAATCGCAGCCCGACAGGGGCACACCACCTATCGGGCCTGACTCGACAGTTAATGTGAATTGGTCGAATATGGCCTCCTCCATGGAGACGTTGGCGACCTCGGTAGCCATTCCAATTCCTAAGTTTATAATGTCACCTCTGGTGATTTCCATGAGCGCCCTCCTGCCAATGATTTTTCTTTCGTCAAGCGGCTTTGATTCAAACGAAGGGTACGGGTCTCTTGTCTCGCCGCTAATCGCTGGCCTGTAATCTATACGAGAGGTCTGCCATCCATACTCGGACTTTGTCGCCTTGATGACGTAATCTACGAAGATACTTGGAATTTCAACCATCCTACTTGGCAATAATCCGGAGACAACGTTTTCGACTTGAACAGCGACTTTGCCCCCCGAATTCTTGGTGGCCTGCGCGATTGATAGATTCTCAAGGGTTACTCCTTCCTTTTCCATGGAGATGTTTCCTTTCTCGTCGGAAGTTGTTCCTCGTATCATGGCGAAGTCTATGGCCATCGTCTTGTAACGAAGGTATTCTTTTCCATCTATCTCGATTAGTTTCACCAGATCTGGCCCCGCTCTTGTTACATCATTAACCTTGCCACCTTCGACCCGCGGATCGATGAAGGTATGCAATCCTGTGTGCGTGATTACGCACGGCTTCTTCGCCGCAATATCCCTGAACATTTGGCAGATAACACCTTGTGGTAAACAATATGCAATCACTTTGTTGTTCATCACCAGTTCGCTTATCGAAGGCGCCTTGCCCGAGTGTGAGAATATGAGTTTGCTGATGAGACCTTCCACGCCAATAGCGTCGAATCCCACGACCTTTCCTCCGGACTGACCAGCAGACTGAAGCACAGTAAGATGTCTCGGTCTACCAGTCTTCAGAAACCTCTCCCTCAGCGCCAAGAGAAGTTCAAAGGGCAAATTAGTTGTCGTAAATCCTCCGGTTGTAAGCGTGCATTCATCATTAATGCGGCTCACTGCGTCCTCGGGTGTGACTAATTCCATTTAGATCACTGGATTGCTTGCCGTTCTAAATGTACTCCCCGGCGTTGATGTTAATCAGCTGACCAGTAATGTAGCTACCTTCTGTGACTAGGAAAGCAACCAGTTTGGCCACTTCCTCGGGCTCCCCTCTTCGGCCCAAGGGTATCGCGGCAACTCTTTCTTTGAGCATGCCTGGCGGCATGGCATCGGTCATCCTTGTTCTTATGCATCCTGGGGCGACAGCATTACAGAGTATGTTATGCTGTGCATTTTCTCTGGCCACGTTTTTCGTAAAAGATATGATTCCGCCTTTGGCGGCGGCGTAATTTGCCTGCCCTACGGCGCCGTCTAGGGCACTCATCGAACTCAAGTTCACGATTCTGCCTCCGCCCTGAGCTATCATTAGAGGCAAGACAGCCTTCGTACAGTTGAAAACACCTGTGAGATCTACATCAATGACCTTCTGCCAGCTTTCCGGGGTCATATCAACGAGTAACTTGTCCAAGTTTATTCCGGCATTGTTGACTAGAACATCGATTCTCCCGAGCTCACTCACTATTTGACTGACTATTCTCTCCACTTCTTCAAAACGAGATACATCCGAATTGACGAATTTCGCCTTCATCCCGAGCCCCTTGATCTCCTCCAGCAACTGCTTGCCGTCATCGGGTAGTTCAACATCTGTTATGGCAATGTCAAATCCTCGTCTTGCCAACTCCAAAGCTGTAGCCTTGCCGATTCCACGCGTGCCACCAGTCACGAGAGCTACTTTTCTTCGCGTTTCCTGAGGGAGGGTTGGCACAAAATAGTTTAGTTCACCGAAATCTGTCTTCTTCTCGACTACTTCTCCTATCAATCCAATCTTCAAGTGGCTGAAGTATTCGCTTTCAATCCTGACAGGCACCCGCTCTCTGCTTTCACTTTCAGCAATGCCACCGGCATAGACGGTTTTGAACGGGGGTGGTAAGACCCTTATTATGGAAAACGCAAGTAACTTCGCCAATTTACTCTACCTGCTCAGAATCGTAACTATCGATGTGGCCCCTGTCCCACCATGGTTTTCCGCAAGCCCGATCTCAACATCGGGAACCTGCCTCTCTCCAATCTCACCTCTCAGTTGAAGGAAAAGCTCGACCATCATACCTACTCCAGTGGCCCCGACTGGGTGGCCTTTTGCCTTCAGTCCACCACTGACATTGACCGGCAGCGAGCCATCATGCATCACGATGCCTTCTCGTAGGAGTTTGAAGCCTTGGCCTTTTTCCGCGAAACCCAATGCTTCGTAAATCATGATTTCAGCAGGTGTAAACGCGTCATGGACTTCAGCGATGTCTACGTTAGTCGCGTCGATTCCTGCCATCGTGTAAGCTTTCGACGCCGCTTTCCTGGTGGCGCTTAGGAATGTTGGGTCATCCCTTTCGAAAACACCAAGATTGTCATGTGCCATTCCGATGCCTTTCATGTACACAGGTGTGTCGGTATATTTCCGCGGCTCACCACTAAGCAAAATGGCTGCGGCGCCATCGGCTATTGGGCTACAGTGCATCAGCCTTATTGGAGAAGCGATTATGGTTGATTTCTTTACGTCGTCGATAGTTAGTTTTTTGTGAAACATGGCCCACGGATTGCAAATGGCGTTCTCATGGTTCTTGACCGAGACTAAGGCATAATCATCTTCAGTGGCGCCATAGCGCTCAGAGTAGAGCTGGGCCATCATCGCATAGGCGGCCGGCTGAGTTATACCATGGAGATTCTCCTCCGGAGATCCACCTCGAATCAAAACAGACGTCGCTACGCGCGTTGAAAGGCGTGTCATCGTTTCAAACCCCACAACGAGCACGTTCCGTGCGAAACTGGCCATGATTAGCTTGTAAGCTAGGTAGGTTGCAAGACATCCGCTAGCGCATGCGGCCTCGACTCGAAATGCCTCAGCATCAGGATTATTCACATAACGGAGGGCGAGTGCTCCTGTTTGGTGCTGATTAGAGAATTGGTTATCCACTGTGCTGACTATAATTACATCTATGTCTTTGGGGTTTATCCCCTTCTCCACGTTGTGGAGGCATTGTTCGATTGACAGTCTCATTATTTCATGTGCAGGTTTTCCTAAGGCTCCATACCGTAAGTGCCCGTATGAAACAATTCCGGGTACAGGCATCAAAGTGACCTCATGAAATCACAGTTCTGAATACCTTTTCCGTTTTCCTTGCGCCAAAGGCAGTATGTGTACTAGAAGGAAGTGGCGTATGGATTGTTCCACAAATTGCTGACGATTGCTCGCGGCAACTGGAAAAACACGTACGACCTCATCCACTTCGTCTATAAGCGGTTTCGGCAATCGTATGAACACTCGTTCTTTTTTCTGTCTCTTTCGCATCGCATCACTCACCAGAGAACGTCTGTATTGTATACACCCATGTAAGCAGGGCGATATATGGATTGAGGCCTATACAAGCGTATGCAAGCAGTTCGACATTTGTGTTCAGGTCGCGGTGTATGTAACTCACAAAGCATTGTAATTGCCGAATTAAGCTACGTTACTTGGCGCGCCTTTCGGCAACTGTGAACCGTCGACATATCAGCAATCGACTCTGCATTCGTAGTAGCGGGAACGAGCCTCGAATTGCCTCTAGTTGGTTCTAGTGTATAGTGGTTTGAAGTATTCGTCTTTTTCCTGTTGTGTCTTCAGTATTCGAACTGAACGATCTTTTCCACCCACATAAAGGGGAGGGGCCACTTCTGGAACATAACT
>JBEKGM010000003.1:0-117030 GCA_050012795.1 Bathyarchaeia archaeon | reverse complement strand
TTCGTCATCAGTTCACGGAGGTCCTTCTTCACGGCCTCCAAGTCGAGACTCTTGAACTCTTTAGCGTAGTTGAAACCCTCGCCCATCGGATTGGACTTGGAGGAATGCTGGTGCAGGATATCAAGCTTCAACTGGTTCGGCCACCAGTCTCGGTTCGTCGTGCCGCCTTTCTTATCCAAATAACAACTCCTACTTGATTAAACGACGCCGTTGTCCGGCAATATTAGATTTGTGTGATCCGTCTACAAGAGAATCAACTCGGCGCAAACTGCACTGAGCAAGGACCATAGAACTTACGACTTGTCATTGGCAATCTTGAATGAGGAAGTTGAGCATGAATCTTGGTTCAGCGAATTCCTTGGAGAAGGCCCATCCGGACACTTCATGCGACAAGGCGACACGTCACCCTTCGTATCGAAATTCCTCAAGTAGCAGAAAATGTGATTCTTAGGGTCCTCATTTTTTTCCAGTTTTTCTTTTTCTCTATGCTTCGGCCAGTAACAGGCATGAGCTCGGTCGGACTAAACGATGGGCACGGATGAGGCCCCTCTTCAATCCTTGTACTTGATCTCGAACTGTGAGCCGTCGGGATCAAGTGAATGTTGGAGCATGATGGAGTTTTGCTGTTGAAGGCGAACTGCACCAAGAATCAGGAGGGAAATCGGGCAGATCGCATCATTCAAGGAGAGTTTCGGATGTACTTTCTCCGCGAACGGGCATTTTATGGTCCAGCTGGAGTGGTCGTCTTCGTGGGCTTCCTTAATCTGGTATCCGTATTTCTTGATGATGTTCTGGATCTCATCTATTGGATTTGGAGAGTCGTCAATTAAGCCCTTTACAACCTGCGCGGCCGTATTCATCATGAATTCGTCAGCGAAGCGTCTTGTTGTAATGTCCATTAGCCGCCTGTGAAACGTGGTTATCAGCGTGTGTGTGAGCATGTGGTATGCTAGGAGGTCTATCTTAGAGTCAGGTGGCTTCGCTAGGGTATCCGACATCAACTGTATTTCGCCTACAGTTTGATTTGATGACGCCGTGTCGATATTTACATCGTGTGATCGGTTGCGATTATCGGTGTTCAGCTCTTGTCAACGCAAGATCCAATTACTGTAAGACGACTCAAATATCATGGTTAATTCTTGAAACCTGGATCGTCCTGATCTGAGATCAGGTCTGGGCATGGAAATTTGCTTGTTCTGAAGTTATTCGGGATAGAGTGGAGTGGAGAGGTATCTTTCTCCTGAGCTTGGTAATATCGCTACGATCGTCCTTCCCTTTCCCAATTCTTTTGCTTTTCTCAACGCCACGTGCATGATTGCGCCGGAGCTCATTCCAATGAATAATCCTTCTTGTTTTGCGACGTCGCGGGCAACTTGAAATGTCGTTGTCTTCTCGGCGTCGCTTATTTCGATCACTTCATCGAACCATTCACTTCTGAATAGTTGAGTGGGAAATGGTTCGCCGGGATTTCTTAGGCCTTGGATTGCTGTTCCCAGTTTAGGTGTTACTCCGATGATTTTCACTTCCGGCTTGACCTCTCTGATGCGCATTGAAGTTCCTACGCCTGTGCCTGCAGTTCCTATGCCAAGCACGATCATGTCGAGTTGAGCGTGAGTCTGTTCAAGTATCTCTTTCCCGGTTGTTTCGTAGTGGGCGAGGATGTTGGCGGGGTCTTTGAATTGGTCCACGTCTATGTATTTCTCTGGCTCTCCTTTCAGCATTTGTTGTTTAAGCTCGATGGCTCCTGCAGTTCCTTTCGCTGCGGGGGAGAGGATGAGTTCCGCGCCGTAGGCGCGTATGAGTCTTCTGCGTTCGATGCTTACGGATTCAGGCATCACGATTGTGAGTTTATACTTTTTTGCCGCAGCTATCATTGCGAGTGCTATGCCGGTGTTTCCTGATGTGGCTTCGAGGATTCTCTGCTCTCTGTTCAATCGTCCTGCGGCTTCTGCGTACTCAATTACGTATAGGGCCAACCGGTCCTTGACTGAGCCCCCGATGTTGAACCATTCTAGTTTGGCGTAAATGGAGGCGTCATTTGGTCCAGTCAGATTATTTATTCTAACCATCGGAGTTTTGCCGATCAGATCCAAAACGTTGTTCGCGACAATCATTCACTAAGCCCCATTCTTGTGGATCGGGGTTAGATCCGTTAACGGATATAACTGTGTATTCAATCGGTCTAGTGTCCTTACCTGACGCATGTTCCGTCCGTGTACCGCACGGAAACGCCGTTAGGTTGAGAATTGAGCTTTCAACCTGGTTCTTGACTGTTAACAAATAGAGGGTTTAGGGAACCGTAAGGCACTCACATCAATTGGTCGCGCGGGTTCGGGGAACCTATCGTTCCACCTTGAACCCTATCTTCACGACAACTTGGAATTGACTCACTTTGCCGCTCTGAATGTTCCCTCTAAACGAGGTTGCTTCAAACCATTGCATCTGTTTTACGGTTTTTCCCGCTTCTTCTACAGCGTTTCGCACTGCATTAGCAAAGCTCTCATTTGATTCGCCAACGATTTCGATGACTTTCCAAACCAATTCATTCACCTCCACGAAATACGGGTTGCATGTTCATGTCTGCCTGTATTTCTGTCTGTGCCCACCACTCAGCTTAGGTGCGGTGGTTCTTCCGTCAGTGTCCATTTAGGGTGATTTGAGAAGTAATCCCAATCATAAGCCATGTATGGTTGATCCGTGTAATTTAGCGGTGAGAACGCGACCAGATCACGGGAACTATACTCATCGCTATCATAAATCTCAACATAGACTGGCCTTGGAGCCGCAGGCCAATTCACTCCATCATAATCGCTCCTGCTGTAGACGTTTCCCTTCACGACTATTCCCGGATCAATGTAACCGTCGAGGTGCAACGATTGGCCTGGAAGCACTGTAACATTGGTGGAAATTAACTGGTCTGGATAGCCTGCTGCGCTCGCGTATATGCTGTAAATTCCAGGCGCCAGACCCTCGACTTCGAAGTGGCCCAGCGCGGTTGAATTGAAATAGCCATCTGCTTCAACGGTTTTGCCAGTCGTCGGCTGGCCAGGTTCGTACGGGTTAATTGCGACTCCTACTGCTTTGACGTGGCCGGGGAGATCTATTGGTTTTCCGTAGAGGGTTTTGTTGAACGTGCCGTAACGGATTGTTCCAGTAATGATCGCAGGGTTCAGGCTTCCTTCCACCAGCATGACTGGCCAATCTTCAACTGGAACTGTTGCGTTCGTCGGGCCAGAGTAGGGTATCATCGCGTAGTTTGGATTACTCACAGTTCCCTGGTTGCAGATGCCGCATTCGCCGCTGCTTGTCTGCGGACCTCTCGGCATGCCTGGATAGACGAAGTTGAAGAATTGATCCTGTAAGAAAATTTTGAAGAAATATCTGCCGGCAACCTTCGGAGCAACTACATCATTAATCCTCAAGTAATACCATTCACGATAATCGTGCTGAGGCCACCAGTGAATATCCCCCACAACGCTGACAACCCACCAACCCGGCCCCCACGGGTCGTTCGTAGCTGCGTGAGTGATGGTAATGTCATCTGCAGTAGCACCGAAGGTTGATTCAACCAACCCAGGATTGTAACCGTTCGGGCCAGAGAAGAGGGATGAGAGATCAAATTCCGGCGGAATGTAAATGTTCAATCCAGTAAAATTCTCTGAATACTTCGTACCTGAACCGCACGAGTCATCAATATCATTCCATCCAAACTTGCAGGGATTAGTGAAATTCAAAGCGAAAATCAACGGCCCCCGACTCGCATAGTCCCCTGTCGACGCCAATACAGCTCCGAAAGGCGAATACGAGTCTCCTTCCAGCTGATACACATCATGTGATTGACCGGGAGGATTACCGCCCGGATAGGGAGACTGGTAACCAGGCGGAAATCCATCACTCGAACCAATGTAAGCGGAAAAGCCACCTCCAGGCCACACGTACGCGGTTGATCCTGCTACGTGTGGATCAAAATCATTTGAATGGAATCTAAAGGAAGGAGTCAGATCACCTAGGGTGAAGTGTGCGTTGACGGGAACCAAAGGGAGCAGAAGAACAATGATCAGGATGATGATCTGCACTGTAGGAATTTTCATGGCAGTTGGCTGGATAATCGAGGATATTCTCTAAGTTCAACGGTTCAACAGGTTCATGGCTGATCCAGGGTAGCGTTCTCCAGTAGCAGAGTCAGCGGGGAAGGTCTCGTCGATCTTGTGGACTTCTTCGGACGACAGAACTAGTTGAAGTGCTCCAATATCCTCCTCGAGATATTTTCGCCGCTTGGTGCCGACGATTGGAACTATGTCCGCACCCTTGGCGAGGAGCCAGGCTAATGCTAGTTGTGCGGCGGAGCATCCTTTCCGTTTGGCAATTGCCTCAAGGCGCTGCATGAGTTCCTGATTCTTCTGGAAATTCTCGCCTTGGAATCTTGGTGCTCCGCGGCGCCAATCATTCTGGGCCAAGCTGTCCAGGCTCTTAATCTGACCTGTTAGGAATCCGCGTCCGAGGGGGCTGTATGCTACGAATCCGATACCAAGTTCTCGGCAGGTTGCCAGCACATCTTTTTCAGGATCTCGACTCCAGAGTGAATATTCACTTTGTACTGCTGTAATCGGATGCACCTTGTGAGCGCGACGAATTGTTTGAGCGGATGCTTCGGATAATCCCAAGTGTCTCACCTTGCCTTCCTTAACTAGTTGGGACATTGCTCCCACGCTTTCTTCTATGGGAACTGACGGATCGACTCGGTGCAGGTAGTAGAGGTCTATCGTATTCACGCCGAGACGGTGAAGGCTGGCCTCGCACGCCGAGCGGATATATTCTGGTTTTCCGTTGATTCCACGAAAGTTGGGATCGCCTGTCCTGACAATTCCGCACTTGGTTGCTAAGGTTACCTCTTGACGCCGATCGTGAATTGCGTGTCCCACAAGTACCTCGTTAGTGAAGGGGCCGTAGATGTCAGCTGTATCTAGGAGGTTTACGCCTAGGTCGAGGGCTCGGTGAATTGTTGCTGTAGACTCGTTGTCATCCCGCGTTCCATAGAATTCTGACATGCCCATGCAACCTAAGCCGATTGCCGAGACTTTTAGTCCGCTTTTGCCTAACTCCCGCATTTTCATGATTTACGCCTCATTATCTTCCGGTGTGGGTCCTACTTGAATGTGGCAACTCCCCAAGTATCTATTGCTCGTTGGAGTTCCTTGTGATCGCGTGCGTATTCTGTCAGTGAGTTGCCTGTCATGGCTACTTCGATCGCCTGCCTTAATGCTGAAGCGCCGGCTCTTCCTCCGTCAGGGTGACCCCAGATACCTCCACCGGCTTGGATGATTATGTTTGTTCCGACTAATTTCATGAGTTCCGGGACCAGTCCAGGATGGAGTCCGCCAGAGCATGTTGGCAGAGCTGACTTGATCCCGTCCCAGTCCTGACCGAGGGATCTGGGGGTCGGTTCAGTCATGCGGAGTTGCAGATTGTCTCTTAGCGCGAGAACTTCCTCTTGTGGGGATTCTAGTTTCCCAATTACTGTTCCAATATGGAGTTGATCGACTCCGATCAGGCGCGCAACGTCAGAGACCACTAGCATTGACATGCCATGTAGTCTGTTCCTTGTGAAGGCGGCGTGAAAGGCTCGGTGTGCGTGAATCGCCAATTTTAATGATTCACATTCCTCACGGAGCGTCTGTAGAGCCGCCCATCCACTTGTGAGGATGTCCACCATTACATACTCGCCTCCTGCGTCTGCAACCATTTTAGCGCGGCGACGCATTTCGTTGGTTTCCGCAGTGATGTTGATCAAGTAACTTTTCCTTTCACCAGTCTCCCTTTCTGCTCTGTCTCTTTGTTTGAAACTCTCGTTTACTCTGTCCTTGAATTTGTTGAAGGGTTGAGAGGTGAGATTTTCGTCATCTTTCAGGAGGTCGACGCCACCAATCCACGCCTCGTATCCTGCCTTGGCGTGTTGTTTGGCTGTTAGACCCACCTTCGGTTTCGGGACGGTGGCAGTTAGAGGTCGATTCCTAATCTTGAGAATCTTCCTGATTCCTTCGGTTCCTAGTTGTGGTCCGTGAAATGATTTTAGGAGTGTTCTCGGCCATCTGACGTCTTCGAGCCTCACGTTCTGCACCGCCTTCATGCCGAATATGTTGCCTGCGATTGAGCTGAGGATTTGGGCCATATTCCCGTTTTCAAAGATTGATGGTGGGTATGCGATCTTCACCATATTCCCTTGAATTTCATATGCCTTGGCCATTAGCCTACGGACTCGGGAGGGCATAGTTGTGAGTTCAGTCCACGTACCCACGGAAGATTCAGAGGCGACTCTGCCAGCAGCGTCTTCTATTCCGAAGCCTTCTGCTGGTTCTAACCGGAACAGACAGAGTAAATCGTTTGGCTTCGGGGTGTACGTTTTGTCGACGAAATCATGATACCATTCAGTCATGTTACGGACGCCTACACTTCTTCAAGTTCGTAGGTTTGATATTCGTGGAGCTCTTCTGGTGTGAGAACGCCGAAGACGTCCTGTAATATCAAAGTAGCTCCTAATGGAGGGATTATTCCCCACTCCGTGATGATCAGATCGATAAACTCGGGTGGAGTTACATCGAAGGCGGGATTCCGGACTTTGATTAACCCTATCTTGTCCAGCTCCTTCTGAGAGATAATCTCGTTAGGATCCCGTTCCTCGATCCTCACAAGGTCGCCGATCATCGTCTCTGGACTGAACTTGTATGTTTCAGCCGCGGCGTACACTTTCACCTTGGCCTCATGCGCAGCTAAGGCAACCATTGAGGTACCTATCTTGTTAACTAAAGCGCCATTGGCTGTTATCGCGTCTGCTCCAACAATGACCTTGTCGACTTCCTGCATGAAATACCGCACGGCATCATCCAAGATCATGGTCACGGGTATGCCTGTCTTGCAAAGTTCAGCCGCAGTGATATGTCCTTGGAATCTAGGACGAGTTTCGGTCACGAAGACTTCGAACTTCTTTCCATTCGCCCAAGCATTCTTCATTACGGAAAGCGCCGCGCTGCTATTACAATGCGTCAACAGAACGTCTCCGTCTCTGATTCTTCGCGCCCCAATCTCGCCAATGCGTTCAACAGCGGTCCTCGTGTTCTCTATGAATGTTTTCGCTGCCACCACGGCCACATTACGTATTTCGTCCACTGACTTGGAGGATTCAGCGCCTGTGCTTACTCTGTGCATTACATATCGGATTCCGTTCGGTAAGGACACGGCGGTTGGCCTGGTCCGTAGAAGTGTATGAGCGGCATTCGTCAATTCCTCCAAGAACTCTTTGACGTCTCTAGCTTTTGATTCTCGGGCGGTGATCTCGAGGGCCTCAACCGCCGATCGGGCAATCTGTCCTGCTCCGCGGATACGCATGTCTCTAATGTCTTCGGCTATTTTGAATGCGTCCTTCGGAAGCATTACTTTCAATCCGCCTCGTGTAGGAACTTTTCCAGGCCTGCTTCATGCGGCGTGAATAGTAGAGGGCCTTTCTGCTCGCGAACAATCATAATGGCTGCTTGAGGTGGAATGACGCCACGTTCAGTGATGATCAAATCGATGTCTTGTGGGGAGGTAACGTCAAAGGCTGGGTTCCTGACTTTCAAATTCGGCAGCTTCAATTCTGTGTCATCAAGGACATACGATGAGGATCTCTCTTCAATCTCAATTAATTCTCCAAACATTGTTTCCGGACTGAACTTATAGGTACTGGCAGCAACGAACACCCTCACTCGTGCACGTTGAGCAACAGCCGCAATCATGGCTGTTCCAATCTTGTTCACAATGGCTCCGTTCGCAGCCACAGCTTCAGCACCAACCATGACCTTATCTGAATCTTCGATGAAATGTGACACTGCCGAATCTATGATGAGAGTTGTATCAATTCCCTCCGTCGCAAGTTCACGGGCCACATCTCGCCCTTCAAGTTCAGGCCGAGTCTCCGTAACGAACACTTTGAGTCGTTTCCCTTGCTGATGCGCCTTCTTCAATATTGCTAAGACTGAACTGCTGTAACTGTGAGTAATGATAACATCACCACTCTTGAGTCTTCGCGCTCCAATCTCAGCAATTTGCCGGATCGACTCCTCTAACTTTCGATCAAATCCTAACGCAGAATCTGAAACAACTCTTTTCAACTCCTCAACCCCTGCTCCGCGCTTCGCGGCCTGTTGGACTTCGCTCACGACGTAGCGTAAGCCGTTAGTCAGGGGAATTGAAGCAGCACGAATTCTCCTCAGGTAATTGGCGTTCTCTTCAACGTAAGAAACGAAATCCTTGGTTGACGTGACCGTCGAAGCGAGCGAGGTTGATCGGAGTGCTGTCAACGCCGCGTGCGTAACGACTGTTCCGCCTCTCATCTGCCTAATGTGAACGTCGTCGACGACAGCTCGTACGTCTTTGTGGATCATTAAGCATCTAGGAAAGATGCAACTGACAGTTGAATTAAAACTGCACTTCACATATGTGGTTCCGGTTAAAGTTCAGTCATATTGGCGAGTGAGGCTCAACTTCAGAAATTTGGGGAAGTCGTACACGTCCCTTAACGACTTCATCAAACCGTATTGACCGCTTCGAACCAACTATCTTGAGTCTGGCATCAAAATTGTCACGCGATACTTCGATTGTGTTATACGAATGAACGTAGAAACCCCGAGTACGTTCACTCGACAATGTTCCCGCATGGATAATCTGCGTGGCACCCACGTTCCATCGCCAAGGTCTATGCCTATGCCCTCCCAGTACGAGGCGCACTTTGCACTCGATAATAGTCCTTAGAGTGTCTCCTGCGTCGATTACGGGAATATTATCTGGTCCAGTGTCAGGAACTTGGATCAAGTGATGATGTATGACAGCGATTTTCATGAGTCTCTTGAACTTTGAAAACGTCTCTTCAAGCCAGAGTACCTGTCTGTGACCCACTTCACCTTCGTTTCGTTCTGGCCGCGCTGTACTGATCACCGCGAAAATCACGTCGTCCACTTTGAGGATGGGTTTAGTAGGGAAGAATTCTTTGAAGAGTAAATAACCTGTGGATCGGTAATCGTGATTTCCGCTGCAAAAGACTCTTTTCTTACACTTCAGCGTATCTAACGCGCGCTTTGCATTTCTGTATTGCGAGACCAAGCCATTCTCCGTCAAATCGCCAGAAGCTACGAGGACATCTGGTTCAAGATCATTAATCTCATCAATAGCTTGTTCGAATACGGCTGTTTGGAACTCAGGGCCAAAATGCAAATCAGATATATGGACTATTCGCGACTCTCATGCACTCTTCTAGATTTCATTCACTTCCGAAGACGCAATAAACCTTCTCTGATATCCTAGCAATGGGATGCCCTCTGTTGACCTGCTCGTTAGGATGTGACATTGGAACAACAAGCGCGAAATCTATTGTAGTAGACATTGAAACCGGCGACGTTGTTGCTGATGCACGATCATTTGAGTATGCTCCTGATTCTCCCCAACCAAAGTGGTCTGAGCAGAACGCGGACATTTGGGTGCGTGCATGTTTTGAATCAATCAGAAATGCGGTCTCGCTAGCCGCTAAGAATGGCGTTCCTGTTGACGCGATTTGCGCCATTTGCATATCCTCACTCAATCCGGGAAGTGGAATACCTCTCGACAAAGGACTAACGCCGATCTATCCTGCGTTGATTTGGAGTGATTCGAGAGCAGTTAGGGAGGCGAGGGATGCTCTTAGGATAGTGAGCGCGGGTAAGCTTTCGAGTGTAACCGGCAATACTTCAGACCCATACTTCGGATTCACGAAGATGCTGTGGATCAAGAATAATCTCCCAAAGATTTGGGAACATACATTCAAGTTTGCAACACCAAACGGCTATGCAGCGTACTTACTCACGGGGATATTGCTCTACGACACCTGCTACGCAGGAAATCTAGGAGGCTTCTTTGACATCAGACATTTACGCTGGTCAGATGAACTTCTCAACGAAATGGATGTTCCAAGAGACAAACTGCCCGAGCTGATTCCATGCGATCAAATTGTCGGTGAAGTGACGTCCAAGGGTTCTGAACTTACTGGGTTAAAGAAGGGAACTCCAGTGGCGGCTGGAGGTGACGACGCACCAACAAGCGCCCTTGGCAGTGGTGCATTGGAAGACGGTGAACACAACTTCATGTGCGGTACAAGTGGTTGCTGGAACATTATCCAAGACGACAGGGTCGGATCGTGGAAGATCAGTACGAAACTGATCAACTTCCCCTTCGTTGTGGAATCAAATCATAAACTCGAAAGTTTTGGAGGATCAAAGACGACTGGACATTGCTTTCGATGGTTTGCAAATCTAACGGGATCTAACGAGCAAACTCTAGATAGAGAAGCCGAATCTTCCGTTTCCGCAGAGAAAGGACTATCATTCATTCCGCAGATGATGGGTGAGAGGACTCCGGACTGGGACGCTGCACGATTCGGTAGCTTCAACGGACTCTCAGGAATGCCAAGCAGGGGAGAGCTCTATAGGGCGATCATTGAGGGGGTAGCCTTCGATCTTCTCCGACATGTAGATCCTATCGCGATAGCCGAGATCAAACTCTCGAAAGCGATGCTAATATCTGGGCCGACCGCCAAGAGCTCGATCTACCGCAGGATTCTCGCCGACGTAACCGGATATCGAGTTATCTATCCGCCTAGGAGTTGCGAGGCTCCAGGTGGAGATGGCCTCATAGCCGCTCTAGCAAGCAAGCAAATATCCGATGCTAGAACTATCAAGAAATGGCTTAAACTGGATGATGCCATAGTCACCGAACCTGACGAGAAAGCCCACAAGCAGTATGCCGGATATTTCAGGAAAGTGTGGTCTCCCAATTACATGGCGGCGAAGAACCTCGACGAGACTATAACGTCTTGGACCCTGACGTAAGGTTAGGCTGCTTCTACGGCGAGTTTCGCGTACATTTCGTCGATGTATGCCTTACTCTTCTTGCAATCCCCGAAAGCATCTTGCATTGGATAAATGTCCAACCCTACGCATCCTTTGTAATCGACCCTTCTCAATGCTTTGAAGAATTCAGTAAAATCATGAACCGTCCCCGGAGGAAGATCATCGTCCCAGTCTCCATAATTATCACAAACATGAACGTGGAATAGTTTCTCATCGAGCTTCTCCACCGTCGTCGGCAAATCCTCTTTAGCGTACAGTGCATGACCCGTATCCAAGAGGACCCCAAGATTATTCGACTTGACATGCTCCACTAACCTGAGTGCCGCATCAGCATTCGCGATCAAGGAGAAGTTACGCGTTTCCTTGGGCTTATACTCAAAAGCAAATCTCAATCCCGCGTCACTTGCAGCGTCAACACATTCAGCGATGCCTTCGCTCATCCAGTTCCAGGCGTCTCTATAGCTTACTCCAAAGGGATGCGGAAATCCGTCACAATCGGGGGATATTCCAACCATGCCAATTCCGTACCCCTTTGCGATTTCTATGCTCTTCTTCAAGAGCTGGACGACATCTCGACGAACTTGAAGATCCGGATGGGTAAAAGATGCGAGAGGCCAGTGACCGGCAATATCTACGTAGAGATTCGGTACCTCGAGACCGTTGGATTCTAGCAACTGCTTAATTCTATGTATTTCTTCTCGTGAACCGTCCTTAGCCGGATCGAATACGCCGAGTTCAATTCCGTCGAATCCCAAATCCCTAAGTCCCTTCATGATTCTCTCAATCGGCACTCGCTCACCCAAATGGAAGAAGCGAGTCTGCCTCTCGAAGAATGCCCATACAGGTGCAGCGATTTTCCAGAAGCGTGCCATGATTCGATCTGCGGGTCTAGGATGTATTAATGTTTTCACAGAATCTAACGCGTACCTTACTCGACACTGACGGCCGAAGGACGCGTTCGTCCGCTGAGAGTGAACAAGACCATAAGCACTGCAAAGACCGACATTAACATCAGGCTAGAAGTAATGCTCACCATGGTGGCGAGGACTCCGGCCACATACGGTCCTACAGTTTCATCCGTGTTGACTGCAGTCTCGTAAGACCCCATCGCTGCATCTCTCTTCTCGTCGGGAAACTGATGCGAAATGAGACTGACAGCGATAGGGAAGACCACACCAACGCCTCCTCCAATCAGCATCATTCCAAACAAGAATGTAACGAAATTCGGAAATCTTGCCACTATTAGAATTCCCGAGAAGATCATTAACGAGACCGCAACGAGCACACGTTTTGCACCAAACTTCAAGTACCGATGCGCCGTAGCAAGTGAGAAGATTCTTGTGATTCCAAAGGTGCTGAATAGAAAACCTATGTGCCGCGCTGATTCCGATCGAGTTCGCATAGCCTGGATAGATCGAGCTGATTAGCCCCCATACGAGACCGTAGCAGATGAGCATCATGTACATGGGAAATATGCTCCTAATGATTCGCATATTGCCCTCAGAGTTTTGAGAATGTGGACTATTTTGCTTTGGATACGCTAGCAGTACCCACAGCACTGATGGCAGAAGGGAAACGCCGATCACTGCAGAAGAGATTGTGAAGAGATTTTGATATCCCAAAATTTGAATTATAAACCCCCCAATGGATGGACCAGTCAATACTCCCAACGCCGTTGCGATGCTATACCTGCCCATTTCTCGCACCCTTCTGTCGGCGGGCGCGAAATCTGATGCGAGTGCTCACCTCTCTGAAACATGAAAACTCAAACGCAACTCTTCGGTAAGCTAACATTGTTAGGACTTGACGTACCAACATTCTCGCTTGGACGATCGTCAAGATTCAGCGAGTACTGTGTGTCACGTGACACACATTATCTGCAGTCGCTCAGCCGTTTATTGCCGCCGCGATGGCACCTGACAATGAGTCTGATGTTTGTTCGCCAGTGAACGTGGATGAGATGGCTCCGTCCTTTCCGATAATGAAGAAGGTGGGCGTCGATTGTACTCCGTAGTCACTGAATACGGTACCTGAGGAATCGTAAAGATACGCCCAACTGTTTCCGTAATTTCGAATGAAGTTGGCTGCGTCGTCTGCCGTTGCTCCATTCCAAGGTCCTGCCACTGAAATGAAGACGACGTTGCCGCTACCATATTGTGAGTACAGGCCATCCAGGACCGGGGCCATGTGTTGACAATGTGGGCACCATGGTTCCATGAACTCAATGAGCACAACCTTCCCGCGAAATGAACTCAAGGTGAGAGTGTTCCCAGTCAATCCGCTTGAGCCAACAATGGGTAGCGTGAAGTCAGGAGCGCTGCTTAATTGTGACAGTGATCCGGTTGAGGAGTAAGTAACCTGAAGCGTCGTCGAACTGGGTGAAGGCTGAGTGAAGGAATAGACTGCCCAGACGGCGATTATGATGATGATTGGTATCGCGATCTTCTCGGCCTTACTTAGCCCGTGTTTTGGGCTAGTTTCCTTATTCGTCTTCTTGGAGGTCATCAGACTCACTGATGCACTTACGAGCCATGAAAACTAATGCTTAAGCTTTCTCTAATGTCTTCAATCGCAGGTCAAGTTTCACGTAAGTAACGTCTATGAATCGAATTTCGGATTATGCATCAGACTGGGATTGATTTGGCCAAATCTTCGCCTTCCCTAAGGGATTGGAAGGTGATCGACCGAGGGGTCAATCACCAGCCGTTTCTTTGGGGAAAAGAATCCGGGGGGATATTCGTTATGATCGATATCTTCAATCCTGATTTAGTGAAACGCTGCTATTCGGTGTTCGTATTCCACGGTGACCCTTCTAGGATTGAATCAAGAAAAGAAGTTGTGGGTATTGCATGTGCAGATAAAGGGGAAGGGGGTTGGATTCAAGCCTATGAAAGGGCGAAAAGAATCGCTGATCAATTCATGGCCAAAACATGATCTTTGCTGGGTTAATGTCGCTTTCTGAATTCTTCTAATGCTATGAAAAGTGACCCTTGTGCGGGTTCGACGTGCACCTGAATAACGCGGGCCTTAGGGCAACATTTCCTAACTTTGGATTTGAGCGCTCTCACAAGATAACCTCCTGATTTGAAATTTCCCCCAACCGCCGCCACAGGAAACTCTAGCTTTGTCATATTCAATCGAATGGCCACAGCACACACGAGTTCTCCGAGCTGCATACCTGCCTCACTAAGAATCCTTCTGCTAATCATATCCTTTCGTGCTAATCTAATCACTTCGGGGGCGACTGCTGCGATCTGTTGGACTGTAAGTCCATTGCCATAGATCTTACTTACCAGTTCATCAACCTCTTTTATGCGAAATCTCTTCTTGAGAATCCCTGTCAGTTCCGTATCCTCATCTCTTCCGTCAAATGATCTGAACGTCATCTTGATCGCCTTCAGTCCGATATCATAGGCACTACCCTCGTCCCCTGCTATGTACCCCCAACCCCCGGCACGAGCGTAAGTTCCCTTTCTGTTGATGCCCGCTGCGAAACTACCGGTACCAGAGTTAACGACGATTCCCGGCCTGCCCTTCATCGTGGCATATATGGCTGCAACAGAATCATGGATAACTAAGCTTGTTTTGGCGATCCCCGCATTCTTCACAAAATGGGAGGCAGTTATCATGTCTTGCTTTGAATCTATTCCTGCAAGCGCAACAACGCTTATGTCGGGTATTTCTGTCGCACCTGCATTTGATCTTGCTTTTTTAAGAGCGTTCTTGATAGCGAGAGTAGCAGCTTGAATTCCTATGTTGTGATAATTCGAAGGACCTGCTTTTCCTTTTCCTAGGATCCTTCCATTTCCATCGGCGATTAGCGCTACTGTCTTACTTGCTCCTCCGTCAATTCCAGCAACGTATGAACGGACAGTCAACCTGACCGTTTAGCCCTCGCCCAAATAAGATGAAAAGCGTTTGCGTTGGAAGCGTACTTTGAGTCTCAGTAACCTAGTCGTCGGGTCGGTACGTGCTAACTAAGGTTTTTATGGACAAAGGAGAGCCTTCCGACACAGGAATTGAGAGGGAGTCTATGACGGATACGCCATCGGGACGCGAGTTGATCGAGAAGACGTTCGTGTACATGACCGCCTTGACCAAAGAGTGTAGAAAGGGGGTCACAGCGAGTTTTGAGCAACACCATAAGGGATTGAGTTTCGATAAAGTGGAACCGACTTTGAGGATGGAGGTTACAGATTGGTTTAAAGAAAGGGACCGTAACGTCAAAATCCAGCATGAAAGGAGCGTTATGGGGAGACCCGGAGAAATCATGATGATCTACACAGGAACAAACAAGGACGCTCACTTCAAGCTCCATGTTGATAGTGTATTCACATTAGCTGGTTCGGCACCTGCCTCGCCTTCCTATCTAAAGTCGATGAATGTTTACGTTGACAAACGCGATTTCACAAAGCCATGAATGCTGATCTGCACTCTCTGGTCAGGATTCAGACTCCTGGGGTCAACTCAATCCAAGTCTTTTCCTGATTGTTCATTGCTTGGTGAAGAAAGGTTGACCTGCAACAGTTTCCGAAACGAAGAATCCTAGATCGAGTTGTTCTTCGAATGGTAAGTTGAACTGCGATCTGCAAAGCTTGTTTTGCTGCTTATGCCCCTGGTACGCCCGGTATTCCTGGGAACATTCCCTTAAGGGCTGCTGCAGCGAAGGCTATTCCGATGAGTGCTAGCACGAAGATTACGATGATGAGTATTACGACTGCGAGAACTGCGATGACGATCGCCTTCATCCATCCGACTCCAAAGAAGTGCTTGATTAGCAATAGTATGACTACAATCTCGATAATCGTCCACAGCCAACCTAGGCCGCTAAGAAAGTATCCTAGAATGTCGGTTAGGATTATGGCTACGACAACGGTCAAAATGCCGTGCCAATAGGTGGCTCTCGGAGCCTTAAGGGCCTTTGCAGCCAACCAAACAAAGATTCCGCCGATGATACCAGCGATGATGAGGTGAATGATCGTACCAATAATATCTACCAACTGAACACAGCTCGAACCCCACATATCTTCAATCGCGTTATAAGATTTAGCGTCTCAAAAACATCGGTTTTGCTAGACACAAATGAATTTCGAAAACTGTGCTTCTCCTTATCTAATCCCTGATGTTAACGCATTGTGCTTGAACGCTGAACTTCGGTTCCTAGTCGTTGGTGGAAGTGATGCTTACTCTGACGTGTCGGCGTTGGCGGGCTGCGTTGAGAAGTGGTGTTGGGCTCGCGGTTGCTGCAGCACCCAGAGTCCGTTGCTAGCTCACGGCAGAGGTCAGAATATAAAACTGGGCTTAAAATTCGCCTAATTGTCTTTGGAAATAGGTTTTCGGTACCTGAAATTCGGGCAATTTATAACGGAGATGTTGCAACCCACTGAGGAAATCGACTATGACGATTGCTCTCAGATACCTGCCCAAGTCGCGCGGAACAGACCGAGATTTACTGTACATGCTTCAGCTGGGCGAGAAGTATGATATTGCTCCACCAGTCTTTCACGCGGCTATGCTTAACGCGCAGGAGCGCGGGAAGGGTAAGTGTGGTAAATTCGCGATTGAACTTCGCCAGCGGGGTGACACTTCCTGCGTCTACATGTTTTCATTTCATGACAAGCCGTTTGGTCAAGCCGAAATAGCTAATCAATCAGTTGAAAAGCTAAGGAGACTTCCGGAGCAGTTTAGCGGTCTGGGTATCCGCAAGCGTGAAGATCCAAACAAGTCGGTGAAGAGGGAAAGCTCAATTCGTGACCTCAAGTTTGGCTTGAAGGGTGTCTCTTTCAAGGCACATGTTGTTAAGAAATCGGATGTCCGCGCTGTAACTTCAAAGGACGGGAATCCGCTTCTGGTATGTTCCGTCACGCTTTCAGATGGAACGGGAGAGATTCCTCTGGCAATTTGGAATAACCAGATCAATACGATTTCGGAAGGGGATCTCGTCGAAATTCGTGACGCACGAGTTAGGAGCTTTAGGGGAGAGATTCAGCTTTCGCTCAATCGAAAGACGGGAGCTCTTAATGTGCTGCAGCCTGCTAAGAAACAGGCTGTGGCCCAGATAACTAACTAGTCCTGACACGAGTGGTCATCGGACGGTCCGCCGATGACACCATTAGATGAGCTAGTCTCGTTGTTGAATGAGAAGAATCGACGAATTTTCGTTGCTGAGCATACGATTGAATTCGACAATGTTCATAGAGATAATTGTGTGTATGTCCTCGAATTGCCAGGAGCCTCACCTGGTTCAGCTGGTGGCAGAGTTGGTGGCTTTGGAGAAAGAACGCTAGTCAAGTTGATGTGCTTCCAGCAGCACGATGGCAAGTGGACAAAGCCATTCGAGACGGAAGATCTCGAGAGACTCGAGCGTTTGGAGCTTCCGTACCATGCAACGGGGCTTTCTGTGATCTTACCGGACGGGTGTGAGAGAGTAGTCATAGGCGTGGTTGATCCGGAGTTTGTTCGAAAGCACAATGAGAGAGAATAGCCTTACGACGACTGCGTCGTGGCTTTAACGAGAGGCATTAGCACTTCAACGTCTTTCTGAGAACCGACTTGCACTCTTAAGAGTCGACTCATGCCGCCGCGTTGCGCCCGAACCACCCAGCCCCTTAATGGTTCAGGTATAGTTTCATCTGACTTTATTCTCTGGACTGACTTCTCGGGGATGAAGAGGAAGATTTCCAGCTTATCTCCGAAGAATACTCTCACCCTCGGAGTTTCTCGCACATTGTAGCTGGGTGTTTCGCTTTCTTTTAGAAGTTCATATTCAACTGTCTCTTCAATGTTCGGATCTGCTTTCAACTGCTCTCTGAGGTATGCGAACGCTTCTTTGCATGCAAGAGACCCTTTACTGGCTAATTCCTCGACGGACAACTTGCTTCCTCAGTGAATTTCTCTGATACGCTTAACATATATCTATAGATGCTTCACTGATGATGCGGGAGCAGCAGATAATGCCTCATAAGTTAAGCCGAGCCGACTTCAGGATGAGAGCGAGACAGAAGAAAAAGCAGCGTCATCGAAAGCGAACTGGATCCTCAAGAAAGGCAAACCTGAAGTAACTATGAACAATCTTCCCTATCGGGAAGATTTTATCGTTCAGTGTATCTTTTTCAAACTGAGGTCTGTTTATGGGAGTACCTGAAAAGATCAAAGCTATTGAGGAGGAGATGAAACGAACTCAGGTCCATAAACACACAGAACATCACATCGGGCTGTTGAAGGCGAAACTTGCGAAGCTCAAAGCTGAACAAGAAGTTGCTCAACGTTCAAAGTCGTCTGGCGGTTCAGGATTCGAAGTGAAGAAAGGGGGTGACTCCACTGTTGTGCTAATTGGATTACCTAGCGTGGGGAAATCAACCATTCTTAATCGATTGACCAATGCAAAGTCGAAGGTTGCATCATACGCGTTTACCACCCTCACAGTAGTTCCAGGGCTTCTGGAATATAATGGGGCAAAGATACAGATACTTGATCTCCCTGGAATAATTTCAGGAGCCGCAAGTGGTACAGGTAGAGGTAGGCGAGTGCTTTCTGTAGCCCGGAATGCCGATCTTATTCTACTCGTATTGGACGTATTTCAGCCGGATCAAATCAGCACCTTGAAAAAAGAACTCTACGAGATGGGCATCAGACTCAACACTCATCGCCCCGATGTGACGATTGAACCAGCAGCACAAGGCGGTTTGGGAATAACTGTGGCATGCAAGCTGACGAAACTAGATGAATCAACGATTCGTGGGATACTAAATGTGTACAAGATACATCAAGCGGGTGTAATTGTAAGAGAGGACGTTTCCGACGATGAGCTGATTGATGTTGTTGCGGGAAATCGAAAATACGTGCCAGCACTTGCCGTGTTAAACAAAGTGGACTTGGTCAGTTCGAAGTATGTTAGCGAAGTGCACAAACGGATTGGAGAGGATTTCATCCCGGTCTCTGCGGATCAGAATTTGAATATTGAAAACTTGAAGAGTGCAATATACAAACGGCTTAACTTCATCAGAGTATACTTAAAGCCTCGCAACGACGAGCCTGACTACGAAGAACCGTTGATACTTACCGCCGGGTCAACGGTTACGGACGTTTGCAAAAAAATCCATAGAAACGTCATTGGTGAAGCCAAATATGCTCTAGTATCAGGAAGCAGTGTGAGATTCAGCCCTCAACGTGTAGGCATGAATCATGTTCTTAACGATCGCGACGTAATCACGATTATAAAATGAATCTGTTACTTGTTCAGGAATCTGTGACAGGAACAGATGTACCTGCCCATGTGCTTCAACGAGGAACAGGGAGACGTGTTCTGAACTTAGTAAGGCTTCCCACTAGTTCAGAAAATTTCGGCGCAAAACTATAATAGAGATGAGTTAGTCCCGCTTTCTACGGGTTCAGAATTTGGTTTCTCATAAGAAGTCGACCAAAGGCGGAGCCAGTAGGAAGAGTAAGACGCCTAAGATCACATACGCGACTCTTACTATTACGCCGAAAGACGATGAGACCTACGAACATGCCGTAAAGGAAATTCGAGCTCGTTTGGGTTCCCACTATTCAATGTACATTAATGGTGAGAAATGGAATTCAACTGGAGAAGAGTACACGCATGCCAGCCCTTTGAACACGGACCTCGTCGTGAGCTACTTTCCGAAGGGAAGTCGTGATGACGTAAAGGCGGCAATAGATGCTGCTAGAGACGCATTTCACGATTGGAGTTCCAAACGGTACAATGATCGGGTTCGTATCCTGCGTCGGGCTGCGGAGATCCTATTGCAGCGCCGCTTCGATCTCGCGGCGTTAATGGCATTCGAAGTTGGGAAGAATCGGGCTGAGTCCTTGGCTGAAGTTAACGAATCAGTCGAATTGATTCGATATTATTGCGAACAGATGGAAACGAACAATGGATTTGTAAAGCCACTTGAGTCGCCTGGGCAAAGGCAGGAAACTGTCAGTATATTGCGCCCTTACGGAGTGTGGGCGGTGGTCGGGCCTTGGAATTTTCCTCTCGCGCTCTCCACTGGAATGTCAGCAGGCGCTCTTGTAACCGGCAACACGGTCGTGTACAAACCATCCAGCGAATCGCCCGTTGTGGGTTATGAGTTGTCTCGAGCTTTTCTGGATGCAGGGATACCGGGAGGGGTCTTCAATTTCGTAACAGGGCCAGGAGACACGGTGGGAGTCGAGTTGCAGGAAAACAAACACGTGGACGGATTTGTTTTCACAGGATCTAAAGACGTTGGTATGAGGCTATACCGCCAGTTCTCGACTGATTACCCGAAACCCATAATCACGGAAATGGGAGGGAAAAATCCTGCAATTGTGAGTGAGACAGCCGATCTGGATCAAGCCGCGGAAGGCGTAATGCGCGCCGCCTTTGGATTTGGCGGGCAAAAGTGCAGTGCCTGCTCTCGCGTTTACGTCCATAAGAGCGTCAAGGAGAGGTTCGTTAGCTTACTCAAAGAGTATACTCAGAAGTTCGTCACGATTGGAGATCCAACTCGAAAGGAAACTTTTCTCGGCCCCCTCGTAAATCAAGCAGCAGTTGACACTTATGTCAAGGCCTCAGATGAAGCTCGAAAGGATGGGGGCAGGATGGCTTTTGGTGGGCACCTCCTGACAGCTGGTGAATATGCCAACGGACACTTCGTAGAACCGGCCATTGTTGATGGCTTACCCTCTTCCCATAGACTATTCAGGGATGAGTTGTTTGTTCCGTTTCTTGTGGTCGCAGAGATTCAATCATTCGAGCAGGGGATTGAACTCGCAAACAAGTCGGAATATGGTCTCTGCGCAGGGATTTACACGAAGAATCGCACGGAAATGGAAACTTTCTTCGAACAAATTCAAGCTGGAGTAACCTATGCAAACCGTCGCGCGGGCGCAACGACGGGAGCATGGCCTGGGGTAAATTCGTTCGGAGGATGGAAAGGAAGCGGATCATCCGGCAAGAGCGGACTAGGTCCATACTACGTTCAACAATTCATGCGAGAGCAGTCGAGATGGATTGTCAAGTGACTTATTAGTAAAAAGAGAGATGGGTCAGCAGTAGACTTTGGAAAGTTACTGCCGAGTCTACGATTGATCGAAGTTCGTTTACATCATACCAGGCATTCCGCCCGGCATTCCACCTGGCATGCCCCCCATTCCACCTGGCGGCATACCTCCTGGACCACTTTCCTTAGATCCCTTCGAAGACACGACATCATCAATTCTCAGCAACATACAGGCCGCTTCAGTCGCAGACTTGATGACCTGTTGCTTAACTCGGAGAGGTTCCAACACGTTTTCTTGAAGCATGTCTACGATCTTTCCCGTATGCGTTTGAACGCCGAACCACTTGTTCTGCGGATCAGAATGCTTCGACCTGATCTCAACCATAATGTCAATCGGGTCCAGTCCAGCGTTTTCTGCGATTGTGAGCGGGATTGCCTCCAAAGCCTCAGCATACGCCTCAATGGCGAGTTGCTCGCGGCCTCCCACTTTAACTGCGTAATCACGGAGTTGCTTCGCAGTTTCCGCCTCGGGTGCTCCGCCTCCAGCTACAACTTTCTGATCTTCCACTGCGTTTCTAACTACACATAACGCATCATGAAATGATCGTTCAGCCTCGTCAACTACGTGATCAGATCCCCCTCTTATAACAACAGTAACAGCCCTGGGGTTCTTGCAATCACGAACGTAGACTAGCTTGTCATCTCCAATCTTCACTTCTTCCACTAGTTTTGCTTCTCCGAGAGTCTCCGCAGCGAGGTCCTTTGTACTCGCAAGGATCGTGCCCCCCGTGGCCTTCGCGAGCTTCTCCATGTCGTTGCTGCTGATGTTCTTAACTGCCATGATGTTCTTCTTGGCAAGAAAGTGAAGAGCCAGGTCGTCAATTCCTTTTTCGCAGAATATGACGTTCGCTCCACTGCTGGCTACTTTGTTAGTCATTTCACGCAACATATTTTCTTCCTCATCGAGGAATTGTTTCATCTGATCCGGAGAATTGATGTTTATCTTCGCATCAAATTCTGTCTTCTCTATCTCAACCTTCGCATTCAGGAGTGCTATCTTTGCATTCTTTACTTGTTTCGGCATTTGAGCATGAGAGACTTCCTTGTCAACAACTAGGCCTCTAACAAGTTCACTCTCTTCCATGCTTTCCCCTTTCTTCTTCAACACCTTTATCAGGTCAATGTCTGCCACGATCTTGCCGCCTCTCTCCTCAGCGATCTGGCTGACTGCTTTAACCGCTAAGGTGGCGAAATGATCTCTTGATTCGGATTGAGCCTTTGTGCCCATAGAGGTCATCGCGACGCGCATCAGCATCTTTTCATCTTTGGGATCAATTGGTATCGCAAGGTTTTCTAAAATCTCAAGAGCCTTCTCCGAGGCTTTCTTGTAACCTTCAACAATAACTGTAGGGTGGACTTCTTGGTCGAGCAGTTTTTCCGCTTTGCTTAGAAGTTCACCAGTCAATACGACTGCGGTTGTAGTTCCATCCCCAACTTCATTGTCCTGGCTCTTTGCCACTTCAACAAGCATCTTGGCGGCGGGGTGTTGTACGTCGAGTTCTTTCATTATCGTAGCGCCGTCGTTTGTTATCACCACGTCGCTAAGGCCACTAACTAGCATTTTGTCCATTCCTTGCGGACCCAATGTGGTGCGAATAGTTTCAGTAATCACTTTGGCGGCGAGAATGTTATTTCTCTGAGCATCTCGGCCGCGTGTTCTAGTTGCGCCTTCTTTCAAGATTAAGACGGGGACAGATCCTTCTGACATTTACGGAACCTTGTCGACTGCATACGACTGGTTATAGATAAGTTTGTGCTAATCCTCAATGATAAGACTCATCGAATTCAATTAGCATTCTCACGTCCCGAAAGACTTTAACTTACATGTGGAAGTTGCAGGTGTCGCAAGCTAGGTGGAGTGTGCAGAAATGGCGATCGAAAAACAATCTAACGCAAAGCGAAGTGTGGGTATGCAATCTCTTGTTCTGGTAGCGGTAGTACTTTTGATAATTATAACTGCGTGGTCTCTTGTAACTGTGAGTTCAACTCTGCCGCCTCCGTCTGACTTTGTAGTGTTACCAAACACTCCACTGACCAAGTCTGGCGTGGCCGTCGGGTTTGCCAATATCTCTCCATTAATGGTGAACGGTGTTGCGAATGGCATCTCAGGATATTTGCTTACAGCCTCTGGGACTCCAGTGTCAGGGGCTACTGTCTATATGACTTACTACTTCCAGGGTTCGTATAGAACTGAGAGCGCTACCACGGATCAAACAGGGTACTTCGCAGAGCATTTTCCTATGAATTGGACTGGCTCGCTACCGTTAACTTTGGTCTATTTTGGTGACAGCCAATACAAGGGGATTCAGCAGGTAGTTAGCGTGGCAGGAGAGAACCTAGCTTTTAGCATACTGCTTTAATGATTTATCAGAGAGTTTCAAGGAAAGGAAATGTCTGCCTCAACTGTAGAATTCAAGTCCCTGTCCGAACTCAACTCACAAGCTATTACGTGTCAACTCTGTCCCAGGCTTAGAACGTATTGTAGCAGAATAGCGAGAACGAAGCGCAGACAATTTCGGGACTGGGAATATTGGGGTAGGCCTCTTCCTGGATTTGGTGATCCAGAAGCCCGTTTGCTTATACTTGGCCTTGCTCCTGCCGCACATGGTGGTAATCGAACTGGACGTATGTTCACTGGAGATGGTTCTGCCATGTTTCTAATGGCTGCCCTTCACAAATTTGAGTTTGCGAACCAAGCGACGTCGGACAAAGTCACTGACGGGCTAATTCTAACCGATGCTTACATGACTGCGATCGTAAGATGTGCGCCGCCGAAGAATAAGCCGAATCTTAGAGAGATTAACACTTGCGAGATGTATTGGACGCAGGAGCTACGACTTCTCAGTAATGTCCGGGTCGTTTTAACGTTGGGTCGATTAGCTTTCGATGTGTATGTTAGATACTTGAAGGAGCAGGATGTGGATACGAACGGCTTCAAATTCAAGCATGGCGCATTTTACAGATTGGCTGAGGCTTATCCGTCCCTTTGTGTTTCATATCATCCAAGTAGGCAGAATACGCAGACCGGAGTTCTAACGATGATAATGCTTGAAAGAGTGTTCAAGGTGATCCGCGGCTTCCTTAGTCACTCGCCTTAGAACATTCTATAAGCGAATGCGGAGTATTCTGCCGCGGATGTCCCATGAGTCAGCCAGTTCGTAACCCAGATCTGGTCTTCTGCAATAGGTGCGGTGTGTCAAATCCTAGCAGGAACAAGTTTTGCTATGATTGTGGCGAGTCATTGTACACGTTTACATGTTCGTTTTGCAGTACCGTCAATCCTCATCTCGCGACTTACTGCGGAATGTGTGGCAAGAAACTACAGAGGTCCTAGTGAATCAGTTAACTCGTGTTGCTCGCTTGAGTCTTCTAGCCAGCTTCTCCAGTTTTTGACCAGCTTGACGGGTGTTATGCGTATTTTCACCGATTATGTTAACGAAAGCGCTTCCTACGATGACACCGTCTGCTCCTGCGCGGACTATTCTTTTGACTTGGGCGGCTCTTGAGATTCCGAATCCTACGGCGAAGGGAATGGTGTCTTGGAGGAAATTGTCATATCTCTTAATCAACTGTAGAGCGTCTTTAGAAAGCATGCTTCTGGCGCCTGTCACGCCATAAAGCGAGACTAAGTAAAGGTATCCTGATGTTGCGGCTGCTATGTTCTTCAGTCTTGCTTCCTCGGTGGATGGTGCGGCAAGAAAGATTGTATCCATCTCATTCGAAGCACATTCTTTTCGGTAGTCTTTTGATTCTTCGATCGGTAGGTCCGGGATTATGAGGCCGGAAATTCCTGCTTTTTTTCCGAGTTTTAGAAAACGCTGAAGCCCAATTTTGAATACTGGATTATAGTAAGTCATTGCTACTAGTGGGACATTGTAACGTTCTCGAATAGTGTTGGCAACCGTAAATACGTCCGGAGGTCTGCAGCCGCCGTTCAGAGATCTCAAAACAGCATTCTGGATCGTTGGGCCATCTGCAATGGGATCAGAAAATGGTATTCCTAGTTCAATAATGTCCACTCCTCCTTCCACAAGAGCGCCAACAAGTTCTGCTGTCTTGGTGACGTGTGGATCGCCTACGGTGACGTATGCGATTAGGGCCGCTTCATTATTTTTCAAGTCTTGAAAGGTGTCGGAGATTTCTGTCATAGTCTAACGCCCAGTTCGTTTGCAACGACATTCACGTCTTTATCCCCTCTACCCGACAGGTTGATTACGACGATTTGGTCGCGCGTCATTCCAGATGCTAAGTGCATGGCGTATTGAACGGCGTGGGCTGATTCAAGCGCTGGTATGATTCCTTCGTGTTTGCAAAGTTCGGTGAACCCGTGCAGTGCCTCCTTATCCGTGACAGCTACATATTGAGCACGTCCTGTGGACTTCAGGTGCGCATGCTCTGGGCCCACTCCAGGATAGTCAAGTCCGGCTGAGATACTGTGAGTTGGTTTGACTTGTCCGTCTTTGTCTTGCAGAATATAGGTTAGCATTCCGTGGAATACGCCTTCCTCACCAGCGCAGAGTGGAGCGGCATGATTGCCTGAAGATAGTCCTCGTCCTCCTGCTTCGACGCCGCATAAAGCAACTTCGCTGTTCTCGATAAATGGGTAGAAAGCACCGATCGAATTGCTACCTCCACCGACGCATGCTACTACTGCATCTGGTAAGCGGTTTTCCTCGCGGAGAATTTGCTGTTTTATTTCGCGTCCGATGACACTCTGAAAATCTCTGACAATAAGCGGGTACGGATGCGGTCCAACGACCGATCCTAGTAGATAGTAAGTATCTTGAACATTTGCTACCCAGTCTCTGAAAGCTTCGTTTATCGCGTCCTTCAAGGTTCTCGAGCCTGTTTCCACAGCGCGCACTTTTGTTCCCAAAAGATTCATTCGGAATACGTTCAGTTTTTGTCGTTGAATGTCTTCAGTGCCCATGTACACTTCGCAATTCAATCCAAGAGCAGCGCAAGCCATTGCGCTTGCGACGCCATGCTGCCCTGCGCCCGTTTCTGCAATTATCCTCTTTTTTCCTATTCTCTTTGCGAGCAGAGCTTGGCCGATTGTGTTGTTAATTTTGTGTGCGCCGCCATGCGCAAGGTCTTCTCGTTTAATGTAGATTTTAGCTCCACCGATCTTTTCTGACAGGTTCTTAGCGTAATAGAGTGGAGTTGGGCGGCCGGCGAAATTCTTCAGAAGGTACTCTAGTTGAGTTGTGAAGGTAGCTTCTTTTTTCAACCTGTCATATTCGGTTTCGAGCTCAATCAGTGCTTTCATTAGTGTTTCAGGTACGTATCGCCCGCCGTACTTGCCGAATTTTCCATCGATCGGTGCAACGTATGGTCCCTTCAAAGTGCTGCCTCCTTCGCCTTCTCGATAAACTCTTTCATCTTGCGATGATCCTTTGCTCCTGGTCTACTCTCGACGCCGGTTGACACGTCGACGCCATATGGTCTGACAATTTCTATCGCGCCTTTTACGTTATTACGCGTCAATCCACCGGCCAGAATGAGTGGGTGTGGATGGATCCTGCTTCGCAGTCGCCTCGTCAACTCCCAGTCATGAGTTCTTCCGGTTCCTCCTATTCCGAACTGGTTCGGGGTTTCTGCCATGATTGCGTCCGAGAACTCTATGATCGTTTCCACGTCCAAGATAGATCGTGAATCGTGAATTGGAGTTGCAAGAATGATAGAAAGTCCAGGGTTGGTTTTGCGAATATCCGCTATGGTTCGGAGATCGCAGCGATGCAATTGAAGTGCATCGGGATTAAGTCTTTTTACGATATTCTTCAACGTTTTCTGGTTAGAGGCCGCGGTTACTGCTACTGAGGAAGTAAAGACAGGCACGTGTTTGATCAGTTTCTTCGCTTTTTCCAGTCTCAGGTTTCGTCGTGAAATAGGAGTGCCCACTACGAATCCTACGGCGTCAGCTCCATGATTTACCGCAGCTTCGATGTCTCTCGGTCGCATCAATCCGCATATCTTAACGCGCATAACCGATCATCATGCGTAAACGAATTCTCGTACTTTGCTTGTCAGATCTGTTGCCAGCATAATTGAAGATCCTATAAGAAAGCCGTCGACGTGCGTCCTTTTCAGTCTTCGAATATCTTCGATAGTTTCAAGGCCGCTTTCAGAGATGATTGTTCTGTCTTGAACTTGAGGAACTGAACCAAGCAACTTTGTTGTAGTGTTTAGGTCAATTGCAAGATCTTTCAGATTTCTATTGTTGATCCCGATGATCTCTGCGTCTGTTTCAGACGCCTGCTCCAATTCCTTAATGTCGTGTACTTCGAGGATTGTTTCGAGGTGAACGCTGTGCGCCTTATCGATTAGGTCCGTTGGTTGAATTCCTTTCCGAATAAGGGCTGATAGCATAAGGAGGACACAATCTGCACCAGAATTTCTTGCGGCATCGATTTGCTGTTCGTCGAGGACTACGTCCTTCATCAGTAATGGTATGTCTATTACTGGTCTAATCTGAACTAAGCTTTCTATCGTTCCGCCGAAGTTTTCAGGTTCAGTGAGTACTGATAGGCCCGTTGCGCCTCCGCGAGCAATTTGAATAGCTGCTTCTTTCGGGTCTAATCTAGCACGCAGCGCTCCGCGTGCAGGCGACTTCGGTTTTATTTCAGCAATAATCGCGTTATGATTGGAGCTCTTGATAGCGCGCAAGAGACTGAGATGTTCGTGATCAACTTCAACGTTCACGTCGTAGTATCCTCTCGCTATTCTTTTTTCTGCATCTGCGATTAGTTTGTCAAGAGAGTCGGTCATGGGAAGCTTCTATCCTATCCAATTTCGATTCGTCACCGTTTGTGTACCTGATGAGTTGTCTGACTTTATCGTAGGCTTTGCCGCTCTCGATTACTTGGTTTCCAAGCTCTACTCCTGATGATAGGTCGTCAACCTTTCCTCCTACCAGAAACGCTGCTGCAGCGTTAGCGAGCGCCATCTGACGCCGAGCTGAGTCTTTTTTCTCAACGTCATTTAGTATGTCTATCATTATCTGAGCGCTTCTTGGAGGATCGTAAGCTGAAATCTCGCTAATCTTGGCGGTCTCGAGCTTGATATCTCTTGGCAAGATGGTCCTAGTGGTGATTTTTCCTTCTTTCAACCAGCCTGATTTAGTCGGTCCAACAATTGATATTTCGTCTAAACCGTCAATTCCGTGTACTACCAATGCTTCTTCTAGCCCTAGCCTTTGGAGCACCTTTGTGATTGGTTCGACTAGCTTCTGGTCATATACCCCCAGAACTTGCGCGTTTGCATTGGCAGGATTCGTGAGTGGTCCAAGCATGTTGAAGACCGTTCTTATACCAATCTCTCGACGCGGAAGAATCGCATTTTTCATTGCAGGATGAAATACTGGCGCGAACATGAATCCGATTCCAATCTGCTCAATCGCTCGCTCCACGGTTGACGGACCAACATTGAGATTTACTCCGAGTGTTTCGAGAACGTCTGCGCTTCCGCACTTACTCGTTACTGATCGATTACCATGTTTCGCTACTGTGACTCCCCCCCCAGAGGATATGAAGGCGGCCGTCGTACTAACATTGAACGTTTTAACCAAGTCTCCACCCGTTCCACAAGTGTCGACAAGTCTTCCATGAACATGAGGGCTTATTCGGACTGAATGTTCTCTCATTGCGATAGCAAACGCTGTGATTTCGTCAACGGTCTCCCCTTTCATCCTAAGTGCCATGAGGAAAGCTCCGATTTGAGCTGCGGTAACTTCTCCTTCCATAATCTCGCGCATACTTTGCTGAGCGTTTTCAAACGACAAATCTTTTCGGTCTGCTAGAAGTTGAATTGCTTCTTTGATCATTAAACTCCCTCGATGAAATTTCTCATTATCGTGATCCCGTGGGGTGTTAGGATTGATTCAGGATGAAATTGAATTCCATATATTGGATACTCGCGATGTCTCAAGCCCATTATTTCAACATCGTCTAGAGATTCTGCGGTTATCTCTAGACATGTCGGGAGACTCTTCCTTTCGCATACGAGCGAATGATATCGAGTCGCTTCAAGAGGATTGGGGACGTCTTCGAATATGCCATCAGGCTCGTGTTTGATTAAACTCGTTTTTCCATGCATCAATCGTTTCGCTGGAACTATTTTTCCACCGAATGCCCAAGCAATGCCTTGATGGCCTAGGCAAACTCCAAGAGTCGGGACTTCGCAACTAATTTGCCTAATCACATCGCCAGATACACCGAAATACTTGGGGTCATCAGGCGTACCCGGTCCTGGAGATATGATAATCCTATCCGGTTTCAGTCTCCTCACATTACGGAGTGTCATTTCATTAGTTCGACGAACAACTGGTTTGGCTCCCAATTTGCCAGCATACTGAGCCAGATTGTAAACGAATGAATCGAAATTATCTATAATCAATACTTTCATTTCTCATCCTTCTATTTCTAGCGCTCTAAGCAGCGCTCCGGCTTTGTGTTCAGTTTCATCCCATTCTCGTCCAGCATCTGAATCAGCCACGATTCCTGCTCCAACTTGAACGTAGGCCTTTCTTGCTCTCGCAAGTAATGTTCTGATAGTGATTGCAAAATCGGCATTCCCGTTGTATGAGAAATAACCTAAGGCCCCGGCGTAGGGACCACGTCTGCATGGCTCCAATTCCTCAATGATTTCCATGGCACGTTTCTTAGGAGCCCCAGAGACTGTTCCGGCGGGAAAGATTGCCTTAATGGCATCAATCGCATCCTTATCAGGTTCTAATTTTCCAACGACTCGCGAGACGATATGTTGAACGTGACTGTATCTCTGCACTGTCATGAAATCTGGAACTTCAACAGATCCGTACTGACATACCTTGCCCACGTCGTTTCGCGCAAGATCAACGAGCATAACATGTTCGGCCCTTTCTTTAGTGTCCTTGATGAGAGAAGCAGCAAGCTGTTCAGTTTCTTTGGAATTCCTTCCGATTGGACGCGTACCTGCGATCGGATAAGTTTCAACTTGCCTACCTTCAACTCGCCCAAGCATTTCCGGGCTGGAGCCAACAAGTGATATCTTCCCCATTTTGAGGAAATACATGTACGGGGATGGATTGATATCGCGTAGCTTCTTGTAAAAATGGATAAGTGATCCATCGATATCGAATTCGAAACGTTTCGAAAGAACCACTTGGAATATGTCCCCTGCTTTGATGTACGCTTTTGCTTTCCTCACCTTAGACGCGAACTCTGACCGTGACAGGTTCACTTTACAGGAGGTTGTGGAGAGTTTGGGGATAGAACTATTGGCTGATAAGAGGCGTTTTATCTTGCTAATGCGATTATCATCATACCAGTAGTAATATGCTAGGCCAGTTAAGTGGTCAAAGACGATGCCGTCATCGAACTTACCGAATTGAAAATCCGGCAGCTTGAGATCATTATCGACGAGTTCTGGAAGTGATTCAAAATATCGGCTCGTATCATATGAGAAATATCCGACTAGTCCCCCAACAAATCTGAAACCGGAATAAGAGGAAGTTTGCTCCAGATTTCGACGTAAATAACTCAGGGGATCCTTCGTCTGGAGGCTGATCTTACCGTTTCCAGAATACTCGTAATATGTGTGCTTCTTAGCTGCAAGCACCTTCGTAGGAGAAAATCCGATAAAGGAATACTGAGCCAGTTTTCGCGGGCCTTCCGCAGATTCCAGAAGGTAACAGTGTTCGCTCTCCGCGCTTAGTGCCTGGAAAACTTGCAGGGGATTGTTTGAGTACTTAAATTTCTGAATCTTCAGTCTACGTTCCGATCGCGTAATTGTTCTCTGGGCGCTGAGCCCAAATGCCATGCCCCATTTTGCAATCCCTTATTGATTATGAACAGACGTCACTACACTATTTAAAGCTACAGAGTACAAAAGTGTACTCTAAATTTTGTTATGCAGACTTCCGTGAGCTCACGGTCGAGTTTGATGCGAAATACACGTGACACAATACGGAGTCGCAGATGACTGCATGTTATACTGCACGAGTTTTAGTATGCCACTATTCTAACTGTAAATATGGTGCTTATAACGGCAAGGATTTACACGCGAACCGGTGACACGGGCGAGACTGGTCTTGTGGGTGGAACTCGAGTACCCAAGGATTCGACGCGCGTTGAGGCTTATGGGAGTGTTGATGAGATCAACTCGGCGCTTGGGCTAGCCCGATCCGCTCTTTCTGATGATGAAATTAGTCTGGTTCTAGAGGAACTACAGAAAGATCTGTTCGTCGCGGGCGCAGATCTTGCAGGTGATAAGAGAGGTCAGGAGGTACCGCGCATCACGAGGGAACGTGTTTTCGAACTTGAAAGGATTATTGACCGATTTGAA
This sequence comes from Bathyarchaeia archaeon, assembly GCA_050012795.1. Lineage (GTDB taxonomy): Archaea > Thermoproteota > Bathyarchaeia > 40CM-2-53-6 > 40CM-2-53-6 > FEN-987. The sequence goes on along the minus strand of JBEKGM010000003.1, from coordinate 85,748 downwards.
AACGAATTGCCCCCTCTCCGTGCATTCATCTTGCCTGGTGGAGGCCGAGCTGGCGCTTCGTTACACTTCGTCAGAGCCGTGGCCAGACGTGCAGAGCGGAGAATTGTCACTTTATCAAAAAAGGAGGATATTAACGAACAATTAATCCCGTACATCAATCGTCTATCCGATCTACTATTTGTTCTTGCTAGAGTCGTGAATCATAGAGACAAACAGACCGAGGTCGAATGGCATGGCAGCTAGACGTGTGAGCATCTAACCCTTCTTAGTGAGCATCTATTCGACACGGAACTTCTTTTATTATGGGATGAGTTGTCGAGACGTCGAATACCGTTTAGGGAAAGCACATGCCCGATAATTCGATAACTACTCAGGGATTAACGAAGGTATTTGGACATTTCCGAGCAGTCGACACGCTGAATTTGGACGTCAAGGGGGGAGAGCTATTTGGTCTGCTCGGACCAAATGGAGCTGGGAAAACCACAACTGTCCGCATGCTTTGCACGTTGATAGAGCCTACCATGGGGTCTGCTACAGTAGCTGGATTTGATATTCGAAGGGACCCCGCTGCTGTGCGACGCACCATCGGTGTCGTGAGTGACGGAGTGTCGCTGTACAAGGATCTGACTATTGAAGAAAATTTGAAGCTGCTCAGCACGCTCTATGATCTTCCCCGCGGCCGCGCCGAGAGTCGAGTACAAGAGCTTCTGGAAATGTTCGCTTTCAGAGAGAAAACGAAGAGACTCGTTGGGGCGCTATCAACCGGTTGGCAAAAGAAGGCGATGATCTGCGCGGCGCTCCTGCATGAGCCGAAAGTCCTATTCTTGGATGAGGTAACTTCAGGATTAGATCCTCAGTCAGCAATAGCTTTGCAGGATTTTACGAAGCGTCTATGTGAGCAAGGCGTCACCGTGATTTGGACAACTCATTACATGGGTGAGCCTGAGAAGATCTGTGACAGGGTTGGCATAATGTTTGCAGGTAGACTAGTGCAGGTTGGTACACCGGGTGAATTGAAACACAGCGTTAGTGAATTATCAGTCGTAGAGGTCGAGACCCCCGATCTATCTTCAACGCAACTTGAGAAAGTCAAGCATAGACTCAGTTCGATGAATCAAGTATGCAGAGTTAAGTACTCCGAATCTAAGCTCCAAGTTAGTTGCGAACGGAAAGAGACACTGGCAGAAGAAGTGGCAAGCGCTCTGCTCGACGTTGGAGCACGCATCAGGACCATAAATACGAAAGATCCGACGCTTGAAGAAGCGTTCATTGCTCTCACGGGTGGCGAAGAGGAGATCGATCGCTTCATGGAATCCGCTGGACAGACCAAGTGAATGTGACGCAGTCTGATCTGAAATGCCGTTGTCCTCTTTCGTAGCCGATTCGTTGGCAATAGCTGCAAATGAGTTTCGCCAATTCAGACGAAATCGAAGTGCCATTCTAATATCACTTGTAATCCTACCGTTCTTCTTCACTGCATCTCTTGGAGCTGGCAGAGGTGGAGCCGGAACAAGTTTCTCAGCAACGACTGATATCCCCATGGCCTTCGTGGACAACGATCTCTCAGTCGCCTCTAATCGTCTCTGGCAGACCTTGGCAAGTTCACCGGACTTTCACAGTCTAAGCCAAAGCTATGATGAGCAGCAGAGTATAGGGCTCCTAGGATCTAAGAAGATTTACGCTGTAATCGTTGTTCCCAAAGGCTTTCAGAATGATCTGGATAACGGGTTTCAAGCGAGGATTATACTCTATACGGACGATTCTGAACCTGGCGTATCCGACCAAATTCAAAGTACACTGACAAATTACGTTCAGAATTTTAACCCTAACCTGGAAGTTCAGCCTATACTGACTCAAGCCGAGAAGCAATCGATCGCTGGTGTGGAGATCATTCAAAAGGGAGCTAGCTTTGCGGGCTTCAATGTTGGACTAACAATCGTTCTAGCCGTTGTCCAAATCTTTGCTGGCTTCTACGAAATCGCAGGAGGAATGTCCCGAGAGCGCGAGGAAGGAACTTATGCTCGACTATTATCAACCCCCGTACCGATTGAAGCGATAGTTCTAGGAAAGACCCTTTTCGACCTACTCCTGAGTACTGCGCGAACCTTCATAGTCCTCGGGCTAGCTATTTACGGATACGGCGCTAGACCGAATACTGATCTTCTAACTCTTCTGACGCTATCGCTTCTGATCGCACTTGTAACGATGGGTCTAGGATTCGTAGCTTCAGCGTTAAAACTTGGACAGCGAGCAGTTGTCATCGTGGAGTTTTTCCTAATCCTTTTCCTGTTCGCGTTCAGCGGACTAATTATCGATAAGGAACTGCTGGTCGGCGTATCGCAGACAATTGCCACCCTCTTACCCTTCACATACGCATTCGACGCACTAAGGCGGACCGTACTGTTAGGTCGACCGTTACTCTCGCTAACTTGGGATTTGGAGTACTTGATCATGTCCGGAGTCATCTTCTACACAATTTCGCTGGTATTGCTGCGTAAGTCTAGGGAGAGGCTCATTAGATGAAAGACGACTTCGTACGTCACACATACGCTATTACTGTTAAAGAACTCAAACAGCTACGTCGCGATCCCGTATCACTAGTACTGACCATCATGTTTCCAATTCTCTTAATCGGCATCTTCATCGTGATAGTAGCTGCCTTCAGCGCTACAAGCCACAATATACCAGTCGTCGTAGCTGACTTGGATGGAAGCCCTGCATCTAAACTGTTGATTGATAAGCTGACAACCTCACCATTCATACATGTGACTCAGTTCGTACAAACTGAGGAACAAGCCCTAGGTGCAGTCAATAACGCTCAGGCAGTTGGTGCTGTCGTTATACCGCAAGGATTTGGGCGTGACCTAGCCTCGGGTCATGCATTCATAGTTATCGAAACTGACAACTCGAAAATCACCTCATCATCGTTCGTTGTAGGCGCAGTAAACTCGGGGGCCCAATCGTTGCTTCTTGAGGTGACGAGAGGCGAAGCAGGCGCGACTTTCAGCGCAAAAGTTGCTTCCATAGAAGTGATCACTAGACCGATCTCTGGTCGACCACCGACAGGCGACACTATTCTGCCAGGTTTCCTTGGAATGATTGCAATTCTAGGAGCCTTCGACGACATAGTGAACGCAATTAGCCGGGAACGCGAACGCGGTACCTTCCCGCGTCTGGCTCTCTCCCCCGTCAGTCTATTCTCAGTGTACAGTGGAAAAATGTTCGCTACAGTAGTGTTAACCGTTCTGCGCACCGCGCTCATGCTAATCATTTTTGCGCTAGACGGTGTCGAAGTGCGCGGCAACTTACTCCTAATCTTCTTAACCACCACTCTGATCGCAATCTTCACATTATCATTAGGTTTAGCAATATCGGCCAGGATACGAGGGTCATCTACCCTTACTGTTCTTGAAATTGCGATGACCTTTCCTCTTTTCTCACTGGCGGGCACGACTGACTCACCACTTCTGCTTGCACCTGGGGGAAGGGCGATCGCAGACAGCCTACCGTGGACTTACGGAAACGACGCGCTTAGAAGAATAATGTACCTTGGCCTAGGATTAAACTCGATAGCCGGTGATTTGCTCATCCTGTTCGTTAGCAGTCTTGTGTTGATGCCGATTGCGTTGATCCTATCCAAACGTACGATGTGACGAATTATCTTCTACGCCTACGCAGGATTAGGAATGCTGCCATGATCAGCACAAAGGCTACTGAGGAAACATCAGGTAATTCCGGAATGGGAATCTGGCTCTCCTCCAGAATGAAGCTGAGAGAGCTGGATTGTTCTCCGGGACTCACATTAAGCACGAAGCTGATCGGAACATGACCTTGACTCCCGCTCCATTCCCTAATCGTCACTTGATAAGTGCCAGGGTTAAGGTACCCGTCGAACCATCCATCCCACGTGTACCAGTAGTACTGGTAGGAAGAATTGTCTACGATTTGGAGATTTGCCCAGCTAATGGTTCTCGTAGCATCATCCCAATTCATCCCTAGAACGATCCCTTGAATGTACCCTCGAAGATCCAATTCGAACTCAGCAGATGCTTCTCCGCTCAAGGGAGCATTCGAGACTCGGATGAATCCATTCTCCGAGTAGGGACCAAGATGATTGTAGGGGAAGAAGAACACGGATTCACCCTGCAGAAGAGCAGGAACCGGAGGGTACCATGAGGTCGATTGGTACCAGTTCACAAAGTCCACCATTACTGTCCAATCACCAGAATAGCCTCCTGGAATAGTTGACCTTCCCCAAATGCCGTGATCAGATGAAAATAACGTCGCGCTTCGAATACTGGAGATTTGACTGTTCAGTTCCACGTATCCAAACGAGCCCGCAAGATTCCTGTACGTTAAGACGGTTGTGCCTGCGGGAACCGCTTGATCCACGAGTTTAATCCCGTTCGCAAAGAACCCTGCGGCGTTGGAACCAGGGAGTGCCTGTTCTCCTCCTCTGCCAAGCAAAGTTCCTACGTCGGACGCAATTAGGGTGGTTGCGGCAATGAAATTGTCAGCGTCATCAAAGACGCGGATCCTAACTGAGGAGTTGTATGGGGTTCCCTCAATTACATGCTCAGTCTTGAACAGCATCGTGAGCGTCAAGTTAACTCCGACTATCACCTTTAGGTTAACATCCGCCATGTCGCCCAACCAAGGTACAGCGACGTACACATTTCCTAAATCGCCCAGGGTGAGCACATTCTCCTGAACGTATCCGTACGTCCAACCATTCAACGCATAAGTTCCAGGATAAATCGCCAAACTCGACCTGAACGTCGGAAGCCTGTAGGATGAGAAATTGTACAGAAACCCCTCATGCAAGATGTTCTGAACAACATCCAAGGTTACGAGGTCCGTGCCCGGATTTGCGGATGGTATGTTGGGGAGGTCGGGTCCGAATTGATCAACTTCCACTGATCCGTTCGTCATAAGATAGCTGGAACCTGGTCCATATGACCCAAGCCAACCTGACCAAGGCAAACTCTTGAACATTGAATCCTGTCTTGGAATATACCACCTCTGTAGGTTCGCGTTCCAGAAGTTGATTACGGCAATAAAATTCTGGGATGAAATATCGTAAACTAGTAAGTTCACTGAAGTATTATTCCAAACCCAATTTCGTTCGACTGTCGGTATCTCCCAGTCAATAGAACTGACAGTAGCGTTGATGCTGCCTCCGCGAAACATGTGCGTGCTCGCTTCAGAGAGGCATGTGCCCACTGCAAGATTCACTGTGAGCGGCTGATCCAATTCGTCGATGGAAGTTGCTGGAGGAAGAGCTTGGATGTAACCCCGCATGAATACCCGGATCGTATACATGTCAGTTGGAAGTCCATAGTCGTAAAGGCCACGGTATCGGAAGAGCGAGTACTTGATCGGTGCTCGAGGATCGAACGGCAGTATGTTCAACGGGTCGCCAGCCATCCCGAGGCCATTCAACAGTATCGTAGCTTCTGATTTCTCGTGCACTTGAGTGAAGTTGAACGCTGCCACGAATCCGTCTCTGGTGAATGCCTCAGCAATCAGGTATCGTGCAGGATCAGGACCTTGGATCGGATCATCAACCAATGAACCAGGCAGATCGTGAAAGTGAACCGTCACGTTAACGCCACATGATTCCACAAGATCGATAGGTATGAACACGTTTGAAGGGCCGATGTACGGAACGTCGAATGGATAATCGATCAATAGAGTTCCATCATATCCAGTCTGAACATAACCATTCAGATATGCTCTGACATAATACGTCCCCGGACTCAAACTATCGGTCCAGGTTGCGAACACTTGCGGCACCATGCCGGAGAATTTTGTGGGAACTCCGTAGACGTCTTCGGAGCCGAACTGGAAAACGAACTCTGAAGAAGCGGAACCGAGACCCGTGTTAGAGTCTAGACTACTCCGGGGGTCCACCCACCATACTTGCGCTGGTCCAACGCCGTTAAACAATCCGTACGGGTCTTTCGTTCCTGGAGTAGTATACGAATAGTAACTGGTCGGGCCCTCCCAAGGGAAAGCAACCTTCTTCGGACTTGCGACAGAAGGGTCAAGTCCACTGAACTCAGTGGATTTGGCCGAAAAGAACGTGTTTCCAGTTACGTATGATGTGTAGGGTGATTGTGTTAGGTTTATGGGGCTGGATGTTTCGATGCTTGCGCTATCGTAGGATTTGCTATTATATATTACAATTGAAATCGGACGCTGAGCTGGCCATGACGCAGCTCCAAATCCCTGCTTGGAGAAGATCGCGCCTCGAAGTTGTGGTCCTATTCTGAGATATCCATCGATGTGAAGCGATTGACCTCGATTGACTTGAACATTATCCGCTATTTTCTGTTCAGGTAGACCTGCCGCAGATGCGTAGATGGTGTAGACTCCTCCTGCCAGACCTTCAATCTCGTAGTGTCCTTTAGCGGTTGCGTTGAAGTAGCCGCGCGCCTCCACTGGGCGTCCGGTCGATTGACCGGTTAGAGGGTCGACGGCGGTTCCGATAGCTCTTACTCTTCCAGGGAGATTTATCGGCAAGCCGTAAAGGGTACTGTTCATTTCACCGTATCTGATCGTCCCCGTTATTATGGCTGGGTCAACCTCGCCCTTGACCAAGAGCACTGGCCAATTCTCCATCGGCATTGTACCCCAAACGTCACCTGATGCTCCATTAACGATCGGATATGAGTCGTTCAGGAACATTTTGAAGAAATATCTGCCGGCAGTGTAAGGTGCTTTCATCTGGTTGATTCGAACGTAATACCAAACATCTTCGGTTTTGAAGAACGTTATCCCTGAAGGTGGGCCCTGAATTCGGACTATCCACGAGCCGGGTTCGAAAGGATCATTCGAATCGGCCCGCGTCACGAAGATTGCTCCATAATTGTCGGTTATTGTAGTGACAATATTCGAATTGTCTCCGTGGTCCCAATTGATTCCCGCTGCCGGTTCGAATCCGTCCTGCACCAATAGTCCAGTTTTGTCGAAGACTGGGGCTGGTAAGTATATCGTGAGGCTCGAGTAATTGAAATCGTTAACCTGAGTGAAGGTGTTCGGTAACGAGAAGTTTATTGCGAAAATGAAATCGCCCACGTTGTCATGATCCGGAGTGGAAGTCAAGATTGCTCCTTCGGGACTGTAGGCGTCCGCCGCGTCCTGGACTGGGGGGTTTATTGTGCTACCGAAGGGTGACTGGTATCCTGGAGGATTCAACTGACTTCCAGAGTAAGCATCCAATCCGGCTCCAGGCCACACGTAGCCTAATGGTCCCGGTACGTGATTACCCAGAAAGTTTGGAGTGTTAAGTTCATTATCGTTAGTTCTAAAGATAGGCGGAGAATTGTTTAGATCTCCAAGGGTCGTGTGGGCGTATACTGGGGTTGAGAGAGAGGCTGCGAGTGCCAGTAAGAGTATTGCAATGACTCGCCAAGTCACATTTCTCTGCCCCAAGCCGATTGATACCGAGCACTGTATTACTTGCTGGTCTTAGCCGCGGATTGTGATGCTGCCGCCCTTGCCTTTCGTCTTCTCATGTATAGAAATCCACCAGCACCGCCTACAACAACCAAAGCTACTACGATCAGCGCTACTGGTACTGCTGGGGGCAGAACGGTGAGGGTCAGGTTGTTAGTTGTGTCGTTTAGGGAATTAGTGTCTTGAGTCCAGTCGAAGCGAAGATCGATAGTAAACGTTCCAGGTTGGGCTTTACTGTCGATGTCAATCGTGAAGAAGGCGACTTTGGTTTCGTTCGCCAACATCGTCCCTAGAAAGTCTGTCAACGTACCAGTGAAGAAGTTTCCAACTTCCAGTTCTACTCTCACGGAGTCAGCTTCTACTGACCCTGAATTCCTTATGGCAACGCTGATGACGTCTCCAGAATCACCGACATAGAGCGTCGTCGGGGTTACGCTAACAATGTCGAACTTCACTTTTTCAGCGACGTACAGTGGTACCTGTCCTATGGGTACTAGTTGATTCCCAGCGATATGGACCAGTATTGCAGAGTACTGTCCAAACGTTGCGTTAAGCGCTACATCAACAACAAAGTTAGCAGTCGTCGTTTGACCTGCAGGCAAGTTGCCTATGAAGATCTGATCTGAACCACTGGATGAGGGCGTGAACGGAGGAGTGAGTAACAATTCGAGCTGGATATCCTTTGCTATGCCCTGGCCTGAGTTTACGATGGTAACCGCCACGCTAACCTGCTTGCTGTTCGGGTACATCTTAGTCGGATTTGTGGCCACGCCTTGAACATGAAGTTCACCACGCCAAACTGGAACAGTGACCGTTACTGTCGTGTTAACCTGCTGCAACTCTCTCGCGGATGAGTAGGATAATTGCAGACTGTATTGATAGATCCCCTCTTGGGCTCTGGGATCGATGCTGAGAGTGTATTTGAGCGTGTAACTTTGACCCGCAGGCATATCGCCTGCAAGCTTAGAGATTGAACTTCCATTATATTGTACACCGTTGAGAGAATACTGGTAGATGAGTGGCGGCCCAATCAGAAGCGTCGCGTTGACATTCCGAGCTACATCATCACCCACATTCATGATTAGAATGGAAAGCTGAAGGTTCACATCGCCAGGGTGTGCCGTATCAGGATTCGTCGCGTCACTTCCCCAGTATACATTACTCACTTCGACGTTCGCAACGCCAATCGCTGCAGCTGGATTCACGTTTAGGTGCAGGAAGAACGCGATCAATATAATGAACAGGAGAGTTGCCGTCTTTCGATAAATCATGCTCTAGCCGCCTCCGAAAATAACAATTCTGATTAAGAAAGCACCGTTTTAAAGTTGCGCTCGGAATTCTTGTCTCAGAGACGACGTGTCAAGACGGTTGTAACGTTGGAATAGAGTCGCCAACCGTAAGGCGAGTTTTTCTTAATTTAGTCTCCAAAGCTGCAAGCAGATTAACCTAGAATTAGCTCTAATGGACCAGTTAGTCTTTGATTGCTTCGATAACGCTAACGGCCTGCCAAATTTTAGTGCGAGTGTATGGCGGCATGTTGGGATCCTGACTAATGTCATCGAGAATTGAAATGGCGTTCGCCGCTCTCACCCCTAGGCTTAGGTCGGGTACCTGTAGTTTGTCGAAAGCGTCCTTAGCGGCTCGTCGGATATTGCGAGGAGTGGTATTGTCGTTGGATACGTCGTTCAGGATGACCAAAGCCTGCTTGATTCGGTTTTCGTATTCTTCTTTACGTTTGGCTTTGGTTGACATGGCGGACATCCCCGCAAGACTTAACCCTTTGAACTGAATGCGTCATTTCGCATATGTAAACTCTTTCGCATCCCTATGTATTGAGCCAACAAGATAATAGATATCAAACCCTATCTTTCTGGTGGTAAATTTCGTGGGAATCGAAGTCAAGAAGATGGCTGAGCTCCTCAAATCGGGAGCAAGTATGCTTCAGGAAGCATGTCCACAATGTGGTACGCCTCTATTTAGGAGAGGCACGGAGACGTTTTGCGCAAAATGCAACAGGCCCGTAGTTATCGTTAGGAATGCGGCAGACGAAACTAGGCTGGCGACTGATCAAATTCTTGAGAGTACTGAGCAGACTCTTCTAGCGAAGATTCAGCAGCTTAACACTGCACTAAAGTTGGAAACCGATCCATCGAGACTCCTGACCTATGGTAGAGCTCTGAAGGCATGGCTAGAGGCGATTGATAGTATTAGACGACTCAAGGTGCGCGAGTAATCCAGCATGAAATGATTACTTGCACATCGAGTTTTATACAGGCAATATCCATCATTAGTTGAGAGGAGTCTGGATGAATCTTACTAAGAACCTGAATAACAGTTTCAACTACGCCAAGAAACTGTTAAGCGATGGCGGGAGACTGATCATACTTATCGTTCTCAATCTAATCCCCTTGGTGGATTGGATCGTCTTAGGCTATGCGGCGCGTGTTCTTCGAGAGGCTCCTGCTTCCGAAACTCCGCCTAAGCTTGAGAAGTATGGTGGTCTGTTCGTCGACGGAGCAAAAGTATCAATTGCCTCCCTGATCTACATGATAGTTCCAATGGCTCTAATCGTTTCTTCAGGAATCTTCAGCGGTGTATCAGCCAGTCTAATGTTAGGTGGCCTAGGTGTTGCGCCCCTGTTGGTCGGCCTTCTGCTTGCATTTGTCTTCCTTATTTTTCTGGGCGTTGGCATCGCTCACATGGTGAAGACAGGGAAATTTGGAAAGGCGTTTGCGTTTGGCGAGATACTGAGCATAATCAGAAGGATAGGATGGGACAAGTACATTGGATGGGTAGTTATCACCGCAATTATTGCTTTCGTAGTTGGCGGACTGGCAAGTAGGATTCCGTACGTCGGATGGTTGCTGTCAGCAGTAATCTCGCCGTTCCTATCCATATTCATCTTCAGGTCACTCGGCGACTTGTACAATGATGGTGCACCATCCGAGTTGAAAGTGTCTGATACCATCGGTATTGGAGCTAGCGGAGTTGCAACCACAACAATTGTAGTCACTTGTACGTCTTGTGGTGCACAATTGCAGCCACACCAGAAATTCTGTCCCGCGTGCGGTGCCCCTGCACCTGTTCCAACTGTTGAAGCAAGAAAGTTCTGTATAGCCTGTGGAGCTCGCATACCTCCGACGGCCGGTTTCTGTGGGAGCTGTGGCGCCAAGCAGAATTAATCTGAATACATTGTGTCAGCCTACCACACGCTTAACATGCGGGGCTGCAGCATCAGGCTGTAAGATCATGTCAGCACCCCAGTCTCGCAATACTCTCATAAGATCTAATCTGATAGAACCCCGCTCCTATCAAGAAACAATCGCAAATACTGCACTTAGAAGAAACACTCTGGTCTGTCTTCCCACGGGCCTTGGAAAATCAATTATCGCTGCATATGTAGCTGCCGTCAAGCTAGCTTCTCTTCCAACAAAAGGAGTGTTGATGCTTGCTCCAACCAAGCCCCTGGTTTTGCAGCATTATCGCACTTTCCAACGTCTAATCGCTTTAGATGATGCTTCACTGGTTTATTTAACGGGGGAAGTTGGACCTGAGAACCGTCAAGAACTTTGGTCAAAACGATTCGTCTTCTCTACCCCTCAAGTCTTGATGAACGATCTAATTACGGGTCGAGTACCACTTGATGCGTTTTCTCTAGTAATCTTTGACGAAGCACATCGTGCTGTCGGAGACTATCCTTACGTTTTCATCGCGGAACAGTACTCGAAAATCGAGAAGGGACTAATTCTCGGACTCACCGCATCTCCCGGATCAAGTGAGGCTGATGTGCGAGAGATCTGCAGGAATCTTCACCTAGATTGGGTGGAAGCACGCACCACAAAAAGTGACGATGTCAAGCCATATGTGGCAGCAATAGATGTTAATTGGGTAAGCATCGAACTGCCAAAAATATTCTATGATGTGAAATCAAAGCTTGATAGCTTCCTTCGTGAAATGCTACGCGTCGTAAGGGACCAAGGTTTCCTCACGAGTGCAGCAACGGACCGCGTTAGGCTTCGGGATGTTCTTGATGCTAGACAGAAGATTTTGCAGGAGGCTTCGAGTGGCAGGAGGGAAGTCAAAACTTATTTGGCGCAGGTTTATGCAGCAATTCACGCTATTAGAGCAATAGAACTTCTGGAGACTCAGGGATTTCCTGCTCTGCAATCACAATTGAACGATTTAAGCGAAAGAGGAAGAGCACGTGCTTCACCGGGCTTACGGTTAATCCTCAACGACACGCGCATATTGGAAGTAACACGAATTGTCAATGACGTAGTTGCGAAGGAAGCTGATCATCCTAAAGTTACGGAACTCATCAAACGTGTGAGAAGCGCCCTCGGCAGTGGAGCTCGCCGGATAATGGTGTTCACGAACTATCGAAGCACGGCCGCGCGGCTTACGGAATTACTCAACAAGGTGGACGGAGTTTCAGCTGTGAGGCTCGTCGGTCAAGCTTCCAGAGAACGTGACAAAGGGTTAACTCAGAAGAAACAATCGTTAATTCTTGACGACTTCAGATCGGGCTCATATAACGTTCTCGTTGCTACTCAGATCGGAGAAGAAGGGCTCGATATTGTTGAGTGTGATGAAGTAATCTTCTACGATACCGTCCCCAGTGCTATCAGGTACATTCAACGCCGCGGCAGAACAGGGAGAAAAGGACCCGGCAAAGCGGTGATTCTGATTGCTAAGGGCACTCGAGACGAGGCATACTACTGGATCTCTCGCAGAAAAGAAAGGGATATGGGTACGGCTATACGCCAGTTCATGAAGAATCAGGATAACGAGAACCCTGATCAATCGAAGATAGAAAGTTACATGTCTGAAAAACCTAACGCGCAAACGCAAAACGAGATTGTCATCATAGCGGACTCGCGGGAACTAGGCGCCGTCACAACTCGCGAATTAGTTAGGCTCGGCGGGCGGGTCAGATCAGAGAATCTCGTCGTGGGCGACTTTGTACTCTCCGACAGAGCGGTAGTTGAACGGAAGGACATAGATGATTTTGCCTCATCAATAATCGACGGACGCATGTTTGAGCAAGCGATTAAACTGAAAGAGTACGAAAGACCGATGATAATCGTAGAAGGCGAAAACCCGATGGGTTCAGGTCGACTACGACCTGAAGCAGTACTTGGGGCTTATGCTTCTCTTTTGATCGACTATGGCATACCGATCCTCTGGTCACCTGCCCCAACCTACAGCGCACAACTGATGCTTACGATCGCTCGGCGGGAGCAAATTCAGGAGAAGCGTGGTCTTAGAATTATATCGGGGCCGAAACCTCCTACGCTCGAAGAGCAACAGGAGTTTATCGTTGCTAGCCTGCCGAGCATCGACAGAGTAAGAGCTCGAAACTTATTGGTCGCACTTAACACGGTGGAACGAATTTTCTCAGCTTCGAAGGAAGAATTGAAATCAGTCAATGGGATTGGTGAGAAGATTTCGGAAGATATCAGACGCGTCCTCACATCAAAGTACGTGAGTAAAGATAAGAGCTAGCGAATGCCTTACGTCATGATGTGTCCGGCTAATTCCCAGCTACTCCACAGGTAAGGCGACTAGGCATAGACTTGAAGAAGCACAATTCACAATGAACGCGCCATGACTTCTGCTCTTGATGTCATCCAACGTTACAAGGGAACAATTGAAACAGAACTCGAAAAGTATCTTCCAAGAACTGGAGACCCCTCAGAATTCTACAAATCCGTCTGGGAGCTCCTTGACCGCGGAGGAAAACGCTTCAGACCCGTACTCGTATTCCTAGCGGCCGAGTGTGTAGGGGGAGATAAGGAAGCAGCCATCGGTGCTGCTGCTGCGGTGGAGTTGCTCCACAACATGACATTAATCCACGACGATATCGAGGACCAGAGTGAACTCAGGCGCGGAAAGCCTTGCATCCACAAAATCTACGGGGTTCCTGTGTCCATAAACGTAGGAGATGCGATGCTGATTAAAGTCTTCGAGGTTGCAAACGGCAGTCATATTCCGTTAGATCGTTGTCACAGACTAGTGACATGCATAGCTAAGCGCGCCTATGACATCACGTGGGGGCAAGCGTACGAATTCAACTTATGGAAGAAAAACAAGTTCACCGAAGAAGACGTCATTCGACTCCTTCGATGCAAGACAGGAGCACTGACTGGTCTTGCAACGGAGGCCGGCGCGATTGCAGGCGGTGGGCGGGACGACATGATCCTTGCGTTAGGAGCTTTCGGAGAAACTATTGGAATTGCTTTTCAAATAATCGATGATGTGTTGAACGTGGTTGGTGAAGAGAAGGATTACGGCAAGGAGATCGGAGGTGACATTCGAGAAGGAAAGAAAACCGTAATGGCCGCTCATCTTCTGAAAAGCGCAACGGACGCGGACAGGAAGAAATTTCTGCGCATCCTCGGAAAGAAGTCGATCAAGAGAGTGGAAATAAAGAAGGCAATCACCCTTTACGAAAAGTACGGGAGCATAGACTATGCTAAGGCTCGTTCGAATTTCTATCTTCAGGAAGCAATTCAAATATTGAACAAGATCCCAATGTCAGAAAGTAGAGAGAATTTGGAACTGATTGCTAAGTTCCTTGTATCACGGAACTATTGATGGAAGGTTCGGCGATCTGCGTAACAAGAACCTGTTAACTTCTAATCGAGTCATACTCCTGCTATTTCTTGTCCTGCTGATAATGACTGGAGCGTTCACACAGCAGACCGGAGCTGGAAAGGCTTCGCTTAGTCTCGCACCCTTCCTTCCACCGGCCCTCCTAACATTTTATTTGATTATGCTGTTGGCCTTCAGCAAGACCATAATCGAGGCCATCACAAACTTCTTTGTGGTGGGCCCAAGTGGACCGCGGCCGGGAAGTAACCTCCTCACATCTCTACTCTTCTTCCTGCTCATTGGCATAACTATCGCCGCATTAATGCGTTCGAACCCAACTGCCGTGATCGCTCTTCTTGGTGCGATTCAGCAAGCAGCAATTTTGTTTACGTCGGCCACACAAATTCACTCCGCTTCAACGACTCAGACATCTGCAGCGTCACCTGAAACGCTCTTTCTCACCTACTACAGCTTCATAGCGTTCGGATCAATATTCGCCGTCTCACTGGCATTTCTTTTAATCGCCTTCCGGAGAGGCGTGATCTCAAACCGAGGCGAAACAATTACTCCAGGAGACGCGATTAAGCAGAAAGCAACAGAAGTTGTCGGAAAAACGGTGAGAATGCTTGAGTCTGGAAATAACTATCAAGAAACAATACTCGCTTGTTACAGACAGATGTGTATACTCCTTGCGGAGATCGGCCTCGAAATAGGATTAGCCGAGACTCCGAGAGAATTTGCTCTACAAGCATCTAAGAAACTGCGATTTGGAAAGGAAGCTGTCAATACACTCACGTTCCTATTTGAAGAAGCAAGATACAGTCGACACTCTCTTGGCGATGACAAACGATCAATTGCCATCTCCCAATTGACTACCTTGGAAAAAGAATTATCAGAGGAGTTAGCGGTCAACATTGAATCGAGATACTAGGAACACAATTGAGCTTGGCGTAATTTTCGGAATA
Organism: Bathyarchaeia archaeon; assembly: GCA_050012795.1. Lineage (GTDB taxonomy): Archaea > Thermoproteota > Bathyarchaeia > 40CM-2-53-6 > 40CM-2-53-6 > FEN-987. Next base: position 70,728 of record JBEKGM010000003.1, on the reverse strand, counting down.
TGCGTCATTCTACTCAACTTCTTTCTCGCTCAATTCGCGGTGCTCATATGGCCAGGTTTAGGCGCCACTTTCGTTCTCTTTGTCATGTTGATCCTGGATTCATTGTCACATCTTACTGCCACGCCGAGAAGAACGTTTCAACCTGAGCCTAGACCGCGAGATGATGAGCTTGCGCGACTTCAGGCGACTATTGAAGGAAATAGCAGTAAACGAGATATGCAATCAACGCTAGTGGAGAAACTTCACACAGTCGGGTCCTCTGTGGCTTCTGCCCGCATGAATCTCTCAAAAGAGCGATTTTGCGAACTCATTGTTAGCAATCCAGAATTCGTAGGTGCGAGGTTGAAAGATGACATGCTACTATCGTTTCTATCTGGCAGGAAGTCAACTTTAACCAACGTACAAGAGATTCATGAAGTTTTGTCGAGAATTGAGAGATTGTGAAGAATGAAGTCAGAAGTAACTGAGAATTGTCGGAAACTCCACGCAGAATTGACTCGATATGTTGTAGGCAAAGACGACGTTCTCCGCAAGCTACTGTTGGGAATATTGGGGAACTCTCATATCCTCATCGAAGATTATCCTGGTCTTGCAAAGACACTTATCGCGAAAACCTTAGCAGCAGCAAGCGGATGCAGATTTTCCAGAATACAATTCACACCCGATCTACTTCCCAGTGACATTACAGGCACTTACATATTCAACCAGAAATCAGGAGACTTCGAACTTCGAAAAGGTCCAATATTCACAAACGTTCTTCTCGCAGACGAGATCAACAGAAGCCCGCCGAAGACACAATCTGCACTCTTAGAGGCAATGCAAGAATACCAAGTGACCTTGGACGGGAAAACGCAACACATCGACAAGCCATTCATGGTTATTGCGACGCAAAATCCGATAGAATTCGAAGGCGTTTACCAATTGCCCGAAGCTCAACTTGATCGCTTCATAATGAAGCTTCACCTGGGTTATCCTGACCAGCCTCAAGAAGTGCAGATTTTACAAAATAGAATGGCACGGAAATCAGAGGAATTTGACGTAAGCCCCGTCATCACACCGCAGCAACTGCTCGAAATGCAAAACACCGTCGAAGACGTATACGTGGACGACTCGATATTACTATACATAACCGACATCGTACGAGAAACCCGCGCACATCCGCAAATTGAAGTCGGATCGAGCCCCCGCGGTTCTCTAGCGCTTCTACGCTTGGCGCGCGCGAATGCGGCATTCTACGGGCGCGATTATGTGATTCCCGATGACGTGAAGTCATTAATTATCGAAGCACTCTCGCACAGGATAATTCCGAAGACAGCATCTTGGGTCCGAGGTTTTGATCCGAAACTGATCCTTGAAGAGATCTCGCGACGCATTCCTGTTCCAAGGGTCGATTAATGGCGTTTACCAAGAAGGGCTTGGCTTACCTCTCGATAGCGTACTGTTTCGTGGCAATCGCTATCGTCTTTCACGAATTCTACTTGGCATCTTACGTGATACCTATCGGTCTGCTCTTTCTTGTTTCAAACTCCCTGACTTCCGTAGATCTTTCTGGGTTGAAGATTCAGCGGAAGCTGAATCCGTCTAGAACGTTTGGAGGTGACCCCATAGACGTAACAATTCGAGTGACCAATGATACAGGTCGAGATCTCAAAGACATCGAGGTAGAAGACCGTGTGCCATTCCCTTTGGCTCCAGAGGGCGGGTTGAATTCAGTACCTGTCTCGTTGCGTCCTGAAGAGTCGCTGGAGTGGACGTATCGTATATCTCGTGCAAGTAGAGGACACTACATCGTAGGACCGATCTCAATTCGATATTCGGACATGCTCGGATTCTATAGAAAGCGTACCGAGAGAATGCAAGATGATTCTTTCACTGTACTGCCGACAATAGAAAAGATCGGCACGCTTGATCTGAAAGCAAGACGGGTTGGCGCGTGGTCCGGGCAGGTTCCATCTTGTAGAGTTGGGGCAGGAACCGAATTCTACGAACTCAGACTGTACAATGCCGGAGACGAATTACGGCGAATTAACTGGAAAGCCTCAGCAAGAACCGGTCGTCTTGTGACGAACGAGTTTGAAAGTGAACATGTGACTGATGTACTCCTCATAGTGGATTCTACTGAGGACGTGACGTCTTCAATGTTCAAATTCGACTTGACCGAGTTTCAATTAACCCTCGCAGGCAGTTTGAGTTCTCAGCTGCTCTTGCAAGGTAACCGAGTTGGCCTCGCACTTTATGGCGAAGTGAGAGCTTGGGTAGATCTGGCCTTCGGCAAACGCCAACTGGTTAAGATTCTTGACAATCTGGCAATGATGAAAGCTGGACCAGCATTACTTCCAATGAATTACGCAGTTGAATCAGTGATTGTCTCGCTTATGCCTTCAAAATCACTGATCATCTTCATTTCACCACTACTTAGCGAGGAAACTGCAAGCGTGATAGGCAGCCTTGCAGAGAAAGGATATATCATAATCTGCTTCACGCCAACACTGGAGCGAGTTAAAGGGACTGATCCTAAGGCGTTGGCCCTACGTATTCTTTCGGCACAGAGACGGGCTAACGCAATTCGAGTTGATTCCGTTGCAACTTTGATTGAGTTTGCGCCAGACGTTTCTTTGAAATCACAGTTGAGGAGGCAAACGCGAATTGGATGAAAAGACGCGATGGACCCTCTTCACCTTGAGCTCCTCAGCACTAATTGCCCTTACGATCTTCGCTATCGTAGCTTTGATGCCGCTGTACATTAAGATCATTGGAGGAATCGTAGGGTCTGTGAGTGTGGTTGCCTGGGGTTACGGCATGTTCAAAGGTGACTTTCGGAGGTTACGAATCAGCATGGTGATCACCACTTTTCTTTTTGCCCTATCCCTTCTTGAACAGATTTGGACGACGACGATAGTCAATGAGTTTCCCGTACAATTGCTTGCATTCGTCCTAATCTTGTTCAATGTGGAAACGATACCGTTAGCTACGAGCCATCGTAGATTACATTTTAGCGAAAGCCTCAGCAGATCAGAGGATCTGGCCCGAGCATCTTGGAAGATTATTCGGAGAAAACTATCATCTCTCGGAATTCTGTTCTCCGGATGCTATGTGCTGACGATAGCGACAATATACGTTGGCCTCTATGTCTATTCGTACGCTCCAATCATGGGCGATACATCAATTTACCTGATCGCCGTCTTCGTATTACTTGCACTATTCGTCACGTTGAGAGAAGGCTCACCACTTGAACACGAACATCACAGAGATTTGGAGACAGGTTAACTCTTGAAATCTACCGCAATCAAGCCGGGGCAACTGATAGTAATTGACGGCATAGACCAATCGGGTAAGAAGACACAGGCTCAGCTCCTTGCTCGGAAAATTCGGCATCAAGGATTTTCCTGTGTCATCTGGTCCTTTCCTGCGTACAAGACGCTCCTAGGGCGGCGTCTCAAAGCCTACTTAACTGGCAAAGAGCGCCCAGATTTGCACGTGGTTCACTTGCTATATGCCGCTAACAAATGGGAGGTCGCGGCCGAGATCAATGAGCAAAGGGCACGCGGAACTGTTGTTATCGCAAACAGGTACACTCCGTCAAACCTCGCCTACGGAGCAGCACACGGTCTCTCCTTGAACTGGGTTGCGACACTGGAGGCTGACTTACCTAAACCGAATCGAATCTTCATCCTAGACGTGCCAGTAAAAGCCTCATTTGGCAGGAAAACCCAACAACGGGATATCCACGAAGAAGACGCAGCCTACCTCAATCAGGTAAGAAGAATGTACTTGCGACTAGCAAAACAGCATAACTGGACCGTCGTAAATGGTGAATCTGCACCTACAGTGGTCCATTCGCAAATTTGGAATTTGGTTGCGAAATCACTCGTAACTGAATGATGCAACCATAGTACGTGAGTTTAGAAGGCCCAAAAATATGTTTTAAATCGTTTTAGAACATATTTTGAAACGTTTGTGAGTCCAATAATGCGTTATGTAACCTAACTAGTCATGAAGCTTGGGTCGATGTTAATGAAATCCGTCAAATCATCGTATTGGGGATTCGTCAAAGACCCGATTTACGGATATATCCAATTGACAGAAGTGGAGAAGAACGTCATTGATACGCTGGCGGTTCAAAGGCTTCGGAGGATTCGCCAACTAGCGGGTGCAGAGTACGTGTATCCCGCCGCGAATCACACCCGATTCGAGCATGTTCTTGGAGCTATGTACTTGGCGGGCGTTGTTGGCGAGAATTTGCCCGTCGATCTGTCATCTGAGGAGAAGCAGAAGATTAGACTGGCCGCTCTTTTGCATGATGTTGGGCATGCGCCTTTCTCGCACTTGTTCGAACCCTTGCTGCTCAGATTTCTTCACAGAACTCATGAAGACATGTCAAGCTGGATTATTGCTGATTCGAAACTGACTGATGTGATCAGCACACAAGGCTATGATCCGAAAGAACTGAGTGGCCTTGCAATTGGGAAATATGGGGCATCGGATAATCGATTTCTTGGACAGATCATCAGTAGTTCATTCGACGTTGATAAGATGGATTTTGTTGTGCGTGATTCCTATCACACGGGCGCTGGTTATGGGTCTGTGGACGTTTTCAGACTGATCTACACGATGGACGTACTCGACGGCAACTTGGCGGTGGACATCACTGCGTTGCCTGCTCTGGAGAGCTTGATACTTGCACGTTTAGAGTCCTTTAGGGCTATCTACTTCCACAGAGCGTGTCGAGCAGTCCAGATGATGCTTCTGAGGGCTCTTGAATTAGCCAAAGATGACTTGGAGATTCTGAGAATTGACAATCCGGACCAGTATCTAGAGTGGGACGATTATAGTGTGTGGTCGAAACTCGTTCAGAACACGAAATCGCGCGAAATTTTACGGGATCTTTCTCAACGTAAGCTGCTGAAGTGTGCGTACGAGAAAACTTTCTTTGTGAAGGATGAGCTTGTTTCAAGTGTATTCACAAACGAGAATATCCGATTGAAACTTGAAGAAGAGATTGCGAGAAAGGCCGGTGTTCCAGTTGAAGAGGTACGAATAGATGTTCCGTCGCTCCCTTCAGTTCCCTATTACAATGCCTTCGAGATAGGGCCTGTTGATATTCCGGTTTTTTCGAAAACCAAAACAGGCGCGATGATTCCTGAGAAGATAACTGAACTCTCCAAGGTCGTTGATGTCCTGCAGGTCTTCATGAACATAATCCGAGTCTATACGAGAGAGAATTATAGAGAGCAGGTGGGCGACGCGGCAACGAAGGTGCTCGGTGAGTCACCTGTATCAAACGTTTTGTCCTATTGATGAGGTAATATTTGGTTCTCTAATGCGGCAACGGGCAAAGTTGTCTTGTCGAGTAGCTTATTGTAGATCCTGAGTGCCTCTGTTTCGTCAAGTTCAGTAAACAACGAGACCAGCGCCATCTTTCCAGTCTTTCCCGCAAGTTTCTCCGCGAGGGCTCGAGTTGTCATCATATACTTTCCACCTACTAACACAGAAGAACGACCGACAGCTACTTCGCCGCTTCCAGGCATAGCAATTGCTACCGTTCCCAGTCTCCTTCTATCCTCGAAGCAGAATGCGATAATTGCATTTTCGAGTTCGCCGAAATTCAGTCGGAATGTCCTTGAATTAACTTGTAAAGTGGTCTCTTCAAACTTCATTGATCTTCAGGGGGAATTCGACCGATAGCGTAGATAAACCATACTTGACATGTTCAACAAATTGCATTGTACTGGTCGGTTTAGGGCACCCGAAGTGCTGTTTCTTTGATGCCGCAGTGCAATACGACTTATGACCATTCTCAACTTCATGCTCTAATGTCCGCCATCGAGGTATGAGATTTGACTATGCTACCAGATGATGTGAAACACCTCATCAATTACGATGAGAAGCTCATCTGGATCCTGCGAGCAAACGATACCATAGTGTTGAGTAATCAGCGTTTGATAATCAGAAAATCTGGCGGTTTCGGCTTAAGGAAGAGCTTTGTAGATTATCCTTACTCGAACATGGTGAACATAAGGCTAGAGAAGGGTATTCGAAGGTCTAGCGTAGAGATATTGATGCGATCAGGTGTACAATCCGTAAAACTTGACGGTTTGTCAAAAAAGGACGCGTACCAACTGCATCGAATCATAAGAGAGAACATTATAGGTTCTTCCGAAGCGAGACCTGGGATGCCATTTCCGGTAGTCATTGCTCCGAAAGAGTCTAAGGTGAATGATTCGGACGAACGAAGATGTAAGAAGTGCGGGAGCAAAGTCTCTGAGGACTTTTCGCTATGTCCGATTTGTGGTTACGCACTTAAGCTTGAATGTCCAGAATGCGGGAAACAGTTCGATCGCAAGTACAAGATGTGTCCGTACTGCGGAGAGAACTTATCCTACGTTGAGGAAGCTGACCTGGAGTTCTAAGCTAACCCGTTGAAATGTGCTGTAATTTCTGACATACACTCCAATCTCGATGCTTTGGGAGCTGTCATTGACCAGATTCCTAATGCGATGCCGGTTCTTTGCCTAGGAGACATCGTGGGTTATGGTGCGCAACCCAACGAGGTCATCGAGGCTGTCAGAGGTTTGAGGCCTCTCGTGGTCCTTATGGGAAATCATGACTACGCAGTAGTTACAGGAGATGTAGAAGGCTTCTCGACTTATGCGTCCACGGCAATCGCGTGGACGAGGCAGCATATTACTTCAGCGAACATGCAATTCCTATCAAAACTCAGCTCAGAGAGTCATCTTGAGATAGATCAGATTCCTATCGGGCTATACCATGCGAGTCCGAGAGATTCACTCTTCGAGTATATCTATCCGCAGATCAGCGATGACGAAGCGGAATCGTTAATCAATCTAAGTAAGTGCAAGATCGTACTTCTTGGACATACACATGTTCCTATGCGACTAACCGTGAAAAATAGAATGCTAGCCAATCCAGGCAGCGTAGGACAACCAAGAGATGGAAATCCGAATGCCAGTCTCGGATTTGTTACTCTGTCTGCTGGAAAATGTGATTTCGAGTACAGACGAGTTGAATATGACGTGGAGTCAGCTGCTACAAAAATAAGGCAATCCGGACTTCCCAGCTTTCTCGCAAGTCGCTTATTCAACGGAACGTGATGCTTGAGTATGCGTCTTTTCTGAGGAATTCTTTTAAGTCAGATATGAATGATGCACGGATTTCACCGAGGGGTGTCGGTTGAATCCAAAGAGTGGTTACATTTTCGGTGGTCACATTTATGGTGGTCACTACTGGTTATCACGCACCCCTAAGCCTGCAGACTGAGATTACCTCAACTCAGAACGCGTTGATCACTCAGCCCCAGTTGAACCACACTGTGAGAAGACTAGTTGTAAAGTTCGGTGGGTCAAGTCTTGCTGACAGAGACCGAATTGAGAGAGCGGCCCGTCTGATATCTAGGGAATGCAAAAAAGGGACAAAGCTAGTTGTAGTCGTTTCTGCCATAGGAAAAACGACCGAACAGTTGATCAGTCTTGTTAATCACGCGGATAAGTCTCCGAACAAAACGGACCTTGACGATGTTCTTGCAATGGGTGAAAGAACGAGTGTCAGAGTGTTCGCTACAGCACTTAAAGGAGAGGGTCTTGACGCAAGATACTTCGATCCATCTGATCCGGACTGGCCCATTATTACTGATGATGAATTTTCTAATGCCAACCCAATAGTGGAATTATGTATCCAAAGGGTACGTGACCACGTTCTACCCATGCTGGATTGGGGGACAGTTCCCGTAATTGCTGGTTTTGTGGGACGTTCAACCAGCGGGCGAGTGAGCACGATTGGTCGAGGAGGAAGTGATACTACCGCGTTCATTCTTGCCCGCGGTATCGGCGCCGACGAAGTCGTCTTGGTCACTGATGCTGAAGGCATACTGTCAGCAGATCCCAAACTGATTCCAGCCGCTAGACGGCTTGACAGAATAGACGTTAAAACTCTAATCGGCCTCGCCGATTCGGGTACAAAGTTCATTCACAGAAAGGCCTTGCGATACAAAGACCCCAACATTCCAGTGCGCGTCATTAACCATCGCAAAGAAGACTTGGACGCTGAAGGTACGATAGTCACAGGAGGAGTCTCCAACGAAATCGAAGTTTCCTTTGAGAGTAGCACTCCAACAATGTCCGTGACGGTAGCGGGCAAAGGGATTTCTGAAAACCCAGATATTATGTCAGAAATCTCAGAATCCGTAAAGAAGCATTCCACACTATGTGGTCTCTCAGCTGATTTCGACTCCCTCATACTCTACGTCCCCCAGAATTCCTCTGATGCTTTGCTCTCCATAATTCATGATGTCGTTACGAAACATGGTGAAGCTGTGGCGATGGCAGTTCAGAGTAACCTTGCCTTCATACGAATCAAAGGCGTTGGGCTGGAAGACACGCCAGGTATCATAGGTAGAATGTCCACCCTTCTTAGAGAGACCGGAATCAACATAGCCGGAATACTGACGCTCGCGTCGAGTATTTTGGTCTTCGTATCTTGGGAAGATAAGGAACAAGCATTAGATCTTATGAAACGGGTCGTGAAGGAGAGTATTTGATTGAGAGCGTATTCGGTGAAAGAGCGTTTGCTAACGAATGGTCGAACGACGACACTAATGGTTCGAACATTCTGCTCTAGGCCGAATCATAACGACCGGAGTAACCGGATACACGATCTAGATCGTTGGATTATTGGAGAATACTTGTGAGGAAGAAATATGGAATCAGGTAAGACTCGGAGATTACGAAGATTTGTCAGAAACGATCAGAAAACTCTCATTATTGCTATGGATCACGGCATTACCGTTGGGCCTATCCGTGGGCTTGAAAACATGCAGGAAACGGTGAGTAACGTGGTTAAGGGTGGAGCTGATGCGGTCCTATTTCATAAAGGAATAGCGAAACATGTCGACACTTTAGGATCAGGGCTCATCATTCACGTGTCTGCATCCACAAAAGTAGGCTCTAAACCGAACTTGAAGGTCGATGTTTGTACAGTTCAAGAAGCAATTGCACTAGGCGCCGACGCAGTCTCGACTCACATCAACGTTGGGTCTGAGGAGGAGCATGTTATGTTACAGTCCTTGGGGGGCCTATCTCGTGAATGCGACTCCTTCGGGATACCTCTCTTAGCAATGATGTATCCGCGGGGACCGAACATTAAGAATGATCATGAACTAGAAATTGTCTCTCACGCAGCCCGAATTGGGGCTGAACTCGGCGCGGACATTGTGAAGACCGTGTATACGGGGGATGTGGAAAGCTTCCGACGTGTCGTGAAGAGTTGTCCGGTGCCGATAGTTGTGGCTGGAGGAGCTCAGGCTGATAGCGAAAAGCAGGTACTTCAACTCGCGGAAGATTCAATAAAAGCTGGCGCCGCCGGTCTATCTTTCGGAAGAAACGTATTCCAACATGCTAACCAAGAGGCTATGACCAGGGCACTCGTTAGAGTCGTACACAATGGCAGCACTGCGGACGAAGCATCAGAGAAATTGGACGCCTTAAAATGAAGGAACTTTGGCTCCGCATCGATCAGGAAGAGCCGACCGAGCTCAAAGAGAAGTTACTGCGGAGTGCTGAAGGACTCTGTTCTGTAGCAGTGTTGTCTCCGAATGACCTTAAGTTGGCAGGGAATCTGAAAATAAGAACAGCATCAGTTGACAGCCGCTCGGACATCAAACTAATCCAAAGTGGTGAACGTAGTACTCACCAAGGGACCTTAGAGGCTTGCGCCGTGGAGGTAATCGTGAAAGATGCCTCGGACGAAGCTAGCGTTCTTGAAATCGCAGATCGAGGAGCTCAATACGTTATTGTCAAGTGTCCGAATTGGAAGGTAATACCGCTTGAGAATCTCATCGCGAGGACGCGTAATAGAGCGACATTACTGGCTGACGTATCTGAAGTTAAGGAAGCTAAATTGGCTTTGGAGGCGCTGGAGCTTGGAGTGGACGGAATTGTGTTCAATGCAAAATCATCTGAAGATATCCAGGAAATTGACCGGTTCCTACGGCCGCTTCAGAATGAACTGCGGCTCACTCCTGCGAGAGTTGTCTCAAAGCGATCCCTCGGGTCAGGAGTGAGAGTGTGCGTAGACACTTGCGAGCTTATGTACCCTGGAGAAGGAATGCTCGTTGGATCGCAGTCATCAGGACTATTTTTGGTGGAAGCAGAAGTTCATAGGAACCCACACGTTGAACCGCGCCCCTTCCGCGTCAATGCGGGTCCAGTATCATCATACGTGCTGACTCCTGGATTCAAGACTCGCTATCTATCAGAATTGAAGGCCGGCGATGAAATCCTAATCATTGACAGAACCGGGAAGACTAGACATGGACATGTGGGGCGCATCAAGGTTGAAAGGAGACCCATGTTTCTTGTTGAAACTGAGATTGGCGGTAAACCCTATTCGTTGATTGTGCAAAACGCGGAAACTGTACGGTTGGTTTCAGCTTCCGATTCCAAACCTGTAACGGACCTAGCTTCTGGAGATGAAGTGTTGATGTTCGTCCAAGAAGGGGGACGACACTTCGGTACTCTAGTTGCTGATGAAATGGTGATTGAACGGTGATGGGAATATGCTTGTCAGTCTTTCCCCTCGACGGCACCATTCCAACCCTCCTTAACCGAATCCGTTCAAAGAAACCAGATCTCGTCGAATATCGACTGGATTACTTAACAGGCTCTTCTGCACTCGAGAAGATAGCGAAAAGTAAAGTCTGTCCTCTAATTGCAGCAGACAGGTCGGGTCGAAAACAGTCTTTGCTGCTAGAAGCAGCAGACGCCGGATTTGACTTCATCGATGTTGACCTCTCGTTTCCCTTGGCAGGTTCAATTATCAAGAAGCTGAAGACCCATGATATTGGAGTAATTGTTTCTCATCATGATTTTCTGGAAACACCTCTTGAGGAGAAATTGGCTCAACTATTACGGATCGAAAGAGAAATGGGAGGGGACATATGTAAAATCGTGACCACTGCGACCAAACCAGCTGATAATCTGATCATTCTTAGATTCATTAGCAAATGCTCTCCTAGGGCTAAGCTAGTCTCATTTGCCATGGGTAAGCTTGGAATGACTTCCCGTGTCCTTTCACCATTTTTTGGAGCAGAATTCACTTTCGCGTCGCTTGATGACGCATCTAAGACTGCAGAGGGTCAGATGAGTATTGACGATCTCAAAAAGATGTGGAAGATGCTTGGAGTCTCCTAAGATCTCTTCCAGAACGCGGGTGTACGGTATAATCGGTGATCCGGTAGATCACTCGATCAGTCCAATCTTCCAGAATGCAGCGTTTCGCAAGACTGGCCTTGACGGTGTCTATGTCGCTTTCCAGGTCAAGAGTCGCTATCTAAAATCGGCAGTTACCAGTATGAAAGCTCTTGGTATAAGCGGATTCAGCGTGACGATTCCACATAAGATTCGGGTTATGCAATACTGCGATACACTGGACAAGGAAGCTTCGGTCATTGGTTCCGTTAACACTATCGTAAATCGCAAGGGATCACTCAAAGGGTTCAGCACTGATGGCAGGGGCGCCTTACAATCAGTGGGGATTGCACGATTGAGGGGTTCTTCGGTTCTGCTCTTGGGAGCTGGAGGAGCCGCGCGAGCGATAGCGCACACGTTTGCACCGGAAGTAAGGCGAATAAGCATCATGAACAGAACTATCTCCAATGCGCAACAATTGGAACGTGCGTTGCGTCGCAGATATCAGTGCCAGGTCTCCTCGGCTCCGTTAACCGAAGCGAAAATGAAAGAACTCGTGGAGAATGCCGAGTTAATTGTAAACGCTTCATCGATGGGTATGAACGGGAAAAATGATCCTCCTATTAGGAAAGCTTGGCTTAACCCAAGCCAAACCGTGCTTGATATCGTGTACGCTCCTCGCGTAACGACGTTGTTGAGAAACGCGCAAAGGGCAGGTGCCCGGAGAATAGATGGATTCGGAATGCTCCTAAGTCAAGGAGCACTGTCCTTCAAATTGTGGACTGGAAAGAGTGCTCCGATAGCGGAGATGCAACGAGCATTGTCTCGGGAAATAATGAACTATGCAGACAGCTGAAGCGATCAGCCATGGAGCAATTACTGTCGTTAACGCTATGGCAACTGGCAAAGGCGCAGCCCTGGGAATCCAACTATGGACAAAAGCAAGAGTAACTCTTACGGACGACCCTGGTCGAATTCGCGCTAGAATTCTGGGAGGCACAGACGTACTGGGAGAGAGCACGTCTCTGATTTGCACAACTGCGAAGAGCATACTGAACGAGTTTGCTGCAAAGAAGTATGGGGCCGTTGTGGAGACAGAATCGAACATTCCAATTGCTGTAGGTCTAAAAAGCAGCAGCGCCGCAAGCAACGCTGTCGCAGCAGCAACTTTGGCTGCGCTCGGTCGCCAGGCAGATGGAATCACGATCGTTCGACTTGGCGTGAGATCTAGTTTGAGAGCGAGAGTTACGCTGACTGGGGCTTTCGATGATGCATGCGCCTGCTATTTTGGGGGATTAGTCGTGACGAACAATCGAACCTGCAGAATCCTAAGACGATTTAGACCTTCACGGAGAGGAAATCATGTTCTTCTGCATGTTCCGAAATCGAAAAAATACAGTGGTGATCTTCGGAGCGGTAGTTTCAAACGGATCATGGGACTTGTGGATTTAAGTCACCAAGAAGCGCTAAGGAGCAACTTTCTTCTTTCCCTTACATTGAACGGTATCGCCTACTCAAGTATCCTTGGTTACGATCTGTCTCCCGTTAACGACGCGCTAGATGCAGGCGCTGTTGCTGCAGGTTTGTCGGGAAAGGGACCAGCAATTGCTGCGGTCGTTCCGGACCGGAAAGTCGAGCACGTAATCTCAGCTTGGACGTCTTACCCTGGCAGGATAATTGAGACAGCATTGAACCTGAAGGAAGCCACTGCGCGGGTCCTGAATTGAACATTACTATAATGCCCACGCGCACAGTCGCCGGGCAAATAGCCGCTCCTCCATCAAAAGCGCAGACTCATCGTGCGTTATTTACGGCACTATTTGCAAGAGGTTTGACAAGGATAATTCATCCATTAGAATGCGACGATACGAAGGCAACTGCGAGGGCCGTTACAGCACTCGGTGCGAGAATCTCGGGATCTACGATTCTTACGGTCTCGAGCGACGGAGTGCTGAAGCAGCCACGTGGAATTATAGATTGCGGAGAATCCGGAGTGACAATGCGATTCGTGATTCCGATTTTGAGCTTGATCGGAGATGAAACCATTCTGAAAGCGGAAGAGAGACTGATGCAGCGACCGATTGAACCATTAGCAGATGCCCTAAAGCAGCTCAACGTCTCAGTGAGCGTCGAGGATCGTATGGTCACTGTCAGCGGTGGCCCGGCAGAAGGGGGAACAGTCACTGTGCGCGGAGACGTGAGTTCCCAGTTCATTTCAGGATTACTTCTTGCTGGTACTTTGATGAAGAAAGGTATCAAGTTGGAAGTTGTTACCCCGCTCGAGTCACGCAACTATGTCCTTCTGACAATTGAGGCTCTACGGCGCCATGGTGTGAATGTCAACGTAAATCGAGAATTTTCTCTCTTTAACGTACCCGGTGGCCAGAAACCTAAACCAACAACACATGAGATTTCCGGCGATTATTCTTCAGCTTCATACCATTTGTGTGCGGCAGCTATTACTCGATCTTCATTGACAGTCAGCAATTTGTCACAGACTTTGGAACCGGATTCTGTCATAATCAATCTTCTATCGCAAATGGGAGTGAAAACTAATGTAAACGGAAACAGCGTAATCGTGGATGGCGGTAAGCTGAAGGCGACTAATGTTGATATTCGAGAATGTCCAGACCTAGGCCCCATTCTTGCTGTCCTTGCTTGTTATGCAGATGGAACAACAAGAATCACCGGTGCGCGAAGGCTACGGTACAAGGAGTCTGATAGACTCGCATCAATGCGATCTGAATTGGTTTCTATGGGGGGAGAAGTTATAGAAACGGAAGATGGCCTTGTCTTGAATGGTCCGGCTATCTTGACGGGAGGAATAGCGCAATCTCACAACGATCATCGAATAGCTATGGCGCTTTCAATCGCAGCTTTGGGTGCTAACAAGGAAGTCAGAATACAGGGGGCTGAGTGCGTTAAAAAATCATACCCGAGCTTTTTCGAAGATTTGCGTTCAATAGGAGTGCAAGTAGTTGAGTGACAGTTCGTTCGGAAAAGCGTTTAGTATTACAGTCTTTGGAGAGAGCCACGGCCCAGCAGTCGCCGCGCTAATTGACGGATGCCCCGCAGGACTAGCGGTAGTTGCTGACGATATTCAACGTGAACTCGATAGAAGAATCCCCCCAGACTCTACTCTCGTTTCTGCAAGAAGGGAAAAGGATGAGATTCAAATCCTATCAGGAGTTCACAACGAGCATACAACAGGCGCGCCAATCGCCTTGCTTACATGGAATAGAGATGTGAAGTCTCAAGACTATGAGAAACTAAAAACCGTTCTCCGGCCCGGTCACGCAGATTATCCATCGCGCATCAAATATGGCGATTTCAATGACCTAAGGGGCGGTGGAAGGGCAAGCGGACGGATGACTGTTCCTCTCATTATGGCAGGAACGATTGCGAAGAAACTCCTACACGTGATTGGGGTCGAGGTCTTCGCACACACGATTCAAGTTTATGATGTGAAGGTGGAACACAAGTTATCTTACGATATCATAAAGCGAGATACTTACATAAATTCAGTAAGATGCGCCGACCCAGTTGCCGCTGATAGAATGATGGAAGCCATTCGCAAAACACGTGGAGAAGGAGATAGCTTAGGTGGTATCGTAGAGTGTATCGCAATTGGTGTTCCTGCTGGAATTGGTGAACCTTTCTTTGATAACTTAGATGGAGATCTCGCGAAAATCGCATTCAGCATACCTGCTGTCAAAGGATTCGAGGTAGGTCTGGGGATGAAAGTGTCCTCAGTAAAAGGTTCAGAAAACAATGATCCATATTCCGTTGTTAACGGAAACATCGTTGCATTAACGAATAATGCTGGGGGGATTCTGGGTGGAATTTCGAACGGAATGCCAATAGTAGTTCGTTTGGCGTTTAAGCCTCCATCGTCGATTCCAAGAGATCAGAAGACCGTGGACCTGAAGGATATGATGGACACTAACGTGCAAATTACAGGGCGGCACGATCCATGTATTGTGCCAAAAGCTGTTCCAGTTGTTGAAGCCGCAGTAGCAATCGTGCTCGCGGATCATTGTATTCGTTCAGGCAAGATTCCAAGAGTATTAGGTAAAAAGCATTCAAACTAAGGTGGCTTGCACCGCCGCGTTAAATCTTTCGTAGGAGTCTAAGAAATGCCTGTCGTCTTCAACGAAACGTCGTCCTGCACCTAATATGCCGGATATGCGCTCCGGGTTAATCCGGATGAGCTTAAGCATCATTCTAACTCGCCGACTGTAAGTCTGAAGGACAGAGCTTTTACTGTCTGCTAGGATAGAAATTTCATTTGCGTAATCTTCCTGGTAGATCGTCTCCGCTATTAACGACTGGAGTCTGAAAGTAGTTCCAGATGCCATATTGACCTCGTTTAGACTGATTCGCAATGATCGAAGTGTTTCTATCAGGCTTATGCTCATGAGGTGTGGCAACGCGATCACTATCGATGCGAGTATGTCATGCTTATTGATGGGGCAAGGTACAATTCGTGCTCCTAGCCTTTGTAATGCTAAGAGTAATTGTTTCGCTTCGCTATGACGAGTTCTTGAGACTACAAGAACTGCTCTACCTTCCAGGGTCTTCGTACCTGGTCCGAACATGGGATGGATACTAAGAACTGAGATTCCATTCTCGCGTAACGCTGAAATCGCCCGGCGTACGGGTTCTTTCATTGAAGAGATTTCGATGACGAGCGCTCCTTTCTTAAGTTCGCGTCCAAGTTGCCTAAGGATTCGATTACTCACGTTTGTTGGAGTCGCGAGGAGAACTATGTCCGACCTTTTAGCAGCAAGGAGGTAATCGCTCTCGAATTCGATACTTAGCCGTCTAGAACAGATTCTTCCGGCTTGCCTATTTTGGTCAGAAATGATGATGCTATAGCCGTTTGATTTCAGAAATTTCGCAAACCAGTACCCCATTCGTCCGGCTCCACCGATGACGGTTACTCTGACCAAGACTCAATCGCCTGTCCAATTGATCGAATTGCTTTTGGAATCTGCCGCTGGGGAAGTGAAACTGCTAATCTGAAAAAAGTTGGATAGTTTCCGAACGATTGGCCTGGACTGACACTGACTTGTCGGTCTTTCAGCAATTGCGTTGCAAACTTGATTGAATCAAAGTTCTTCTTCTTAGCTCTGGGAAACACGTAGAACGCTCCTTCGGGTTTGTAGAACTCTACGTCGATCTTACTTAATTCCCTACAAGTCAGATCCACTTTGTTTAGAATTGAATTGATGTTACGTTGTGCGTCTGTTTTGCCTTCTCTCAGAGCGAGAACGGCAGCCCTTTGAATAAACTCTGGGACACACGTGACTGCTGTTTGTATGATTCGCCTAATGCGTTTGGCATGTTCTTTCGTTGTCACCAAGTAAGCAATTCTCCATCCGGTGAGACTGAATTGTTTCGAGAAGCTATTGATGTAAACTGAATCGGCATAATCCTCTTCGATTATGCTTGGAGGTTTCGATCTGACATACTTCTCGTAAACTTCGTCTGAGAGCACGAACGTATCATACTTCCGCGCCAGTTCCACGATTTCATGGAATCTTTTTCTGCCTAGCACTTTCCCCGTTGGATTGCTCGGGTTGTTTAGAACGAGCATTCTCGCACCTTTTCGCATTTCTTCTTCAAGTCTTGACATGTCTAATTCCCAACCGCCCTCGAGTGTTGTACATATCGGAATAACACGACCCTTCGTTAACATTGCACACTCCTCATATGCTGGCCAGGTCGGTTGAGGGATGATTATCCTCTCGAGTTGTGAAACGAAGCTCATGATCGTCGCAAAAACCGCAAATCTACCACCTGGAGTTATCAATATTTGATCTGGGTCGATTGTTCTATTATGCTCCTTAGATAGTTCACGCGCCAACACTATGCGCAGCTCCGACAGCCCTGAGGATGAACCATAGCCGATAATTTTGTTCTTTTGAAATGATGAAATCAAACCTCTGATTACTGACCTTGGAGGTGTGAAATTCGGTTCGCCTATTTCGAAACGAGTGACCTTTTTTCTATTAGCAGTCAGTTTCTGTGTTAGCTCGAAGATCTGTTTTAGCAATTGGTCTTTTGATTGGTGTGGCTTGTTGTTATCCTGTACTTGAATCGTTTGCTCGATTAGTAATTCTCCTAGCTGCTTTGCGAATGCAACGTCGACGCCCAGAGTCGTCGCGGAGTTCATGAGATTATTCATCGTGGCTTGTTCAGCGTCAGCATCGATCGTGGGTAAGCCATGGGCCCGTTTCACTTCAGACAACTCAATTCCTATGCCCAGTCTCTTCTTGATCAGTGAGAGAAGCTGCCTGTCTATCTCTCGAATTTGATTCCGGTATTGCTCGAGTGTATTCACGACGAATCACGTAGTTTTTCCGAGTCGCATTCACTCATTAAAGGATGATGCCATTGGCCTAGAAAGACTCATACAAGGAAACCTAGTTCTGAACCGTCTCTTGAGAGTTTAACATATCCGAACTCAATCGTGACTGGCTGATGAATTGGTCTGCTGTATACCGTCAGATAATTAGGAGTCATCCTCTCAAGAATTCCTATTTGCTTCATGAACCCTTTGTTATTAAGGAAGCCTAGGAGAACATTAGTCAGGTCCAGATTTCCTTCAAAAAAAGCTTGCCTGACGCTTTCTCTCAATCGCAACTTAGTGTTATCCAACTTGAAAGTTTGCAAGGTACTATTGCTAAGAAAACGCTGATATCCACTTTTACGAATCTGTTTTCGTTCACTTCTTGTTCGGGAAAGGATTACTCGAGACGATTCCACTATGATCTTGTGTGTCTTTGTCGTCTGCAGTATGGGATTGAGGCTACTTCTTGACCCGATCCCTACCAAGATGTCAGGCTTGACTGCTGAGATTAGGCGCTTCTTGTAAAGGATCGCTGATGAATCACGTATCCACCCGTCAGTATTGATAACCGTAAGGCCTGTGGATTCGGAACTCAATATGCGATTGATTCCATGGAGCACTTGTGATTGTACAAAACTGGGGGTGTTATGCCCTACGAAAAACATTCTATCAGGTTCAAGGTACGAAAGGGTCGGTTTTGGCAAGGTCGCTGTTGATGACGCTATTGTTGTCGGTGGACCGATGTCCGCCTGACCAATATCCGCATCAAGTACCCTGACGTTGCATTTTCTCTTGATTAGCTCATTCATTAAATACGTGCATAGGGCGCTTTTCCCGGCATCCGAAGGTCCAATGATCATCGCGGTTCCTTTACCCATAGCTTCGAGCGAGTTGGCGACGTTCTTCCACGACTCTGGTAGACTGCTGCCTTCGATCTCGATAATTGCTCCATTTGCTCCGAGCGCGATTTCGACTTCCACTTTACGTATTGATTCAACTGGTAGTTGCTTCTCTCGTTGGATGACTATCCTCGCGGATTTTTCAAGTGGTGCTCCAAGGATTGAGGCGTGTCCGTCAATCAGATTAAGGGTGGCTGGCCCTCTGACAATCAGGGTCCTGTTGACTGGAAGAAGATATCGCAATGACTGGTCGAATCCTAAAGCTCATCTATGCTCATGGAGCACATTGCTAAATAGAATCACTCACTAAATCTCGTTTGTGTCAGTAATGAAGATCGGTGAATATGAAATCCTCGAAGGCCTCTACTACACGAGAGAACATGAATGGTTGAAGGTTGAGAACGAGAAATGCCGGATCGGCATCACTGATTACGCGCAGAAGACACTGCACGAGGTAGTGTATGTTGACCTGCCAGCTCTTGGTAAGCTTCTGGCTCAAAATGAAAGTATAGGAACTGTAGAGTCGGTTAAGGCAGTATCTGAGATGTATTCCCCAATATCTGGAGAAGTTGTGGAGCGAAATGAGTCTCTCGTCAATTCACCTGAGCTGGTGAATCAAGATCCCTATGGCGCGGCATGGATCGCAGTAGTTAAGGCTTCGCATCTCACTGATGAGCTGAAAATTCTACTGAACCATAATGATTACGGGGAGTTTCTGAATCAACTTGTAAAGAAGAGCTAAACTTGAGCTGACCACACCAACTGTTATTTCATCAAGTGTGCATGAATTTAAAAATGCGTTATGAGCTAGGATCTGGAATGGTATCATAATGGACCTGTTCACCATAGAAGAGCGACTTTCACAGTCACGTGCATTCAAGAGAACCGTCCTTCGAAAGTTGCAGCAGAAGACATGGCGGGAAGGCAGCGAAACAAAAGAAATCTACTATACTATTGCATCCGAATTCCTATGTTTGCCATCTTTGGATAATGTGGACCGCTTGTCCACTGTGTATGGATATGCAAGAGTACGCAAAGCCATAAGTCTCCTCGATAGCTTGGTGTTTGAGGAATTCTTTTACGGCAAATTCTCCATTTACCCCATGTGGATGAAACAGTTTGCGCGACTTCTCGATGCCGCGAGACCGCGGGCTATAGTCAGAGAATTGATGACTAGCTCCGGCAACTAAACAAATACTTCTACGACCCTCTATCCGTAGGTTAGTTTATCCTTAACGCTCGTTGGAACGTTACACTTGATACTCGCCTACTCCGAGGTCTGAACGATGACCCGAAAACTGTCAACTGGGTGCATTGGCCTCGACAAGCTCCTCCAAGGAGGGATCGGGTGCGGAGAGATCACTCTTCTTTATGGAGAATCCGCCACAGGAAAAACGACGGTGTGCATCCAAGCTGCAACTTCGATAGCGATGAGAGGACTAAAGGTACTCTTCATAGATTCTGACAACTCATTTACTCAGCAACGATTTCACCAAATCGCGGGCGAAGCCTCATACTCACTGAGCGAGTTCATAATGTTGTTCTTTCCTGACACGTTCGAGGAACAAAGGATACTTGTCGAGTCCTTGCACAACTATGTTACTCCGCAATTGGGGATGGTCATCATTGATTCGATGTCTACTTTGTATAGAGCGGCTTTTTCGAAAGCTCAAAGTGTTTTCGACCTCAACCGTGATCTCACAAGACAACTTGCTTATCTCGCTGACTTAACTCGATCCAAGGAAATTGCTTGCCTTATAACTAGTCAAGTTCATGCGCGCCTCGACTCGGTAGGAGACCAAGTTGAACCTGTTGCACGTCGAGCTATAACCCACTTTCCGAGCACGATCATAAGAATAAGGAATACTCCAAATCCAAAGTTGAGAGAATTTACATTGGAACGACCGAAGGGTGTTGGCACCAAAGACGTGAGCTGTCTTCTAACGTTGAATGAAAGAGGCTTTGCAGAACGTTAACCTAATCATTTTAACTTGTGAGAGACTTAACCGCTGAATGAGAGACGTTGTGGCCTTCATCTCAGGATTGGCTATCTGCTCTATACATTATCGCACCAATCTATTGCACCAACGGTGCACCAGTTCTCTTCGGTGGAGGCGAACCCGTCGACTTTGGAAGAACTATGCCTGACGGCGAACGAATATTCGGAGACCATAAAACTGTCCGTGGTCTCCTAAGCGGTCTCATTGTCGGGTCCGTAGTTGGTATCTTCGAATCATTTCTGTCCGCTAGTAACATGACTATTATGGCTGCGTTGGCCTCTGCCGGCGCATTATTGGGCGACTTGGGTGGTGCCTTCATTAAGCGTCGGATGCGAATCAAGCCAGGACAGCCGCTGCCGGGCGTAGATCAATTAGATTTCGTACTCGGAGCAGTACTGCTGATTTCGCTGATCTACACTCCAACTCCGGGAACTTTACTGATCCTGTTTTGTGTTACTCCACCGATCCATTTATTCGCGAATATTAGCGCTTACAAGCTCGGACTAAAATCCAATTATTGGTAGTCATCCGCCCAATTTTGATACAATCATGGCGTTCGAGTAGTAAGCGACGATCAGGACAGTGATTGTGCCAACTATTAGTAGCATGTACGCATTCCGCGGACGATAAGCGAATCTTGTGCTACGCAGAAGCATATACAACCCTCCTAGACCGAGCATGTAGAGGAAACCTGCGATCAAGCTCTCGTTCAATGTCTGTTCTCCTAAAGTTCCCCTGATTAGAACGGAATAACCAGTAGTAGTAGGAAGTAATGATATCGGGTGCTCAAGAATGTCGTAAATACCTCCGGCCAGTACGAAACCAACAAATGCCAAAGCGATTATGATCGATACGGTGGTAGAAGGTTTCATCCTTCGAGCAGTCGATGGCGTGCGGAAGATTCTGAACGAATATCCAAAATTCCCGAACCATCTCTGAAGTCGCCAAGGGATCTTCTTCAGTTTAATTCGAAGTCCTTCGAGCATTTTCCGAATCCCGTCGCAGAGGAGTAACCACGAGGCTAAAATAGGTTACCATATGGCTCTCTAAGAGGCGAAGTCGTTTATTGCCTCAGAAAATCGTGTGCGCAGATTGTGGTTCAATTCTTTATCACGGACTTGAGCTTGAATCCCCCATAGAAATAATTCAACGTCATAATGGGGTGTGCCCACAATGCAAAAAGCAGCTTGAGTTCGAAACAGAAAAGCTCAAGATTGCTCCTTCTGACGAGTCCTCAAAATGAGTTCCCCATTCTACGACACCAAAGTACGGCTATGCAATGTAGTGAAATGATTTCATTCACTGTGACTCATTCGATTTATCATCACTTTTCTCATTCATCGCCGCAGTGGGCTGGATCACTCTGACCAAAGGAGCCCACCTGATTCTAGTCATGTCCGGCAGAATAATGCCACATTGCAGACAATTTCCTAATCCGGAGGGGTTAGCTGCACCGCACGCTGAACAGAAAATGGGTTTTAATATGGAACCACATCGCGTGCAATATCTTGACCTATCATCGTTTGCCTGCTCACATGAAGAACATGTTATTCGCATGACGCATCGCCAAAGCGCTCGCCGGTCCGAAGTTCCCGAGAGTATTGCACAAAGTGCTTTTGCTTCATAACCTTTTATACAGGGCTCAATTGGTAATCTGAAAATCCTTGGTGGACACAAAGTGTCGGCTACTAGACGAGCCCTCCGAAGCATTGGGGGGTACTTAGGGAAGTACGTGAACCGCGAAGTTGTAGCTGACCGAGTTCAAGCCATCAAAAAATCTTTTTCGACAGTCTCTCGGGGTAATGTGCTTGAATTCGTTTCGTTAGCGCTTATTGTTATCATTGCTGTTACCGTTAGAATGATGCCGATTCGTTGGGGATTCTTTCTCAACGAATTTGATCCTTATCTTCAGTGGCGCATGTCGCAGTACGTAGTAGATCATGGTTTCCTGGCATGGTTCAAGTGGCATGATACGATGAGCTGGTACCCCTATGGTGCGGATATGTCGACTTGGAATCTTTACGGGGAGGCCTTCGTCGTCGCAGCGATAACATTATTCCTTCATTCGGTTGGCTTGGCAGTAAGCGACTTTGATGTTGCAATGTTATTCCCTGTTGTTGCAGGCACGTTGACTGTTCTTGCGGCTTACATTCTCGGTAGGGACATATGGGGGCGAGGAGTTGGAATGTTCACTGCGCTATTTCTTGCTTTGAATCCTAGCAGCATCGGTCGAACCCAGCTTGGCTTCCTAAGACATGAACCATTAGGGATACTGCTGATGCTTTTGATTTTCATCTTCTTTAGGCGAGCGATGAATCCAACATACTCAACGAAGAAAACACTCGTCTACGCGAGTCTCGCAGGCCTCTCACTATTCTACCTGTCAGCCTCATGGGCGGCCGCGTACTATCCGCTCGATCTCCTTGTCATATATGCGGTCGTGCTCGCCGTAATCGGGAGATCATCAAGAAAACTGTTCATTACCTATTCAGTGGCGATGGGTATCTTCATGCTTCTAACGCCGTTCCTAGTCCCGAAGCTAGGCTTCGCCACGTTGAGCGACTTATCGTGGCTCGCCGTTCCTGTGGGAGAAATCATCCTTCTCGGACGTGAAGTATCAGGTTACATCTCAGAGAGAAGAATGCAAATCTATCTCTTAGCCGGTATCGTTATAGTGACATTAGCAGGGGTAGCAGCCCTCTCCTACTTCAACATAATTGCGAATCCCTACGGCAAATTCTACGCAGTAATCAATCCCTTCGTTCGCGGAGACGTGCCAATTATAGCGAGCGTGGCAGAACATCAGCCTGCTACTTGGTCATCGTTCTTCTACGAGTTCGGGGCCATATTGCTCCTTGGCATGTTCGGATTCGTATTCATTTTGCAAAGGGCAAGAAATGACGACATATTCCTATTCTTGTGGGGAGTCACCTCGGTCTATTTCGCCGCTTCCTTCGTTCGATTGACATTGTTGCTTGCGCCTGCCTTTTGTATACTTGCTGCGATTGGCACCGTAGAGTTAGGGAAACCAGCAATCGACATAATCCGAGAAGCAGTCATTTACCCGAAACGTAAGACCCGCGTTATTGCAAGAGTTGGTAGAGAGTTTGGTGTCGCAATCTTTCTTATCCTGCTTATTCTAATAGTTCCTTCCTTCTGGCGAGCAGTTCAAGCGTCGTACCAACCTGCGACCATCGTCACGTCAAGTATTCCCACCGCGCCAACCGTTGGTAACGAACTGAAATACGCGGACTGGTTGCAGGCTTTGTCTTGGATGAGAGCAAACACGCCGCAGGGGTCTGTAGTTTTCGCTTGGTGGGATTACGGATACTGGATAACCGCTCTAGGGGACCGTCCCACAATAGCAGATAACGGGACACAGAATTCGACGCAGATTGCGGTAATCGCTCAAACGTTCCTTTCGAACACTACATTCGCTGTGCCTAATCTGAAGAGATACAATGTCTCCTACGTTGCAATCTTCATCACACCTGGCGGGCAGTCTTCTAGTGGTCAGGGAGAGTCTTACCAAGGATTTGGAGAAGACGGGAAATGGTACTGGATGGCTAGAATCGGAAACGGTACAGTGTGGGACTATCAGAACCATCATTACAAGATAATGTTTCAATCGAAATCGGATCCGCAAGCTCAGACTTCAACCTACTATAGAGTCGTCCAAGACGCAACGACGGGGAAAACGCTATCCAATGACACGATCACTGCGAACAACGAGCCGAATGACGCAACAATGCTTGGATGGATGATGGCCAAAGGTACCCTCCAATCCGGAGGCACCACTTCACCATTCGACAGCTATTTTTCGCTAGTATTTCACTCCTCAAATAACTACGTATTACTCTTCCAAGCGAGCTATCCGTCAGCTGCAAAATTGAACCTTGCACATATCAACGGCCCGGTGAAGCTTGGTCAGAACGTGACTTTCTCTGGCAACTTAACTGACGAGGATGGAAATCCAATATCAGGACAACCCAGAGTGGGCCTAGAGTTTCTAGATCCGAACGGTCAATGGACATTACTCAATGCCGCCACGGTAACTCCGGATGGGTCATTCAGCGGCACGTGGACCCCCACAATCCCTGGCAACTACACCATTCGTGTCCACTATCCGGGTGAAAGTGGGCAATACTTCGATACAACAACTCAACCCCAAAGCCTTGAGGTGAAAGCGAACTCTGTAGCACTCACCTTATCCGCTTCAAAGACCAGCGCTTCTGCAGGACAGACGATCACACTGACATGGACGATGACGCCGCTAGTGAATGGCGCTAACGTAACCCTCTCCTATTCATCTAAGAACCAGACTTCCTCGGTGATCGGTATCATCCCAATGACCTCTCCAACGATGAACTATACGTGGACCGTCCCGGTCTCGGGCACGATCACAATTACCGCCAGCTGGACTGGAAATGACACTTACGGGCCTGCGCAAGCAGCGATAGTTATCAACAAGCAGTAACTTGCGCTGCTTTCTCAGCCGTCATTCCAGTCTGCTTGTACTTAGCATACTTATCGTGCGGAGAAAATTTGGGAGGATGAGGGGTGACAGTGTCTGCTCCGCATTTCGGACATTTCTGTTTTAGAGTGTAAGAGTTGCACGAAGGGCATTTTTTAAGTAGCCACTTCAACTGACTCTACGCCCTTCACCGCCGAGGGTCTTGATAGATGCTAATACATCTGTAACCGCCTGATTCAGAGTCGCCTGGGCGTCGGTGATCTCTTTACTGCGGACTTCCAACCGGTAACGGGGCGACCCGATTGTGTAAACTTTCACGGTTGTACCTCTGGTCTTCTTTGCTTTCTTAGCCACCCGCAGAGCCTGCCGAATAGCCTCCAACCCTTCAGTCTTAGAGCAGGTTAATTCAACAGTGCCGGTGACTTTCGCCTTCTCTAATTTTATTTTA
This sequence comes from Bathyarchaeia archaeon, assembly GCA_050012795.1. Lineage (GTDB taxonomy): Archaea > Thermoproteota > Bathyarchaeia > 40CM-2-53-6 > 40CM-2-53-6 > FEN-987. The sequence goes on along the minus strand of JBEKGM010000003.1, from coordinate 45,351 downwards.
CCACGAGAGACTTCGGTGAGTGCCTTGGCCCATTCTTCATTTACTCCCAGGCTTGTGAATGTTTCTTCGCCTTCATCTATGGCTTCTTCAAATGCGTCAAAAGGATTGTCGAACTTCTCGTAAATCAAATCTCGAATCTTTGTAGTGTCTTCGGGAGTTGCCTTTAGTTTTTCAGCTGCTCCTTTGACGATTGAGTCAGCCTTTTTGACTTTCTTCCATTCGAGCATTTTCTCTGACTTTTCTCGTCCAGTCACTCTACGTAGGGAAAGGTCGACTTGCGCCCGTTGAGTTGAAACACGCAGAACCTTGAGTACTAGTTTTTGTCCCTCTCGTACGTGCACTCTAATATTCTTCACATAAGTGCTTGCTACCTCGGAAATGTGAATGAGCCCTTCTACGCTGTCATATTCGTCGAGTTTGACGTACGCCCCATAGTCTACAACCCGCGTAACCGACGCTACGACTAGGTCGCCTACTTCCGGGTAGTTCGGGGTCGACGTCATAACTAATATCCTAACCGAGGGGCTGAATCACTTCAGCCTTTAGTCTTGCTTTGCCGCCAGTTGTTTCGGCCAAGATTTCGTTGCAGACCGAACAATGCGGAGCGACGGAAGGTCTGTCAAAAATAACTTGCTCGTTGCCGCATTTCGGACACTTGACACGAATAAAATTCGTCTGCGGGTGTGGGATCAGTTCCTTTTGTGTCAATTGAATCGTGCTCTTCTAAGGAACGAAGTGGATGTGTACATGATAACATAAGTGTTATGGAGGGAAGGTTCGGATTTTCGGGCTAGATCAGGTCAAGTTTTCTTAGGCGTATGCCGAATCGGTAGACTGTTGTATCACACGTTTTGCATGATAATCGAAGAAGCATTTTCTTCGTTGTCTTAGCAGTTCGTTTCAGTTTGGGAAACTTTTGACCCCCGTAGCCGTGCTCATCGCGTTCATGACGTCGGTTCCCAACGGCCATGGCGCGATCTTTACCCTTCTTGTAGATCGAGACTTGATGATCAGTATGGGACTTGCATTTGGGGCAGTAAGTACGCATTTGTTTTGGCGCTTTCATACTGATCAGCTTAGGTTCGCTAGCTACCCGCGGGTGTTGTATTTATTCCTGACGAATCATCACTTTTTATGATGCGCCTTTCACTTCTATGCCTTTGGCAGCTCCCTGTCTTTCGAGGGCTTGAGCATTCGGTGCGGGAAGGGAAGCCACATCTTCCTTCTTGAACGGACCGTATATTCTTAGATCTACTCCCACAATTTCAGGGATATCTTCGAGAAATCGAACAACTCTTAATTCTTCAGTTAAATCATCCTTCTTTTGTGAACCTGGAAACTGCTGATTGAGAGATGACAATGATTGTTTGATCTTCTCGAGTACGGCGGATTCCTCTTCAGTTAACGATGTTGTCTGGATGGGAATACGATTTTGTGCCGCTGCCATTATTTTCTGGATTCTAGTCTGTCGGAGTTCGCCTAGTAATCGTTCAGTTATATCCTTCTCCATTAGTAGGAGTCGCCCTTGTACTGTGTGTGTGTCAGTTGTTGACAATTCTTGATCAATACCGTTTAGGTACATGATTGTCCGATGGTAGAGATCTGTGGGAAGAGGTTGAGGAAGGGAACTGCATTTTTCAGACTTCCATGCTTGGTAGAGATCGTTGTACATTCTATTTCACCGGCCACGCGATGCCCTTGGCTGCTAGCAGAATGGCTGCCGCTAAAGGTATTTCGACTTCTTCATTCGTAAATGGTCCAAATCTCATGTCTCTTATTCTGATCTCTGGTGCGGTCTTCACGTATACTCGTTGGTTCCCTTCAAAGACAACAGGCTCATTGAACGGGTCGAAATTCTCCAATTCATCTAGGGATAACATGGTAGCTTTCAACCCTGTCTTACCATTCAAAGTGCCTGGCATTCGAATTAACCGATGTATATCGGTTGTGACCACCGTGTCAATGTGAGTTCTCAACCTTACGGCATCCAGCGATTTCTCCATTGCGCTTTTCCAGGTTTGTTCTGTCACTCGCCATCTATCTTGATAGTAACTCCACGGTATCTCCTTCAACCAATCGCGCTCTAGTTTATCGCGGTCGCCAAGGATCTGGGTAACCGCCCCTTTAGAAAAGCCGAGATCCAACAGTTGCTTCCTATCGAACGTAGTAATGACCTGCAGAACCCCTTTTGCGAGTCGCCCGCGCCAGGCTGGATCGGTCACTTGGGGACCGACTATCATTGTATGCTTGTCAGATGAATAAACATCAGAAGGCCCCTGATAGAGTCCCTGTTCGGCGGGGTCAAGCCCAAGTCCTAAGACGTAATCGACTATCTCCTTCCTTTGCCCATCATCTAACCTTCTCAGTCTGTCCGTAATCAGGTGCATGTGGTATCCCCTGTGGCCTGAAAAAAAGAGGTGAATATCCTTGGGGAGTATTCCGAAATCTTCCACCATGAAGTCTCTTAATTTGAGCATTTCTTCCTTTGCAGCGAATAGGCATCTATCGCATAACCAAACCCTTTCCTCGAGTTTTTCATGGCCGCATTTCGGGCATTTCAACGGCTTACTTCCGTTTCTCGTCTCTTTACAGTTTGGACATGTCCACGTGTCATGTTTTTCTTTGCATGGTGTTTCCAGATGGTCGGCGTCGACATCAAAAACGATGTCCGCTCCCAGCCAGCCCTTCCTTGCCATATCTGCGTCAGGCCGTTCATAATACGCTGTCGAATAGTACACGTCTGAAGGCGTCAGCGATAATAGCGTACCATTGAAGGACTCCAAGTCCTTGAAGGCTTTGTGTCGTATCATGATTTTTTCGCGAAATGTTAGGAACCCAAATTCTCGCTCTTTCATTGAGGATGGTGGGTTCAAAGATTTCGCATGCTCTTGGTAGTAATTTAGAAAATGTTGCTTTAGGAAATTGAATCGTGCCGTGTCGTTCATTGTTGACAGGAGTTCTTCCACCGCTTTGAGTAAATGCAATTATCGGGATTGTCTCATAAAGGATGAGTTCGTTCGATCAAGTTTCTCGTTTGGATGCCGAGTACGTCAGGATTTCTTGGATTCCCCTCTCGCGACGGAATGCGGCGATTGCATCAATTCGCGTCGTTAACCTGAAAAATTAAGCTCTATGCTGTCTAATTCCTTGCCCCGAGCGCCGCTTAACGCAGGACTATGACGTCTTGATCTGTCCGTGGCAGTTTTGGTTAAGGGCTCTGAGTTTCTTCTGAAGAAGTAGATGATTTTCGCACCCACATCAAGATTAGTAGTGCAATAGAAATCAGTAACACGACATCTACTACTTCAGATGGGTATGTCAGGACATACAGGGCTGTTACCCGCATAGGATGACTTAGTCTGATCGTAGACCCTGATAGCATCGTCAAATCGCTTGCCCACCAAGCAATCCTGATAAGCTTTACGCCCAGTGGCTGTGAAATTACCGCATCATCGTTAAGACGAATTGTGGAATTTGCATTATACCAGCCAGAGTCTTGTGTACCTTCACCAAAGGGTAACTCCCTCGCATCTAAGTAATATTGTACGCTGTATTCCAGGACTTCAATTGAAGATTGATGGATCGTGAAGTTCCCGTTTGAGATCAGATACCGCACAGGTCCTGAACTTGCGACTGTGCCTATTGCTATCCTATGCATCGTTCCTTTTAGAAAGTAATCATCATACCAAGAACCGCCCGTCACGTTCACTCCATTATTGTCAATGAGAACTCGTAATGTAACCGACTTGGGGAGAGTCTGACCAACGATTGATAAACGGAAGAATCCTGTGGCAGTTCTAGCATCCGCCTTACCAAACCCCCAAATCCGTGAACCGGTTGGCGCCAGAATTCCTGTCATTAGATCTTCGCGCGCAGAGCCTCTCAATATGTCCGTTATCTGAAGTGCCGATAAACCGGGCGAGTATTGAAGCATGAGGGCAATAAGACCTGCAACGTGTGGAGCCGCCATGCTGGTGCCCGCTAGCACTCTGTGAAACCTGTCCGGATCGCTGTTTCCTGAAGTTATCTGCGACGATCTGGCCGAGGCGATGAACATCCCTGGGGCCACGATGTCTGGTTTAGTCCGGTTATCGCGAGTTGGGCCTAGTGAGCTAAACGGTGCAATTTGTCCGATTTGATATGCAACTGAACCATATGCCCTCCCGTCTGATCCTTTCCAGGTTGTTTTCGTTACATACGCGCCCACCGTGAGGACGTTGTGAGCAGTGCCGGGAATTCCTATGGTGTCGTTTGGATCAATCATGTATCCCTTTCCAGGAATGAAGATTGCAGCAGGGTAAGAACATGATGCGGAGTCAAGCCATGAGTCCCATATGCTGCTCGATTGGATTTTCATTGGTGTGAGGAGAACCTTCCAACCAGTCGTAGGCAAAGCGATTGGCGAACTGACTTCGAAGTATGTTTCCCATCCCATGTTTGTTGCAGTCATGCTCACCGTTAGGTTTCCGATGACGGTTGATGTGACTCCTGATGTTTGTGATGAGTAATTGTGGCCTTCAGGTGAGACTAGAGTCGCATTGATCTCATCTTGAATGGAATGCCAAATATCAATCTGAAGGTCGTTCGTTTGAGGTTTCGCTTCGATGTTGAAGGTAACTGGATTCTGCTCGGAAAATTGTCCACGGATATGGATCTGATCCTGGGCTTGATTTCCTGCTGCAACTACGACAGGTGTACCATCTCTAACAATGGAGTCGAGGGCTTGTTCCAGGACGTCTGTGCCGTCATGGCCGCCAATATTCCCACCTAAACTGAGGCTAATAACCGCCCTTCGTCCGAGTTGCTGAGCCTTATTCAAAATGTAGTTAATACCGTCAAGAATGTGTGCATCATCAAAATTCCAACTACTTCCGTTGCAGATTGGGTATCCGCTCTTGACGAATATGATGCTTGCGCCCGGAGCGACGCCAATGTAGTTTCCAGTAGCGCGTCCGGAGCTGGCCGCGATTCCTGCGACGTGTGTGCCGTGACCAAAGGTGTCAATTTCGGGGCATGCCCCACTCTGTATATCTGTTGACGTGCATTCAAATCCATAATCGTAGCCTGTAGGCGATCGCCCTGGAGTCGTTTGATCCCATACGTAGAGGATTTTTGTGGTTCCATTCGGGAATGTAAAGTCGGGGTGACCGACATCTATGCCTGTGTCGACGAAGCCTATTATCACTCCAGCACCAGTAATGTTCCGCCCGTCAGAATCTTTCAATAAGTTCCATACAGTTTGTGCTCCAATGTCACGAACGCTCTTGTCAAGCATGACACGTAGCAGGTGAGGGGGTTCTTCCCTCTTCACAAACGAAAAATGCCGAGCTTTGAGCAGCGCTATAGAATCTGCCCGAATGACCGCTACTGGCCCTGACACGGAAGATACTCTTCCTAGGCTGCTCAATAGCAGAATTTCATCTTGGGTGAAGTCATGATCAGACAGAAGGAGTGCTGTCTGAACGTCGTTCTTGAGATCTACGGATCTTATCGGCCGAGGGTATGAATAAACCGACATGAGTAGTATGGCCAGCAGGAGTGCGGCCACACCTTTTTGCATTCCCTGTCTATTTGATACCTTTCCCACGCCTGCTTGGGTTGTCATAAACTCCTCTAGCCTTCTTGCGATAGTACGAGAGCGGGTGTCTTACTGTTGCGCATAAATCGTCAGGGTTCACGCAAAGTCCATGTGTTTGCATCGTCCCACAGTTGGGCGGTGTGTATTTCTGTCTTGACCCTCTTTTTCCAGCAATATGTTCCACTTGGTAGCGAGCTATTCTCTCATCGAAATCCGCGAACGCTTTGAACATTCCCAGAAGATCGTTCTCAGACATCCCTACTCTAAGCAAGAAGGCAGCCATGGCGAACCGTCCCATGTGAGAGATCTGCTTTGATGTTTGGAGGAGGCTTAGTAGATTCTTCATACATGGGGGGATGGCAGCAGTTACAACTGCGCGCGGCATGTCTTCGGCAGATAATGTTTGCGCTCTAGCAACTATCATTGACCTGAGACTGGAAACATGCTTCTCAAGCTCCTTCGGGAGAGTAATGTTGGTGTCGGATGTCTTTTCGAGTACCCTAATTTGCACTTCTTCTTCGAGTAATCTTGCGAAATCCTCTCGAGGAAGGAACACGTACCCTTGCGATAGAACTCTGTTTACTAGTTTCCACCTCAGATCATGAATTCTGGCGGAGTTTCTGATATAATCGATGAAGTGAACTGCGAGCTCGAAATGGGTTCCGCCGAGGTCTCTCTCGGTAAGGTGTGCGTCCCATTTGAAACTTCCAACGCCAATTTGAAGCAATTTGTCAGGGGATTCTATTCGTAGTAGTTGTGATGCGCGTTTTGCTTCAGCTAAGGCGTATCGTCGGCGTGTTCTGTCATCGCCTATAGAGCTGATGATCATCAAGGCTGTCGGATACGCTAGGATATCAAAGTCTTCCTGGGTCAATTCGGGTGAGATTTTTCCGGTGAATACCGCCTGTCTAACGCGTTCTTTAGCGCGTTCTAGGATGGGGAGGAATTCAGGTGTGGACAGTTCAAGCGGGCTAATGTTACGTGATCTTATGTATTCTGATGCTTCTTTCGTGAAGGGGTATCTGGCATAGTCGAGTTTTGTTAACAGTGTCTGCAATCTATCGTGTCACTTGCTGTTCCCGAGTTGACTTTTACTCGGCTTCAATTCTGGGGGCAAGGTAGTATAGCAGTTTACCCTGCTGTGGCATTTCGTACTCCAGTCTTATTGGCATATTGCTGGAGAATTCGATTGTAACGACTTCTGCGGCCATTGATCCAGCTTTCGAGATCTCCGCGAGATAGTTCAAATTATAGGTGGCTTTGCATGGTTCTTTAACGTCTAATTCGAGGAGGACGTCGCTTCCTTTTTCTAGTTCTATCTTGGCTCCGCTCAACTCAGTAACGGCCTCTGCGGTGAACCTTTCTTGACTTGTTTCGAATCGGACGTTGTCGCTAACTGTCTGAATTTGGTCGATTATGTCTTTGAAGCTAGAACTAATCATCTTGAGTTTTGTGTTGAATGCTATTTTGGGTGTGGGGACCTCTTCATCGCCGGGATCCAGAGTCGGGAGAGTGAAGGTCGTCTTCCACTTGCCTTTGATTATCATGCTCAATTTACGGGTGTTTTCATCATAAGACATTTCGAGAGGTTCTGGGCCTGCTCCGCGCAATTTCTTCACAATGTCGCCTACGTTTAGTCTGATCTTGGTCGGTTGAATACACGTGTATTCCTGAAATGCGGATTTGTTACATTCGAAATCGACCATCGCCACATGCGAAGGGTCCATCGATCTTAATTTGATTCCCTCAGGTGCAGCGTTGAAGTCTGCTTCTTCGATGAGGGTTGAGATCGCGGCGAGTAGATTCCTCCACTGTTTTGCGTCACTAATTGTGGCCTTAAACAAGTTTTTCACCGATGCAACTAATCGGCTAGAGAGGATATGCTATATGTACTTTAATTGAGCGGTGTTCTACGAGTTCTCCCGCCACGTTGTGCCACAACTTGTGCATCTGAAAAATTGTGTAGAGGACTCGTCTGCTCCTCGTGTTTGCACTAACCAGTAGAAGGCTTCCTTGTGTCCGCACTTAGGGCAGTCAACCTTCGTCTTGGGCAATGTCCTGATTTTCTGTTCTTCTTTGCCGATTACAACAACATTTTCTTTTTGCTGTTCAAGCTTCTGCACGTTACGATCTGAGCGTTTAGTTTCGTAACCACACTTCGGGCAACTTAGCACGACTGATTTCGATTTTTGTGTCGGTAGAAGAGCTAAACCGCACTTTGGGCAAAACTGCACTTCAAATAACGACCGGCTAGCCCATTCGATGTGAGTTCGATTTAAGTGTTACTTGATTCTGGGTATTTACAGCAGGTAGTGGCAATTAGTTCCGCCACTCTTACCGCTTCAGGAGTAGACTGGCCGTTGGTGCAGCCGAGAGTATACAGTTCTTTTGCTTGGTCTGGGCTGTAGTCGTTGATCCATAACATGATTCTGCCTTCGCCACGTTGGATTCTCACAAATTCGCTTCTTGATGATCTTCCGAGAGGTTTCTTAGATATGGCGAAAACAGGGAACTTGACAAGTTCTGACAGTCTTTTGTAGTCTTGGTACCGGTGCTTGAGTATGTCCTCTCTTGAGAAGATGGCCACGTGAATCTGCGAGTACTGCTTAGCTTTCTTAAGAGCGGCAGCTAATCTTGGAACATCGTCTTCAACTGATTTGCCCGGAAGATGGGTTACGATCGCGTCAAGCCATAAGCTTCCTCTAAAGATTGCTCCGACGATTGGCTTGAGGTGAGTCTTTCGCGGGCTACTCAAGCCTAGTATTCTTGTTTCTTTCTTCAGCAAGTCAGTCCGGACTCATTAGGAAGCGATCAAACGTTCCACGCTTGTCTTCAATAGGTCTGCGATACCGTCGGAAAGGTCCTCCCTTTGCGTGATGATTTTAACACTCTCGCTCATCGTCAACAGCCCTTTGCGAAATGTCTCGATCAAGAGCGCTTCTGAAGCGTTTGCGAAATCCTTGCGTGCTTGTCTAGCGCCTAGGTAATTTCGTAATCCAGCTGCCTTGAAGGCGTTGGAAAGAATTCGATCGCTGACCTTTACTCCTTGTGGCTCTCCGCTGATTTGAGTTAGTGCCAGTGAGTAGACTAGGTTGATGTAGGCGTCCCCTAGACTCGCTAGTTTCCTATCCTGCATGATTGCACTAATGGTTTTAGGATCCATTATGCCGGGCCGACAGCTCGCTCGAATTTCTCGTTAAATTCTCTGTTCAGATCTTTTATGTTCGCTAGTGCAGATAGCATCGTTTTTTCAGGAGAGACATCTCGTTTCGTTCTCACGTATACTATGCTAGATCTGATGAGCGGGTGAGGCTGGTCGTATCCGGCAATTTCCACATTCTTATCCTGTAGCAGAACGCTCTGGAGAAGATTACAGAAAGTGTGATCTTCACCCACGAGCTCAATCTTCAGTTCATTCTTAGTTTTCTGTAGAACTCTAACTTCCATCTATGTCGCGCCCTGAGTTATCTTCCCGTAATCTTCGGCTAGCCGTCTCCTCTCAATATTGCCGCAGGAGACACATTGAAGTTTTCTGGTTGCGAAATCCAACACTCCACCACATTTGGAGCAAAATGCCTTTACCACACCTAATCCTCGCCCTGCAGTTGTTAGTTGTGGTATCCTATTTGTCATATCGATCACTCTCGCCCTGAGAATATCGCCCGCCTTGCAGACATCAGACATACTTCGTTCGTAACGTGGACTGGAAGATGAAATGTGAAGGATCGCCGTAAACGGGTTCTGTAGAGCATTGTCATCTATCTTCCAAATGTTCACAGTAGCCATCTTTTCCTGAGTGTGAATAACCGAAGCGATTACTGTGCTTCCCTCTTTAGGAAGCTCGGGTACTCGGGTGGTTGGGGTCACTGTAACCCTCTTGTTCTTGTTATCGATCTTGGCGGTTCCTGTAAAGTTAGCATAAATGGTCCCTTCATCTTCGTACGTTCCTACTCCGGGGAGAAATTCCTCTACAACCCCCAACCTGTCGCCGGGAAGCACAGGTTGATTTACTTCACGTGGTGCCTTGTTCAATTCCTTCTCACTGAGGTGCGCAATCGAGATTATTCGCGACGCGGTCGACCGGTTACATTACATCGCCGTATATAAGGTCAGATCTCAACCAGGAATTATCCTTAGTGCGTCGACGACTACGGGATGGTTTCGTTTGTGGTGGAAATCGAATTGGTGAGGGATAAGCATCTTTATCGTCATCACAACTTCGAATTCTGCGTTGGCGTCTTCCAACCATCGCGATATGAATGAACGAGTTGTCGATTTGTGGATGCTGTACATCACCTTACCCATTTTCAATGCGGCACTAAGAAACTTGATGTCAGCATGTTCCCGTTTTGTGCCGAATGGAGGGTTCATTATGACGGTGTCGAAGAGGCCTCGAACAACTTCGATGTCGCCTACTACCCAATCAACTTTCAGTTGCATCCGCATGCTGTTGGAGAGTGCGGCATGCACTGATTCGGAGTCCAAATCAATACCAACCACGTGTTCTGCTCCAAGAATGGCGGCTCCAATTGCAAGCCTCCCGGTTCCGGTTCCTAGATCGACTACAGTCTTGCCCCTAATGTCTCCGTAGGTGTAGCATGCGCGAAAAAGTAGATCCGCAGCTATGTTTGCTGGAGTCGTATATTGCTCGAACTTGACGTTTGGTTTGGGGTGGGGTGCAATCGTTTGAAGTGCTATTTCGAGGTCACGTTTCCGAACAGATACTTTAAGCGAACTCACAGTTGCTGAGACTTCCAGTCGCAGTTAATGCCAAATCTCGAGCGTCATTCCTTTTGTGTAGTCTTCCCAACTCTTCTTTCCTATCGCAACCATCACTTCTTCAGGGTTCAGTATGGGTTTCGTATAACGGTCCTGATCATCGGTACTAATTCGCGGGCAAGATATCTCAACATACGCTTCCACGTCAGTAAACGAATCTAGAGCCTCGGGGATCACTTCTGTCGCGCAAATCAGCTGTGGTTTATAGCCGTTCTCCTTGAGAAGTTGTTTGAGACGGCGGGCGACCGAGATGTTCATTTGAGTGCTTTTTAATCCAACAATGATGCCGATCTTCTTTGCAGTTTTAAATTTAGCAATATTTGCCCATCTCTTCATTAATAGTCGTCGACATTCTTCTGTCATGTCTTTGGCGGTCCCACGGGACGGGTCTACCACTATTGTTCGTTTTCCTGTTGCCAGTGGTATTCCTAACGCGTGAAAGTCTCCGCCGCTAAGAATAACGATCGCGTCGGTCTTCTCAGCTATGGTCCTGACACTTCCATAATCACAGCCTAACACTTGTCCAGGATACTTCAACCAGCCGGATGGGCGGCCGACTAAGACCTGCTTGCCGTGTTCTTCAAGAATTTGTTTTGCTTGTTCAATTTTGTGTACGTGCTGGATATTTGATGCCAATCCAACAACTTTCTCTCGTGTCAGCATTTCCAGAGCTTGAAGCATGGGTTGCTCTATTTGAGCATCTGATCGTGCCTCGACGTACATGACTTTCTCCTCAGTAAGTTCCTCAGGAATTTCCGCGTGTCCGATGTGAATCAGCAGTTCTGCTCCAACAAGTCTTGTGGCCGACAGTGACAAATCGCAAGCACCGTAACATGGATCCCCTGCTAGGAAGACCTCTGCGTCTGTCTGCTTTTCGATTAGCTGGGCTAACTCAAACCCTAGAGGCTTTAGTCCTTCAGGAAACTGAAGTAGGACCCGTTTCAGTCCGAGACGCTTTATCTCGTGGAGTATTTTTTCTTCTTCAATATCGTACATGGTTAACTGAGTATTAGGGCTATTCGTAACGAATTAACCGTTCTCCGATGACTATCGAATAGCTAGGAAGATCAGATTCTAGGCCACTTGGGGTGCCAAAGGCACTTCCAGTTTTTCTTGCGTAACCACACAGGCGACGGAGAGTTTTGTTGATCCTACTTGAAGGGCTTTTTTCGCATGGTCGACACCGTTGCTGTTTACGTATATGTCCAAAATAGACTGGCCTCCTTTAATACGCGCTGCGCGGCCGCTGGGTTTTCCGAATGATCTTCTCATTCCTTCTTGTAACCTGTCTGCACCGGCAGTCGCGATCATACGGTTCTCTCTGAGTACTATGTGAGGGTACACTCGAAGGTGTATCTTGTAGCCTGTCTCACCTAACGAATCGAAAAGTACCTTGTTGGCTGCTACTCGGGCGGCTTCAAGAGCATTGTGTCTTATTTGGACGGGTGACTGTGCAACCAGTGAAAACCTGTATTCAAAATGGCTTTTCGTGTCCCCCATTGTGAACTTGGATATCTTAGATGGTGGAGATCCATGGATGTATTTTCCTCTCGTGTAGGCTTGGCCTTTTGTGGTTCGGTAATTCCTGCCTCGCATCTCTATCTTCTTCCCGGGAGTTCACCGTCAATAGTCTGAGAGTTACTTAAGTTTACATTTGTCTGCGTCACTGCTGCCATCGCAAGACATAGGTCAGCTATGCACTCGTGGATTGGATTTACTCAAGCTTTGAGGCAGCCCTCCTGAATACACCAATGAGCAGTGAGGCCTCTCTGCTTGAGAGAAAAGAACGTGAAGTTACGTTTCGAAAGGCGCGAATCGCAAGTTTACGCTTATGAATATGTGTACCGGAAAGGTTGACTAACAGTTCGAACTGTTCAAGAAGCTTCTGTCTGGCAGCACCTGTCGCAAGGGGCAGCTCATTGCCGCGCCGGTTTTGCTGGAAAATCTCATACAGGATAATTGATACTGCAGTAGAAAGGTTCAGAACGTTATACGCATGGCTTGCTGGGATCGTGACGAGTAGATCGCAGCGTTCGATTTCTTCGTTCGTTAGTCCTGAGCTTTCTCGCCCGAAGACTAATGCCACATTTCCCTGCGTTGACCTTACAGCAAATGCTAATTCTTTCGGCGTTGCGGCTGTGCGAGCTATGTTAGTGGTACTCTTTGCAGTGACGGCGGTCGTGCCCACTACCATGTCAATTCCGGTTAATGCCTTGTCCAAATCAAGCATGATCTTCGCTGATGAAAGAACGTCAAACCCATGCATTGCAAGAGCTCTCGCCTGAATATCTATTGGAGTCTTGGGGTTGATGATCCATAGGTCATCTTGGCCGAAGTTTTTCATCGATCGAGCTACCGAACCTATGTTGCCCGCACTCTCAGGTTCCAGGAGTATGACTCTAACCTTCATTCATTTCACTTCGTGAAGAGCACATGCGATCTCGTTCGCTAACTCGACCAACTCTGTCGGGGTCATTTGAAAGACTCGTTTTTCGGTGGTTTCCAGTTGTGAGAACAAAGAACTGAATCCAGGCGGATATTTTTTCTCGAGATATTTCCTTAGGACAGTGTTGAGTCTCCTCCGACGCTGCGTAAAAAGTGATCGAACCAAATCCTCGAACAGCGATGGATCTCTGATTTGTAAGGTATCATTTCTGGGCTTGATTGTGACAACTGCTGAGTCCACTCTAGGTGACGGATAGAATGCTGATCGTGGCGCTTTCATAACGATTTCTGCCTCAGCATATGCTTGTAGAGCAACGGTTAATCTTCCATAATCGCGCGATCCGCTTCTTGCATTTAGTCTCTGGACGAATTCGTCTTGAAACAACAACACGGCTGAGTTGAATCTGTTCCTCGTGATGAAGAGCACAAGCTTCGAGGAAATATTGTAGGGTGGACTTGATACAAGTTTCGTGCATCCTGATTTTCCAACAATTAGCGCATCTCCTTGAACTATCTCCAAATTGTGAACTCGCGAGAAGTGATCTATAAGGTACTTTGCTAGTGTACGGTCTTTCTCCACAGCTACAACTCTACCAGCGCGCTTGACCAGTTCCTCTGTGAGGAAGCCGAGTCCTGGCCCTACCTCAAGAATTTTGTCCTCGCATGACAGTTCTGCTGCAGCAATCATTGCTTCGCGGATTCGTTTATCGATAAGGAAATGCTGTCCAAATCGTTTCAATGGTGGGATGCCAAGATAGCTTAATTCCTGCTTTATCCAGGACAATCCACTTCACCTCATAACTCTGTGGAGAAGAATGAGTCTATGTTCGTCTGACCAGACGACTTTGAGAGTCCGGTAACCTTCACACCGATCCTGCGTAGAACGGCGTCTGGTGTGGACTCGATGAATTCCCTCAGCAGTTGTTGGGCACATTCATCAATGGTTAGCAAATCCTTCACTGAGGATTCCAACGTCCTACTCCTTGTGTGGATGGTTAGGTTGTTTAGAATTGCTATTATCGAGACGGATTTACAGTTTATTCTCTCATCCTGAATCTTTTCTGTCAGGGAACGGGTCAGCTCGCTCAAAACAGGTCGAATGACATTGTAATCACGCGTATTTTCCTTCAGCGTTCCGATTCGACTCATCTGCGTTGGCAGTTCCTTATCTTGAACTGGCTGGTTGTCTTCTCCATGCGCCGCCAAGAACAGATAAGTTCCCAGTTTTCTGCCAAACATCTCTTGGAGAGTAATCGGGCTCAATCGAGATAAGTCGTCGATTGTCTTCACGTTAGCTGTGTGCAGCTTCTCTTCTACCTTTCTTCCGACACCGAGAATTCTACTGATCTCGAGGCCATTGAGAAACCTGTGAACCTGTTCGGGTTCAACAACGGTGAGGCCGTTAGGTTTTGTGTGATCAGATGCGAGCTTGGCAAGGAGTTTGTTTGGAGCTATTCCGATTGAGCATGTAATTTGCTCCTGATGTAGAATGATCTCTTTGATGTTACTGCCAATCCTCTTAGCTGTAGCGTATTCACCCATACTGCTTTCCGACACATCTAGATATGCTTCATCTATACCCGTTTGTTCGAAGACGTCACCATAATTCCGTAGGATATTCATTATCCTCCCGGAAACGGAGTCATAAAGCGCGCGATTCATAGGTAGGAAGATCGCGTCAGTGGATGCAAGCAGTCTCTTTGCTGTCGCGATTGCTGTTCCTGCTCTTACACCGTATTTTCTTGCTTCATAGTTGCTAGTGCTTACTACACCGCTCTCTGAAGTCCTGCCTGAATAAACGCATACGATGACCGGTTTCCCACGTATTGACGGGTTCACGTTCTCTTCGCATTGGGCATAGAAGTAATCAAGGTCCACGTGGATAATCAGTCGTTGTGCCAATCTTCCTTAGCCTACCAAGTAGGCTCCTATATTGACCTCGAGAAGATACGGTACTTCTCTCCTCCGCCGAGTTCGTCAAGAATCCTCCTAGCGATTACCTTGACGGGGTCTCCTATGCTCGTTCTGGTCTCGATATCTTTGAAACTACTGAACGCTTTCTTCTCACGGGCATTGATAATCTGCCACATTGATTTCTTTCCTATTCCTGGAAGCAATTCCAACGCATGCATGCGAGGTGTAATCGCTTGAGAGTTGTTGAAGAACGCTACAAAACGTTGCTCTTGGTTGCCAATAAGTTTCTCAAGAACCGGCAGTAGCTCCGCTTTCGCATTCGCTGTTAGGTCAGAATACCCAATGCGACCAATAATACGGTTGATCTTCTCGCGTCTTTCCTTACCTATGTATACCCGTTCGTGCAGAATGGCCTGAGTGGCTGCGCGAACTTCCGCCTCGAGCAGCGTGAAGTAACCCTCACCTATCACCTGAACCGTAGGGACTGCTAAGTGTCTTGGTTTATCTGCGGAGGTTCTTCCATGTGGCAGGTAGTCGAGGACATAGGCATATTCCTCGTACAGGCGAGGGGGAACGAATCCGGTGCTTTGTCTGTATCCAGATCCTGCTTCACCCGAATTTTCTCTATCTTGACTCATTATGTTCATCTCCAAAAAGTTATGCGGAGGCTCACACTCAGTTGAGATAGGTCCATTCATGCGATTTCGGGTTACCGCGCATGGAAGATCGCAAAGGAAAGAGCATCCTATATGATGATTTAGTTTGCGTAGAAAAAAGTCTTCCGATGTGCGCCTTATTCTTCTCTATACGCGTTGACGAGCTTGAGGAGGTCCTCCAGTTGTGCAGCGGTTATAATTCTCCCCTTTACAGTGAGAATTGTCCGGAGTTCTTCGGTATAGCGAGGCATCGAGTTAGTTATCTGAATTGATTCTTTTCTATCCAGTTGATGTTTCTCGGTAAGTTCGCGGACTAGTTTTTCCGCCTTTGCGGGAGGGATCTTGGAGAACTTTGAGGCATAATCAAGTGTTCTTCTCTGGAACTCTCCGAGCTCATCTTCCTTGACCTTCTCTAGTGTCCGTTTCGCTTCTGAGGTAGTTGTGGGTTTCGAATCTATGATCTTCCTTGGCAATTTGCTCAACTCATCGGGCTGGAGTAAGGTGTTCGGGTCTCGCGATTACTTGCTTAGTTTGCTTTCCCTGTTCAACATTAACCACATAGGACTTTCCTCGTTTTTCTCCGATGATTCCGCTTTTCCCGTGATATCGCCTATGGGGCATCCCCTTGTGAACTGATGCCTCCAGCAGTATTGTCACCTTGTCACCCACCTGGTACGCTCTCAGAATTCTGCTTAGCCCAATTTTCCCACGTTCGCGAGGATGCTTTCGTAGTACAGACCTAGTTTTTGAACGATACCCCTTTGACCGTCTCATGGAGCATGACCCGAATTTTGTTAGCAGTCTAAGGGCGGGCTAATTAACCTTCTTAGGAGTAGCTTAGTGCCGTGCCTTTGCTTATGTCTTGAGAGGAAAAGGTAACTTTCCGCCACGACCTAATGCTCCGCCTCGTCTCTTCATCGTCTTCATCATTTTCTTTACCATGAAGTATTGATTGATCATTTCCTTAACTTCTTTGTCGGACGTCCCGCTTCCTCTTGCTATCCTTCTGGCCCTGGATGAATCGATTAGCTTCGGCTCTTCAATTTCTTTTTTCGTCATGGACTGGATTATTACCCTCCATGAGTCCAACTTGTGTTCGGCTGTTTCCATCGCGTCATCGGGGACGTTGATTCCACCCGGGACCATACCCATTAGTTTCTTGAGGGGGCCCATTTTGCGGACTGCTACCATTTGATCGTACATGTCTTTAAGAGTGAATTTTCCTTCCAGAAACGCTCTCGCTTGTTTCTGAGGAACAACAATCTCTGCCTCTCTAACTTTTTCAACTAATGCTTTGAGATCACCCAGTCCCAGGAGTCTTCCGACGAAGCTTGAAGGAATGAATTGCTCTAAATCGTCGATTTTTTCACCTGTTCCAATGAATCTTATTTTCGCATGTGTGGCTGCCACAGCTGAGAGTGCGCCTCCCCCTTTTGCGGTGCCATCGAGTTTCGTTACAAGGATAGAGCCTATTGTCGTTGTTTCGTTGAAAGCCGTGGCTTGAGACATTGCTGCTTGGCCGATCGAAGCATCGATGGCTAAGACGATTTCGTTTGGTTGTATCAGCTTCGCCAACTCCTTCATCTCGGTCATAAGTGATCCTTCGTCTTTGTGTCGGCCCGCTGTATCCACGATTATCAAATCCTGCTTCTGTCCTGAGAACTGTTGCATGCCTTTTTTGACGATTGACAGGACGTTGGGCGAGCCGGGTTCGCCGTAGACCGGGACGTTCACTCGTTCTGCGAGTTGTCGTAACTGGTCGAAGGCGCCAGGTCTGTAGATGTCAGCGCATATGATTGCTGGTCGCATACCTCGTTTCTGATAGAACCTAGCGAGTTTGACAGATGCAGTGGTCTTTCCAGTGCCCTGTATTCCAACCAGCATCATCACATGAGTTTTTCCTGGCTCTATTGCCAGTTTAGCTGGTTCTTCGCCGAGGAATCGCGTGAGTTCTTCGTAGAGAACTTTGATTACGTGTTCCCTTCTGGATATGCCTGGGGGTAGTTTTTCCTCCAAAGATCTGGTCTCTACTGCTTGGGATATCTGGAGAACAAGATTGACGTTAACGTCGGATTGGAGTAGTGCTCTTTGGAGATCTCGGACAAGTTCTTTGACAGCTTTTTCGTCTACGACGGCTAGACGAAGGAGCTTTTTCATTGCTTGGCTTAGTGATTGCCCGAGACTCTCAATGCTACTCACTTCTTAGGGCCCCCAGTGTGACCCATTTGTCGCGACGAACCTTTTAATTAGTTGGTGACCTGCTCTCGGATCAACGCGAGTAGATGATTATGTCAACGAGGCTGTCAGGGGACGACGGCTTCCGAATATTGGAAAATGCAGAGATTCCTTCTGACTTGGTGCTGATCAATGGTCTTCCTGACGTGGGACTGGTTGGACTACTAGCAGCTTCACATATCGTTAGGACTTTGAAGCTTGAAGAAGTGGGAGCAATTGCTTCAGACCTGCTTCCGCCTATGATTGTGTTACATGGCGGCGTCCCGAAGCTCCCTGTTAGGATCTTCGCTGGTTCCTCGATTGCTGTGCTTCTCTCCGAGACCGCAATTCCAGGTTTGCTCCTTCGAACGTTAGCAGACGGTCTTGTGGACTGGTCGAAGAGGAAGAAGATTCAACTCATGCTTTCTCTTGGCGGCATGGCTGTGGCTAATCGCCAAGACATAGATGTTCCTAAAGTTTTTGCGGCTCTTTCTCAAAAGGATCTCGAAAAGCGTCTGCATGGTGCAGCAGAAATTATGGAGGAAGGTTACATCGTTGGAGCTTACGGGTTATTACTGCGAAAATGTGCGGAGGAATCGATTCCTGCGATAACCCTCCTAACTCAATCGTACTATAATTATCCCGACCCTGAAGCAGCTGCTTCATCGTTGACTGCCGTCAACAAGATTCTGAACTTGAAAATGGACGTTGAGGAATTGTTAAGGAAGGGCGAAGAGATCAGACTTCGGAGTAAGGATATGATGCACCGTACCCACGAGGAGATGCAGCGCATGAATAAGCCTCATGAATACGATTTACCGCCTCTCTACGGGTGATTTGATATTTGAGCGCGGAAAGTAAACAAGCGTCTTTCTCTGCGATTCACACATCTGGATGGAATGTTGCCACTGCATGCATCGAGCCACTCTATAATACGTTCTTAACCGCCAACGAAGTTGTCCTCACCATCGATCTTCCCTTTGTGTCCACCAAAAACATAAAGATCCGATATCTAACGACCGATACGATTGAAATTTACGCCGAGACATCGAAGAAGATATCGTTTAAGGATCTCGGCGTTAAGCACAGACATGGCGAGTTTACTTGTTATCATGCAAGGATCAAGGTTCCCGCTCCGATCAAAAGGAAGATGACTTCGAAGTTAAAGCGTGGCGTGCTCGAAGTTCACATTGAACGGTTAGGGTCGTAGCGCTATTTTCGCGCGTTCTCAAGAGCGCCTAAAGTCATAATTGGGAACAGGACCGTGGCGTCACCCACTAAGGTGACAAGATTATCGCGACTCTTGATTTTCCCCCAGCTTATCGCTTCTTCTAGCGGTGCTCCGCTTGCTCCACCGCCCTCGGGGCGATCTAGGGTTATCTGGATCGCGGCATCAACTCCTCCTCTGTAGGAATTTGCTATTAGTACGTGATGCTTCGGCATTCCCCCGCCCAGAATTATTGCGCCGACCCGCTTCGCATCGTAACTCAGATTCACGAGCTTAGAGAAGTCTTTGAACGGGTTGATGAAAAGCGGATTCAATTGACTATATGTCCATAAATCTAGACCAAGCATTGAGTCAAAAATGCCCGGGCAGAAGATAGGCATACTCTTCCTGGAGGCAACCGACAGCAAGGATCTCTTGTCTTTTAGTTGACTGCCGAAATGCCATAGAAGCTCAAAGGTTGCAATGTTCCGTCGATCTTTAGGGGGAATCCGGTCAAGCATGTGTCTTGTGGATCTTTCCAAGTGTTCAATAGCTTTCTGTCTCACGAGGAGATCGTAGATTCTTGACAAGCCCTTTTCTCTGAGTGTTTCATCGTTGTCCATTTCGGACCCGACGATGTGCCTATGCCCCAAGCCTTCAAGCATATCATGCGTGACATTTGCTCCAGTCGTAACGATGGCGTTAACCAGACCCTTGTCCACAAGGTCGACGAGAATGCTCCGCAAACCGCCTGGGACAATTGGCCCAGCGATCGATAGCATTTTGCAGTATTGCTGGTCACCAAACATTTCTCCTAGAATCCTAACAGCCTTACCGAATCTGCCAGGACCAAGAACCTTCACAGCCTCCATTTGTCTAGCTAAATCAGAAACTGTCATATGACGCTTGATCTTGATAGGCGAGACGAAGGGCAAACTTACGGCCTTCACTTTGGGTGGATTTTCGTACTAGCCTTTAGTACGCATTATCTTATTCAATCCGAGCATCTGCCAGTATTCTACCTCGACACCAGGAGCTAACTTGGTCTTGATTTCCTCCTCCTCTGGCATAGGCGTCTCGAAAGTCTCGTAGCTCTCCATATCCATCAGTTGAACATTCGTTCCAACAAACGCCAATACTTGCCCAGTTTTCTTCTCGATCATGGGTACGTCTATGCGCGCGTCGACGGGGCTGATCACGTTTTTTTTGGATCCGGTGGTCACACTAATTGCGACGATTCGCGCCTTCGCGGCCCCATGTTTGCCTGGTTTGGATTTCTCATACTCAACGATCCTACAAGGTTCTCCATCAATTACTATGTATTGCCCAATCTTGACTGTACCAACGTCAACCGGTTTGCTCAGATTCCTCGCCTGTAAGCCGTGCTTCAGCACGGTAACGTTCGTGTTTCGTCTAAAAAGGTTGTCCGCGGTTAACAATCTCGTATCGTAGCGGCTGGTGGATTACTTAATTATCCTTTGTAATAGTCACTGTTTCCTGGAGAAACTGCGATGGTCTGCAAAGTCGGTCTTGTATCTAGACTTGACGATCAAAGAGCGCTCGATGTTGCCAAATCCCTGGCTAGGCAAATGAGAAGAAGAGGAATTTCCGTCGCAGCGGAACTTGAGTTGGCAAAACAGGGACGGCTGGGAGGCGGCACGGACCTGTCAGAGTTGAGATCGGATCTGATTGTGACAGTTGGTGGTGATGGAACGGTTTTGAAGACTTGCATGACGATTCCGGAACCCGAGACACCAATCTTAGCGGTCAATATGGGGCGACGAGGCTATCTAACCGAGGTTGAACCTTCGAAAGCGTTCCTTGCGGTACAACGTTTCATCAAAGGGAAGTGCAGGCTCGAAAAGCGAGCTAAACTCGCAGTTCTACTAGATGGTCGGCGTGTAGTCGATGCACTTAACGAACTGGTTGTCTCTTCGGGTAGCCCGTCCAAGATGCTTGATATTCAGCTTGCTGTGGATTCAACACCCCTTCTCTCCTTCAGAGGTGATGGGCTAATTGTCTCAACGCCTACCGGGTCCACCGCGTATTCCTTGTCTGCTGGAGGGCCTGTCGTCGATTCGAGCGTCGAAGCGTACGTTGTTACGTTCATTTGTCCTCTAGGATTCGTGCGACCTACGGTCGTTTCAATGAATCGGCCTCTTACGATCAGGATAACTAATCAAAAGTTGAGGGCACCTGTCGTCGTGGATGGACGATTTCAGCGAGAGTTAATGCAGGAAACTAATTTGGAAATCAAGAAATCAGAGCATTATGCAACGTTCGTACGGATGAGTTCAACACCGTCACTAGGTAGCCTCGTTAGGCTACAAGGAATGGAGCACGCTGTCTAGTGAAAGTGCTTGTTCTAGATACTTCCGCATTCATAATGGGGCTTGACCCCCTAGGATTGGATGATGAAACATATTCGGTTCCGGACGTCGCTGAAGAGCTTAGGGATCAGTCAGGGCCCTCATATCGTCTGACTTTGTCGTCTTTATCAGGGAAAATGAAGATCCAGCCTCCGACCGAGAATTCGCTCCGTGAGGTATTTGCTCATGCAAAGTTGCTGGGAGATCGACTCGTACTGTCCAAAGCTGACTCAAGCATTTTGGCACTAGCAGTCGATCTGAAGAAGAGTGGAAGATCTCCAATCATCGTCAGTGACGACTATGCTGTCCAAAATGTGGCTGAAGGAATGGGAATTGAATATCAATCCCTTTCTTCATTGGGCATTCGACAGAAATTCAAGTGGACGTATTATTGTCCAGCTTGCTTCAAACGATATACTGGGGACTTACAGGTTTGCGGCGTATGTGGTACCAAGCTAAAGAGGAAACCTTCACGAAAGGAAGCCGCTAAGATGCGGGCGCATGCCTAGGTATATCTGCTTCTCCAAATCTCCTCTTCCGCGCATAATGGAACAGGTACAGTTGCGCATATCCGGCCCAATAACCAAAACGATCGCGCAGGAATGATGCGGTTGCAGGTCGTGACAATCTCCGTCCCTTAAGGTAAAGCCTATTCACGATTCTATGAATCCAAACATCGACGGGTGCTGCTCTAGATTGCCCGGCACTGTAAAGTAGGAAGCAATCCGCGACTTTTGGACCGACACCATAAAGTTGCAGGAGACTTTCCAGTGCGTTTTCGTAGCTACTATTCACAAGTGTTTCTAATTCCAGCTCCTTGTTCTGAATCATGCGCGAGACTTTGATTACGGACTTTGCCCGATACCCCATTGATGTCGTCCTCTGCAATTCCCTTGTTGTCAATTTCGCGACATCGTTTGGTCTAGGAAATAGAAACCAAGATGACCCATCAGGAAATTGCACCTTTTTCCCATATTGTTTCATGAGAAGTCGCGCGATGCCGTTCCACCGTTTTGCCGAGTTGTTTTGAGACAAAATCGAACAAATCAGACTCTCGTACAGGTTAGTGCCCCGCATCAAGCGGAGTCCTCTTAGCGGTCCAAAAGTTAATGAAAGTGGTTTATCCGCGGAGAACTCTTCATAAAACAGTCGCAAGTCGTCTCTAAGCCCTAACACCGTCTCCAAATGTCGTCTCAATTCTGTTTGAGAAATGGTCATCCGCGCAGGAGTTACGTATTTCACCGATATCTTGAATTGATCAGTTGATCCGATTTGCTCTACTGAGTATTTTACGAAAGTGCCGTTGACTTCTTCAACATCAACGAAGCTTTGCCCATTCCTAATCCACTCCGGTTCAGATGTTTGCGCGCTCAGAATTGTCTCTTCAAGATTGAGCGGGCCATTCACGTCGACTTCTGTGAGATCGAATTTCCTTGAGTTGCTTGGGATCTGCAATGATTACCGCTCAGGCCAGATTGCTTCGGCATGTTGCTCGTTTTCGTTCCATATTTGTCGTTCTTTTTCATCTGATTGAGCGGATATTAGCAGCGCTCTTTTAGGATCCTTTAGTGGCACAATGAAATATTCCGTCAGTTCGCCGCTATTTGACCGAAGTATGAGTTTCTTCTTCCTGTCAGTCAATTTCAACGTCTTCGAATCAATATACTTACAAATCACAAAGCTGCCGCGCGATTCGAGAGTCCTAATCTCAACTTGCCCTTTCTTGCTAGTTGTTAATACTGTCTCGGGAAACCCCATGGCTCATACAACCTAATGTTAGATAGTTAGAATACTTCTAATTCATAATTCTAGTCTCGGACAAACTTTGCGATGAAGTAACCAATTTCGTGCTTGTCCGGATGGAATCGTTGACAAAGAGAAGCCTTGGGGAAAGTGTCCAATCCGGGTCCACCAATACGAAGGTTCTGTTCAACCAAATTCAGCTCGCACTCTTGGACTGCGAACTCGACTACTTTTTCGCATTCCTCTTGGGTGAAAGTGCAAACGCTGTAAACCACGATACCGCCGTGCTTTACAATTTGAGAAGCTGCCTTAACAAATTGCTTTTGATATGCTGCCAGATGTTCTATCCTCTCCTTTCTTGTATAATCGAAGGCTTTAGGCCGCAACCCTAAGGCACTGCATGGTGGATCTATCAAGACCCGATCGGATTTCAAGTCAGGAAAATCGTCGGGTAAATATCGAGAATCATGAATTGCTAGTACAACGTTCTTGCAGCCGAGTTTTGTCATTGTATCTCTAGTCTGACGTAACTTACGGGAATTTCTATCGAAACCAAGAATCCGGCCGTGATTTCCCATCAGTTGACTCAGATGAGATAGCTTGCCTCCGGGGGCGCAATTCATGTCTATAATGGTCTCCTCTGGTTTCGGATCTAATACTCGTGCTGTCGCCATAGCCGCCATTGACTGGGGGTAGAGGAAGCCTTTAGAGAATTCATCTAGTTCACGAATCTGAGGACTATGAAATCTCCTTCTGGTAACAGAAACTGCCAAACCCTTCTTGAAGGTCAATACGTCCGTGGCATTCATCCTAGCCTCTCCAACGGCCACGATTTCGCCGATTTCTGAAATGATTGTAACCAGATCTCCCATATGCATCGATTCGCAGTTCACAATCCCTGGGGCGTAGACGTTAGCTCCTTGCAGCACTGATTCCGCGGTCTTCTTGTCCACAGTTATCCTATATTCAGTGGGTGCAATCTCGAAGGGTCCTTTAACTCCAATTCCGATAGCTTCAGGGATAACTTCGAGCTGATTGATTTCAAGCCCCTTCCTTCTCAGCAACGAAATTAACTCGTCAGGAAATATCTTCAATGTGTTGCATCGCACATAGTAGGTATGAACAGGCTTCGCCATTGATTGCAGCGTTCCTTGAGCTTCGTCCCCGAAGATTTTCACCGCTTCTCTAATGACGTCTTCAGAGAACCGCACAGAAGTTGCAGGTGGAATTTCCATAGCCTACTGCCTAGATGTCCAGTACCTTGATCGTTCTTGTCGAAGTTTCAAGCGTTGCAATCGTTGCCCTGAAATGGTACTGAGCAGCAAACCTACCAATCCTTCTATTTACAATAGATCTTATTTCGTTCCAGTTGAGGATCGGAGTAGAACATATAATTGTCTAACCACCATGGAATAACGGCGACTTCTAATGGAACCAAGATCGCGGTTAGTTCTCATAAACCTTCTAGGATTATGTGCTCTCGTTGTATTTACTGCACTAGTTTATCTCAGAATCCAGGAACCGCTCATGCTTCTTATCGGTGGTCTAATTTCGGTTGTATCAGTCATCGGTACAACTATGGGCAAGAGTTAGTCCAGTGATCTACTGCCTGAGCTCCGCAGGTATTCTCAATGTCTCAGAAATATCCCGAAGCAACTGTGGGTGCACTCGTCGCGAATCCGAAAGGAGAGGTGCTGATTGTTCAATCTAGCAAGTGGGCTGATAAGCACACCGTGCCGGGCGGGCACATTGAACTGGGAGAGTTGGCTGAAGATGCCATCAAGCGCGAAGTGAAGGAAGAGACTGGACTGGATGTCGAAGTCGTGAAATTGCTACTTGTACAACAAGCTATCTATCCGAAATTCTATCGCAAGCATGAGCACTTCGTGTTCATGGACTATCTTTGTCGGACGCGGGATACAACTGTCAAGTTAGACGGCAGAGAGCTACAACAGTACGCATGGGTTAGTCCCAGCGGCGCGTTAGAGTTGGATCTGGAAGAGTATACCCGGAACTTCGTAGAGGCGTATCTGAAAGAGCTGGCCTCGAGGGAGTAGGAATCTACTCTAATGTCGAACCGTCTGATCACGCTAGACCCGGCATGAATCGATTTTCCTTGGCGGCTTCGCTAAGTCGTCCCACGATCGGGATCTCATTCCCACAGTATGCGCATCGATTTTGCTCGTCAAGATGCCAGCCGGTAATATCGAATCCCATTCTATCGACGACTATTCTCTTGCAGCCGGCGCAGTACGTGTGTTCGAGGGGATGACCGGGTACATTGCCTAAGTAGACGTAATTCAATCCTATTTCTCGTGCTATTGCATGATGCTTTTCTAGGGTTTCAACTGGTGTCGGCGGCAGATGCTTCAGTTTGTAGTCCGGATGGAATCGTAGGAAGTGAATGGGCGTGTCAGGGCCCAGGTTATCATTAATCCATTCGCATAATCTCTTGGCAGCAGAAAGGTCATCGCCGATTTCCGGTACTACGAGGTCCGTGATTTCAATATGAATGTCTGTCTTGTCCCGGATTTCGAGTAGTGTCTGAAAGATCGGGGCGGCGTCTGCGATACCGATGTACTTTCTGACGAACGAAGTTTCTCCATTCCCTTTGAAGTCTACAGTTATGCAATCGAGAAAATCGCGCATCAATTGAACAGTCTCTGGCGTGTCGTAGCCATTAGAGACAAAGATGTTTGTTAATCCGCTCTTCCTTGCCTGAACGCCGATGTCGTGCGCAAATTCGATGAAGATTGTTGGCTGATTATACGTGTAGGCTATTCCTTGGCACCGGTAGCGTTTAGTCATTGAAACAACAGTCTCGGGTGTTACGTCTTGACCCTCAATTTTCCGGCGCTGACTAATGTCGAAGTTTTGACAATAATGGCAAAGCCAATTACATCCTGTAGTCGCGATGGAGAATATCTTACTCCCAGGCATATAGTGAATAACAGGTTTCTTTTCTATCGGATCGACGTGACCAGCAATTATCTTACCATAAACAAAGAGCTGAAGTTTGCCCCCAACATTTCCTCGAACTCCACACAGGCCTATTTTCCCATCAGGGATGTTACAATATCTCGCACATGCAGTGCACCTTACTCTGCCGGTTGGCAGACACTCATAGAGTGTTGCTTCCTTCCCCAATACTAAATCAGACACCTCCTGTGTGAAGTTCTCAAATGCTCAACTCAGTAATCACTAAGGAACGGGTTACTCAATGCCATAAACTTTTGTCGTTACGATTCAACTTCGAAGGGCAAAAGTATGGCAGAACGCGAGGATTCTAATTAGTCTCCTCGTGTGATAGCCAATCATGGTACTCAAATGAAGGAAGGTAATATCGACTCACAAGGCTATTTCAATGAAGATTGTTATATTCGGACCTCCCGGATCAGGGAAGGGAACTTATGCGTCACTCCTGAAAAATCGACTAGGCATACCACACATCTCTACGGGGGATCTGGTTAGGGAAGAAATACGAAACAGGACTGACTTGGGATTAGAGATTAAGAAGTATAGTGACGCTGGCAAACTAGTGCCTGACGACGTGATAACTGAAATTCTAAAGAGGAGGCTGACCCCAGGTCCCTCAGGAGGTTTCATTCTGGAAGGATATCCACGATCCATCGAACAAGCAAGACAATTGGAGAATATCACGAAAGTCGACGTGGTGATAAACCTCAATGTTCCTGACACGGTGATTGTTGAGAGACTGTCCACTCGCGTTCAGTGCAAGAGTTGCGGCGCAATATACAATGAGCGAACCCTTAGACCTCAAATTGCCGGCAAATGTGACAAATGTGGTGGAGAGCTTTTCAAGCGAGCCGACGATCAATCGGAAGTCATACTTGAGAGACTTAGAATTTACAAAGAGACCTCTGCACCAGTTATCGATTATTACCGGGTGAGGAAATTGCTGAAGGAGATAACTAACGATGACCCTAATGTCAGCCCAGAGATTGTTGCTGACCGGATTTTCGGCCTCATCTCAGTGAGTTAAACAAATGAGTTAACAGCTAACTGGAATGGTCCGACCTACTTGCCAGAAGGTGCTCGAAAAGACGACTTAAGATGGATCTATTCGGTTGTTCCGATAAACGTAGCTTTGGGACCAATTGGGACACTGATCCAGCTGCTTATACTCAATCTTCACGGATCTGTGATAGACATTGGCCTCGCGATTACGCTCTTCAACGCTGTTAGCATCCCTTCAGCGATTTTATGGGGTATCGTCACGGATCGTTACCACAAGAGAAACCCGCTCCTTATTCTAAGCTACTTGCTCATTGCAGGAATCATTAGTCTTCTTTGGATTACAATGACCATACATGGAATTGAGGTCCTGTATGCGATCATATCGTTCTTTTCTGCCGCTTCCGCGACACCGCTGAACTTGTTAATCATGGAAACGCAGCCTAAATCAAGATGGACATCAGCATTCGCAAAACTTTCGATGGCGTCAAGTGTCGGCGTCACTCTAGGACTGTTGCTTGGAGTCGCATGGGGGGATTTTCTCCCTCTCAATCTGATAATGATCCCTCTCGCAGTATTATCCGTCGCATCTGCCGTGGTTTCGTTCCTCACTATTCCAGAACCAACTGTGGGGTTTGAGCGTGTTATGATGGTCCTAGTAAGGAGAAGTTTCTACGCAAGGCTTCTCGCTCTACCCATCTTATTCCTTCGAATTCCAAGAGCCTCAGATTTCAAACGCGTCTTCAAAGGCATGAGATTTGAGTTAACGAGAGAACCTCTCCTTCTATACCTGTCAATTATTGCGTTCTACCTCTCCAGTGGTATCTTCAACACGTCTCTCGTACCCTCGTATTATCAGGCCAAGATAACTAATAGTGAAGTCTTCCTCATACTGTTAGCCGGTATGATTGTTCAGACAATCGCTTTCAATTCAATCGCTCCACGAGTAGAGAAGCGAAGCCTCAAGGAGACGGCGGTGTCAGGCTTAACGTTACGCTCAATTTGCTATGTTCTGCTTGGAATCTCAGCGTACCTGTTCACAGGTGCATTGTATCTCGGAGCAAATTTGATCTTATACCCTTTATCAGGGGGAATTGCGTACGCAGCGTATTATGCTGCTTCGAACGTAATGGTCTTCAATTCGCTCGGTGCGGATAAACACGGATCCACGTTAGGAGTTTATAGTGCTCTTGTCGGTTTCGCCACAACGATCGGGTCCTTCATCTCAGGTTTCATATCGTTCTACGAAGGTTATCATACCACGTTCATAATCGCAGGCCTCATTATGGCAAGTGCAGGTGTCTTAACGTCGATGCTTCACGGCGGAAAGGCTGCTAACCAGTTCTCATCTTAATATGATGATGACTAACGGACAGTTCATTAGGAGAAATGGTAAATGATGATTAGACTTACATTCTACCGCGTTTTACGACCAGTTGATTGGAATGTCAAAGACTAAGCCCGGTGCTTCTCGTAAGAGCTCATTTAGCAGGTCTGAGAAGATCGCAATACCTATCATCATTATAATTGCCATCTGGGTGGTCTACTCACTTTCACAACCTGCAGTTCCCAGCTCGTCGACCACATCGATTCAGACTACCGGCACGCTTGGCGCTGCCGACTTTACGCTGCCTATCGTAAGCGGTAGCGGTCTCACTGGTCAGACCTTGACTCTTTCTTCTCTTCGCGGCAAAGTCGTATTATTGGAGTTCATGGAACCCTGGTGTCCACATTGCCAAGATATGGCCCCCGTGTTAGAGAAGCTGTATACGCAGTACGGAAGCGGTAACGTCGTTTTATTATCAATTGCGGGACCTTGGCAAGGAGCAACTGCACAAGATGCGGCGAATTTCATCAAGAATTATGGCTCAAGCTGGAGTTTCGTCTATGATTCATCTGGTTCAGTTGTGAGTGAGTACGGAGTAAGCGCTACGCCGACTTTCCTCATAATAGGGAAGGATGGATCAATTGTTGCAAGGTACGATGGGGAACAGACTTTTGATACGCTTGCAGCTGGATTGACGGCTGCACTTGCTGCTCCCAGTTGAGAATAAGTAACGTATTACCGCTAGACATTCTGGCATATTTTGATCAAATTTCAATCTAGGAATCACTGTCGCGCATGCGATTGATAGAGTTCCTGGCAACGCGTGATAATCGCCTTTGCTGAGGCGGCGTTCTCCCAACCTATGATTCTAACTTTCTTGCCTTCCAATACTTTGTAAGTTTCGAAGAGATACGCAATCTCCTTCAATATGTGTTCGGGAAGATCGTCTAGATCATGGTACTCGGCATATCTTGGGTCACCGGTAGGGACGGCAAGTATCTTATCATCCCTTTTCTCGCCATCAAGCATCTGAAGCAGGCCCACTGGACGCGCTATCATGATGCAGCCAGGAAATGTCGGGTTAGTGACAAGCACTAAGATGTCCAACGGGTCACCATCCTCATCGAGAGTTCGAGGCAGAAACCCGTAATCGCCAGGAAAATGAACGGCGGAATAGAGGACGCGGTCTAGAACAATGGCTTTCTTCTGCACATCGTATTCGTACTTGTTCTCTGTCCCTTTTGGACTTTCAACCACCACATAAACTACGTCCGGAGATTTAGGGCCAGTTTCAAGGTCCCGTAGAAAATCCAATGTAATCCCCGATCAGACTGTCTGCACACGCAATAAGTCTGTTGTGCCGCGTGGGGTAGACGGATCTCCACATACTACCACAATCCTATTCCTCTTCCGATTAACCAGGTTATGGTCAGATGCAGCTCTCTTTGCGGCAGCGAATATTTCCGCAGTTGTAGCCAGCCTTCTAACTTGGTAGGGATAAACTCCCCACAGCAAGGACAACCGATTCATTACTGAGCCCTCAGAAGTCAGAGCTAGAATAGGGACCGGTGATCTGAACTTAGATACCCTATGGGCGGTCGATCCCGTTCTAGTATGAGCCACTATGCAGCCAGCATCAAGCTCGTAAGCTACTGCACAAGCTGAGAAACTGATGGAATCTTGAACCAAGTCGCGCTTAAGCAGACGCTGTCTAGATAACAGGATTGTTCTGTAGGGCAAGCTTCGCTCAATTGCCGCAGCAACTCGTTTCATAACTTTTACTGCCTCGACTGGGTACCTGCCAACTGCAGTTTCTTCAGACAACATGACTGCATCAGTCCCGTCGATTATCGCGTTTGCGATATCCGTAACTTCTGCTCGAGTCGGTGTAGGATTGTTCACCATAGACTCAAGCATTTGCGTAGCGGTAATCACCGGTTTCCCAGCAGCGTTGGATTTCTCGATGATTTTCTTCTGGAGTTCAGGAATTTCCTCGACGGCCATCTCTACTCCAAGGTCCCCCCTAGCAACCATTATCCCATCCGACTCCGCCACAATTTCATCAAAATTGTTGACGGCCTGTTTCCTTTCGATTTTTGCAATAACCCAAGCGGGGGAACTCTTGCTTCTGATCAGCCTCTTGGCTTTCATGATATCCTGCCTGGTCGTAGCAAATGAAACCCCCACAAAATCGACCCCTTGTTCAACTGCAAATGCGGTGAGAGCGACGTCCTTTGGGGTAAATGCACTAAGCGTCAGTTTCCTTTCGGGTAGATTCACGCCCTTCCCAGAGTACAAGGGACCACCCATGACGACCCGACAAACTACTGCCTCGTCTCTATGCTCGATCACCTTCAAACGAACTGTACCATCTTCAAGGTAGACTGAGTCGCCGCGTTTGAGTCGCTTCAGAATGCTTCGGTGACTGATTGAAACGACATTCTGATTTCCAATGAGGTGTCGTCCTGTTAATGTTAGAAGACTTCCTTCTCGCAGAAGGATTGGTTCTGGGAAGACTCTGCCAACTCTTATTTTCGGACCGGGTAGGTCAACCAAGATTCCTATTGGGGTCTTCATGTCGTGTGATGCCTTTCGGATTGATCGAATTCTGGCAGCGTGCTCATCTGTAGATCCGTGTGAGAAATTCAATCTCGCGACTGCCATTCCTGCTTCTATGAGCCGCTTGATGGTCGGTATGGACGATGTAGCAGGGCCTATTGTGCAGACGATCTTCGTTTTCGTCTTCTCGGAACTCATACTGCTCTATCCCAAAGAGATGGTGGAATCGTTAATCAAGTCTACAATAACCCATATGACGTACGGAATTCTGGAAGGTGCTCGCCAATGAATGCGAAAAGTTAGAAATCTATGTATATTACATGCCAAGAATCTTTGTGCGACTCGGCTTACTTCTAGGTGCGAGAGTATAAAAGGTCTGATTCGTCTTGAGTCATGAATTTCCAATTGCACCCGAGATGTACTTGAAAACGATCTATACGCTTGAGGGAAAGATGGGTTCCGCAAAGACAGGCGACATTGCCAAAGTACTGGGAATAACGCCCGGTAGTGTCACCAACACCTTAGAGGTTTTGGAGAGTAAGGGCCTAGTCGCGCGTGAACCCTACAAAGGAGTCAAACTAACCTCTTCCGGACGTAAGCTTGCACTCCACGTCTTCAGGCGACATCGACTAGCAGAGAGGTTACTCACCGATGTATTGCATTTTGACTGGACCGAAGCACATGATGAGGCATGCAAGTTGGAGCACGTAATTAGCGAGCGACTTGCTTCTTCGATTGAGAAGTCGCTCGGTAATCCGAAGACTTGCCCGCATGGAAACCCTATCCCGGATGAGGCGGGGGTGATTCAGCCAATCAAAGGGCAGCCTTTATCAGAACTCAACAGTGGCGAGGTAGCTGTCTTAACTCATATTCCGGATGAGAACACGGAACTCCTACGCTACTTGGCCCGTCTAGGAATGTTCCCAGGTACCAAGATTGAGATTGAGGAAAAGGCGCCTTTCAGCGGCCCCATGATGGTTAAGGTAGCATCCAGTTCGTATCCGATGAGTTTGGATGTCGCTTCAGGTATCTATGTGCAGAGAGCCTAAGGCACCCACAAGCCAAGTTTCGAACATGAGATTACAGCTTCACTCGATAAACTTCATTGTCTAGCCTAGCAATTAACTGAGTCCTGAATAGATTCCACCTCTCTCTCCCGCATAGGTATAAGCAGTTTTCTCCGTGCAGGATCCAGTTTATTGCAGGAATAAAAGAAAAACAACAAAAAAGGAATTGGGGGCGGAAATATCCGTCACAAGCTTACTTTGCTACTGTAAGTACCGCATCTTTGCCGCACTTGTCGCAGTAAGTCGCGAATCCGGGTATCTGAGCTTTGCAATTTGGACATGCTTTGAGTCTTAATCCCTTGCTCCTGATGTACTGGTGCATTGACTTGGTGAGTTCCGTGTAACTCAAGAGAGCTCCCTTTGATTGTCCGGTCAGAAGCGCAAGTGTATCGTCAGCGACAATCGACTTCTGTGTAAGCATACTCTCTCTTGCCATGAAATCACCTCCGTATGGTTAAGGCTCCTAATTCTCAAGTCTCGTAGAGACTTGGCCGATTTGGCGATTGGACACTCTAGCATGCTAACACCGTGAAATTTCGAATTGGGAATTTCACATGTTTTAGCGATGATTAGGCGTGTGCAGATGCACAATTTGCTTAAATTTAAGCGGGTTCTGACCATAGAAACGCTTCTATCGGCCTGAAATGAGCCCTGTTCTCAGTCTGTTCTTAAGGAATTCGAAGCCTAAAGCGGGCATATTCAAACATCAAGCGCTTTCTTAGAGACAAGAGCATCTGAATGTGTTCGGAATCAGTGAGTTGGGTTGGGTAGAAGGAAGCAGGTTCTTGTCGTCGGATTCGGAAAAGACCACTGCACAGACCTCGCATACAAGGCTGCCTATCAGGTTGGCTTCGAGCTTGCAAAGTGTGGTGTCATTCTAATCACGGGCGGCTTAAATGGGGTTATGGAAGCAGCTAGTCGCGGAGCAAAAGACGGGGGAGGTTTCGTTATTGGTATAATTCCGCAGGACGACAAGGCAACGTCGAACGTTTACTGTGACGCTGTCATAGCAACTGGAATCGGGTTTGCGCGGGATTTCGTGACGGCATATTCCGCAGATGCCATCATAGTTGTCGGTGGCGGGGCAGGGACATTGATCGAACTCTGCGCCGCGTATCAGAATAAGACGCCAATCGTGGCAGTGAAAGGAACGGGCGGCGTTGCCGATCGGTTTGCTAATGATTATCTTGATGACCGTCAAATTGAACGAGTTTTGTATGAAGACTCAGCCCAAGCCGCCGTTAGGCGCGCAATCTCTTTGATGAAATAACGAATCGCTGCGAATTCTATTTTAGATACTCAACAGTCGTTGTTTGCCATGCCTTTTCGATACGAGCGCGCACCTGACGTATCGGAACTCGTGTCTTTCATCATCGATAAGTTGAATTTCACACACATTCCAAAGCATCGAGTATATTGTTACAGAAGTCACGGCTCCAAGGCGAGTAACGTCATCGCAAGAGTACATTCACTCCCAAAAATATGGCAACAAGCCCTGAGTGAACCTGCGTACTATGCGGTTGAAGTTCTCTCAGAACAGTACGACCCATTGCCTGCAGGCGAAAAAGAGAAGACGCTGATTCATGAGCTGCTCCATATTCCAAACTGCTTTGGCGGAGGCTTTCGGCACCATAAAAACTGGGTTACGCGGAAACGAGTCGAAACATTGTACAGACAACTGCGAGAATACTGACTCTAGGTACCGGCCTAGATGCTCTTGATCTGAACCGCAACACCAACCAAATCACTGCGAGAATTATGAATAGATACGCTATCAGGTTCACGTACCGAAATAGCCCGACCACATAATCCCACGATGCCCCAAACCACCAACCAAGAGACACCAACAAAACGTTCCATGGCAAACAACCAGCAAGAGTGTAAATCGCGAACTTTGATTTTTTCATTTGATATGCTCCCGCGGGAAAGGAAATCAAAACTCGCGCAGCTGGCACGAGTCGGAAGAGTACGACTGCAAAAGCTCCGTAACGGTTGAACCATGTGTCCACCTTTCTGACATGATCTGCATTCACGAAGCGAAGCTTGCCTGATCTAAGCAAGAGTGGACCAAACCTCAAACCCAAGCAATAATCCACAAATGAACCTAACATCGCAGCGATCGTACTGTATAATATTACAGGCCAAAAACTCAGTTCGCCCCGTGAGACAAGATATCCAGCAAAAGGCAGTACGATCTCGCTGGGTATTGGGAATGCAGCGGCCTCCAGAAGCATTAGCAGAAAGATCCCCGCATAGCCCATCTGCGACGCAACCCGTATACTCTCCTGAGGCAAGCTCATCAACACGGCTGCAATACCTCCCTGCGTTTCGCTGGACTCCACGATGTCTTCCAGATATGACAGGGCAACAACGGTAACTGGTATTATCACCAGGGCTACTAACACGAGCCTCCTGTGCGTATACCTCACGATTCGGGGCACACCCAGCAACTTCTGCCAAAAAGGAAGATTGCTCAGGAATCGGATGCGCAGCGATGCGTCTTACGCACAATAACCAGTAACGTCGCCAGAATCAGAACTATTGCTATTGGAGTTGTTTCCATTTCAGGAATAGGTAGAACTGTAGCTTGAGTTCCAGGCGTGGGAGGCGCACCTACGATCAGACCATTACCGTTCGAGAGTAAGAAGACCGAGTTGAAATCCGGGCTACCCAATAAGGGTGGAGAGGGATTATACGGATACCACGCCACACCATTCCATTGGATGATAGTTCCAGAATCACCAACGACCCACGCTTCTTGAGGACTAACTTGAGCTACGGAGTTCAAGTCTGATGTTGTGAGCGCAGATGCAGTTGACCAAATGGTTCCGTCGTAGTGTAGGATTGTGCCGCTTGATCCCACGATCCACCCGTGAGTTGAATCGAGGAGATTAACGGAGCGTAAGTCGGCAGTAGTTGGGCTTCCAAATTCTACCCACAGTCCAGCCCCTTGGAATCGAAGTATGGTTCCCCCGTCACCAACCGCCCACCCATCGTTCCCACCTAACATGAACAGGCCTCGCAGGTTCTTCGTAGTGGGAGATGAGACTATGGCCCAAGACCCGGAGTAATGAAGGATCATTCCATTATTGCCGACTGCCCAGCCGTCTCCCGAGTTAAGCATGAAAACTGCCCGGAGAATGTAGCTGCCAGGTGGAGACGGAACTTGAGTCCAAACACCTCCAGAATAGTGAAGTATCAAGGGCGACGTTCCTATCCCACCAACTGCCCACCCATCTGTATCACTTATCATTGAAACGGAGTACAAGTCTGATGTTGGGCCCACAATTGTTCCTAGCGTGAACGTCGCACCATTCCAATGCGCCGCAACCGTCTGACCCATTCCACTTCCACACCCGCCAGTTGAGCAGCCGACCGCCCATCCCTCGTTTGTGCTAGTGAGAAATACCGACTGTAAGACAGTTGAGGGGAACCCGGAGAACGGTGGTTGGCTTGACATTGAAATGATTGTACCCGAATCTCCAACAGCCCACCCGCTGCCATCAGCGAAAGAAACAGAAGTTAGATTCTGTGAGGTAGTTTGCACGTTGGGCGGTTGCTGGGTCCAAGCACCGTTCAAGTAATGCAGCACTGCACCAGATGAACCTACCGACCAACCCTCTGACGGATTAAGCATGAAAACGGACTTCAAGTCCTGGCTCGAAGCTCCTGGTGAAATGGGGCCGCTCCACATGCCTGATAGGTAATGATAGATTGCTCCCCCATTCCCAACTGCCCATCCTTCATCCTGACTTGTCATGAAGACTCCGTTCAACGCTGTGCCAACCGTCGTATAGAGTACCCATGAACCACCGGTAAAATGATAGATTACCCCACTACCTCCCACGGCCCATCCGTTAGTTGCACTCGTCATGAAGATGGAATTCAGCCCTTGAGTCGCCGTCGATATTGCATTCCATCCTCCGCCCAGCCCAGGTTGTCCCGTCCAGTGCCAGAATTCCCCAGTTACGGAATCAACGGCCCACGCATCGGTCGAGCTGATTTCGAAAACACTTGAGAGTTCTTTCGCTTCTGGTGAGCTCAGCCCCTGCGATATCGTCGACCATGATACTCCATCCCAATGAATCGCAATCGCTGTTCCACCCGCTCCTCCAACCGCGAAACCTGAAGTTGATGTCGTCGGCTCCCCGAAGGAAACAGAGAACAGGTCCAAACTAGTGCTAGACGCAATAATGCTCCATGAACTTCCATCAAAGTTCAGGACCGTTCCTGCACCACCCACAGCCCAACCATTCGTGTTACTCACCATAGCTACCGAATTCAGATTACTAATGGTAGGGGGCGCCGCACTCACGATAGGCGCGAAGAAAACAACAAGCAGCACAACGCTCACTATTATGCGCAGATTCGTCTTCCTCAATTATCGTTCCTGAAACTTATGCGTCCGTCTTCTAATATTGTTAACACCTATTCATATCCATCGGAATCGGATAGAAAGCTGAGGATTATGAGTCAAAAGCGGGTTATAACAAAGGTTGAAGCGCGTGAAATTCTGGACTCAAGGGGCAACCCAACCGTAGAGGCCACCTTATACTCGAATGAAAAATCGGTTACCGCGGCAGTTCCATCTGGAGCATCTACTGGCAGGCATGAAGCGCTTGAGCTCAGAGACAATGACCCGAAGCGTTATTCGGGAATGGGCGTCCTGAAAGCGGTCAGGAACGTTAAGGAGATTATGGGCCCAAAAATCGTTGGACGTGACCCGAAGGATCAGACTGCAATCGACCGGCTAATGATTGAACTAGATGGCACACCAAACAAGGGCAAACTGGGCGCAAACGCAATTCTGGCGGTTTCACTCGCAGCCGCAAAACTCGCTGCAGCCCTAGCAAACAGGTCACTTTTCGAGCAGCTAAGCGACGGGAAGGGCGTGACACTCCCTGTCCCTGTTATGAACATCATAAACGGAGGTAAACATGCTGGTACAGGCCTGAAGATTCAAGAGTTCATGGTTCTTCCGGCTGGCGCTAAGAATTTCAGTGATTCGTTGAGGATGGGTGCAGAAATCTATCACAAGCTCAAACGCGTGATTCAAACCAAGTACGGAAAGCAATCGGTTAACGTAGGCGACGAAGGCGGGTTTGCTCCGCCAATAGCCAAGACCTCTGACGCCCTCGACACAATTGTCGAGGCTATTACTGAGGCTGGTTACGTTCCGGGTAAGAATGTGTATGTTGGATTTGACGCCGCATCTTCCGAGTTCTTCGACTCCGGCAGCTACGGAATTGACGGGGAGAAGAAATCTGCTGAGGAACTCGCTGAATTCTATACCGACCTGATTCAGAACTATCCCATACGCTATATTGAAGACCCATTCGACCAAGAGGATTTTGAACATACCGCACAGCTTACTCGCAAAGTTGGGAACAAAGTGAATATCGTCGGTGACGATATCTTCGTGACGAATATTGCGAGGCTTACGAAAGGAATACAACTAGGCGCCGCAAACGCCCTCCTTCTAAAAGTCAACCAGATAGGAACCTTGACTGAGTCAGTTGAGGCCGCGAGGACGGCCATGAGCAATCACTACTCCGTAGTCACCAGCCATCGATCGGGAGAGACAGAGGATTCAACAATAGCTGACTTAGCAGTAGCTCTCAATTGTGGACAGATCAAAACCGGCGCACCGTGCCGAGGAGAAAGAACGGTCAAGTACAACCGGCTCCTCCGCATAGAAGAAGAGCTTGGCAGCCGAGCCCAATTTATGGGCATGAAAGCCGTAAGAGAACCATGACTCCAGAGATTCCCTTTTCTGGACCCTAACGCCGACCTAGTCAGGAGACAAAGGTACATGGACGCGTACGACTGCGTTAGAACTAAACTTGACCTACGCGAATTCGATCAAACAAGGAAGATTCCATCAGACGCTAAAATGAAGATTCTTGAATCTGCCCGTGTAACAGGCAGCGCGATGAACAGTCAGCATTGGCGGATCATCCTCGTCCAGACACCAGAACGAATGAAAACGTTGGCTGAAGACAGTACCACCGGAAGCTGGATACGAGGCGCAAACTTCGCTGTGATTGTTCTGACCGGAGAAAAGCACGGGTTCGAACTAATAGATGCGGGTAGAGTTATTCAAGATATGCAAATCGCCGCCTGGAATCTTGGAATAGTCTCATGCATCTTCACCGGAGTGAACCAGACGGCACTTCGCAGAGACTTCTCCATGCCCCAAAACTTGGTCGCCAGCGTTGTCGTCGGATTCGGCTACCCAGCAAAGAGGGTCACCGGCGAAAAGAAGAAGCGCAAACCGTTAACCGAACTAGTATTCATGGAGAGCTATGGTAAGCCCTTCGACAAAGAACAATTATCCTAAACAGAATCTTTTCCGTTTCATCGAATTTTTCTGAACGTCCTTCTTCTGGATTCGATTATTGATTTTCTACGAATCTTGAAATGAGTCGAACATTCCTCCATCTCTGACTCAAAGAATTCCACCGCTTGCCTACAACTTTCAGGAGCGGAAGTGTGAGTGGCAATGTAAGGGATTAGTTGTTTGTAAGAAGCCTCCCTGAGTTCCGAGTCAGTCATCCCGTTCCTAATTCCTTCTGAAATGATACTGTTCAGTTTCTTTTTGAATCCTACTGAATCATCCATAGTGTCAGCGCTAGCGCGATGAGGGCCGTCGCCTTTCGTAAATGTGAATATGAAATCTCCCACGAAAGCTCCAACCTGCATTGCATGAAAGGTTGTTGTGTAAGCCTTGATTGGTCTCTGGTATGAAATTCCGTTAGGGTTGATGTCAAATCCTGCCGTTGCCGCCGCAGTTATGAAGCTTGACACAACCGCCGCGTTCTTGCTATTGAACGTGGACATTAATTGTCGGCCGGGTTTCAAAACGCGGAAGCATTCTTTGAAAACGCTAGTGAGGATTCCCTCATATTCTTGAATTGATTTTCGTTGAGTTCTGTTGATTACTGCTTCCTCATCTTTCTTAATCGTTTTTCCGTCATTTAACCAAATCCACCAGAAATCGGCAAGCTCTCCGTAATTCACGTTTGCCCCGTACGGCGGGTCTGTGATTATTGCATCAACGGAGTTATCTTGAATGGGGAGTTCGGATGAGCTTCTGTTGAGAAGTAAACATGATGCGTCACGTTTCAGATCGGTAAATTTCTGTGCAGGCCTATAGAAGTTCCCGATCTCTTCATTACTGAACTTCTTTCCCCTGATCGTCGCATTGAATCGTCTTTCTAGAGTGTTCCAAACATTGAGTTCTAGGCTGTCCGGGTACACCCAGTAGGCGTGCATTGCCCACCCTTCAACTACACTGCCGCGAAGGTGAGATTGGCGGCTGCACCATTTCAGGCAGCTACTGAACGTGAACTTAAGAAAGTCTCTCGCCGCCGGTTCAACTTGGCTGATCTCTCTGAAGAGAATAGCCAGTGCGAGCAGATTCCTGCGGGTGAAGAGTTGATTAAAATGAGTAATACTGCCGTTGAGAAGTGAACTTGTCTTATCCCCAGGCGGCACCTGCGTCTGCGGGAACCAGAGCTTCCTTTCCTGAATTATCTTGTCAAATTCCTCATCAACTTTCTTCGCAAGCGCAATGTCTTCTCGTAGGGGAGTCTTAATTCCTGAAAGACCGCAATGAGTACAGTCGGACTTGATTCGTTTGATCTTGCGTTCTCTCTCATTCCACTCTAGCCAGTCGGCGTATGCTTTCATACCGCAGCCAGGGCACTTGGTAATGTAGAGAGACTGAATTTCGTCCTTGACCCTGCTCGTGATAACGTTTCTCGCCTCTTGAAACCGATCGAGATCGAGAGGACTGGCCTCCATCTTGGTGATGAATACTGCTAACGGGTTAACATCGATGCCGATTACTTTTCGCTTCAAACGCAAAGATTCAATTACTGTTACTCCGCCACCCATGAACGGATCCATGACTATCTCGCCAATTGACGAGTACTGTGAGATCAGTTCGCGGAAGATATTCCAAGGTCTTCGCGCAAAATACTTGTGCATCTTGTAAACTGGCGTGTGAGGTCTTGCTTCGATTGCTCTGTCAAGCTCCGTCATGATGTATGTCCACGTGCACGATGAAAAAACGTAGTTCACATAGATTAGATTTCAAGGATCCTGCCTTACAGGGATAGTTTCAGACATTTTCGCCATGACGGAGTTTCAGATAGTCCAGTCGCTAAATCCTACGATTGTATAATGATCCAACAGGTGAGATAGACCGTGAGATTGACTTACTGCCTTGAACGTGAGCGACGAACTCTGCGCGCGGGGTGGCCTCCTTCGAACCGGCGACCTATCCCTGGATGGCCTGACAGTCCTCGCATGCGGCAACCTAGGTAAATGGAGGTGATTGGATGATGTGTGGTAGGAGATTTCTAACTAAAGAAGAAAAGATCGAATGGCTCGAGGATTATAAGACTAATCTCGAGAAGGAACTTCAAGGCGTTACTGAGCGGATTCAAGAACTCAAGACTGCTTGATTCCACTCCGTAACCCCTTCCTTTTTATATAGTTCCAATCCTGACTCTCCGATTATTTGATGAAGAATCTGCGACGAGTTACAGCCGTGCTCATTTATGCGTCAGTAGCTCTTGGCGTCGTCTTACTCCTCCAGCTCTGGTTCCTAGTCCCAGTGTGGCTGTTCTATGCTGTGGCACTAGGGTGGATAGCATATTTCATCACCGCTGTCGCCATAATGCGTCATCATGAAGGTGCATACAAGGCCGCGCTTATTCTCGCAGTCTTAACTCTCCTCGTGTCGGTACCGCAACCCGAGCACTATGCTTTCGTAAGTGCAGGAATCAATCTCGCTTCGACGACCTTCATACTAGGATCATTACTTCAATTATGCATCATCGCGCTGCTCACCGTCTACTTCCTACGGAACAGAAAGTGATTGTGTCGGGGGAAGCGGATGCGGTTTTCTCTCAATGATCAGAAGGTCTGGTACGCGGTTCTGGCACTTTCAGTTAGCATAAGGATGATGGTTGCACCGTTCACTGGACACCCGTACGACTTAGGTATTTGGATGGCGTCTGGAAGATATGTCGCCGCAGGTACGTCACCGTATCTCGCGCATCCGCACATCGGGTACCCTCCACTCTGGGCACTTTGGTGTGGTGTCGCCTACTTGGTTTCAAACTTTCTTTCTCCAGGAAACCAGTTCCTATACATATCCGTAATCAAGATCCCGATAATCACAGCAGATGTTGTTCTTGCCATAATGATCTTGAAGGCGTCAAGGAACTCCTCCTTGAATAGTAAGAACAGTGGGCGTTTTCTCGTTACGTCTTTTCTTCTCAACCCTTACGTATTGATGGTTGGCGTAGTCTGGGGAATGATGGATAATCTCGTGGCAGTTCTGTTGATCGCGTCAATTATGCTTCTTACTTCGAAACCCACTTTGTCCGGAGCCGCTGCGTCCTTAGCAGTTGCACTCAAACTCTACCCTATCCTCTTTCTGCCGCTCCTGCTCGTGTTCTCTGCAAGGACTAGAAAGTTCACTCATCTCGCAAAATGGCTTTTAGCGTTCCTAACTACGACGCTCGTGGCGATTTGGTTTCCGTTTGTTCTTTTTCATTGGAACATCAGTGGATTCATCGGTGTAGGCGTGGCGCAAGTAGCGCGGGATTTCGGTGCGATTGCACCACTGGCAACTCTCCAATACATGGAGGACGTTGGCGTAACACGTATTGAGATAATTCCATTACAGAGCCTCTTAACCGCCTCCTGGCTGAAGTTATTGTGGATTCCAATCCTCACGACGAGCATCCTCTTAGTGTTATGGAAACGACCAGGCTCAGACTCAGTTCCGAACATGATTCGTGACTGTTTACTTGTCTACTTGATCTATCTGCTAACGGCCCCTTGGATAAGCGAGCAATTGTTCGAACTCGTAATCATCCTGATGTTGTTCCTCGCGGCATTTGTGGGCCGCAAGAGGAGGTTCTCTTACACGTCCTACGCCGTCGGTTCATTGATAGTTTTACTTTTCATAGCCTTTCATGTTCCCATAACCTCATTCGTCTTTCCAATCCGTCAAATCGATGGCACACCACTTCTATCCTTTGGAAAAATGTTCCTTCCTTGGTTAACTCTAATCTTTGGGTGTTACTTGGTCGCGGAAATTATCATAATAGCGAAAACGTACGCCGACCATTGATCGGCGCAGCAGTCGCGGATTGCCCAGTTCTCTACTTAATTGTCTTCTTGATAATGGCGATCGCTGTATCGATCTCTTCTTTCTTGATGATAAGTGGCGGGGCGAATCTGATCGTCGTATCATGAGTCTCTTTCGCAAGCAGTCCGTTGCGCATCAATGCCTCTGTGTGCTTGCGGGCGGGCCCTGCATCTTTTGTAAGTTCGACAGCGATGAGGAGACCTTTGCCTCTTACTTCTTTGAAGAGGGGATTCTTCATTTCTTTCAGCCGTTTCATGAAGTAGGCGCCAAGCTTGGTTGCACGTTTATCCAGTTTTTCATCGATTAATACGTCGAGCGCGGCTATTCCGATTGCGCACGCCAATGGGTTCCCTCCGAAGGTCGAACCATGGCTACCCGGCGTGAAGACTGACATGATCTCCTTGGAGCTCAATACTGCTGAGATCGGCATTATTCCTCCCCCTAATGCTTTGGCCACAAGCAAGATGTCGGGCTTAATGCCCTCATACTGGAAGCAGAACATTTTGCCTGTTCTGCAGAATCCAGTTTGGATTTCGTCAAGCATCAGGAGAACATTGTTCTTTGTGCATACTTCGCGCACCTTCTTGAGATATCCTTCCGAAGGTACTATTACCCCCGCTTCGCCTTGAATCGCTTCGACGAGAAACGCCGCCGTATTCGGCGTTATTGCAGCCTCGAGAGCTGGCACGTCGTCATATGGAATTACTTTGAAGCCAGGAGTAAACGGTCCAAACCCAGCTCGTGAATCTTCGTCGGATGAGAATCCGACGATTGTCGTTGTTCTCCCGTGAAAGTTGTTTGCGCAGACGATTATCTCCGCCAGGCCTTCAGGGACCATCTTCTTCCTGTACGCCCACCTGCGTGCCATCTTCATACCAGTTTCAACCGCTTCGGCACCCGTATTCATCGGAAGCGCCATCTCCATTCCAGTCACTTTTGTTAACTTCTTGAGGAACGGTCCTAGCTTGTTGTTGAAGAAGGCGCGTGACGTGAGTGTGACGAGTTCCATCTGTTCTTTTGCTGCTTTGATTATCTTGGGATGACGATGACCCTGGTTAAGTGCGGAGTAACATGAGAGCATGTCTATGTA
The DNA here is from genome assembly GCA_050012795.1 of Bathyarchaeia archaeon. Lineage (GTDB taxonomy): Archaea > Thermoproteota > Bathyarchaeia > 40CM-2-53-6 > 40CM-2-53-6 > FEN-987. Next base: position 2,257 of record JBEKGM010000003.1, on the reverse strand, counting down.
CTTCTTACCCTCAGGATCCCAAACGAACACTCCCTTCGCTTTCGCTATTACAACCGGAATCGGGTGATAATTGTGCGCTCCATACGTCGTTTCTAACTCCATGTACTTCTTTGACGACAACTAGCTTTCACGACCAAGAGACGAAGTACCCCGTATGAGTATGTAAAATGTTGCTTGTGGATGTCGCGCTTGCGAGTCGACTAGACTTGGGACCCCGACTTTTTTTAGAAGTTTGGAGGAGTCTCAAATTATGTTTAGGAAAGACGTACAGGAAGTTAAATATCCCATCAACCGCGGATTCCCGGTTGAAGGCCGAGAACTATGAAGTATAAGCTATGGGATATGTCATGGCGAGAAGCTCAAGAAGCATTCAAGAAGACTGACACTGCGATCGTCCCAGTAGGCACAGGCCACGGTCACGGGCCGACACCAATCGGAATTGACACTGCGAGTATCGAGAAACTAGCCGATGAAGTAGGAAAGAGAACGGGGATAATCACTCTGCCGCCACTACCGTACGGTGAAAATGACATGATGAAGAATTACCCTGGCTCAATTACCATCCGTCTTTCTGTGCTTGAGGATCTCTATACGGACATTTGCACCAGCTTACACAGGAATGGCATAAGGAAAGTCATCTTCATAAATGGTCATTCAGGCAACAGGGAGACACTTCTGAGGGCTGGGCGAATCGTCAAGGAATTAGGCATGCTCATAGCAATCGTAGAGTACTGGAACACTGGCTTACGACTAATGCCAGACCTCTTCCCCGGTTCAGACATCTACCACGTGTTCAAAGAAGAATTAGCCATGTCACTCGCACTAGGCGGAACACCCGACCTGAGACCAGGTCAGGGATACATGGGCGAATGGGGAGAGAATCCGACACGGAAGATGCTGGGAGATAAAATTAAGCCGGTGCATTTCGACGATTTTGAGTTCAAGGGAGGCCCTATCTTCATTCCGATGGACGCATGGGACCTCGACATTGCAAGCCCACCTGAAGTAACTCAGAAGGAACTTGAAGAACTTAAGAAGAAAGGAGTAGAGACATTCGACCGGCTCGCGGATTACATAACCGATTTCGCCCGTGAATTCCAGAAGGCGAAGGTGCCGAAGCTGAGCTCGAATGCTTGTGACGAGCGTCCTCCAGTAGGTTAAGACATGTTGAGTGTGAATTAGGCCGCGCATCCCTACTTTCATGACTAGCTACATGAATGGATATACGAGATTATCGTGGGTCCGAGGTACTTACCACTAGCGGTAAAAGGCGTATTGAAACCCTGACATACCCTAAGATCAGAAACGAATATTGAACACCAGTCTTTGCCAAGAACATCGCCCATTCGATCGGAAATTCATGATCTTGGCCATGCCGTTGTACAAGAGGATCCACTAACTCCGTCATGAGAAGCGGACCAAAAGGTTTAGTTTACCTATAGTAGAAAAAACTCTAGATTCGTTTTGCAAATGTATGATCAGTTAGGAAAACTCCTACCTCACGTTCAAATTGAACCTCCTGGACCAAACTCTAAGAGAATAGCGAGTGTACTAGGCGAGTATGAGACACCAACACTCTCATCAGTCCCGTTAGGGGAAACTCCAACCTCATGGAAACAGGCCAGAGGCGCAAACGTAATTGACGTGGATGACAATCTGTACATTGACCTAACTGCTGGCTTCTGCGTTGGAATCTCGGGGCATTGTCACCCTAAAGTTGTTGAAGCAATCAAGAAGCAAGCTGATCTGCTTACTCACACTCCTCCCGCTCAAGCTCCACATCAAGGTAGAGCTGACCTTTTGAAGAAGATTGGGGATATTGTTCCACGTCCCCTCAAACGGACACATTTACTGAATGGGGGCGGCGAAGCTAATGACGTAGCCCTCAAACTGGCACGACTCCACTCCAAGAAGATTGAGGTTATGGCCTTTGAAGGAGGCTTCCACGGGAAGACACTGTTCGCATTATCTGCAACTTCAAGAAGGTATTACAGAACAGGACTCCTACCTCTCGTTCCCGGCGTATTTCACGCTCCATTTCCATACTGCTATAGGTGCCCATTTGGCGACAAGGTTTCATGCGACGATTGCTCAACTCAATGCCTGAACTACATTGAACACATGATAAAAGACCCAGCCTCAGGCATCACTGAGGTGGGTTCAATGATCCTTGAACCCATCGAGGGCCATGAGGGATGGATCGTACCACCGAAAGACTTCCTACCAGGGTTAAGAAGGATTTGCGACGAGAACCATA
>JBEKGM010000002.1:0-117522 GCA_050012795.1 Bathyarchaeia archaeon | reverse complement strand
AAGTCGCAAACTGTATCGGGGCAACGGTTGACGTTACCGTTGCTGGAGCGTTGTACGTCACGAGAAGGGAGGGTGTGATCGCGTAGTAAACGAGCCCAGCCACTGGAACGATGCAGAGAATCGTGAACAGTGCCAGTGATTTTCTAGGTACAACGTTACACCTTTGCTCACTTGGGACAGCCTTAATGTCTTTGAGCGCAAACCATTGACACAACTTTCCTATTCTCGAGTTATCCTTCAACGAGGGTATGAACGCCAAGAGACCAATGATTACGGGGATGATTGTCCAGAATATCAGACCTATTAATACAGCAGCAACGAAGGCTACGATCCCAACCACGAAGTCTCTTTTTCTCTTCCTCAAATTCTCTTGGACTTCTCGTTTTGCCTTCGCAACATCCCCAAAATCGAAGACCGCTTGTACCAGCCATGCGGATGCAAACGCTGCGTTCCACAATATTCTCTCGGGCTCGTTGCTAGGCTTAACGTCTGAGACGACTCTTTCCACCGCTAAGGGATGGCTTCTAGCCTGTTCAAACCCTAATCTAATGGCGTCTTCAGGAATTGGAAGGTCAGCGACAGCTGCCTCAATTGCATCGTGATGTGAACCCCTAGATCCTTTACCAGTTGCTCTATCGTGAACAAAGTGAAGCCCGTTCGCCAGCGCGTACACGGCGCTATTAGATCTGTTCTCTAATCTTGCCTTTCGTGCTTTCCTCACGTACGACATTATCCGAGAATTGGGGGCATGATGATGAGTCTCCCTAGGGGCACGAACCCTATCAGGTTCGACAACTCCTTCGACAGCTGTCTGCTCGGCTTCATAACCGAATCTTGCAAAGACTCGCCGAGCAATTGCGATATGAGACTTCCACTTCATCGTCTTAGCCCAGTCACTGGTTTCATTTCACTAGGGCTTGACGCAGTTATCATAATCTCCAAGAGATCGTGTTACGTATTCCGATAAAACAGCTTGCATTACATACCTCTCTCTGAACAATCTACCTGTTAGAAAGAAAGTCAAGTATGACTATGAGACTTGGATTGTGGATGAGTCGAAAGCGGTTGGTTCGGTTGGCAGCAGCCCAACTGTCACACTGTAGACCCCTGCCGAGTTTGGTACAGTCCAATCGTAGTAAGTGAAGGCGAACTATGCTAATCTATCTTTGGACCGGCCCAGCAATCTCGAAAAGATTAAGCTGGAAAGCTTCGATGGTTCGAAGTCTCTCTCCTGTCGGGTAAGCGACACTCCGAACTCGTGTGCGTTCTCGAGTAGCAACGATTTGCATTGCTTCTTATCTGGACAGATTTTGCATCGTCCTAGGTTATGCTTGTACCAAACCCGCAGACCCGCCTTCGGGTTGAGCGTAATTACTGTTTCCGTTTGGAACTCTTTGCTCCACCCAATGAGTATCCCCTTAGTGCTATCCAAGAGTCTAGGTTCCAAACGATTGAGGCTAGAAGCGTCGGTTAAAGCAGTGGCGACTTTGTCTGGAATTGACTGGGCCAGTTGACTAACAGCTTGACGACTAATGCCGAGTCTTCTTGCAATCTCACTCTGTGAAAGACCGATTCGCATCATATTCCAAATACTGAGCTGGCGATCAGTAAGGTAAGCGCTGTGGAGACTCAAGATATTTCACTAATTCAAATACTTGACCGCAATTCTCACTTTGGTTTATAAGCGTTTATCGTGAAATCTGTTCGCATTTTTCCTCGACTAAACCAGAACTTTCATACAGTTATGCAAAGTCTTTTATTTGGAATGTCAAGCAGTTCACTTGACACGTAAAGCACCTAGCTTGACATGGTGATAGGAGAAAAACTCTTTGAGTTGCTATGAGTATTGCCTGTACAGGCCGGAGTATTCGTGTCGGAATATTGTGCTATGAGTCCAAAGAAGGTTTTCCTTAGAGAAGCAACCGGCCTAGTAAGACAAGCCAGTTGGTTTGACGTATTCATGTATAATGAAGCGGGCATGAGCTTTGGAAGCGTCATGATATTCTCTTTCGCAATTGGACAGATATCCATGGGCGGGGATTTCTTCACGGAATGGTGGGCTTCGGCAATTTTGGGTGTTTTCATTGGTTTGACCTATTACCTGCTCTCTGTTACGATGCCGAGAACAGGTGCTGACTACATCTATGCTTCGAGAATCCTGCATCCGAGCGTGGGTCTAATTGCGGCGGGGTTTGTGGGCTGGATGGCTGCTCTGGCCAACATCGGCTACGGAGCATCAGCATGGATCCTATATGGGTTTGTTCCCTTTCTCTCAGTCATATCCCTTACCACAAACAACCCAGCTCTTGCAAATCTTGCCGTCGCTGTTAATTCAGTACAGATTACCTTTGTGATCGCTGCGATCACCACAGGAATATGGGGATTCATAATTGCCGTGGTAGGACTCAGGAAGTACCTTGTGATCCAGAATATCCTCGTGGTTATCTGCTTAATGTCGACAGCAGTTATGATATTCGTCTCTGTAACTACACCGCACCTCGAATTCGTAACTGCGTTTGACGCTGTTGCAAAAGGCTACGGAACGAGCTACGCTGACATACTCGCTAAAGCGACCCAAGCGGGATGGACACCAGCACCAACAACACCAATTCAAGCCCTATTTGTTGTCCCTATGGTATTGGCTGGATCTTGGTGGGCCACTCAATCAGCTGTATTCTCAGGCGAGATCAAGAATATTCGGAAATCGCAGTTGATCGGAATGCTGGTATCCATCTTGCTCATGACAACCGTATTCTTTGTGGCTATTGTCAGCTTAACTGCAATGGTAGGATACAACTTTGCGAATGCCATGGCATACTTCGGCTTGAATAATCCCAGCGCAATATCTATTCCTGTTCTGCTTCCCTACCCGGCTGCGTTCTACTATGGTTTAGCTACGAATAATATCGTGCTTACTGGAATCATTGCTGTAGGGGGAATAATCTCCTTCATGATATGGATCCCATGGGGTATCATGATCTTTTCCAGATACTTGTTCGCGATGTCGTTTGACCGAATTCTGCCAGAAGCCGTCTCCAAGATCAGCGACAGGTTCCATTCCCCCTTGAATTCTGTTTTGATGGCAACAGTGCTCTCGATCGTTGTAATGGGTCTTGAGCAATATCTTACCTCTTTTCCGTCGGCATCGGTTTGGGTCTATTATGTGGGAATCAGTGCGAATCTACTACTGCAAATAGCTGCATTCATATCGGCGCTAGCGTTGGCTTCACTCCCATACTTGCGTAAAGAGCTTTACGAACAAGCTTTCCCATTCAAAAGAAGAATTGCGGGAATCCCTGTTGCGACCTGGTCCGGACTTATAACTTTGGGTATCCTAATGTACACTCTGGATGTCTGGTTCCTACAACCACCGTGGTCACTGCTGATTTACGGTGGGTTCCCTGAACTTGTTTATCTCTGCGTAGCCTTTGGCATAATACTAGTGTTCACGTACATAGGTGTCAAGGCCTATAGGACGCGTCAAGGAATAGACCTCTCCTTAATCTTTAAGGAAATACCACCAGAATAACGTGCAATGAACTATGTTCGGTCATCGTGTGCGATAGTATGAGTTTAATTTAGTAGGTAATACTGATGAGCGAAACATTGGAGAGTATAGCCGAAGCGATTGCGAACCTCGAAAGCTCCCAGAACTTGAATGAACTCGTCACCAAAGCTCTTCAGGAGAAAGTCCCCACAGCAGACATACTTGAAAAGGGACTAAGAAGAGGCCTACACGACCTAGGTCAAAAGTACGAAAAAGGACAATTCTTCCTTTCGGAACTCCTCTACGGTGCATCTCTCATTGATCAAGCTATGACTCTCATCAGGCCGAACCTGAAGGCCGAAAGGCTAGAATCAAAGGGGCGAATTGTTCTCGGCACTGTTCGAGGAGATATACACGATATCGGCAAAAACATCTTCAAACTGATGGCCGAAGCGAACGGGTTTGACGTACATGACCTGGGAGTCGACGTGTCGCCAGAGCAATTTCGGGAATCAGTCATTGAAAAAACACCGGACGTACTAGGGTTGTCATCACTCTTGACTACGACGCTTCCGGAAATGGGAGCTACAGTAGCGGAACTTCAAAAATTCGGAGCTAGGGATAATGTAAGAATTCTACTGGGAGGAAATGCAGTCACCGACAGCTTCAGAAAAGAAATCCTCGCCGACGCAGCAGCGATTGACGCTGTCCAAGGAGTGGACTTCTGCGTGAAGTGGGTTAGGAAATGAAAGAACCCGAAGCCATGACACCTAGAGAAAGAATCAAGAACGCTATGGACTTCAAGAAAGTGGACTCGATCCCTTGGGTAGAAGGATTAGGTGAAGAATTAATCATGAATTTCATCTCAAGCGGAGTACCCATTCAGGATGTAACTGCGATAGAGTGGGGAGTGTGCATGGATGGCTTCCATCTCTTCAACTATCCGAAAGTTCTAGGCTTTGATCCATACGAATATTTCGGATGCATCAACTTTACTGGTTGCGTCGTGCCTGTCGACATTGGCCCCATACCTCGATTCAAGCAACGAAAGATTGGTGCTGGACCGAGGTATGATGAGTATGTTACTGAAACTGGTGCACTCTGCCGACGATTTAGCAAGGGTACGAAAGTCCCAACTTGGTACTCTATGCCCCAATTTTATGATTTCCCTGTGAAGGACAGAACGAGTTGGGAGAAGTATAAGACACGTCTAAACCCTGAAGACCCAAGAAGATACCGGAAAGATTGGGAGAAGGACGCATATATGCAAGTCTTCGAGCAATATCAAGGCGGCCCAACAACGCTCGGTATCACCGGATTTTACGGGTTCGGGGCAGAGCTGATGGGGATTACCAACTTTGTTACATCCTTCTACACGAATCCGGAACTTATGCATGATATGGTGTCACATTGGGAATACTTCACCATCGAGACGTTGAGAAGCGCCGTTGAGAGTCTCAAGGACCGAATTGACATGGTCTACTGGTGGGAAGATATGGCTGAACGACACGGCCCAAACATCTCACCCAATCTTTACAGGGAGTTTCTGCTTCCCCACTGCAAGAATGTCACCAGCTTCCTCAATAAGAACAAGATCAATAGAATCATGCTCGATAGCGACGGAAACATTCAACCCCTACTCGACCTGATCATTGAGGCGGGAATTACAGGTCAGTGGCCGCTAGAAGTAAACGCGGGCATGGACGTGCGAACGTCAAGAAAACTCTACGGGAAGAAACTCTTCCTCGGGGGCAATCTCGACAAGGAGGAAATAGTGAAAGGTGGAGAAGCGATGCGCAACGAAATAGACGCCAAGCTGCCGCTCATGAAGGAAACAGGCGGATACTTTGCGGGACTCGATCATGATGTTCCAGTATCATTCACTTTAGAAAGATTTCATGAGTACGCCGCCTACCTCAAGAACCAGTTAGCGATGTAAATCCATGCGCAGGCAGAACTTCATTGAGGCCCACATCTCCGAGGAAAAATCACTCTTGATGATCATCACTGATAGTAAACCATAGGATCTTAACGCGGAGGAAAACCAAAACGTATGAAGTTGATTGACTATTTCGGATCATTAAACAGGTCTAGTGCTGTTCCAATCCTAGGTTATCCGGGGCTAACTACTGAAGGGATTACGGTGGAACAATGTCTCCGTGAACCTAAGCTCCACGCTAAAGTAGTCCGGAGCAACTTTGAACACTTTCATCCAGACGCTGCCCTTCCTCTTTTGGATCTAACAATTGAAGCAGAGTATTATGGCCCGAGAGCGGAATACAATGATCTTGATCCCCCACAATTAAATTCCTCTCTCACTCTGGAGTCGTGGGAGGATAAGACATTACACGAGAGTAGAATTCCTCTAATGGTCGAAACAGCCCGACTCATCGAGGCTCAAATCAGTGAAGTCCCAGTAGGATTCTACGTCACTGGGCCGTTCACTCTGGCAGGGCAAATCGTTGGCGTTCAGTCACTACTCATGGGAATGTTCAAGAATCCCAGCGGGCTCTTAGAACTGTTAAAGAGTTGTACTGGTACCGTGGTAGATTATGCGAATCAGTTGAAGGAGGCTGAAATCGACTTTCTCGTAATCGCTGACCCCACCTCAAGTCTGATCTCGAAGAGACAGTTTGACGATTTCTCGAAACCCGCCCTCGCAAGGGTTGTGAACGCGTTCTCCAACGATTCAGTTCTCCATATTTGTGGACGCTCAGGGCATCTCCTAAAGCAGATGGTTGACACGGGGGCCAAGGGATTGAGCTTAGATGACAACGTCAAATTAACAGATGCGACCGCCTCGGTGCCTAAAGACGTCGTGATCATGGGTAACTATTCTCCCACGAAATTGGCGTATGAGAGTCCCGAAACAATCAGGACTGAAGTCAGAAGGATGTTAGATCCGCTTAACGGCAATGGTAACGTGGTTGCAAGTACTGGTTGTGATATTTCTGCATCAACGCCTCCAGCCAATATTCACGCATTCATGCGTGCAGTAAAAACCTACGCGAGAAACTCGATGACGTCTCAAGATTCTCATGTGACTTGTTTAGGAAACCGTTGATTTTAGTTAAAGAATAATACCTCCTCCCACCGTGGGTACGGTCTACCGAAGCTAGTGCACAGAAATGTACATTCAAGGGTACTTACGTCTCCTTTGGAACGTTTGGAACATGAGCTTGTGTGTGTACGGTATTCTTCTTCTCGTCTGTGAAGGTGTCTAGGCCTAGGGGAGATGCGTTAGTTTCAGAGTTACGTCTTTCTTTAGAATCCGATGGACTTCGAGAGCATTGTTCAGGGTCTGGATCATGACTCGGGCTTGGTCTCCTTCTAAGCGGCCTGCCGATTGGAGATTTTTGATAGTTTGAATCAGTTCTTCACATTTCTCAGGACTACTCAAATCGATCTTACCTAATTCTGGGATGAGAGGTCAACTGTCTTTTTCGGTAGAATTCTCATTACCTTCTTCGGGTGACTTGCTGGTCCGCTTATCGTAGCACTTCTTGCATAGGTCCAAGTTCTCGTCTAACGTCGGGTAGGGATGAGAAAAGTAACGGTTGGAAACATCTTCGCTTTTGACGTGACAACCTTCGCATTCCAGTTTCAAATCCTCCAGGGACCAAGGTGAGAGTTGATTCTTGAAGTAACGTTCAAACTCGACCTGCTGGTTCTCATCCCAATAGTTCTCTGGCTCTATCACCGCGCCGGTTTCATCGCGACCCAGCAAATGCGCTTTGATTTTATCCAGTTGAACGTTGCGAAGTTCGATTAGGTCCCTCAGAGTCTTGGTCCACTGCAACGCATTCGCAATCTGCTCATCCAGGACCAGAACGTTCTCACGCATCCGGTCCAGGAAACCGAAGGGTTTGGATCGTTTAATCATTCGGTATTTACAATTACGAGAACTCGCATACTTCCAGTAGGCACGAACCGTATTGTTCCAAAGCTACTCGAAGGAGGGCAGAGAAGCATATGCGCCAATGGAAGCGTCTTGATGCTAACCATAGGTCCTTGAAGCCGGATGCCCCATTCAAGGCGAAAACTCGACGTAAGAAAGCGATTATCAGCGGATGACTTACGCGCCTTTGCGATGAGCCATTTGAGGAGTGAGTCACGACCATCGTATCTGCTGTCGAACTAAAGATCTTATAGATGATTGCAAAATGTCTTCTATTTTATGCGTTGTGTAAGAAGAAATGATGCTTAACGTTAGACGTTCAGTATTCAAGTAGCTTCCTAATGCCGAAATTTCCGACGCCTCGAATGGAACACTGATCGTTCAGAATGTTGGCATTGAATCGTTTCGAATTACCAAGGTGGTTCACGTTACCTACCGCATCATATGCTAGGGAATCGTTATGTCTGGTTTAGGTCGAGCATGGGTTAGAAGCAGTGTTAGAACTGCAAAAAGTCTCCTTGCAGAACTCGACGACTTGACACCAGAGGATAAGGCCTACTTGACCCGCATCGTAACAGAGGGGGAGATCTTCCTACGACTGACGAAAGACGGGTAGCTGACTTAACGATTGATCCGAGTTTGGTCTCGAGTCGAAAGCTTGTAACGAAAGCAGGATAGCAAGATACAGTGTAACGGTTTGAATAGCATCTGCACTTGGTTACCGGTCAGCACATATTTCTACTTCTCAGGGCTGAACACGAAGAGAGAATCATGACTCAGACGCTCGCCTGCATACATACCAGTATGGTATTCATCAACGTTGAAACGATGATGAATGATATTTTCCAAGAAATCATGCCCAATGTTCGGCGAATCAACATTGTCGACGATTCGCTCCTAGCGGACGTGATGGCGGCAGGCAAAATCACACTTCCGATCACTAGGCGCATGTGCACTTACGTGCAAGCAGCAGAAGGAGCAGGAGCGGACGCAATTCTCTCATTGTGCTCATCATTGGGCCCGACGATCGATATCGCACGACCGCTGGTCAATGTCCCTGTGATAAAGATCGACGATCCGATGGCAGAGGAGGCGGCTCGATCCGCAAAAAGAATCGGAGTAATGGCAACCGTTCTCACTACACTGGGACCGACAGTGGACTTAATCCACTCGAAGGCCACTGCAATGAACAAGGAAGTCCAGATCGAACGCGCCCTGGTGGAAGGGGCGTTTCAAATTCTGATGAGCGGTGATCGTGAACGGCATGATAGCATGGTTGCCGAAGCAGCTCAGAAGCTTTCCGGCAAGGTCGATCTCATTGTCTTAGCACAAGCCTCAATGACCAGGCTTGTCCCCAGCCTGGGTCAGAAAACTGGGTTGCGAATCCTCTCAAGCCCGCGGCTGGCAATCGAGTACACGGCAAAAGTCATGAACTCGCTCCCGAAGAAATGACTTCAGAAACATTACCCAGCTTCGTATGGGTACAGACGCCCAGACCTATAGCTACCTCTGGGCATACTGGAATGTAGTTCACGTGTTGGCTCAGTTTTTTGACGAAATCATCGTGAACCAGCTGCCCGTTGTACCTGCACGCGGAAAGTTCCAAACAATTACTGATTACGAGGTTCGGTCGTGGAAACTTTCTCATACGTATGAGCTCCTCATATGGTTCCCTTGAGAGCTAGTGAAACGGCTTCGCGAAAAGGCGTAAGATTCAATGGGATAAGGGATTTGATTCTATCGTCTCGACAGATTACTTCACTGCTCAATCCATCTATGAGCGGCCGTGCAATACTTGATGGTACGTCCGTCACGAGGTCCACCCAGTATGATGAGAGTCGCGGTGACAAGATTGGAATGCCGTAGATTCGCACTCGCTTGCCAAGAATTTCCGCTACTTCTATCATCATTTGACGATAGGTCAGGATGTCGGGACCACCGATATCAAAGGTTTCGCCGGCGGTTTCATCTGCTTCCGCGCAACCAACAAGGTATCCTAGTACGTCCCGGAGTGCGATCGGCTGGCATCTTGTCTCAACCCATCGTGGTGTCGTCATAACGGGCAGGTGTTGTACGAGTTGTCTCAACATTTCCCAAGCAGCGCTTCCAGGACCAACGATAATTGCTGCTCGTAGAACCGTTGTTCGTACACGGCCAGACTGCAGTATTGTACCAACTTCAGCTCTGCTTTTCAAATGCTCAGAAAGTCCGGTTTCACCCAGTCCGCCTAGGTAGATGATTCGTTCTACACCCATACTTTCGGCAGCGTGCAGAAAATTCTCAGCGCCAACTCGGTCCATCTTAGCGAATTCGTGACCCTTATTCTTCATTGAATGAATAAGGTAGTAAGCTGTGTGAACGCTTTCGAGAGCGCTGCGCAAAGATTCTCTGTCAAATACATCGGCGCGTTTTGCTTCGACGCCTTCGATCTTGTAATCTTGTGGCTGTCTGATTAATGCGCGCACCTTGTGGCCTTTGGTCAGCAGACTATTGACTAGGTGATGTCCTATGAACCCGGTAGCTCCTGTTATTGCGATTAATCTATCGGTCATATGTACACTACCGCCAGTCCAAGGATCAATCCGAACAGAATATGTCCACCGAGGCTAACGATAAGCGGCAATATGCTCAACGGATGACGACGTAACTCGATGCCAGTTACGGGTTTCATAATTATCAGCGCAATAATCCAGAGTACTATTCCGAACCCGATGGCCGCTTCAATGGTAGGAATACTTGAAATTTCGGGAAGCAAGAGAGTGAAAATGATTCCAGCCAGCCCGCCATGAACGAAGTGGAGAAGCAATCCTGGAGCAACGACGGACGGGGGGGAGCGGTTCATCATTCGACCCATTATGACTTGGTTCAGATGCCATTCTGATACTCCTTCCATTCCCCACCTTCGCCAAATCGGGTACTCGCTTAGTGTCATGACGGCTGTCGCACCCAAACCAGCAACTAGCCCCGTTGAAATCTCACTTGGAATCAATGTTACTCGCCAGTAGAAAGTTCCTGTCCTATTCATCCCTCACCGTTCACTGACGGCAATACTCCTTTGGCGAGACATAGATTCAACTTCAACTCCTTTAATCTAATGATAGCAGAGGATCATGTGATATGATGTCTGAAAAGGATGCGATGTACCTAACTGAAGCATCGGTTCCGCTTCGTCTTGCATGCATCACAGATTCCGATTGGCCTCTAGTTGTCTCTCTCTGGTACGTTTACCAAGATGGAAACCTATATTGCGCAACTCACAGATCAGCGAAGATTCTTCGTCATCTTCGTTCAGGACGGCGATGCGCTTTCGAAGTTGGCAATAACGAACCTCCTTATCGAGGTGTTCGTGGACGCGGATTTGTCACTCTGATAGAGGGCCGAGGAGAATGGATGCTCAGAACCTTACTATCACGCTACTTGAAAAACGTGGATTCTCCGCTAGCGATTCAGCTCTTGTCTAGAAGTCGAGATGAGATAGTTATGGAGATTAAGCCAGAAAGAATCTACAGTTGGGATTTCACGGATCGGATGCGGGGATCTGTATCAGACTCGTAATGTGTCTTGGTTGACAGGTGCTTGAGTTGAAGTGTCAAGTTGCGATGTATACGGAGTAGCTATGAACTCGACCGCCAGTTAGGTCTCGACTACTACATCACCACAACGACTGGTCTCGGTGGACACCTTCGAGAACGCCTAGATGACTTCATTGTAAACGAGATTCCCTTTGAAACCTCTCACAATGCCGATGGCGAGTACACATTTTTTACCTTAGAGAAAAGAGACTGGGAAACGGGAAGCGCCATCAGAGCCATAGCAAGAGCAACTGGCGTATCGAACACGCGATTCGGCTACTGCGGGAACAAAGACATGCGCGCCTTGACCACTCAACGAATATCTGCATGGCGTATTCACGAGGAGAGACTGCGTAGAATAAGGATCAGTGGAATTCGATTGTGTGATTTCAGCAGATCAGATTTCGGTTTGAAGACTGGAGATTTGAGAGGTAACGAATTTCGTATTATTATCAGAAGACCCATTACAAATGGAGATGCTCTTGCAACGGTAGTTCGTACAGCTTGCGAACAGATCGTGATTAACGGGATACCGAATTACTACGGTTACCAACGCTTCGGAACCATCAGGCCGAACACACAGCTCGTTGGGAGGGAACTTGTAAAGGGTAACCTTGAGGGGGCCGTTCTCGAATATCTTGGACGTCCATTTGATACCGAGCCAGAGGATTCCAAAGAAGCCAGACGTTATCTTGACGATACACGAGACTATCCAAGTGCGCTGCAGCAATATCCAATGCGCCTCACATACGAACGGATGTTGATTGCAGCGCTGGCTTCGAATCCATGTGACTCTGTGCGAGCTCTAAGAAGACTGCCTAGGGGGCTCCGAAGATTGTTGGTTCATGCTTACCAAGCCTATCTTTTCAATCGAATGCTCAGTAGGATGCTTGAGCTGGAGGAAGATATCAGGGGCAGATCTTTGCCCGTGATTGGCTGCAGAACTACTCTCTCGGATGGGAGTATGGGAGATGTTCAGAAGGCGATCTTAGATGAGGAAGGCGTATCACCAAAGAATTTCCACATAAGCACCTTGCCAGAGCTAAGTTCGGGAGGAACTGAACGACCAGCCTTCATCAATGTGAATCCTATATGCAAAGTCGGTGAAGATGTGCAGCCGGATAACCATTTGACAGTCACTCTTGGTTTCGCGTTGCCTTCAGGAAGTTACGCAACCGTCGTCGTACGGGAATTCATGAAGTCAGATCCGTTGCACTATTGAATAGGAGAATCATGACCAGTATCCTTTGGATCTGAAACTCAGTCACTGGTGAGTGTTCTGAGATCCCTAAGCCACGCAGTTACTCGAGCTCTGGAAAGATCTTCTGCTGTTGGATTGTGGTGGTCGAATTATACTCGCGATCTGAGAACATGCAGAGTTTTAGTCACGTCGGAGACCGCCATAATCACTATTGCTTTAACGGATCCTTCTGCGGTCGCCGAGTAAGCGTATTTGATATTGATGCTGGCTCTGCCTAATCTCTCTGCGACTTCGCCAAATGAGCCAGCTCTGTTTTCCAACTCCATTGCCACGACATCTTCATCCGAGAATCGAATCTTAGCTGCCCTCAAAGCGTCCTTTGCTTCGTCCGGGCGGTCAACCCACACCCGCACCTTGCCTTTGCCCTTCACCTCAGGTGCAAACAAGGCCAAGATGTTTACATCTGCCTTGCCTAGGGTTGAGCAGAACTTGGCCAAGGCACGCGGCTTGTTATTCAACAATATTGTGATCTGAGTTACCTTCGCTAGGAGTATCCTCAAGGTCGTCGGGGGGTAATGTGTGAAGTTCCTTAATGAGACTTAGCCACGTCTTAGAGATCAACCGCAGTGGGGCAGACGGGTCACAGCTGAAGCTCTACTACATGTGATTATTACGTTAGGAATGATTCGTAGTAGAGTCTTTAACGATTTGCTCTCGACGGATGCGGAATCTGTTAATGCATCCCTCTGCCGCCAGCGACTATATGGAGTTCTCCTGTGACGAAGTCGGATTCATCGGAAGCCAGGTACAGTGCAGCGTTTGCCACCTCATCAGCGGTCCCAAATCGTTTCAACGCAGTTTCCTCAATCAACCTTTTCTCAAGGTCTGGGTCAGTGTCGGCGACCATCTCGGTCTTTATCCAACCTGGGCAGATTGCGTTCACGTTGATGTATGGCCCAAGCTTCAGCGCGAGAGCCTTCGTCAACCCGTTCATTCCAGCCTTTGAGACTACATATTCGACAAATCTCATGGCCGACGGGTGATATAACCCGGAGTTCGAAGAGATGTTGATTATCTTGCCTTTCTTTTGCTCCAGCATGATTGGGGCGACTTCCTTTGAACAGAGGTATGCTCCCTTGAGATTGATGTCAATAGTCTCGTCCCAGACGGCCTCAGTAGCGTCAAGGAATGTTTGCTGAAACATTACTCCGGCATTGTTAACTAGGATGTCGATCCGCCCGTATTTTTCAATGGTCTTCCTTACGAGCTGTTTCACCTCCCCAGGCACGGACACATCTGCTTTGACCGTGATGGCTTGACCACCGTCGCTGTTTATTTCGTCAGCTAAGCGCGAAGCCTTCGCTTCGGATAGGTTGTAATTTATAACAACTTTAGCTCCTTCAGCAGCGAAACGTCTTGCGATCGCGCTTCCGATCCCTCTGGAAGAGCCCGTTATGATTGCGACTTTATTTTTCAAGCTCAACAGTAACACTGCCAAACAATCTGATCGATTATGCTCTAAAGTCTTGCCAAGAGTGTCGTAAATGACGTAATGGATATTGAAGTAATTGAACAGCGCATTGACGAGTCGTCGTCACGATCAACGAAAACGCGATGCGGCCAAGGTCCTCTTGGAATTTTTGCCACAATATCAGTGTTGAACTGTGGCCAGGCGACAGGAATTGTTTTTAAATTTACTGAGCGCATCGGAGCGGCCAATACACAACCGAGGTGTCATTCATGTCGAACCCAAAAAACAATCATGCTTTGTAGTGTAAATAATCAAGAGAACACGGACAAGTGAAGTGAACACGTAGCAGTTTAAAATCTTACTGCGGGGGTAGCAAGGTTTTATCGACTGTTTTCGTGAACAATTAAGTGGTTTTGAATCATTTCTGATTTCCAGGTTGAACTTGCGTTCTTGAATCGTATGGGAATGTGTCGCTCTCTGAATGTTATGTCAGGATCGATTATCGTTACTAGTCTGCGGTAAAGCAGTTTGACTGATGGCTCTCTCCTTGAATTCCATCAGTCGTCAAGGATATAACAACAATCGACTGCACTAACTCACTCTCGAATGAGGAACATGACACTCAGATGAGGCGAGGTAATGTTTCAGGAGTTGTTCTCCATCAATGACCGGAAGAGAATGCTCTTGAGCATAAGCCTCTGCTCCATGCATATTGAGGGCGCGATATGTCTTGCCGTCAAGCATCTCGCAAATTGCTGTCGACGGCGTGAGACCAGCCAGCCTACAAAGGTATAGTGAAAGCTCAGTGTGACCATGCCTTCGGTCAAGAGATCCTTCTGATTCAAGAAGGAGATGAACGTGTCCAGGCGATTTGAAATCCCTAATGAACTCAAAACGATAATTCGGATTATTCTCTAGAGCCATTTTAGAAATTCTTCCCATCTCTCGAATTGTGAGAGCCCTATCCTGATCCGTAATTCCAGTGAACGTTTTACGATGATTGATCGTTATCGAGAAGGCGGGTCGGTCACCGTACGGTTCTCTCACCTCCACCAAGCCACCTAGAACTGGATACCGGGAGACAGAAGAAGCCAAGATGTCCTGTAGGAATCCCAAGCCTAAGCCCTCGCCCACTTCACGGTCAACCGTGAGGCACAACAAACCACCAGCATCTCGACGCATAACGCTAACGTGTTCCGGAGAGGCCAGTTCCGACGCAACAATCAGATCGAACTCATTCTCCCGAGACTGCGAATCATGCAGTAACACAAACTTGCCTTTCCTGAACTCGCTGATTGCAGACGCCAGATCCATCACGAACTCATCGTCTGTTGGCAATTTCGTCAGGAACGATTAGTCGAGCGGATATTTAGTCGTTACTCGTAGTTCGGTAGTTACTTGAATCTGCGTTAATTGACTCGATAGGCCGACAGCGGCAGATCGAGTCGCGAGGACGGTCAAATTACCAGCAAAACCACTAGGGTAATCAAATCGGTTTGGAGTTACCCACGTGTTCTCAGGTGAGAACGTAAAGGTTCTCTGTTTGGCGAGCGAAAGAAAGGGAGTTCATGGATTACAGTATGGGTCCAATGAAGATGGAGACAGCAACCAGTACGCCGACGAGTCCAACAGAATAGAAGAAGAAAGTGAATATCTCTCCAAATTCCAACCATCGACTCTCAATAGGATTCTTGATGCGAAAAGTAACGTAAAACCAGACTAATGCCCCAACCACTGCGAACGCACTCGCGCTGACCGTAGGCAGCACCCTGATTTTCTCATTGGATGAAATCCGTATTAGAGTTATCCGCCTGTTCTCGTCGGCAATTTGGACGGCAGACGTCGTTTGACTCGGAAAACGGTTACGCTAGACCTAATTGGCGTACGTGTTCAGACGGCTGAGTCAGCTGACTCTAGCAGAGTTCAATATTGATAGCCCGAGGAAGACCATGAGTGCCCCCAAGAAACCTTCAATCGTAAACTCTCCCAAGATGAAGTAGGAAAGAAACATCAGCGGAATTATCTCTGCATTCGCCAAGATCGCAACCACCGTTTCTTCGATTCTCGACTCTCCAGAAGTCATCCTGAACGATTGCAATGCGAAGATAACCCCAACCGCCACAAAAAAACCAGCAACGACAGGGAAAATGTCTCGGAGTTCGGAGAACCTTGGTAAAGGAAAACCTTGCGCAAAGACAAGATATGATGTCGTCGCGACTAGGATTGAGCCGAATGAGTAGTTGAAAAATACGGTCGGAACTTTCGCGCCCTTCTTCTTAATCGCAACGAAGGAAAAATATGACCAAAGACCAAATCCCAGAGGCATCAAAGGTGCAATGACGAGAAAATCAGGATTGAATGTGGCGCTCTTCAAGACGTAATTAATACCTCCCACTGTGGACGTGGAAGCGATGAACAAGCCGAGGACAGATACCAGAATACCAACGCAAGCAAGCCATTTCTGTCTTCCAGACAGTGTGGGCTTCTCAAAACCTAGTACGATCAGAAAGAAGACAACCGACGCGAAGGATACGAACGAGAAAACAACCAATACCTGATTCGAGACTAGCGAGTATAGCATCGTCAACGCTGCAATATTTGAGGAGATGCCTGAAAGAAATGATTCCTTAGAGAATATCACTCCACTCCCCGTTACAACAAGAAGAACGATTCCGCAAATAGTTGCCGTAGCGTAAATGACCAAATTTGAGACGGTAGGGTGCTCAAACGCCGAGAGTTTGCTAAAGAGACCGTAGGAACCAAAGGAGAGCGTTGCGAGGCATCCTACGAGTAGCCAATTCATCATGATACTGTGATTACTCACGTGAATTTTGGAAGTGTTTCGACCTGACGCCTGGTTCTTTGACTTGTTAGGTACAAGATCCATGGACATAATGCTCTAGCCTTTCTGATTGTGGGATTGAGACATGTCTGCGGCAGACTTCTTGCTCAGTACCCTAGCGATCTCTGTTAGTGTTAGCCCAAGCGATTTTAGGATAGCTTCCGGCGACTACGTCACCTCTCTGATTACTTAGTTCTCCGCTTCACAACGTAGAGGAATAGGATAGCTTCCGCCACGATGTTGCCTACTGCGAAGAAAGTGGCAGAACCTAAGTCGACGGAGACAATGTAGAATACAAGGAGACAAAGCAAAGCCCAAACGAACACGAAATCCTTCGCTAACCCAGCAATATTCCGTTTTAATTCATTGTTTTCCTTGCGTTTGGTGCTGCTGTCCGCGTAGAGGTAGATGCCGACTAGTATCATGAATACGATGCTCCAGCTAATGCTGATGATCCACCATGTGAAAAGGTCAAGAATCAAAATCGATCTTCCTCAATACTTGCAAATATTGTAGAAGAACACTTTTCCAGCGTCCACCAGAATCAGGTAGGTGGCTACCATTAGGATGTTAATCACCCAGAACGCTGCTGGAAGTGGCACCATACCAACGAACTTGCCGAATATGGTGAATGGGAATATGGTTCCAAATGCGACGAATGAGAGTATGAATATGGTTAGCCATTTTCCTGGTCGACTTGTTAGGAAAGGTATTCGCCTTGTTCTGATCACGAACATCACTAAGACTTCGGTCCAGAAGGATTCTACGAACCATCCGCTTTGGAAGAGTGCGGCTTTTGCAGGTGTTGCGGCGGCACATCCGAAGATGAAGAGCATGATGCCGTAGGTTAGAAAATCGTAGAGTGAGCTGAATGGGCCGAAGAACAATGTGTACTTTCTTACGAAACTAATATCCCATTTCCTCGGCATTTTCGTATACTCTTCATCCACGTTGTCGGTTGGTAAGGTCATGTTTGACATGTCGTACAGTAGGTTCATGAAGAGTATCTGGATCGGTAGCATGGGGAGGAATGGAAGGAAGACGGAGGCTGCTGCTGCGCTGAACATGTTTCCAAAGTTCGAACTTGTTCCCATCAGAACATACTTTATTGTATTGCCAAAGATTTTTCGTCCTTCTTGTTGTCCGTCAGCCAGCACCATCAAGTCTTTTTCCAGAAGCACGATACCCGCGGCGTCTTTCGCTACGTCAACAGCTGTATCAACCGATATGCCTACATCTGCCTCGTAAAGCGCGGGAGCATCATTCACTCCATCTCCCAAGAAGCCTACAGCGTGTCCATTGGCCTTCAGGGCCTTAATGACGTCTAGCTTTTGATTGGGCGTGATACGAGCGAAGATCGTGGTTTTTTCTACAGCTTCTTTAAGTTCAGTTGCACTCATCTTCGTGAGTTCTGAGCCTGAAACTACTCCCAAGTTGGGAACTTTGATTTCTTCACAAATCTTACTTGCAACCTGCTCATTGTCGCCTGTAAGTATCTTTACTGAGACGCCCATCTCCTTCAGCTTCATGATTGCTTGATGAGCATCTTTCTTACCTCGATCAGTGAAAATGAGGAAGCCTAGAAACGTTAGATTCGTCTCGTCGGAGGTCATGTACTGTGTCCTGTTGTCAATACTTCGATATGCTACTGCAAGAACACGATACCCTTGTTGACTGAGTTCGGAGAACTTACCGTCAATTGTTTCTTGGTAGGAGGCTATTGGTTCGCTGACCCCAGACATGTCAGCAAATGTGCATTTGGAAATAACCGACTCCGGAGCGCCCTTAGAAATTAGGAGATGGTCATTATCTTTTCTTACGACAACCGACATCATTCTCCGTTGGTAGTCGAACGGAATCTGATCCGTTTCGCTGAAGGTTTTCACACTATCTTGTGTACCGTTCTCGACAGCATGCTCCCATATCGCTACATCCATTGGGTTGCCGGTAATCTTCTCTCCCACGATCGCGGTGTTGCAGAGCAGTGAGTAGGTAATGATCCTCGGCCCATTGTCGCTACCTAATGCATAGTGATCTTTTAGACTGATTTTTCCCTCTGTGAGCGTTCCCGTCTTGTCGGTGCATAGGACGTCCATACTGCCAAAGTCTTCGATAGAAACTAGGCGTTTCACGATAGCCTTCACCTTTGCCATTTTTCTCGCTCCTTGAGAGAGACTAATCGTCACGATAGCAGGCATAAGCTCCGGCACCAATCCGACGGCGACGGCGAGAGAGAATAGGAGAGAGTCAATGATAGGATGTCCAAGGGCCGCGTTCAGCACAAAGATTCCAATTGATAGAGAGATGGTGAGTGTGAGGAGCATGTTTCCGTATTTCCGAACGCCTTTTTGAAACTCGGTTTCAGGATGGGATCGGATTAGACTTTTTGAGATTGATCCGAACTCCGTGTTCTTTCCTGTTGAAACGACGATGCCTTTAGCGGTTCCATTCGCGATTATGCTACTCATGAAGAGGTAATTGCTCAACTGTTGTGGAGTTGGCTGTTCCAGTTGGAGGCTTTCGGGGTTTTTCTCAACAGGAAAGGATTCGCCGGTGAGTGATGCCTCGTTAACGTGTAGATCCTTAGCGTCCACTATTCTCATGTCGGCTGCAACGATATCGCCCACGTACAGGGAAACAAGATCTCCAGGTACAAGTAACGTTGAATCAGTTTCTGAAGGCTTTCCGTCTCTTACTACGACAGCTTTGAGTGATACCTTCTTTCGAAGAGCCTCGACCGTCTTCTCTGCCCTATACTCGTTGAAGAAGCCTAATACGACGGCCAGAACAATCATTGCGAATATTGATACCGATTGTTCAGGGGCTTCGAAGAAGAAGGTTACCACTCCGCATGCGGCTAGAATGGCGAATATTGGGTTCTTGAATTGTCTAAGAAGAACCGGACCCCATCCGAATTTCTGTCTCTCTAGCTGATTAAATCCGTAAATCTTCAGCCGACGTTGAGCCTCTAGATTAGACAGACCCATGTCGCTACTTTCGAGCGACCTATAGACGTCAGCCGCGGAACAGGACCAATAGTCTTTCTGTTCCTGGAGAACCGTTTGTTTTGGAAAAGCTTTGAATCCGCCTCAAAACTGGCTTCAGTCGCCGCATGGCCGATATAGGTTTACGGTCGAGAAGCCGAACAGAAAAATGACGCAAGGGAAGTCTTGACCACATCAGCGTCAAGCGTGTGCGAGTCCTAAAGGTTCGGGTACGGTTCTTCGTGGATGTCTATTCTCTCAACGTTTGGGTACGCCGTTCTAATGGCCTTCTCAAGCTTGTTACAGATTGCGTGCGCTTGCTCCATTGTGATGTTAGGCTTAAAATAGCATTTTTCGATCGCTATATGCAAACCTGCCCCGGCTCTCCTTATCGTGATCCCTTGAACGCCTTTGATCTCTGGAAAGCCCTTCGCAGTGTCCACAATGTACGGTTCAATATCGGAGGTGACCTGTATCGATTCCTTGGACATGATGTCTGAGGCGCTTTCTGTATGTACTGTGATTCCGGCGATCCTAGGATTTGCTCTCTTCAGATCTCTCTCAACTTGATCAGCGATTTCATGTGCTTCTTTCACGCTTATGTCCGCGGCGACTTCAAGATGAAAGTCAAGGAACACTTTGCCATCGATTTCTTGAACATGGACGTTGTGAACGCCCCTAGAGCCTGACGCTCTCTCAGCTACATCTCTAACAAGTTTCGAAATGTCATGTTTATTTCCTCCTACCGGTTCAGTGTGAACTGTAACCCTTGCGGTGGGTAGAATCTTCTTAACTTCTCTCTCGACCTTTGAAGCGATTTCGTGGACTGTTTCGAATTTGAGGTTACTGTCCAGTGACACATGCATAGCTACGTCGAATCTTCTTCCGATCGTTCGGACGCTTACTTGATGGCAGTCCCTAACGTCCCTTAATTCTTCTACTCGTTTTTTGATCTCATTTCCGATTTCCTTTGCCGATCTCTCAACCAGTGGTAGAGGCAAAATTGTGTCACGTTAAAGCTGATTCAAAATTACTGATAGTCGTTAATTATGTGTTTCGGAGATGTGGGCGAAATCACCACCACCTTCTCAAACTAGGTTTTTCAAACGTTCCGAGAATGGTTCTGCTCGGTTTATGGCTGTTCGTCTCAATTCGAATCTTAGAGAGTTGAACATACACTACTAAAGCTATGATTAAATGGACAGCTGGAGCGAAGCTGTAGCTGTGGTAAACTCCCATGACTGGCAAGTAGGTAAGCGCTTGCCACCTTCTGTCATGACTTTCATGTCTCATAAGAGTAGGTGGTCTAGGGCTTGAGCCCTAGGCTGCTTTAGGCTTCCAATCTTTCTTCAGCCAGTCAACAACAGCTAGCTCAATTGCGCCGCTCAAATCTCCCTTCTTACCGCCAAGTCTCATAACCGCTGCCAAGCGCAATCGCCGCTCAACCTCGTCTGAGAGAACGATGTAGCATTTTCCCAAGTGTGTATCAACTCCTAGATGCATGCATATAAGCATATGTGCTCATATATGTGAGTATGTATGCTCAAACCCCGAATGAGTACACGACGTCTAAAGCATAGACAAAGTGACTGGAAATAACCTACTTCCTATTTCTCTTCGACGACACTTCCACAGCAGTTTAGGGGGCCGACCCTTTTTAGAGCCTTAGAATCTTGGCGTCTCGATAGCGGTAGTATGTGCCATATGTGTTTTCGACAGCTCAAACAATGAATTATGGTGGATAACTGCTTTATGCATGACGGCGGAAACGGCAGAAGCCACGACCCACCACACAACTGTGGAGACAGGATAGGCACAGACGTAAGCTGCGGCTGTAGGGCAGGCATCACACCGCACAGTTTCGAAGCCTCTGACATCCAAGTCGACGTTCCCTGCGGACCTCCGTAAAATCAGCGAAATACGGCATCAACTCCCAATCTCCCTCCTTTTTTCCAATAAAGAATCGTGAGAGTAATGATAGAACTGCAGAGACGGGAGATTCTAGGGGCACAAAAGAAATAGAACGAGTGGCCGCAATCTACCACTATCAATCATGCGGCCAAACGTGATGCGCTAGACCAGCAGCCACTAGCACGGGCTTTTCAGGGCTGTTAATTGACCTGATTTCCCCCAAGTGCATGGAGGGTACTGGGTTAATTGTGAAGCGCCGGGGGTGGGATTTCGGCACCAGTTTACTAGTACATATAACTGAATTCGTGGGCACACCGCACCACCACAACTTTCTCCCCGATCCTAACCCGTGAAAGCCGTAAGATCCCAGCTACTGATATGTGGCTAACTAGCTTAATGCTATGGATTCCACGCGTTGACCACGCAGTATGAAGGTTAACCAGCGAAAGAGAATGCGGATACGCCGCGGACACCTGGCTTGAACTGGAATAAACCTCCCGCCGTCGGCTGTTTCGCCAACGCATCCGCGTCCAACTCACACGAGGCCGAGGTTACGTAGAGTCGATCTAGGTTTTGGTCACCGAAGGCACACGAGGTGGGCTGCGCCACTGGCAGCGTAACCTTCTGGATGAGATTGCCCGTGGAGGGGTCCCAGCGGCAGATGCACCAACCATCCCAGTGCGCTACCCACAGTTTTCCTTCGGCGTCGATGGTCATGCCGTCAGGGTGACCATGCTCTTCTGCGACAGATACGACTGCTCGACGATTCGAAATTGCACCTGTCTTAAGGTTATAGTCGAACGCGTCTATCTTCATCGTCGGCGTGTCAATATAGTACATCGTGTTCTTGTCCTGACTCCATACAATTCCGTTCGAGCATCTGATACCGTCCAGCATGCGGTGCACTGAGAGGTCCTTGTCGAGACGAAATAAGACTCCTTTCCCGGCTGGGGCCTCCATTGTACCCGCCCAGAAGCGACCAGCGGGATCACACTTCCCGTCGTTGAACCGATTTTCAGCATTATGTCCTTCAGGTGCAGCCAAGAGTGTAGTCCTTCCTGTCCTCTCATCAAGCGACATGAAACCGTCGCGTACAGCCAGTATAAGCCCACCCGAGGCGCGCGGAACTACGGTGCCAACTGGTTGTCCCACATTAATAGAACGATCTCTGCCGGTCACAGGATCATAGACATGAACGAGTCCCAAGTCAATATCCACCCAGTACAGCCTCCGCTTCTTCTCATCCCAAATTGCTCCCTCCCCCAAGACCGCGTGTGAGTCCAGAATCAGTCTAACTTTATCGTCCACATTCCAACGCCTCCTCGCGGGCTCATTCGAGTCAAGGTTTCTGAAGATCACTTGTCTGTAGTGAAAAGGTCACTTCTTGGGGACCATTAACGTTGATAACTACCAGATCAAATTGACTTCAAGAAGCGAAAATCGGATACAATCCAACTCAATTATTGCCAGCCCGTGCGAGTAAAGTAGAAGACACTTTCTCAACTGCTGCGATTACGTCATCTAGATCGTCACGGGTCAAGATTGGCAGGGCATCAGTAAGCCAGAATACTTCTTTGTCGACAGCCTCCGCGTTCGGATATGATTGGGCATTATAGTCGAGACCTTCTCGTAGACTGAATGGATATTCAGTTCCTCCGTAACCGAGCTTCTTCGCGAACAATTGACTTCGGTTGATGAGAGTAGTGGCTTTGCTTGAAGTGACAGGGATTCCCTCCGCATTCAACGCCTTCTCGAAGTGTTCTCTAGTCGCACGAAGCTTCTGGGTATCAATCCTCAATGCGTAATAGTAGAACGCGTGTCGAGTGCCCGGTGCTTCAGTCGGCGGTGACACTCCCTCGATCTTCCTAAGACTTCTTGTCAAGTAGTCCGCGTTGCGTCTTCTAATCTGAACCATTCGGTCGAGTTTCTTGAGTTGCTCCCTACCGATTGCTGCTTGAAACTCGGTCATCCTGTAATTGTAGCCGATTCCATAGAATTCATAAACGTTACTTGTAGCGTGCTCCCTGTAGAAATTGTGAATAGATCCCATCTTCTTTGCAAGATCGTCATCATTCGTAAGGCAGAAACCCCCTTCACCTGTGCTCATGATCTTGCCATCAACTGTGCTGAACGTACCTACGTTCCCGATCGTTCCAGCTAACGTGTCCTTGTACAACGCTCCGCTTGCTTGTGCAGTATCTTCTATTATCCAGAGATTACGTTTCTTTGCAATTTCACAAAATGCGTCCATATCCGCTGGATGACCAGCAAGGTGGACTACTACAATTCCTTTGGTACGATCAGTAATAGCCTTCTGTGCCTGGGCGGGGTCCAGATCGTATGAGTTTGAATCGATGTCAGCGAATGTGGGGATAGCATTTTGATACAGTGCTGCACTGGCGCTGGCCACAAATGTGTAAGGTGAAGTAATGATCTCATCGCCTGGGCCTAGACCGAGAGCGGCCATGGGAATATGCAGTGCAGCAGTTCCATCGGAGACGGCTAACGCGTGCTTCACACCAAAATATTTCTCAAGATCACGTTCATATTGCTCGACCACGGGTCCTCTCCGCCAAGTGTTCGACTTCACGACTTTGTTTACCGCTCGAACTTCCCTAGCGTCGACAACAGCATGATATTCCGGGAGTGGCTTTCGCCTAATGGGTTTGCCACCTTCTATAGCGAGCTTCTCAACCATTCGAATTCACTCTCGAATCGTGACTTGTTTGTCAATACTTTTAACCATGGTGTGTGCATCCGCCGATGGAGAATTAGGTCTTTTGGAGGATACGCGCGGGAAAGCTTGGAGTGTTCGGGGTCCTATTGATCCCTCTGAGCTGGGTTTTACTCTCACTCACGAACATTTTTTGTGTGACGCTACCACTTACTTTGAGCTTCCTGAGCAGACTAGTGAGAGAACGTTAGCACTCTCGCCTGTTACTCTTGAGAATCTCGCGTGGGTAAGATTCCACCCATACCTGAACAAGGATAATCTTCGGTTAGACGATGAAAATATGATGGTGGAAGAAGCGACAAGATTCAAAGACGCAGGCGGACGTACAATCGTTGATGCTACTTCGAATGGTATCGGAAGAAATCCTGAGGCGCTTAAGAGAATCTCCATGCGCACAGGACTTAACATTATCGCAGGTTCCGGCTACTATGTATCATCGACTCATCCGCGAGACATGGAATCGAAAACTGTTAATGACATAAAGAATGAGATAGTCAGAGACATACAGGTTGGCATCGAGAATACTGGAATTCGAGCCGGCCTCATAGGAGAGATCGGAACTACGTTTCCATGGGGAACAAACGAGGAAAAATCGTTGCAAGCTGCCGGCAGAGCTCAAGTGGAAACCGGTGCACCAATCGAAGTTCACCCGGGCAGAAACCCGAAGCATCCCGGCATGATTCTTGATGTTCTGGAAAAGGAGGGAGCAGATCTAAGTCACGCTGCGATTTGTCATATAGAGAGGACCCTGGGAGATTTGAATCAGTTCAAGTCAGTTCTGGATAGGAGTGTATATGTGGAATTCGACAATTTCGGCCAATCATGGTTCGCTTTCCCTGGCCACAAACTGGAGTGGCCTTTTCCCAGTGACAGCGGAAGAGTATTTCGAATACGGGAACTAATAGAAACAGGGTACGCCGACCAAATCCTTGTTTCAATGGATATAGACTCTAAGATACTATTGTACCGTTATGGTGGCCAAGGATTCGATCATATTCTCGTAAACGTTCTTCCATTAATGCAATCACTGATCGGGTCGGAAAACGTTCAAAAGATACTCGTCAACAATCCGCGACGATTTCTAACATTCAAGTAATACGAGAATACGTTGTATTGCATGAGCTTTTGCGGTTTACGTCACTGCTCCAACCTGAAAGACGGAGGAAAAACCGTACACGTAACTCGTGCGTGCTTCGTTCCAAATCCTGCTCATAGAGACAATTACAGTAAATATTCTAAATTGAATAGAGATAAATGAATTAGTCATGGACGATGAGTTGGTGCGACGGTTTGGCTGCAAAACCGGTAAGGTTTGTACGTGATGCAACTGGATTAGTGCGCGAATTCGGGCTGTTCACGGTTATCGCGATCGATCTTCTCGGGACATCTCCTTGGAATGGATACACACTCGCTAGCATATCGATCGCCACGCTTTTTCCGGGAGCGAACATTTATGTCGTTTTCGTGCTCGGAGGTATCCTCGCAGTCTTCAACGGTCTCGTTTATGCTTTGTTGGCCTCAGCCATGCCTAGATCGGGTGGTGATTACGTTTACAACGGCCGAATTCTCCACCCAGCAATTGGGTTCATGTCGAACTGGGGATTGACTTGGTCTCAGTTTGTTGTCCTAGCTTTCACTGCCGCAGCTGCCATTACGTTTAGTGTTGCAAATGCGTTCGGTGTAATTGGATACATAACGTCGAGTTCTGGGCTCATAAGTCTGGCAACTTCATTTTCCGTTCCGCTAAACGTTTTCATTGCAGGAACGATCTTTCTCGTAGCCACGGGAATACTTGTCTTCTTGCCGACAAGGATTCTTGGAAAAATCTTCGCGGGTGGACTTGTTGTGTTGATTGTCTCGTATATTCCGACAATGGCTGTTTTGTTCACAGCCAACCATGACCAGTTCGTTCAGGTTTTCAACACATTCTTATCAAGGACAGCAAACATACCGAACGGATATAATTATATCATCTCGACTGCTGCGAATCTGGGTTATGCCCCTGGTCCGTGGCTACTCCAGTCAGTCCTTGCTTTACCTGTAGCATACTTCTTCTATGCCGGATTCAATTTTTCGAGTTACGTGGGGGGCGAAGTGAAGGGTGCGGAAAAGAATCAGCTGAGAGCTGTCATGATCGCACTTCTATTTAGTCTAGTCTTCTATCTTGCCACACTAGGGCAACTTCTGAATGTCATCGGTTCCCAGTTTAACGAGTCTATAGCTTTTCTCAGCGCCAATTACCCAAGTAAATATCCATTACCGGTCATGCCCTCTGGTAACTTTTTTATCGGTCTATTAACAGGATCAAACGTTCCTCTGAACCTTATGATCCAGGGCAGCTACTTTGTTTCGAGTTGCCTGATCATGCCGATCGCAGTTATAACCTGTGTCAGGAATCTGTTTGCGTGGTCGTTTGATCGTGTTATTCCTTCAAAATTCGCGAGTGTGACTGAGGGTGGATCTCCATGGGTCGCAACTATTGTGACTCTTGCTACCGGAGAGATACTCTTAGCTCTCTACGTGTTGACTTCAATATTCACTCTTCTCATTAACTACATTGTTATCTTTTCTGTTGCGTTTCTGATAACTGGATTTGCTGCTCTTGTGTTTCCCTTCCGTAGGAAAGATCTGTTCGATTCTTCACCGGCAATTGTGCGCAAGAAGATTGCGGGTATTCCAATAATCAGTATCGCTGGTATTGGCAACATTATCCTTTTCGTGGTAATCATCTACTCTTCGATTCTGTTGCCTGCCTTCTCTGGACCGGTAGGGGTTGAGTCGATGTCTTTCGTCGTTGGAATCTACGCTACCGGTTTGATTGGGTACTATCTGGCACGTGCTTACCGTAAACGAGAAGGAATCGACATCCTCATGCTGAACCGGGACCTGCCCCCCGAGTAGCTTCAATCAGTAAAGTCAACTAGTCAACCTCTTGGGGTTAGGAGAATCCTTGATCACGTTCGCAAATGGAGAACTCAATTCCCTCTGACGAGTTGTCTAACAGGGCGCTACCTATGAGAGATTTCAAGATTGGATATCAAGCGTCGTTAGAGCAGTACCAGCCCGACGTAGCGTTCGAACATGCTATACGTGCGGAAAAGGTAGGGTTCGACTCGATCTGGGCAAGTGATCACTTCCTTCCATGGTACCACACCAATGCATCCGCGGTTTTCGCCTGGACCTGGCTTGCTTCCGTAGCGCAAGCCAGCAGAAACCTGCTCCTAGGAACAGGAGCAACGTGCCCTACTCTTAGATATCACCCTGGTGTGGTCGCAGAAGCTTTTGCTTCATTAGACTATATGTACCCTGGGCGATTCTTTGTCTCATTCGCAACTGGTGAAGCCCTCAATGAAGTGCCTCTTGGTTACAGGTGGCCCTCATATACGGAAAGAGCAGAAAGATTAGAGGAAGCAGTGGCAGTGATAAGGAAGCTGTGGTCAGGCGACTGGGTCACCATGAAAGGCAAATACTACAATTTGAAAAACGCCAGACTCTACACTCCTCCAAAAACCCACATTCCCGTTTACATCGCAGCAAGCGGCCCGACAGCTGCCGAGATTGCAGGTCGAATTGGAGATGGATTCCTGACAGTGCCTACATCTGATGAGCGCTACAAGGAGGTGCTTTTCCCCGCTCTTGAGAAGGGGATCCGAGCAGTTGAGAGAAATCTCGATGGAATAGACATGGCAATAGAAATAGGTATGTCTTATGATGAAGATGTTGAGAAAGCTCTTAAAGCGGTAAGGCCGTGGGCGGGCACACTTTTGCCAGTGGGACATGAATCTGATCCTCGAGAGATCGAATTAATGGGGGCGGGCGTAAGTGATCAGCAGCTTTCGCAGGCTTGGACAATCGCGACGTCGAGTGATCGTTTCATTGAAGCTATCGAAAGGTTTGTGAAGATGGGTTTTCGCAATGTCCACGTCACTAGCTCGAGCCCCGATGAGAACAAATTCATAGAAATGTTCGGTCACGAGGTTATTCCGTATCTGAAAGACGAATTTAGAACCTGACGCCACGACCTGAGATCAAGAGATCAGACTTCGCCTCTTTCATGATCTATAACATTTGTAATTGTACAATGTTCTTAACTTCTGCGTCGTCTCTCGAAGCTAACCTCGTCCTAAGTAGAGTTGCGTAGTTGGCAGTACAATGGTCTCTAGCATGTTGATCGAAAGAGGTAGCGTCGCCATGGTCATCACTACTTTAACTGTATCGTCGATCTCCATCGCGGGTTCGTTGGGAGTGAGCTCCATCTGTGCCGTGTTCACGTTCCCAGGGTGGATGCAACTTGCTACAATTCCGAAGTCTCTTCCCTCTAAGGCCGTTGTCTTTGTAAGTGCAACTAGCCCCATTTTTGAGCAGCTGTAGGCTGCGAACTGTGGTCGAGGCATTTGGACGCTGATGCTTCCGATGTTTATTATGCGTCCTCCGCCTTGAGGTTTCATAATCTTCAACGCTTCTCTGGTGCAGAGGAAGGGCCCAGTCAGATTGGTGTCTATGATTTTCTGCCATCTTTCGAGGGAGGTTTGTTCAAGCGGTGCCTGATCCACAAGGCCGGCATTGTTTACTAGGATGTCCAAGCGGCCGAATTTCTTCTTAGTGATCTCGAACAGAGCAATTACTTCTCGCTCACGACTGACATCTGTTGGGACGCTGAGTACAGTGGCTCCTTGGGATCGTAGTTCATCAGCAGCCGTGTGTAGTCTTTGTCCGTTGCGTGCTGCGAGAACTAATTTAGCTCCTTCCTTGGCAAAGGCTTGTGCGATTCCTTTTCCAATTCCAAAACCGGCACCTGTAATAATTGCCGTTTTTCCCTCAAGTTTCAATTTTAATCACCATGAATAAGTAGTCATGAGTCTACCATATTCTACCTCTTCTTTCTTTCCTCCAAATTCCTACACCTCACTCTTGATGAAAGAGCGAAGTCAATCGAGTTACAGCATCTTCCTTAGCGTGAAAGTCCTCGTAATTGGAAACCTAAAAGCGCGAATAGTGGGATTTCAGCACCAGTTTACCAGTACATATAACTGAATTCGTGAGTCCGGTTGGATTTTCACCGCCCAATTTGGTGGGGTTAATCCGTATCGTCAGGTCAATCATAAATTGTCAATGACTAGGGTGTGTTCACCGTCGATCTCTCGCAGAAAACTCGAAGACTCATAGAAACTGAAGCCTCCGGCGGCTGGTCCCGTCCGCCTCTTTGAACTGCACATGAATAGCTCCCTCTTGGCCCGTGTCATCGCAACATACAAAAGTCTACGCTGCTCGGAGATGTCTTGGTTAGGATCGGGCATCAATCCCTCTTCTAAGCCCAAAATGAATACCACATCATAAGTCAATCCTTTCGCTGAATGCATGCTCATTATGGGGATTGCGTCTTTACCGGCGTTATCAGGTCTCTCCACACCAACATCGAGATCACGGTTGTTTTCTATTTCCTCGAGGAGGTCACTCACCGATGCCGTTGAATCAAGTTTGTCGGTCATAACCTTCAGGACCTGCACGCCGCGGAGTCCCCTATGACCTAATGAGACAGCGACAGCATCGATGATTGTACTGAGCTTTCGTCCATGTGATCTAGCTGCTAGTTGTTCAATTTTCTTAGCGAAGGCTTCGAATGCGGGGGTCCATTTTGATAGATTGTAGTTATCAGATTTTGTTACTATTTCCCAGAGAGAAGTGTTTGCCCTCTCTGCCTCCATCCTCAGCTTTCTAATGCCTACGCTACCAATTCCTAAGGCGATACGGGTTTCAAGACACGTCCGTACTGCCAGATCATCGCTGCGATTCGCTATGAGCCTAAGGCAGGCAAGAACTTGCTGAATCTCTATGTCTGCCAACGGACCGGTCGATCGCCAAAAAGCCGAGGTGACGTGATCGTGTCCGAATCGATCCACGAGAGTTTGGGCTAGGTCCAGACGCTTGCAAATCACAGCTGTGCGCTCAGCAAGCCAAGTACCTTTCGCCAAGTTCTCGGCGATTTTGTGAGAAATCCAGTAGGCTTCTCGCGTCTCGCTGCTTGAGTTAAGAATCCGAATCCGCTCCCCCTCACCTTGTGCTGATCCGAGAGATTTTGCAATGTATCCTGCGCCCTTGGATACTATGTTCACAGCACCTTTCAGTATGTGTTCTGTGCACCGGTTTGATTCTTCGAGAATCAAAACCTTGCCTTCCGAAAAATCGCTTTGAAACGTACGAATAATCGATGGGTTTGCTCCACGCCATCCGTAGATGCTTTGGTCGTCGTCTCCCACGACGAAAAGCTTCGAAGTGTTCCTAGAGAGCAAAAGGATGAGGCTGTGTTCTGCCTTGTTAATGTCTTGGTATTCATCAACGAGTAGGTATTTTATGGTAGGTGCCGATTTGTAGTCACTTGCTAAAGACCTCACTAAATTCATTACGAGGGCGGCAAGGTCGGTAGCGCGGTGGTACGAAAGTAATTCCTCATAGCGCGAATAGATCCGGCGAAGATCAATTGCACGCGTATCAAAGCATATCATCTCACAAGGGAATATATTGTCAGCCTTAGCGAGCCTGATCCAATTCTCGCATTCCCTCTCTTTGAGACGACCAGCAAGGCCTGTTTCAAATAGCGCATCTCGGATTAGTAATCGTGTTTCATAATCTGAAACAATGAACTGATGCGATCTACCCAGGCTTTGAAGCATCCGCAACGACTCAGCATGTAATGTCGAAATATGGAAGTTGGACGCATCAGAGTTGAGTAGGGTCGACAGTCGCTCTTTCATTTCGTTTGCAGCTTTTCTGCTGAAAGTAACGGCAAGGATCTCTGATGGAGAGGCAGAAAATTTGCTAATGAGATAGCCGATTCTATGGGTGAGGACCTCTGTCTTTCCGGTTCCTGGACCAGCAAGCACGAGCAAGCGGTCTGCATTGTGTTGTACCGCTTGTTGTTGGAGTGGGAGTAAGTTTTCATACGGTACCGACATTAGAATCGACCCATATCGATGAGCATACGGCGACCTACACAGCCTAGATGTTCATCTCGAAAAGAGGGGAGACCCATCGAACACAACTTATGCTGACTCAGGGGCGCGTGAGTGAGATATGATTTTCTCACTTGTTTACTTTCTTATGGCTATGTTTAGCTCATTTTGCGCATTAAGTTGCGGCAGTGTCATCTGAGTCAGCTATGCGTTGTGCAATTACGTGATCACGGATCATTCAGGTTCGACCCTTCGAATCTGTAATCTCGCCTTAATCGGATATTGCCTGTTCACGTTAAGGCGACACTTCCCTATTTTTCTAGGACTACGTTCATAGAAAGACATTACTAGCATCAGGCGGATTCTCTATACTGGTTCTGTCAACGTTGCAAACGGAGCTTGCATCGGAATTTGTTCATCTTCTCCAAGCCTTGGCTCAAACCAAGCATGGAGACAAATCATGCGTCATAACTACTGACCCTGACCTGTGGATTGAAAGGACGCTCGGAGGAAGCATCGATATTCTAGATATCTCACCTGCGCTGGGACCACCGCCCGAGAGGGAGCTATCGAGTTTTGTTGTTCGACAATTCGAGCTTGCCGGATGGCCCGTCAATTCAATAGTGAGAGAATATCGGCTAGCCTCTAAGTTTGGAGTGACAGTCGACATTGCGCTACTCGGCGATCGAAACCGACCTATTGCTTTCGTGGAGATTGTTTCCCGGTACCATTCAATGGAGCCCACAATTGACAAAGTGCAACGAAACTCAAGATTAGGTGACGCTCGTTTCAGCATTGTAACGAACGGCAAGGACATTCTGCTGATAGATTCAGCAACCGGAAAAACCACGGAGCGCTCCACCTTTCCTACCCCATCAGAACTTGGTTATCCAGAGATGAAATCCGAGACGCTTAGTGAGATGCTAGGCGTTCAAAATGAAGAGGAATGGGGGATTAATGTGGAGTCATTTAGCAAACCTGAACTGCTCCTCAACACATTAAATGCAAAAAGAACCGAGATCCTAATTATCGATCACACTATCCCAATCGTAAGACTGCCAAGCAGTCCACTAATTCCAAGTGAATTGTCAATTCGAAACGTATGGTACACTTCGGTCCTGTTGGCCGCAGCGGTATCGGTTCCTTCACTCCGAGTCATAGTCGCCGTAGTCCCTCGATCATTCTGTTTTGATGGTCATGAACGCCAAATCCGAAAATACGTATCGAAACACCTAAACCTCTCAGCCATAGTTGAAACTGCAACCAAATTCCCGTCAATCAATTTGAGCATATTACGACTGTCGGCCAAGGTACCCGAAACCGTGGCACTTGTATCCGTGACGGCGTCGGAACTTATCGATGTTCGGAACCAGCCGTGGTTGAAGGATCTGGAAAAGGCCCTGACTGGTTCGAGTGAGACAACATACGTCGTACGGAGGAAGATTAGTCCTGAGCAAGCCTGGACAATGGCTCAATTCCAAGATCAAACTAAAATGATCTTGGAACGACTAAAGGCGCTCGGAACCGTCGTCAATCTCGGTGACGTATGCGACATAATTCCGGGGCTCAGACATTCGAGGGAGGAGAGCGGCTCACATGGCATACCTTTCCTGCGTGGAAGAGATCTAGGAAAAGCTCCCTTAGACCTTCAAGATTTGAGTAGGTTTTCCGCACCGAACATTCCCCCTCAGACTAAAATTCTAAACGGTGACGTACTGCTGCAACGAATTGGCACTCAACCTCACATCATGGTAGCTGATGCGGGTCTTGAAGGATCGGTTGCATCTGATACCATATTCATTCTTAGAATGAAGCAAGGCTTCGATCCTTTCGCACTGTCAGAGTTCCTGCAATCTCCCGAAGGGCAGAAACTTCTCTTGGCGACCTTGCCTGGTGCAGCAGGTCCAACACTCTCTCGCTCAGCATTACGATCGTTGTCTGTGCTCGTATTGCCTGATCACGTTACCAACACACTCAGGGAGATGGACACAGTTGAGAAGGATATGATAGAGAAAGCTCAAAGACTCCGATCTCTGAGATTAGGCCTGTTAAGTTCACCGTCAAGTGAAGTCCTCACAGAACGAATCGAGGAAATGCGCCAGAAGTCAAAAATGCTGGCGGCTAGCCTTAAGGAGGCTGAATCATTTGATTTTCAGATCCGCAATTTCTTTCCTTATCCAATTGCGTTTGAATATCGGTCCCTCAAGAGCATTAATGATCTAAGGGAACTTTACAAGGAGCAGCTAAGATTTGCTGAAAACATTATGGCGTTTATTTGTTCAGTAACCCTGGCATTAATCGAACCAGCAGATCGGAAAGAGTCCAGAATAGACCCGAAGGCAATATGGCAAGGGGGGATCTCGCCAGGAACGTGGCGTGAAACCGCCATGCGTGGTGCGGCCTTTCTCTGCAAGTACAAGGATCACCCACTAGCATCATCTGTCGCACGAGTATGGACTAGGTCGAGCGGCCTTGCAAAACCTTTGAGCGAGCTGATAACTGCAAAGAATGATTTCAAACATGATAGAGGTCCAAGAATCGATGAAGACTACGTCAGCGCTGTCGAAAAGGTTGGATCATTGCTTGACCAATGTACACGTCAATTAGCATTTTTCAGAGTTTCCGATCCGACTGATTTGCGATGTCAAAGTCGTTCGTGGAAGTCGAGATGTCATTCTTCAGACATTCAGATGCGCTGGGGATCATCCTGCTCTACCGCAAGAGATCTTGGAATATCCTGAGCCATTACCCGAGGGCGATTTGTTCATCGAGGTCAACAAAAGAAGGTGGGTAACGCTATTCCCTTTCATCAGTGCACATAACTGTCCCAACTGTAAAACGAGGGAGCTGTACTTCATTGACAAATGGCAGGGGCAGGGCAAACCCGCAATTTTGAAGAGTTTTGAAAGAGGACATGCTGAAGAGAAAACCGAGATTGGTCAAGGTCTTACTACTTGGAATGTTCAGAATTGATCGGACAAAGCCTGGTAGGTTTTCTTAGGGCTATTAGCGAGTGTCTAAACCTTAAACTACGTGAAATGGAAGCCTATAATCGTGAATAGGGGAGTACAGGTCTGGTCAGTACTTCCAATTCTCGTGGCTGAGAGGCGCTCTGTTAAGGATCTCTCTGTACATCCGCCACTTCGGAAGCACTCGCTTCATTATTGTAGCAAACCTCTCCCCATGATGTGGCTCTAATATGTGGACGATTTCGTGAACAACAATGTACTCCAAGCATTCAGGTGGTTTCTTAGCTAACTCAAGGTTAAGCAAGATACGGCGCGCTTTCTGGTTACAAGTTCCCCATCGTGCCTTCATTCTTCTGATTCCCCAGCCTTCGACCTCCGCCCCCACTATGGGTTGCCATTTTTCTATGAGCAGGCTTATTCTTTCCCGAAGAACCCCTCGATACCATTCTTGAAGAGTCTCGGAACGCTTGTCAGCCCCATGACCGTTGTGGGCCCGTAGCTCTATGGTTCCTGGTTTGGAGATACGGACACCACTTCGTCCAGCCCCTTGCACAACGTCTAGCCTGTACCTCCTGCCTTGGAAGTAGTGTGTCTCGCCGGACACCATCTCGCGAGCCGACTGGCGGTCTTGGTTCTCAAATCCTCTTTGGTGTCGGCGAATCCAACCGAGACGAGACGCCACCATCACCCTGACTTGTTCATCGTCAACATGGAGAGGCACAGCCACCCTGACCCTTCCCTTCGGCGGATACACTGCTAAGTGGAGATTCTTGATGTCCTTCCTGACAACATCGACGCTGATGCCAGCCACAAATATCCTGTGTGTGTTGGTTGTGTTAGTACTCATTTCTATGTTTCACCATTTCAAAAATCGTATCCACGAGTCTTTCGTTATCAAGTGCCTTCTTGATCGCAATGCGTACTTCGCGTTCCTTGAGCTTGTTACCCCGCCAACCGGCCTTTTTCACGTCTCTTATTGCTTCGTCTACTGCTAAGGCTAACTTTTCGTTGTGGTCCAAATTGTCGAACAGTGCTCTTAGCGCAGAGTTGTTAATCTCCTTCGGATACGATGATGCATCGCCTCCCGATTGAACTTGTGAGGAAAGATCTGACAATCTCTTCAAGTACTCCTTATAGTCGAGCGCCTCCCTTTTCCTCGTTTGAATCAGGGGGTGTGGAGCGTTGGCGCATTGGATGACTATGTTCGGGAGTGTCGCAGGTTTATGCAGAGGAAGCCGCTCCGCTGGGACTATGGCCTAGCGAATGTTTTCACCTAGAAGAGGATGCGGTTATTCACGTTTTGAGAAGGTAGTTTGGTTTACTTCTGATCTTCGCGTCGACGCCCTTAGTAGCTTGCTAACTGGAGAAAGTTAGCTTCAAGGAGAATAACAAATCTTGCGCAGACGCACATTCCTAAGTATTGCAAACTACAGGTTCAATTGCCTCCGTAAATTTCTACTACGAGAGAATGCGCTCGCAGTCTGGGAGCAATTCCAGACAGACAGAGGAGTAAGCGACTGCTCGACGTCAGCCGGACGACAAATAGATCCGGTTCTCAAGCCGTCGACAAATGCAGCCTGGACAGCAATTCCAGACAGCATGGGGTGGGAAAGCGACTGCTCCAAGCCAGCCCGCTGAGAAAGAGGTCTGGCTCTCAAGCCGTCGACAATCCCTAAAGTATTTTCTAGACCGACACTGACTACCATTTTTTTACACCAATACTATCTAGTGCCGTTTATCACATATGAATTTTATGCAATTTGCTGAGACATAACTCGTAAAAAATACACCTGTAATTTTTATTTGTAGAAAATACACCTGTAATGTTTGCTTTTCGCGAACAGCGAGTTCAGAGGCTACAGGTGTACTAGCGGGAGGCTCGTGTTAGACTAAGAAGCGCCGGATCTTTTTATTAGTAGAAAATACACCTGTATTTTTTTGCCCTTCTCATGAATCAGGGCCTCGCTATCAAGGTATTAGACCGCTGTTTACCAACGGGATAGTGTCACGTATTCCGATAAACAGCTTTGTATTACATACGTTCTGGTAGGGTTGAGGTCAGCCGTGTAGGTTTCTTAGCTCCGTAATGGTGGCATCCCAGTATCTGCGCCTCATGGCGTCCCTACAGTATTCACATGCAAACAGTCTCACATAGTGCGGTAGGTCTAGTTGGATTACGGCTGTTCTTCCACATCGACCATTGCTGCATCTGTACTGCAAGTAATCATCTAGCCTCATAGTGAGTTACCGTTAACGATAGAGGTATAGATGGTAAGGCTGGTGAATGTATGAGGGGTAACTGAATTTGACGGATGAAGAATCAACGGACAAACTTGAGCAAGAGAAGGGAAGAATGAGTGATTTGATCAACGAGTGTATTGAGGATGCACTGGAGGAGGAGATGGAATTCACGGGGACTAAAGAGACCGATCTAAAGGCCCTAAAGGATTGGTGCACTAGGAGTATTGAGAGTGAGATCAAACACTTGAGTAATAGTATTCAGCAGCTAGATCAACCACCATTTCTTCCTAAGAAGAGACGGGCGGTACAAGACCTTTGGCGTAAAAAGGAAGATCAACTTCGTTATCTAGGATCGATAGATGCAGTGTTTATGAAATATGCTGATGATATATTCAATCGTATGCAGCGTGCTAGGTCTGATCATAATGAAGAGGATTGTAATTGAAATCCTCTCTATGGTTGTTTCGTTCCACAGTTATTGCAGAACTTTGACTTCAATGGCAATTCGCTGCCACATTCTATGCAGAAATTCTTAGTAGTTGTCGGCTTCTCTGTTTTTGATTCAGCTTTCTTTGGTCGAGTTTTTTCTCCTACCCAACGTTTGTCTTTAGCATAGTAAAGTTGGTTGTCTTCGTAACAATACCATCGCTGCTCAATTTCATCCAATAGTCTCAATGGCTTTCCGCAGACTCTACAGTTGGGTGAAAACGTTTTAGGCACTTGAACAACAGCCTCTTGGCTCGTAGCCTTCTTTGCTTCGGGTTCAACCTCCTCTGCTTGCGTGACTTCGGGCTGTGGTTTCTTAGGCTTCTCATTTACTCTTATAGCGACAAGAATTATGGCTATGACCACAAAAAACCCGAAGACCACATAGAGCCAACCATAGTCTGGGCTCGTTGTCGGTATCATTCCGACGGTTTGCACAGGCTGAGGGGCTGGCTCGGACGTTACCTCGTAATTGCTAGAGACCGTTTTAGAGTACGTCTGAGACGACCATCCTCCCGTCATAAGCAATTGGAAACCCAACTGAAAAGTGATCGAGTGAGTTCCCACAGAATCCGTATCCGACCCTTGAAGTTGGAAGGTGAATGCCTGTTGTGTACCAGGATCAACTTCCTGAGGCAACGATTCGCTTGGTGTCAGAGTCTGACCCGAATCTGTTTGAGCGCTGAGGGCAACAATTCTGATCGGATAGTCACCTGCACTATTCAGGTTTAGTTGAAACGTTCCAATCTGTCCTACAACTATAGGAGATGCGGTGAATGAGCAGTTGATTGCTCCAATGAATTTTTCACTCGGATAATTAATGGAATAGGCATTGCCATTCTGCTGCACCCAAGGAGGCTTTCCGTACGGTATCTGGGATGGAAGACAAATCGATCCGCCAAGCGAGGCCGGGTCGGCAGATTGTTTCAGCATATACACAGCGTTTAGATCAAGTGTGGAGGGTATCCGGTAACTCTGCGGGTAGTTATCAATAGCATACATAGCATCGCTTTGGATGTCTGAATGACCCAAACCAAGAGCGTGACCAAATTCGTGTAAAATGATCGATTCTACTTCCAAGTCGTTCGGATCCGAAGCCCTGTCGGGAGGCAGGTTGATTTGAATGTCGCCTCTGACAAAAGTGTTGCCCGGGACAGTGTAAACGAAATTGAGTGCACGCCCTGCAAAACTCAAGCTTTCGCCTATCAAGAAAGATACGGTAATGACAGCCTCGCCAGGGCTATCAGTCAGATAAAATAGGTAAGGAGTACCAACTCCACCTTCGAAGCTATCAATAAACCACTGCTGAGCAGAGTACCAAACACTCAATGCCAACGCAACCTGCTGTTTCTGGATGTCAGAGACGCCGCCTGCAACGTAAACGCCAATGTAGCTTTTCGTCCACTTCTGCCCGAAAACTGGAATACACGCTGAGGATTGCGCAAATACGACACTCATACCGATCTGAAGAAAACAAAAAGCGATTAACGGGATTAGAATGACTTGAGCAACTAATCGAGTCGTTATTAATTCGCCTGATTATGGTTGCTCGTTTCCACAATTATTACAGAACTTAGACTTTAATGGTAATTCACTACCGCATTCTATGCAGAAATTCTTCTTGGAAGGTGACGTCTTCTTTGTATCAGTCTTTTCTGCTTTCTTGACCTGTCCTTTTCGTCTTGAATACATAAATGCAGCAGCTATCACTACTGCGGCTACTGCAAGAGCCAACGCTAGTGTCGGCGTATTGTTTGTTGACTGTGTGATTTCAGGCTGTGGTGGTTGCGGCATTTGAAGAGACGGTGTTGATGTAACTGCGCTTGGAGTTGGAGTATAGGTAACCAGACTGTTAGATGTGGATTGGACTGTAATCGTAAAATCTTGAAAGGTGTTTACGCCTGAAATGAGGTTGGCTTTGGAGTCGTATAATTCTACGCTGGCTCTCAATTTGTAGGTCTTAACAGTGCTGAACGTTAGCTGGAAGATGACCACATCTGAACCCGAATGCGTGCTCGGAACGTAGCCGCAGAACGCTTGTTGAGCTATCTGACCGCTAGTATAGGTGTGACACGTATTTTCCTCAGAGGTCGCAGTTCCAGTCGCCCACCAAGCGTCCAAATCGAAGATGCCTATCGATACTGCGTAACCGTTAGACCCAAGGTCGTATGTTGCTCCAACTCTGACTGTTACAGACTCACCAACGACGGCGGTTGACGGAGCGTCAAGGTGTGTGATGGAAGTTGATTGTGCCCTGACATTCGGCAGGGCAATTGTCGAGATAGCAACTGTTAGAGCCAGCACCAACAATGCTTTCCTGAGCTGCATCATTCCGACTACCCAGCCGTGACGAGGATCTGTACTGTGGTAATCGGTCCGCGGGCTACCACGCTCATCAGATTAGACGATATTGGTGAGGAGTTCCCGAACTGACTGATCTCTGCAACTAGATACAGATTCCACGTTGTGGCGTAATTAGGGGCAGTTAACGTGAAACTCACAGTGAAATCACCCGTGGACCAGCCGTTTGTGATTCCAGGAGCGTAGCTGCAAATGGATTGAGGATTCGAACTACTTCCTGATGATGGACAGGAAGTGGCTGTAATAGGAAACGAGTCAGCAGAATTAGGATTTGGA
This sequence comes from Bathyarchaeia archaeon, assembly GCA_050012795.1. Taxonomy (GTDB): domain Archaea; phylum Thermoproteota; class Bathyarchaeia; order 40CM-2-53-6; family 40CM-2-53-6; genus FEN-987. Next base: position 78,139 of record JBEKGM010000002.1, on the reverse strand, counting down.
CGGTCTATAATGGCAACGGACAAGACTTGGAGAGCCATCGTATTCATAGAATATGATGTCGTTATGCTAACTGTCACCGGCTGGCCAGCGACAACTGTGTTGGGTGCAACAACGTTCGTGATTTTAGCGTCCGCATATGAGACTGAGACGGCTCTTGGAACCAATGTGAAAGCAACTAATGCAACAATAAGAAAGGTAAGCAATTTCCTGAGTTGCATACTTACCAAGAGACACTGTCACGTAGTGCGATAAACAGCTTTGTATAACGTACGTTCTGGTACGATTACTCTGACCTTACTTGGCTTTGATGATCCAAACTCTAGGCGTAATGTGTTTGAAAGTGTCGTTTGGTGTTTTGTGTTGCCGTCTTGCTGGTACAATCTCTAAGACCGGTGTCAAGTTTAGTCAGAGCCCTAGTTGTGGAATGTATGCCAAGTAGGCTCTGCGGAGCTCCTGTCGATCAATTCGATCATAGATGTCTATGGCTTCTCTGCGTCTGTCACCTCGTAAGGCTTTGATGAATTCTCGATCCATGCCAGCCCGTCTTAGATGTGTAGTGAACCAGTGGCGGAAACAGTGTGGCGAGAAGTGATCCTCGTTCCGTGTGGACTTTGAATCATGCAAGCCAACTTGCACAGCATACTTCACAACCATTGAGTAAACTCCGTTCCTCTTGAGACGTCCTCCCTGCTCACCGATGAACAATGCCGGTATAGACGGGTTCAGCAGCTGTCGTTGAGTTATCCATCGTTTGAGTAACCTAGAGGTTTCATCATCGAAGAAGACCGTTCTGCTACTTCGCTTCTTGAACTTCTTCAGAGTTATCGTCTGCTCAGCCCAGTTCACGTCGTCCACGTCCATAGCGATCAGTTCTCCTCTGCGGACGCCGGTCTTAGCCAGCACCGTCATTATCGTCTTATCGCGCGTATCCAATACGGAATTTATGAGTCGGCTCATCTCTTCGACGCTGATCAGTTTTCTAGGCGATTCAGCGTCCACGTCCTTCTCGGTCTTGTATCTTCGTAAGTATCGTTTTCTGACTCCTGACACTGGATTCTTCGCCACGTAATCCTGAAAGACTAGGAACTCGTAGAATGATGATAATGCTGTAAAGTTATTCTCTAAAGTCTTCTGCACTACGCCCTCAAATCTTCTCTGCCGTAAGTAGTCGATGAAAATGTGCTTATCCGCGTCATAGGGCGAGATGTCTCGCTGGTCTATGAAAGTGAAGAAATGTCTGACGACAGAGTGATAGTGTTGAATTGAGTCTGGGGTCATCTCACGGTCCCTGCAATCCTGCACGAACAGTTCCAACAGTTTCTCTCGTTTAGGCAGCGCTTTGATGAGTGTTTGCTGGCTCATCATTCGCCAAGCCACTTCCAACCGCGCCGTGTCTTTTCTACGAGGCCGTAGGCTTCCAAATTCTCTAACTGCTTACTCACAGCCTTGACTAGGTCGGTTTCTTTCGGGTTGATTCGTAGGAGGCGCAGTAAGTGATCCGAGTCAATTGCGTCACCCTTCTTTAGGAGTTCAATGAGCTTCTTGTCATACCTCCTGACGCCTTGGAAGTTTTCGTCAAGGAAGGGTTCGGCGCGGTATCTGTGAAGTTCCGTTTCGACCCGTTCCAAGGCTAGTTTAGTGATTTCGTTCTCTCGTGTCAGCTTCTCAATGGCTTCGTCTTTCTTGCGAAGTTCCTCGATGAGTTCAGCCCTAGGCGTGTAGCTTTCCTTCCCCTCTTCCTGTCTGAGGGAGTTGGTTACGTGTTCCAATACAAACTGCGATAATGGTACGTTACTTTTCTTGGCTCTAGATTTCCAATCCGCCATCATCTCGACTGACGGTAAGTAAACGTACACTGCTCTTTCTTTGATAGACCCGCCTGTGCCCAAGCGTTACCGCTATAATTGTAGCCATAATGCCCTATTTATATATACCAGTAAATTGGCGCCGGGGGTGGGATTTGAACCCACGAGACTCAGAGAGTCATCGGCTTAGCAAGCCGACGCCATACCAGGCTGCCCGATCATGTTCTATGATCTCTTGGCTACCCCGGCCCATGGTGTCCTCATCATGCACTTCTTCTAAAATAGCCTGTCGGCGGGGTGATGCGTCAGCCGATTCCTTTGTATAATCCACGCATAAGCTGACCATACGATTTGGATGCGTCGTAGTTACGTGCTCGTGCTAGTTGCCACGCTGGCTATTGCCTTTTGCAGCCTACCGTTGGCCTATGCCAATGAGCCACCTACGAGGATTATTGCCGTGTACTACCCGACGATGGTCCAAACGGGTGAACTCTTCACCGTAAGAATCCAAGTTGCCTATTCCGCGCGGTTCGGAATGATGGATGTAGGCATTTGGGATCTGGGGACAGGATCAGTAATTCAAAGTCTAGTCACGAACGCAACCCTTTCGGGTCCGGGATATGGAGAATACAGCTTCTCGCTAAAGGCATCACGGGACCCGGGGGTTTGGAGGCTTGCCGCGATAACTCGTGCTTGGGTGCAGGACGCCTGGTTCAATGATAAAGCAGGGGAATTCGATTTCTCTGTGCAGATCGCTGAAAACGGAGTTCTAGTATTAAACGAGCTTCAACCCGACCTAACGATATCTCTTGATGGCAGCTCAATGGCCGCTAACAGTTCCACCATTGTGATTGTACTCAAACTCGGCAGCGTCCATAGCCTAGGAGTTCCACAACAACTCCAGGAGGGTGTAGGTAGGCGGCTTATCTTCGTCAGGTGGAGTGATGGGCAGAGTTCGAATCCTCTCAGCATCCTGTTTAAGGAAAACATGAGTTTATCGCCGATCTACGTGACTCAGTACCTTCTCACCGTAAATTCCGGCATGAGTATCTCGGGAGGCGGCGGATGGTATCAAGAGGGTGAAGTTGCCCAGTTCGGTATACCCACCACAGTTCAGAATTCACCGAGTTTCTTCGGGCTATTCACCGATACGTCTCAATTCACGAATTGGTCAGGCGATAGTACATCCACAGAACCCATCACGACCGTAGTCATGGACGGACCGAAAACAGTCGTTGCTGAATGGAAACATTCCCTGATATTTCCTAACCTTAACGCTCTCAGCGTAATATTCACCGTGGGTTCCCTGGTCCTAGGGATCAACGTCTTAGTGAAGGACCGACATCTCAGGCGGCGGAACGGGACCAAAATCGTCCGATTATCCGTCATCTTATTGATCCTGATTCCAATCATATCGCCGACAATTCCAGTATTCGGGCAATTGCCAGTTTCCGCCAACAAGATTGTCGTGCAGATTGGTGACGCGTCATGGTATTATTGGAAACAACCAGAAAGCGACACGTGCATATTGTGGCTTGGGGGTGGCCTTGAATATTCACAGGGTGGCTACTTACTAAATCCACTAGAGTACGAATCGTTCGGCACGATCCGATTTCTACAGGACCTTACGAAATACTACTGCTTAATCGCATTGGAGAAAGGAGCAACCCCATCCCCCAGCGTATCAAATCGCACGATCTATCAAGAACTCATTCAGGGGCAATTCTACGTGGGCAAACAACTCCATCAATGGATCAAGGCTCAAGGTTACAAGCACATATTCCTAATCGGTTACTCGGTCGGAACCGAAGCAGCAGCATCAATAGCAACCAGTGACCCTCAAACTTGGACGAGTTCAGACGGCCTGATATTAATCACGGCTTGGCTGCCGCCCACCGCAATTGACGGCGCGTCAAATCTGAATTCAAACTTAATGTTACTTTACGGTCACGCCCCGACATTCGAACCGACCGGTCTCCGATTCTACCAGAAGGCACCAATTGAAGGCTGGCACGGACATGGCTACTTGCATAAAGAATTCCACGTGCTTAATCAAATGGGACACGAGGTCTGGTCCCCACTCAAAGACAACTCTTATAGCACGATGGCAATAGGCGTCACAGTTAATTTTATCGAAACGTCCAAAGCATTACAATTCGAACATGTCACATTCAACTCAAACATGACAGATCATGATGCCGGGACGTATGTCATTTCACGAGCTGAAGCTCCTCATACCGTGATGTGGGGGGATCCGTTCTTCGCAAGTGCATTTGTCACTTCAAGCAATCCATCCAACACCGATGTGGCATTGGCCGCCTATGATTTCGGCACTAGCCAAATCCTGAGCGTGAACCAATTCAACGGCACTACCTTGCCCAGTAGCATTAGGCTGAATTTGCCCCCAGTCGCTAATTCATCACAGTTATCCTTCTCGGTATTTGTGCTCGAGAGAGACGATAAAGGATGGAAAGCTGTTTCCAAGCCATATCCTGTGGAGCTGTCAGCTACTGACCAGATCCTCTTCCGAGTAAGCGGGCTTGTTCCCAACACTGATCTCACTGTAGACTCATCGGAGTACGTCGTACCTCCAACAGGACAAGTTGAGGTGGAAACTCATCGAGGCCTTCATAGTTACGCGGTTCAGGCAACAGTGTATCAGAACAATACGCGGTACTTCTTCGTTCAATGGGATGATCTCAACACGTCAACAGTAAGATCGATGACGTTAACGGAGAATACTACTGTCGGCGCATTATACCGTGTGCAGTACTTGGTAGCCGTAACTTCACCGAATGGTACGACAGGTGGGTCAGGCTGGTATGACGCGAACTCAAGCAGCCAACCCTCTCTTCATCCCATCGTAGGTAGGCAACCACCTTTAGCTTTCGATTCTTGGACGAACGGCAAAGAGTCTTTTCAGCTCGGTGATCCTATTCAGGTCCAGTCTCCCATGGTGATTCACGCGGTCTGGAATCACGAACCTTCAGCTCAGATCGACAGTTCGGCAGTTGCATGGGTAATGGCGTCAGGAATCCTTTTCTCGCTTATGTTAATCTTAAATGTGAAACTCGGCCGAAGGAAGCTGGTGAAATAGCACTATGTCCGAGGAATGGGTCGGTCAAGTAGTAGGCATTCAGATAACTTCTAGAGCTGGAGAGAAAATGGTTTCAGTTCAGGAAGCTAAAGCCATTGCGGGGAAAGGCCTTGAAGGGGACCGATATCTAACCCAAACAGGCAAATTCTCAGACAAGCCGGGACCGGCTCGTCAACTCACATTGATCGAACTCGAGTCCCTCGAGGCTTTGCAGAATGAAGACTCTATCACGCTGAGTCCTCTCGAAAGTAGAAGAAACATAGTTACCCGCGGCGTCCCGCTCAATCATCTCGTCGATAGGAAGTTTCGTTTGGGAGAAGTGGTAGCGCGTGGAGTAAAGTTGTGTGAACCCTGTGAATACTTGGAAGAAATTACTCGGAAAAAGGTCATCGGTGGATTAACCCATAGAGGAGGGCTTCGCGCGGAAATACTCGAAGGCGGAATTGTGCGAATTGGCGATCGAATCCGTCCCGCGTAGGTGTTCCTACCTAGACTGAATAGATTATGTCGTAGCTTTCTCCGCGGGCGGGGTTTGCGCTGGCGCCGCCAACGCCTTCGTTGCAACTGGAGGACTTTCTCCCTTGTTAGCAGGATCAGATGTAGTTGCAGGAGATTTGGCTACCGTCGTAGCTGGCTTCACAGGTGCGACGACTGGCTTTGGAGGTGGTGGAACGTATTTGACTCCGAGATAATCGTACAGGAGTTGGATGCCTGCCTCGTTCATTGCCATGAAGATTTGGTATGGACCGTGAAGATCGATAGCGACTTTTCCAATTCCGTCAGGTTCGAAACCTAGAGTCGCTATGAACTTGCTCCACTGGCTGATCTCCTTCACAATAACATGAGTTACTCCATCCCATAATAGCTCGCTCAGTCCACGCGGGGCCTTTGCTAAAATGCCCCCAAACTTGATCACGCTGCAGCCGTGATCCCTCGCAGTTCGCTGTAATTTCTGCATGTCGAGTGGATGATTGAATCGTACCCAGAATTGGTCGCCTGTTGAGAATTGGACATGCTCCGCTTTCTCGACTCCGTCGACAAATCTGAGTTCTGCTAATCGCTGTTCTAACTGCGACACGCAATTCCATCTCGAATTTTGAGGCAAGACAAAGGGCGCCGAATAATGAGCGTTTCTCTTTCCCCGTGTCCTTAGATGGACCTATGTCAAATCGTAATATGTTTTGGATTTCAGCCTCTAACAGGCTGAATCCAATAAGGAAGGGCAGATTGCGTTTTTAGCCGAAGTAGCCGACAGCAATGCCGAATTGAACTGTGTGAGTGTGCCCAAACTGATCTGTTCCGACAACGGTTACTGTGGACACGCTGCCCCCTTGACAGGATCCACAACTACAGGCTGTGCAACTATTCGTTAACGAGTAGACGAAGAAGTTAGTGGCAGCTTCAGACGCAATGGGTCCCACTGGTAATACCATGATCTGGGTTCTGTCGAGAATACACAGCGCTGAACCCGGACACCCACTGATAATCTGTAGATTCACGATCGGGAGTATGGTCGTATCACACGCAAAGTTATAGTTCGACCAAGCATGGTCAACGAACGACGACGTGGCGTTCGGGCAATACAGAGTCGCCCATATTACTAGAGAACCAGACATGCCAGGCTGCATTTCGATGAGCGTCTTGCTTGCTGTAAGAATGAAATCCTGAGCTGGGATATCCGGGCCTAAACCGGGAAATGCGTATACGTTGATGACGCCGCTCATGATAATTGCAACACCAAAGATTAACAGAATTACGGCTACAGACTTTAAGCACTGACGACCTGTATGCATGATACTTCGATAGTCTATTTGCTGACGTTTCAATAAAAGAGTAGTGAAAAAGTAGTTAATAGAGATTAATCATTGCGAGCCACATTGTGCAAAAGTACACATGCTCAAATTTCCAAGCGCTATTCTGAGACGTTTCACAGCTTCGCTCGATGTTCCGCGCGAGGCTTTCTCCTGGGCAAATAGAATTCTTGTTCGCCGCAGTATACTCAGCACATAATGCCAAGCGACTTCGCGTGGTGAAACGTGATGGTGGATGCGGTGCATGATGTATGAATAATACGTCTTGCCCTATAGCGTGCCAAGTAGTAGGTTGTTTAGTTAGAGCCTGTAACCCTCTTGTAGTCAATTTCACTATTTCAACCAAGAAACGTCTATGCTAAGACTTATCCCAAAATTGTCTTGTCGTAATGAAATGCAATTTGGCTTCAAGTAGATCTCTGTAGAAGTCTCTATCGTTGTCGTGCATTCTGGCTAGGATTCTGCTGGCTGTTTGAGGGCCTATGCCATAAACGCATTGTGCAATTACTGCTTGGCGGCCGTAAGAGAGGACGAGATCAGCTGATCGTCTGCTCTTTGCTAGAACCGATCTATCCTCCTCTTCTAACGTCTCTCCATCAAGCTTCCTTTTCAGTATCCTTCTGACAAAATCGGTGGACCAGGTTGATACGGCTAAGAGGCCTGACTTACATGATTCGCACGATGGTTTAGAGGGCAGATCCTTGACTGTTAGGTTGCAGCTTGTCATACCACACTCAAAACATATGAGATCGACACTAATGTTATCGAGGCTGAATTTCAGTCTATTAATCGTATCCTTCTCAACGGTTTCGGGGGCAATCAGCTCTGGCACGTCAACGTGCTTGTTGAGTAAATGGTACGCGAATGGAGTAGGGTGGTCCTTTGCCTTGAAAAGCGAGAGTTCAATGGAACCTTCGCGTAATGATCGGTAGATCTCTCTAACGTGCGGATAGTCTACGTGAAGCAGAAGGGCTTCTCGTATGGTTTCGTCATAAATGGGCGTCATTCGAAATCTTAAGGCGAGTTCTCGTAGGCTGTCTCCCGAGTAGGTTAATCCGCGTTTAAGCGCTCCAAATCTTTCTGCGATGAATTTCATATAATAGCCGAAGGGAAAGTGCCTGTGAAGAATCCCTTTCAGTACGCCTTCGAGTGTACCATCATCTATTTCGAAGATAGTTGCTTTGACTTCCTCAATCGAGATGTCATCAGTATGTGACGTTAATTCAAGTAGTATTCTGTATCCGTCAGCCCACCAGTTTCTGACTAATCCTTTTCTTGAGAGTAGTTCTTCGCAGATTTCTCCTAGCGTGTTGTTCACTGCGTCTCCAAAGCATGAATGAAGAATAAGGTATCTATCGAACGCCTCCAGGACGATTCTTCGATCTGTCGCGACCGGGGCTCCCATGGCCTTTTGTTCGGCAATCTCTTCCACGATCTTTCTGATTCCATAACGTTCGGTAGTCCACGATTTCTTCAATTGGTTGATGGTGACTGTCCGATCATGCTGGGTGAGAGAGTGATCAAGATCTGATCTTAGACTACCAACCCTTTGGGCAATGCCGATCGGCAGAGGAAGGAGTTCACCATCCCATCCGGGAATAGCAGCAGTTGGATCCTCAACCGGTATCACGTAGACCTTGGCGTCGTCAGTGATTTGCTGAATTTCCCAGACTTTCCCTTTGATGATGAAACGTACCCCCTTCCGTGCCTTGAGAATCATGAACTCTTCTCCCAGAATGCCTACGTATTGTTGAGTGGAAACGTCGATTACCTGGTATCTACGTTCATCTGGTATCATCGAGAGATTCTCGAAATAATATTGTCGAGTGCGCGAGCTACGCGTCAGTAACTTATCGTCAGAGTTGACGTACCTTAGCTTGTCAAGGAAGGTCAGGACTTTGTCGAAATCGTTTCTTGGTAATTCATGGAATGGGTATGCTTGCGTGACGAGGGCGAATGCTTCAGCCGGCCTTATCGCATCATCTGATTCTAATAATATGCCAGCGATTTGATGTGCTAGGACGTCTAACGCGTTTTTGTGAATTTTCACTGGCTCAAGGCGTTTTTCTTGAGCATTGAATACAGTTGCGATAGATTCCAGTAAATCGTCAGTTGATACTGCTACAATAATGCCTTTGGAGACTCGATCGAGCCTGTGACCTGAACGGCCAACCCGCTGAATAAGACTTGATGCCTGCCTCGGAGACATGTATTGAATTGTAAGATCAACGTTTCCAATATCGATCCCGAGTTCTAGTGTAGACGTGCAAACTAACGCCTTTATTCGACCGGTCCTGAAGTCGTCTTCGACGCGTACTCTTTCGTCCTTGGGCAAAGAGCCGTGATGAACTCCGACGTTCCGTTTCAACTGGTGAAACCTAGATCCAATCATCTCCGCGTTCGTGCGGCTGTTTACGAATATTAGAGTGGAATCATGGGCTTCGACGAGTTCCCAGATTCTGTTTAAGCGGGCTGCGGCCTCAGGGGCTGTAAGAAGTTTTTGAGCGACGATGTTGTCTTCGTCTGTTGGATGAGGGTACTCCACGAAGTATTCTGCTTCTTTCGGTGGAGCGACCTGAATGATCTGAATGTTCCTATTGCCTGCAATGAAGGAAGAGATTTCATCTGGATTGCCGACTGTCGCTGAAAGTCCAATCCTCTGGAAGTCACAGGCGGTGACTCTGCGAAGTCTCTCAAGGGCAAGCGTTAGTTGTACCCCTCGGCGGTCCCCTGCTAGTTGATGGACCTCGTCGATTACAACCCATCTAACATGTCGCAGGTGGGTTCGCATGCGTTTTCCAGGTAAAATTGCCTGCAGTGTTTCGGGGGTCGTAACAAGTAAGTCAGGCGGCTTGATAGCTTGTTTCCTTCGCTCTTTGGTTGGCGTATCACCATGTCTGACTTCGACTGAGAAACCGAGTCTCGAGCTCCAGATCTTCACCCGGTTGAGCAGGTCCCTATTCAATGCTCGAAGCGGTGTAACGTAGATAATTGAAATGCCGTGCCTCTCGGGAATCCTCAATAGAAGATCGAAAATTGGAAGAAGCACAGCTTCAGTCTTTCCAGAACCCGTGGGCGCGATGAGTAGAACATTCTTCCCGGACATGATTTGAGGAATTGCCGCAGACTGTGGTGGAGTAATGTGAACTATGCCAGCTTCCGCTAATGCTTCTTGAATTTTCGTTGACAGAAGCGAGAAGCCTTCTGGATGCAAATGTTCAGCCTAAATTAGATCTGCGTTCGCTTTAAATAAAGTGCAGATGATCGGTATCTCCTGGGTAGCTAACGATGTTTGAGTTCAATGGTGTAAAATTGACTTGGTTGGGGCATGATGGCTTCAGGATCGAAGATGGGCAGGTTATCTACATTGATCCTTACGAAATCGAAGGCGGCGTAGCGGCTGACTTGATCCTAATCAGTCACGAGCATGACGATCATTGCAGCCTCAACGATCTTAAGAAGTTGGTCACCTCCAAAACTGTGCTCGTAGCCCATTCGCAGTCAAAGAACAAGCTCTCCAAACTGCCCGCGAAGGAACTGAAGATCGCAAAGCCGGGTGACAAACTCGCGCTTGGCAGCGTAACAGTCGAAGCTGTTCCTGCATATAACACTAACAAGTTTAGAGAACCAGGAAAATTGTTCCATCCTAAAGAGGATGGTAAATTAGGATTCATTGTGACGGTGAAAGGTGTTCGAATTTACCATGCCGCGGACACGGATCATATTACTGAAATGAAGGGTATGATGCCTGATATTGCCTTACTGCCCGTCTCCGGAACGTACGTTATGACTGCGAAGGAAGCAGCGGAAGCTGCTGCGTCAATCAAGCCGAAGGTCGCCGTGCCAATGCATTACGCCTCTATAGTTGGCAGCGCCAAAGACGCGGAAGATTTCAAGAAACTGGCGAAGTGTGAAGTCCGAATCATGCAGAAAGAGCAATAGTCAGGTTAAGGCTCTGGCACTTTACGTTCAGCACGTCCAGTATATTCAATTTCGCTCCAGTGCGGTGACTTGTAGGGTTTCTCGAAGTACATTTGCTCATAAGCATGCGCTACTAGTCCTGGAGTACGGCTGACAATGAAGAATCCTTTACCAAATCTCCAGTCGAAGCCCATATCGGAGATTATTGCAGCAATGCAACCATCAACATTTAGAACCAAGTGCTTGCCGTAGACCTCGTCGGTCAACGCGGAGATTTCGAGCGCAAGGTCGACGTGTAATCCAGACACTTTCGTTTCATCCGCTATCTCCAAAAGCCTTTTCGTACGCGGGTCATCAGTATGAGTAGGATGCCCATAGCCCGGTAGTCTTTTGCCAGCATTCTTCCAAGTAGTCAAGATTCCATTGGCTGTTTCCTGAAGTGATTTGTCCTTCACTGCGGCTCCTTCCTGCAGCATCTTTGCAGCTTCCTCGATGGCGCCTCCATGCCAATCACCCATAGCGGCCACACCTGCTGAAACAGACGTTTGGAGGGGGACTCCAGAGGATGCGACGAATACCGTTGCGTCAACTGAAGGCGAATTGAGGCTATGTTCGAGACAAGATGTTAATAACGCATCCATCATTTGAGAATGTGATTGTGACGGTAGTTCGCCACGCCACAAGAGGTAGGTCAACTCCGCATATCTATATCTGCCAACGAGTTGCGTAAGGTCGTATCCGCGAACGAGGATTTTGTTCGGTTCAACTTTAGAGATTGATGTTTTCCAAAAGTGTTCTGTCAATTTCGTTGCTTCCGCTCATCACACCTTCGAGAATTGTGGAATGTACTGAAATGTTCCATCAGATAGTTCTGTTCGCGTAAAATCTGCATACAAGAGAGGATAATCTTTGATGCAGATGTCAGCGACCTTTCCGAACACTTTGCGTATTTCGATTTCGGCTCCCGGGTCGGTTCTCATCTCAATTACCCAGCGTAGAGTTCGATGATTGGCAGTCCAGATGAGGTTGGTTGCTATCCCATCAGGGAGGATTCGTCTCAGAGCTGACGTTACGCGCTTTTTCTGCTCAAAGCTCATCTTTTCCCAATCGAACTTCTCTTCGAGGCTGCGATATCTCTTCGCGATTTCACCGATAGCTTCCTCAAATTCTTTCGATGCTGATTCAACGTCGGGTGGAATCCAAATATCAATTTCTCGCGGTCTAACGTATCTTAAACTCTCCTGGCTGATTGCAGTCCCTGCGCGATGTCTCACAAGCTCGTGTGTGAAAATTCGACTTACATTCAGAAAAGCGAATGTTACCGACGCATGTTCGAGTATACTACCATCAGCCTTTGCCAGAACGTTAGTAATGTAGTCTCGTGGATTATCGCGAACCTTAGTCACATTAGGGTTCAAACCAGGCCCAAAACTCTTGTAGCATGCGCGCCCTGAAAGCTCAATTAAGAACTCTGAGTCATTCGGTTGAAGCTCTCTTGAACTTCTCAGCCAATCCTGCGCTCCATAGAACTCCGTCATCTTATGTACACCTTCGAAGCAAAGACTCGTCTCCGCGATTTTGATTACTTGTGGTTCAATTCGCTCCAATTCTCTGCCTCATTTCTATATAGAAGAGAATGTTACATGCTGATTTAGCTTTGGGAGTTTAGTGAAAGCAAGTTTTAATTGCGGTTAGAATTACTGCGACGTCACTATGTAGGTGTCTAAGCAAACTTGTCTTGGGCTGAGGAGAGAGCAAAGTCTCTCGAGGAAATCAAAAAACTTGCTCCGGTTGATCGTCTCGGTCTATATGCAGCGCTGATCAAGATGAATTCTTCACTCTTCGAGAGTGTGAGAGGTTGGGATAGCTGGCTTAGAAACCCAACTTTCATTGATACTTTTGGCGAACAAGAACTCAAAGAGATTTACGCTGAGTTCAAGAATGTTTGCGTTCGTTTTCTCGAAGAAGACGTTAAGTGGACAGGGAAGAAAGAGAAGAGCTTCCCGGTTGCTACGAAAACTAAGAATGAACGGTCCGAAGCGGAAAGAAGGTATACGTAACTAGCGTGAGGTGTTGCTTGTGAGCGTTGCCCCATTCGTTCAGACACCACTCGAAGTGGCAAAGAAAATGCTCGAGCTTGCCAACCTGAAGCCTGGTGAAAACCTCTACGATCTAGGGTGCGGCGATGGCCGTCTGATTCTTCTAGCAGCAAAAGAGATGGGTGCGAATTCTACGGGGATAGATCTACGTGAAGATCTGCTTGAACGGGTGAGAATCGAAATTCTTCGCTTGGGACTGAACGAAAAAGTGAAAATCATCCAGGGGAATTTTTTCGATGTCGATATTTCAGCCGCCAATGTCGTTACTCTCTATCTAACCTCCAGCGCAAACGAACGTCTTCGTCCCAAAATGGAGAAAGAGCTGATGCCCGGCTGCAGGATAATATCGCACGATTTCAAGGTTCCAGGATGGAAACCAAAACAAGTCTATGATGAGCTTCTCGGGCACACTATCTACACTTATCGCATTGGCGAACAACTCTGAATTGACAATGTCCAATGACGACATCACGGGTCCAGGAATCTAATCCACGATCAACTGCGCTGGGTCTACTAGTTCTGTCCAGCATACTATGGGGTAGTGCTTTCGTCAGCGCCAAAATCGGACTTGCCTATATCAACCCATTTGATTTCGTGTTCCTCAGACTCGCAATCGCAGCTACTATTCTGTTCGTAGTACTCGTATCTCGACGACGGTTCCACTTTGTTCTGCTAAAACAAAGATCCGTGTGGTTTCTAGGCATTTTAAACGGTGTGGCGTTTCTACTTCAGTATGTTGGACTCGAATTCACAACTGCGGCAAAAACAGCACTGTTAGGTGACCTTAACTTGCTGATTGTCGCTATTCTAGGTTGGTGGCTATTTCAAGAATCGTTTGGGAAACTAAAACAGCTTGGTGTAGTACTAGGCATAGCGGGTGCCGTGATGATCGCGACAAACGGAGATCTCTCAAATCTAATGGGAGGTCAGCTCTTGGGTGACGTTTTTGTTTTCTCGTCAGGTGTGGTTTGGGCATTCTTCATCGTGTACACTAAACAGGTTCTTCTGGAGAAAGATCAAGATGCCCTACAACTGTCGGCCGTGGTCATGATTGCTACTGCACTCGTACTCCTTCCCTCGGCTGTTATTGTGGGAGCTGTCACATCATCACGGATTTCTGTCCAAGGCTGGGGGTTGATCTTGTACATGGCTGTAGCTTGTACTGTGTTGCCGTATGCAATCTGGACTGTGGCTTTGAAGTCGGTGACAGTAACTGTTGCGACGGTTGTGGGCATGCTTGAGATTGTTGCAGCGATGGTGTTATCGTGGATCTTCATTGGGGAAGTCTATAATACGTCAACCCTTCTTGGGGCACTCCTGGTTTTGGCCGCTCTTTTTGCGGTTACTGAAAGCTGAACGGTTTTATACCATGAGAATGTGCTATCCGGAAAGTGAGCAAAATGAGAATGGGAAGACAAGCCTACGTTGCTGAATTTATCGGAACGTATGCTCTGGTGCTGTTCGGTTCTCTTTCAGTAACCATTTTCGCTTCTAACGTTCTCGGTCTGGCTTCGCCCGCTGCATCCTTCATTGGCATCGCGTTCACTAGTGGACTGATTCTGATGGCAATGGTCTACGCGATCGGATGGATTTCAGGGTGTCACGTGAATCCGGCTGTTACGATAACGGCAATTGTTCTTCGGAAGCTCGACATTGAAGACGGGTTAGGCTACATCGTAGCCCAGCTACTTGGTGCAATATTGGCCGGTTGGACGCACATGCTGATCCAACCCGGCAACGGTGCGTTGACCGGTTATGGTGGCGTGGCGCCTAGTCCTGCTATTGGTGGAAGTGATCTCGTAACCATAGTGGTGGAACTTCTCATTACTTTCTTCCTGATGTTCGCGTACTATGCAGTTCTATACACGGATAAAGTCCCAGCTGGAGCGTCTGGGATACTGATCGGCATGACGCTGACCGCTGATATCCTAATCGCAGGACCATTAACTGGTGGTGCTGCAAACCCGGCACGTGCGTTAGGTCCAGCAATAGCCTCAGGTTACTACGCCAACCTCTGGCTGTATTGGGTCGGACCAATCATTGGGGCTCTGCTTGCAGGATTCGTGTATAAGTATCTGCTCTCGTCAGGCAAGAAGAAGTAAACCGCGCCTAGTGTTTGCCGAAAACCTGATTCAAATCGGCAATCTTTTCCACGACTTCGACTTCAATATCGCGTTTCTTTAGCATTGGTACTAAATGTCCTGTGTCTTTGGAGAAGAACCTGACGAGATGCGACTCGACATGGTCGGGTCCCACGCGCAAGAGAGCTCTTCCCGGAAATTCTGACAAAGCTCTTTCTATCATGCTTACCCAGTATTTCTCTCTCCCCTTCTGAGGTTGATCTCCAAGCCCTTGTAAGAATCGCCTGTACGGTTCATACCCTTCGTCCAGGAAAAACGTCTTCTTAACCGTCGGAGTGCCTGCGTTGGGTGGCTTGACTCCAACAAATCTGAAAGCTTGCTCAAGCTCTGCTTGATCGAACGGGAGACCTTGCAGGAATAGTGTGTCTGGAGAAAGCCTCTCCGCACACCGCTGACCGGCGTACGTGTTGTACACGGCGTTCGCAATGAACTTGAAGCCTGACTTCAGGACTTGGAGCATCTCAGCGTCTCCTTCGGAGTACACTTGGATAGTTCGCATAGCCTCGCGATAATTCTTCTCTGAGGGAGTGAACTCGAATAGTAGTTCCAATGCTTGCTTCATTACGTCGAGGGCAGAATACTTTGTCATCGTTTTTTGAGGCACCCTGAATCTTTTCAGGTTCAGTTGCAACAGCGTATTGACTACTTTCCTCATGTCTCGAACGAGTAGTGAATCGAATGGACAACTCTCGACGATTGCATATAATACGCGAGGTTGGTTCAATTCATGCTACTCCTTAGAATTGACTTGGGGCATCCCAAATTTAAGTAACTGACATGTCCGCATCATGCAAGTTCATCAACTGGCTAAGTTATACATCACTTCCTTTGCCAATTAGGCCGAAGAGCATGAAGGCTGCAGTCATTACTGGAAAGCGCAGAGTTGAGCTAAGGGAGTATCCTATTCCGAAGATTGGACCTGACGAGATTCTAGTTCACATGCGGACCTGCGGGATTTGTGGAACTGATTTGGAGAAGATCGCTGGAGAGCAAATTACACCACCAATCCTAGGGCATGAGGTTGCGGGCGTTGTGGAGAAGAAAGGAGAAAATGTGCGAGGAGTCGAATTAGGAGAGAGGGTGATTGTACATCATCATATCTCCTGCGGAAGTTGCACCTTCTGCAAGAACGGATTAGAAACTCTTTGTGAAGAATATCCGAAAAGCAACCTGGACCCATGCGGCTTTTCAGAATACTTCCGTGTTCCTGCCTCCCTTGTCAAAGGAGGCACCGTGTATCCCCTTCCTTCAAACATTAGTTTCGAGGAAGGCTCGCAGGTCGAGCCAACCGCATGTTGCATAAGGGGACTCCGGAAGGCTGACGTTCGCGCAGGCTCAAGCGTTGCAGTCTTCGGCGTGGGACCTATCGGCCTCACGCATGTTCAACTTCTACGCCTATACGGAGTTGGAGTGATCTTTGCAGTTGATCTGATAGAAAACCGACGGAACCTAGCTTCAAAATTAGGTGCTGACGTTGTTCTTGATCCGGGAATGAACGCTCTCCAAACAATTCTCAAGCAAACGAATAACCAAGGAGTTGATTACGCAATTGTTGCCACGGGCAATCCAAAGGCACTAGAATCGGCTATTGGAATAGTCAGGAAGGGAGGGCGTGTGCTATTGTTCGGGGCTCCTCCCCGGGGCTCTCTTCTCTCACTCGATATCAGTCGTCTCTTTCTCCGCGAAATTACTATGCAGTCCAGTTACTCCACTTCTGAACTCGAGATGAGGATGGCGCTTGAATTTGTCGAACAAAAAAAGATAGATACAACCCAGATGATAACTCACAGATTGCCTCTTGACAAGCTGCTTGACGCATTTCATGTCGCACAGAATGGTAAGGCAGCGGGCAAAATTATCGTCGAGAATACTTGATTTCCGTCATATCGTTAATAGAATGATCAAAGGACGCCTCGATATTGTCTTCTATGCGCTCTGTTAGATTCTACAATCCGGGCGAATTGAAGCTCGAGAATACTCCCATTCCGCGGGCTGGTCCAGGAGAATTAGTCGCAAAATGCATTGTTACATTAACTTGCGGAACTGATGTGAAAATGTACAAACGAGGACATCGACTGGTGCATCCGCCACAAATCATTGGCCACGAATTTGCGGGCGTAGTGACAGAGGTGGGTGACGGTGTGAAGAAATTTGCCCCTGGAATGAATGTCGTCGCCGCCAATTCTGCTCCATGCAACAAATGCTTCTACTGCCTTACCCGGCAGCCGAATCTCTGTGAACATCTTGAAGAGAGCCTGATCGGTTTCTCATGGCCTGGAAGCTACGCTGAGTATGTTCGTATTCCAGAAAGGATTGTTCGCCAGAACACTTTCGAGATTCCAGATAACGTTCGATTGGAGCATGTTGCGAGTCTTGAACCGTTGGCTTGTGTTGTGCATGGCTGGGACCTAGTGAGATCACAGCCAGGGGAAACCGTAATCGTAATCGGAGGCGGCCCGATCGGATTACTCCACTTACAACTTGCTAGCCTTCACGGCGCGAAGCGAATAGTATTGTGTGACGTTGTTGATCAGAGACTTGAAGAAGCAAAAAAAATGGAGGTGGACATCACTACCATCAATTCCTCTTTAGACGATCCAGTCAAACTTGTTGCGGGGCTTACTGCCGGCAGGGGAGCCGATATCGTGATTGAGGCCGTCGGAAGAAAAGAAACATGGGAAACCGCTAGCAAACTGGTTAGGAAAGGGGGAACAATTCTACTATTCGGAGGATGCCAAGGCGGAACAACTGTGACATTCGATGCTGACAACATACACTATGGTGAATTGCATCTTCAAGGAGCTTTTCATCATACGCCCTCGGCGGTCGAACGTGCCTTCAACCTTATCGTTTCGAACCGGGTGATGATTGGACCGTTGATCTCAGAGGAAATGCCCCTCGAAAAAGCTGAAGAAGCATTGAAAGTGATGGGTGAGGGTAAAGCACTGAAGATTGCCTTGCGACCAACGTAGCATTCAAAGTAACGGTTCTGGGTCCTCTAGGTTCCTCTTCACCGTCTGAAGGAATTTCGCAGCAGGTAATCCGTCGATTATACGGTGATCAAACACGAGAGTCAAAACGGTCAGCGGGCGGGTTGTGATTTGCTCGCCAGATGCGTATGGCTTGTAGACTATTCTTCCTAATCCGAGAATTCCGCATTGAGGCGGATTGATTATCGGGGCAAACGATTCGATATCGTACGCGCCTAGGTTGGAGATTGTGAAAGTGCCGCCTGTGAGCTCTTCAATTGTGAGCTGATTGAATTTGGCTTTTTCCGCTAGCAGTAAAACTTCGTCGTTAATCTCTTTTAGCGATTTCTTATTGGCGTTCACGATGGTTGGAGCGACTAATCCCTGGTCAGTGTTTATCGCTACGCACACGTTGATGTCAGAGTAAGTTGTTACTTCGTCACCCTCGATGCTTGAATTCATCATAGGATGAACCTCAAGCGCTTTAGCAACCGCTTTGACTACGAAAGAATTGAAACTCGCGTGTTCAGTGTCTTTGAGTTTCACGAGTTTGGATGCATCCGTTTCCATTGTGAGCGTAACTGGCACGGTGTTTCTTTCACTGAACGAAAGTCGCTCAGCAACTGCTTTTCTTATTCCCTCGAGTTTCATCTTCTTGATGACTTTTGGCTGGCGTGTCTTTGTAACTGGTACAGTTGGTTGCACAGCCTTCTGCGGATTTGTTGCGGCTAGAACGTCCTCTCGCGAAATTCTTCCGCCTGGGCCAGTCCCTCGAACTTGGGAGAGATCGATGCCCGCTTCTTGGGCTAATCGTCTTGCAGCAGGAGAGGCAACAGCGCGCTCGCCTGGTATGGTTGGTTGCGCTAATGATGCTGCAGCCGTGGACGGCTGGGATCTAGGTCTTTCAGCTTGAGCAGGTGTTGAGGCTCCGGAGAGACCTATGATCGCTATTGGTTGCGAGACCTGGACATCATCGCCAACTGCGGCGAGGAGTTTACTCAGCGTACCAGTTTCAGGAGCTTCGACTTCGAATGTTGTCTTTTCCCCTTCTATCACTACAATTGGCTGGCCCTTGTGAACTGTCTCGCCTTCTTTCTTGAGCCATTCAACGATCTTTCCACTCTGCATCCCCGGATCTAGTCTTGGCATCAGAACTTCTGTCATAGTCTTATCGTCCCATGATCGTTTTCGCTGTCTCAACGATATTATCGGCGTTAGGCATATACAATTGCTCTAATGGTGGAGAGAATGGGATGGGCGTATCTGGGCATGCTATTCGAGCGATTGGGGCGTCTAAATAGCCGAACGCGTTCTCGGTAACCGATGCGGAGATTTCAGCCCCGACGCCTCCAGTCTTGACGTCATCGGAGGCTATGATCAGCCTTGATGTCCTCTTCACTGATTCTACAATCGTTTTGAGGTCTAGAGGTTGCAGGGTACGAACATCGATTACTTCGGCTGATATGCCAGTCTGCTCTAACTTCGTAGCTGCTGTAAGGGCTTCTCCCACTTGCCTTGAAATGCCGAGAATCGTGATGTCGTCGCCTCTTCTCTTCACCTCTGCCTGTCCTAGGGGTACGGTGTACTCTTCCTCTGGGACGGGGCCTTTCGTTCGGTACAGAAGGCCACTTTCCAGGAATAGGACAGGATTCGAATCACGAATTGCAGATTTGAGTAGGCCCTTGGCGTCGTACGGATTAGCTGGTAATACGATCTTGAGTCCTGGAACTTGCAAGAACCATGCTGGTGTGAACTGTGAATGTTGCGAGCCATGTTGCCGGCCTAGACTGTATTGAGTTCTCAGGACCAGCGGCACCTTCAATTGTCCGCCGCTCATGAAGCGCATTTTCGCTGCCTGTGTGGCAAGCTGGTCCATGCAGATGGGCAAGAAATCCATGTACATGATTTCAGCGACTGGCTTAAAGCCTGTCAAGGCAAGTCCGACTGCTGCACCTGCAATGGCGGCTTCAGATATGGGAGTATCTCGAACTCTTTCAGGGCCGAACTCTTCTAACAATCCGCGAGTAACCTTGTAGACCCCCTGGAAGACTCCGATTTCCTCGCCCAGTAGTATGACATTAGGGTCTCGCAACATTTCTTCGCGGAGTCCCTCTCGGAGAGCATCAGCGTAGGTGAGTTCTCGCAACCTCTATTCCTCCGCGTACACGTAATCTTGTATCGTATTGAAGGGTAAAACCGATCCTTGCATTGCGAACGCTACAGATTCCTCAATTTCGTCTTTCACTATCTCTTCAACTGTGTCGATCTCACTTTGCGTTAGTGTTTTGCTATCTAACAGTCTCTTCTTGAAGACGATGACTGGATCGCGCGCGAGCCATTTTTCAACCTCCTCTTTTGGACGGTATTCTCCTTTGTCATATACTCCGTGGCCCTTGGTCTTGTATGTCACGCATTCAATGAATGTGGGTTCAGATTTGGATCGTGCCCGTTCGGCAGCCGTCTTTGCAGCCAGATAGACCGAGATGACGTCGTTCCCGTCAGCGACAATCGTTTCCATCCCGTAGGATCTTCCTCTTTCGGCGATACTTGGACTAGAGACGGCGCGTTTTACAGGAGTTGACATTGCGTACTGGTTATTCTCACAGAATAGCAGAACGGGCAGTTTCCACACTGCAATTAGGTTGGTTCCTTCATGAAACGCTCCCGTGTTGCATGCCCCATCCCCGAAGAAGGTCGCTGCAATATTCTTGGTCTTCTTCTGCTTCAATCCTAATCCTACGCCTGCTGCGATCGGGATGCCGCTGCCAACTATGGCGGTCGCGTAGAGGGAGCCAACCTTGGGGTAAATCGCGACGTGCATGGATCCTCCAAGTCCTTTGCAGTTTCCATTTTCCTTTCCAAATAACTCTGCCATGCACAACTTTGCTGGAACTCCTTTGGCTAGCGCGTGTCCGTGCCCTCGATAGGTCGTAACTATCAAGTCACCGGGTGAGAGAGCACTCATTGCCCCTACTGCAATCGCTTCATGACCAAGGTAGAGGTGGGAGGGACCGATTAATGCGCCTTTGACGATGAAGAGTTCTTCAACTTTTTCTTCAAATCTTCTTACGAGTAGCATACTTTGGAGCATCCGGCGAAGGCTTTCCTTCGTTAAATTATATTTTGGATAATCATTCTCCGGAATGGACTCAATCTGAGTTATGCTCGCCAACTCGCATCGACCAGCCCGCTAACTCAAGACTAGTTCTTTAGCCTTTGCCAGGCTTTCTCGTTCGGAATCAAGTGCCTGCTGCTCGCCACATCGGCTCTACGAGATTGTCTTCCACTAACCGAACCATTCTGCTGTACACTTCGATCCATCGATCATAAAGCTTCAGGTATTTTCTGTGAATGGCCAAGTCGGGTTCGATAACTCTATCCCATTTCACTAGTTGCTTTCCAGCCTGGAGGTTTGAGAACAAGTCGACGCCGACTCCCGCACAGATTGCTGCTCCCAGTGCAGTAGATTCTCTCACAACGGGAATCTTCACCTTCACTCCTAACACGTCGGCTAGAATTTGCGGCCATAGCACACCTTTCGATGCTCCACCGCAGAACACTATCTCCTTGGTTTTTCGTCGTGTGATTGAATCCAAGATCTTCATGTGACCTCTCGCAACGTATGCTGCGCTCTCCTCGATCGCACGAAAGCATTCTTTCACTCCCGATCTCTGGGGTTGATTAATGTCGAATTGAATGAATGATGGAGACGCGTGCATCCATCTCTTTGCGTTCATAACATCTGAGAAGATCGGGATTATCCCATTCGAACCTGGTGGAACATTCTCCGCCTGCTTCTCAAGTAGGAAGTAAGGATCGACTCCTTGCTGCGCGGCCATTTCTTTCTCTCTCTCACAGAAAGCGTCTCGGAACCAGCGCATCGTCAACCCGCAAAGAAATCCGATACCCTCCGTCATCCAAAGGCCGGGGACAGCATGACAAAGGGTGCGAAGTCTAAATTGGGGATCAATCACCGGTTTGTCTGTGACAATCGTCTGTTGCCAAAACGTTCCGCCGATTGTCGTAGAATTGTTAGGATCTACGGCGCCTATTCCGATTAAGCCAAGTTGTGTATCAGCTCCTCCTTGAACAACAGGTGTTCCCTTTTTCAGCCCTGTCTCGTTCGCCGCGTGGCCCGTTACCTCTCCGATGATTGTTCCCGGTTCGAATACTTGCGGAAAGATGTCACGGGGCAGTCCACACCATTTGATTATTTCGTCTGACCATGTTCTCTTTGAGAGTTGAAAGAGATTGGAGCTTGATCCGGCGGAGGGGTCTGTGACGAAGCTTCCACTTAGCCGGTAGAGAATCCAGTCGCTGATCATAGTCATGTGTGCGGTTCGGCGGTAGATTTCGGGCTGATGTTTCTTGATCCAGAGAAATCTAGGCGGGGATGTAATGGCCAACCAGTCCCCCGCGCGAGAGTAGATCCTCTTTGCAAGTCCCTTCTCTATGAGTTGTGAAACCTCAGTTCGCGCTCTGGAGTCAACGTTTGGACATGCCCAGATTTCTTTACCTTCCCTATCGTAGAGAACCATTCCCTCTCGCATGCTCGTGGCGCTGACGCCTCGAATGTCATCGGGTCGCAGGCGTGCTTTTTGGAGCGCTTCTCTAATTGATTCGCAAAGGAGTCTCCAATTCTGATCTGTTTCGAAAATGAACGAGCCGGGATATTCTGGTATCGTCGGATGTGACCATTCTCGCGAGGCTAGTGCAATTTGCGTTCCTTGCGAATCAAAGATAACGCATCTACCGCTTCCGGTACCAGCATCTATTGCCGCGATGCAGCTGCTCATCCAACGGCACGACTATTTGGAAGCTGGTTTCTGGCCGTATCTTGTTCGCTTGAATTCCTTTAGGTACTTGAGTTCTGCCTTTGTGAACTCTTTAGCTTTTGCAAGCTGGATCGAGTAGAATGCCATCTTCGCAACATCCTCGAGAACTATGGCGGTCTCCAAGCCTTGCTCGGGCGTCCTGCCGACGGCTATAACTCCGTGCTTGCGCATGAGAACTGCATCAACATTCTTGAGGGCGTCAAGAATCGCTTTGAGTTCTGAGGTTTTATTGGTTCCCGGTAGCGAATATTTCCTCACGAGCGGAATCCGCCCGCCTAGGTAGAATGCCTGTTCAGCGGACACGCAGGGTATTTCCATGTTAGCCGCCGCAAAAGCGCACGCCATAGGAGAATGAGTGTGAATTACCGTGTTCAACTCTGGACGATGTTTGTGAATGTAAGTGTGCATCGCGGTTTCGACTGATGGTCGGAAGTTGCCTGTAACTAAATTACCTTCAAGGTCCACTACGATAAGATGATCGTTGTGGAGTGTCATTTTGCTGAATCCGCTCGGAGTGATCAGCACATACTCCGTGTTAGGAATTCTTACACTTACAACTCCGAAGGTTGAAACGACTAAATGGTTTTCGAAGAGACCGCGCGCAACCTCGATGACTTTAAACTTAAGCGTTTCAAGTTCAGCGCGATCGATGCCGCTCAATTTTGATTCGGACATTTGGTTCCCTCACTTAGAATTATGGATACATGTAGATTGGTTTCATTGAGATTGCATGTCCGCTGACTGTTTCAGCGACCATCTTCAGGACTGGTTCGGTATCCATGTAGTAGAACCGGATTCCCTCACCGAGCCTTCCGCTCATGGTAACGTCGACGCCATTTTTCTTAAAGTTCTCCAACGCTTGGTCCACGTCTTCAGCCGAGTTCACGACAGACACGTGGTGAAGTCCTTCACCATGTTCTTCGAGGAATTCCTTGTAAATACTCGGGCCCTCTAGAGGTTGCAGAATCTCGAAATCTATTGGGTTGCAGTGGACCTCTGCGCCGAGCATCGAGTAATTTGTAGGCTTACCGTGAAGCTCCTGATGGTGTAGAATTGGTGGTTTATGTTCGTAAACGCTCCAAGGCTGCCAACCCATTATCCTAGTGTAGGCCTCCATCGCCTTTCGGAGATCCTTGACCACCACGGCAACTTGCGTGATTCTCATACCTGATGGAATTGTTGATTTCACATTCTATCCCCTCGATCCGCACATTGCATCATCAAGGGTTTAAGATTCTTTAGTGTCTGTCTAAACTGCCAAGGACCTAGCTCAGGCTGTCGGGGTGTCTCAAAAATCCTAGACGCGGCTAATTGCAAATCGTAGGGTGTTGCGGAAATTCTCTGGGAACTTCCGCAGCCGGTTTGAATCGGCGTCTACTCGGGGGGTATCATCTTTTGGACGAGAATTAAATCCAGCCCTCTGCTCTTGAAGTAAAAGTAGCGCGCTACGTAGATAAGCAGAGCCGAGCCGAATATTACTGCCAGCAGGGCCGTTGACCCAAGATTCAACGAGGCGCCAATCGCAGGGATTGTAATGGACCAGTAGAATGTCATTCCCATTCCTATAATTGTAAAGACGCCAAATATTGGAAGCAGCCAGCGTCCACCAATTAGATTTTGAGCCATTTCCTTTCTCCAGAATGGAAAGACTATTGCTGAGATTCCAATCAGAATCCACACGATCGTCCAGATCGTGACCACGTTTAGGAGTTGTCCGATGTATGTCGTGTAAACGGCGATGTAAGTTATGATTACTCCTATTACGAAGGTCAGAACAGTCGCCTTGAGCGGGATATGAAGCCTGTCGTTTATGTCTGCAAAGAACGTTGGAAGTACCCGATCGAAGGAAAATGCGAACACGTACCTTGTTGATACTAGTGCGAGTCCAGCTGCCCACCAGAAGTTGAAGATAAGAAAGCCGAACTCTACAAAGCTCGAAAGGTACGGGTTATTGAGCACTGCTGGTATGAAAAGCGGTGTCCATGGAGAAACACCCAGCGGGAATTTGCCTGCACCAAATAACGCGAACGCTGCTTGTGTAAATGGATATCCCTGCGCATTCATAACGGCGTAAATTCCTACTATGTCAAAAATGCCAGAGATAGCGAGAGCGGCTAAGACCCCCCAAAGCATCCCTCTCCTCACGTTCTTTACTTCACCGGAAACATAAACTGAGTAATTGAATCCGTTGAACAGCAAGACACCGAATGGAATCGCGAAGGCCGTACCTGTTGCATTGACAGGCACATATGAGAAACCGGACTGCTGAGCTTGCGATATCACTCCATCAACGGTCACAGTCCCATTCGTCATGCTACTGAGCCCTGCGGCAAACGAAGCGTTTGTGGCGGTCGCAAGAGCACCGATAAAGAGGAACGTGGCGATGAAAATGATTGCGGCAAGGAATATCATTATGCGACTGTAGACTCGGGGACCGAAACTAATGATTAGAATTCCAATGAATATGGTGAGCAGAGTTCCAAAGAATAAGTTCGGAGTGCTACTCGCGAAATTCTGACCCCACGTGATTAACCCAGGATTGTTCCAGATGTATCCCCACGCAACAGCCACATCCGGAATCACAACCGCAGGCTCCGTTACCGATGCGCTTGCCAGGAGAGCGACGAATGAGATGAACATCGCCCAGCCTCCCACGAATCCCAAAATTGGATTAATGGTTCGACCCAGCCAAATGTAGTCGCCTCCAGAGCGAGGCATCTGAACTGAAAAAATGTAGTACACTAACGCGAGAGGTATCATGAAAAGCAGACCATACAACGCGGAGACAACATAATCCGCTCCAGGACCATTTGGAGCAACATAACCTACCTGAGAGGAGATTCCGAACAGGCATGGCCCGGTAACTGCCAGACTCAAAACCAGTGCATCATACCAACTGAACGATCTGACTAATCCAGTAGCATCCCTAACGAAAGATGTACGTTGGGTCAATTAGGATCAACCAAAGAACTTCCAGAAGTGCATATAAGATCTCCCACACGCGTAACGTCGAAGCCAAAATCTTATAACTACCGCGAATCCGACGGTTAGCTTCCATAAGCTTGTCCGTGCTTAGTTATGTTGTACTGTAGCTTTGGAAGCCACGGACTAAGTTTCTAATTGACTCATCTGTGCTACTTGTGTGAGGTATGTGAAACGAAGAAGCTTATCAACGACCCGTTCAGAGTGACTGTTGAAAGTATTCAAGGTTACGTGAAGGCTTACCCACAAATCGTAAAACAAATCTCCCCTCATGTAGTTGCGAGAAAAGACGCACCAATTAACGGCAAAGTCGGCGTTGTTGTGGGTGGGGGTTCAGGCCATGAACCACTCTTCCTGGGTTGGGTGGGCTTTGGAATGGCTGATGCGGCTGTTCTCGGTGAAGTTTTCGCTGCTCCATCCCCACCGCTTATTCTGGATGCAACTAAAGCAGCAAACGGCGAGCGGGGAGTGCTGTACGTTTACGGGAATTATGCTGGAGATAACATGAATTTTGATGTGGCAACAGAAGCCGCAAGGGATGAAGGCATCAAAACAGAGACCGTTCGAGTGTGGGATGACGTAGCCTCCGCACCTCCGGACAGAGCTAAAGAACGCCGCGGCCTTGCCGCCGATCTCTTCGTAATCAAAGTCGCAGGTGCGAAAGCGGAAGAGCGAGCGACTCTCATGGAGGTGAAGGAAGTTGCAGAGAGAGCGCGAGATAATTCCAGGACTTTTGCAGTAGCTCTCTCACCAGCAACTGTTCCAACTAGCGGAAAACCCACATTCACAATTGGAGAAAATGAAATGTACTTTGGAATTGGAGCACATGGCGAGAAAGGAGTAAAGAAAACCGAATTACTAAGTGCGGATGCAACGGCTCAGATTCTTGTAGAGGAAGTTTTGAAAGATCTACCCTACCGAGGCGGGGATGAGGTTAATGTGATTGTCAACGGATATGGCTCGACAACACTAATGGAGCTCTTCATCATCAACCGGAAAGTCAACGAAATCCTTCTCAATTCAGGCATCAGAATTCATCGCACTGATGTAGGGAACTTTCTTACGACTCAAGAAATGGCAGGATGCTCCGTCACGCTGATGCGACTAGATGATGAACTTCGCAAATGCTATGACGCCCCAGCGATAACTCCTGCTCTAACTCGATGCAGCGTATAAAGGAAAGGAGCTATCGCATGGACCGTCTCGGCACGCCGCAGGTCAAGCAAATACTCGTAGACATAACGGAACGTGTCACGCAAGCTAGAGATCAACTTAACGACATGGATTCAGCGTGTGGTGACGGTGACTTCGGCACCAGCATGTGGATATCCTTCAGTAACGCCCGGAAGCAACTCGATGAGTTGCCAATCAGTGACATAGGCACTATGATCTTGGCGGCGGGCCAGGCAATACTCTCCTCGGCTGGAGGAGCAGCTGGTCCCATTTTCGGGTCCTTCTTTATTGAAGCGGGAAAAGTGGTTAAGGGAAAAGATGAACTTAACATCGCAGACTTGGCGAGAATGTTTGATGCCTCATTGGAGAAGATAAAACTGCAAGGCGGAGCGAAAGTTGGCGACAAAACCGTTGTGGACGCACTAGAACCAGCAGTTAATGCTCTGTGGGAGGACGTGGCGCGCAATACTGGTTTGGCGCAAAGTCTGACGAACGCAGCCTCCGCAGCAAGAATTGGATGCGAATCTACGAAGGGAATTGTCGCACGACATGGTAAAGCCAGATATTTGGGCGAGCAATCACTTGGCTACGTCGATCCAGGCGCGCATGTAATGATGATTATCTTCGATGCATTCGCTAAATCGCAAGAGACTGATTGAAAGCGTAGATCCAAGTCAGCGAGTTGCGTCTATCTTTGGATGATGCTCTCTTCTGGGGTTACTTTCCTAACGCTGTTGACATTTTGATCGAGGAAGATCTTTGTGGCCCACTCCACTTCAGCTCTAGCTTCCATAACCGCGAAATTCTTCCATTGGTTAACGGCGACCTCTAGATTATCCGGTCTGCCAGTGGAAGGTTCCAGTGCTATGTGATAGTAGCCTAAGTAGCCTCCCCAGTTTATCCAAACAAGTATGTAAGGTAAAACGTCGGCTTGGAATGAGAATCCGATCGCTTCCTTTCGTGATTCGTTGAAGGCAACAGCCCACGACTCCTTTAGTTTGGGGGTGTACAGATTCTCCCCTGTTCCCTCAGAAGGCTGGCCGACCTTGCTGAGGTCAACCGTCTTTCCGTCTTTGTCTGTCGTGATTGGCCACGTTATCTCGTCTCCTAAGTTCCCTAGTCTATCAGTGATGGCCATGCCCCGTTTGACTTTGGTTACTTCAGCTGGCAAGATTATTCGGTAGCAAGGATTTATCTGAAGAGTGTTATGTCCGCTGTAATGATATTCCAGTTTTTCATCTGACCGATTTGTCAGTTTGTAGTTCAGTTCATTGATTCATTCTTTTTGAGCGTAAGTGTTTTGTTGACTTGGAGCGGGTAGATGGGTAGCTTACGCTGGAGTCTCACTGTAACTGCTCTTGGCTTCTTATCAGTTCTAATGAGGCGCCAGGGTTCAGAAGCGACTTCTCCGTACATAGGTAGGTTCCACTTCTTGAACGTGCAATTCTCGCATGTAGGCAGACAATCGAACAGGCCGCTCATATCCTCGAACTCTGGACGATACGTGGGTTTCATCACCGGCACTTTCGGGTTGTGCCACACAAACTCAGTCTCAGTTGGTTTGAGTATGACGCTGAGAATTCTTGCGCCGAACTCCGGCATTAGCACTGTACGAATCTTCTCGTTCTCGAGAATGAGCCCTTTCATTCCGCCGACTATTGTTGGAACTATCGAGGGGCTCATCTACTGTTCGCCTCTAAATCTTTCCCATGGCCTTGAGGATCGCTTCCTCTGGCCCGGCTGGCGTAATGACCCAATACGCGTGAAGCGTCTCCTTTCCAGTGTTAATTATCTGATGCTTTGATGTTGCGGGAGCACAGACTACGACGCCAGGTTCAACGTCCGCTTCATTCCCATCCACGCTTACCTTGCCATGGCCTCTTGTGAGAATCCAGAACTCATCTGAATTTTCATGTGAGTGTAGATCACTTTGTCCGCCTGGTGGTATAGTGACTGTGCCGATTGCGGCTGAAGTTCGTCCTTGAAGCTTCGACGAGAAAAGCACTTGTCTGTGTCTCTCGTAGGGTGGAGGAGTTGGGAAGAAATCGACTTCCCAAGATTTTACTAATATCGGTTTCATCCAGTTCACGCCCGCTGATTTCTATTAGGGAATATACGAATGCTTTGCATATAGAACGTTGATTCACGTTAGTTTCCGTATAACTACAACATTATCCGAGCGCGATTTCTTCACGAGCCCTCGTCCGTTTCGGAGGGCACTGTCGGGTATATTTTTGGTTGTTCCAAATGTTGCGCTTCGACCAAAACGGTTAAGGCGTTACCTTTGTGGCGATGCTTCTTGGGTAATCAACGTTGAGAAACATCAAAGTGGTTCATTACGGAATTGGACCAATCGGAGCTGGACTTGTGAAGTACGTGCTTCAGAAGGAAGGCGTCAAAATCGTTGGAGCTGTTGATGTTGATAAGAATAAGGTTGGAAAAGATCTGGGCGAACTTGCAGTCGGAAAGAGTATCGGGGTCAAGATTACTGATGATGCAGAGGGGCTCTTGCGACGTGCGAAACCAGATATTGTCATACATTCGACAGGATCATATTTGCGGAATGTAAAATCACAACTTTTCCAAATAATGGATGCACGAGCAGATCTAATATCTACCTGCGAAGAACTCTCATACCCATTCTTGAAGCACCCAGACATTGCAAAGGCCCTCGACCGAAGGGCACGCAAGAAGGGCGTGACCGTTCTCGGCACCGGAGTGAATCCGGGTTTCGTCATGGATACTCTGGCAATCACTGCCACTGGTGTGTGCCAAGATGTGAAGAAGATCTCGTCATTCAGAATTCAGGACGCGTCAATCCGTAGACTACCCTTCCAGAAGAAGATTGGAGCTGGTCTGAGCCTTGAGGAGTTCAAGGCGAAGGTTGCGGAAGGAACAATTAAACACGTGGGATTCGCGGAATCTATTGCAATGATCGCCTCCGCGATGGGATGGAAGCTTGACCGCATTGAGGAAAGCGTTGAACCGAAAATCGCGGAGACACCTGTAGCGAGCGAGCACATAAAGGTCGAGGTCGGTCAAGCCGCCGGTGTGGACCAGACCGCCTGGGGAATCAAGAATGGCGAGAAGATGATAACCCTCAACCTTCAAGCATATCTAGGCTGCCCAGACCCCAAAGAGCTGATCGTCGTAGAAGGAACTCCACGGATCGAGTTAACAATCAAAGGCGGCGTGCACGGTGATATTGCAACTTCGGCAGTGGTCGTGAACTGCATTCCGCGCGTGATAAACGCACAACCAGGCCTAACTACTATGAAGGACCTACCTGTACCATCCGCATGGTTCGGAAATTCACGCCTCTTCGTCAAGATGAAATAAGAAACTCCTGAACATAGCAGCGGCTAGTGATCGTTCCCAAATCAGAAGGAATCACAACCCAGACCTGGAGCACGTCAAGCAAGAGTTTATACTGGAAGTGGCTGGACTGAACATCGGGGCCCGTAGTCCAGCTGGTTAAGACGTCGCCCTCACAATTACATGAGAACGGCGGAGATCCCCGGTTCGAACCCGGGCGGGCCCACCATGTTAAGAACCGGAGCTGCCGACGAAACCCATTATCGTGCCTTGCAGCCTCGGATAAAACGGCTGTAGAAATAGCGAGCAACGTTTTTAATTGGTTATTTGAGCATCCGAGTCATGGCTCCCCAAAGACATAAGATTGAAACGGCAAGCGACGAGTACAGTTCACAGTGGTTTGTTTGACGAAGATGGAAATTTCAGTAAATCTTGGAGAAAATGATTATGATCCGCGCGAATTTGTCGATGCGACAATCTATGCAGAACGCATGGGTTTCCGAACTGCATGGTTCGGCGATCACATCTTTCCTTGGTATCATTCAGGCAAGAGATCTTCGTTTGTATGGTCGGTGATGGCTGTTGCCTTAGAGAAAACTAAACGAATCAAGGTTGGACCGTGGGTTACGGTTCCTGTAGGCGCACGATATCACCCCGCCATCCTCGCACAGGCCGCCGCAACTCTGGATAACATGTACCCGGGCAGACTCTTACTCGGCGTTGGCACTGGAGAGGCATTGAACGAGCGCCCGTTCTGGAACGGAAACTGGCCAAAGTGGGAGGAAAGAATGGACCGGCTTTCGGAAGGCATCAGACTCATGAAACAAATGTGGAATTCAAAAGAACCCTTCAAATTCGAAGGAAGATTCTTCTCATCAGACTTCTACTACCTATACACGAAACCCAGACGTAAGATACCGATTTACTCATCCGCAATAGGCAAGAAAGCTGCTCATGCTGCAGGTTTGAATGCAGATGGTCTAATTACGATAAGCCCGAGAAATGACCCCCAGAGGCTGGAAGATATAATCCTCCCTGCATACAAGGAGGGCAGAAGCGAGGCCGGCAAGGAAGGTTTAGGAAAAGTTGCCACCGAACTTATCTTTAGCTTCGCGAAGCCGAATGATCTTCTCAAGAATGCTTGGAAGACACTCGGCATCTGTCGGAAGGATTCTTGGAGCATCCCTAACCCCGTTCAAGTTGAACAGGAAGGTGGAAAGGTGACCATGCAGGAACTCCAAAGAACCATGCACTTCTGCAAGAAATGGGAGGACGTAGTAAATATAATCGAAGTTTATCGCAAAGTGGGCGTCAACGAAGTGACCACCTACACTGGCTGTAACAAGAAGATGATCCAAGCTTTCGCAAGAAATGTCTTGGACGTCTTCTGAGCACTAAGCAGCTCTTAACCTCTCGAACATCACTGGAGCATTCCTCTAGCCTCAATTCCCAATATTCCTTCAACTTCTCCTCTGCGCGTCATCACGTAGTTATCGTATAGGCATACAGTGGAATCCGCATGAGACGGTAGCATCTCTACCTTATCGCCGCAAGATAGGGCATTGTTCGATTGACGTAAACGTAAGTGGCCGTGTTCAGCGTTTAGGGCTATGCATTCTACCTCCACACTATCCTTAATGGCCGGTAGGCCATGCTCAACGCTAATGGCCTTGAACCCCGCATCAACGATCGCCTTCTCCGGTTTAGGCCTGCTTACGACGCTAGTCAAGACAGTGAGGGCAAAATCAAAATCTATACCGGCCTCACGATAGCCGGTGTCCATGAACAGGTAACCTCCTGCCTGAATTTCGGTGATGCCAGGGACCTGACTGGCTAGATTGTAAGACATCGTCCCCCCGGAGCTCACTACGTTGACATCGAGTCCCGAATCCTCAACTTGGTCCCTTATTCTGACAAGGATCCCTAAAGCTTTCTCAACTGCGTTCTTGCGTGATTCGAAATCTGTGAATTTTCGCAAAGCTCCTTCGTAACCCATAAGGCCGTTAAACTTCAGATTCTTTAACAGAGAAACATCGTGTGCGAGTTTGACGGCGTCATTCCCAGACGTGACTCCACATCGGTCCAGAATTCCATCAAGACTTGCGCCCAAGTTTACTTCAACTAGCACGTCGATTTTTGATCCTGCGTCAGAAGCGAATTTGGACATTTCTTTGGCGTTGGTTAGATCGTCTACGAGAACTGCGACGCGACAGTGCTTAGCAAGGTGAGCCAATCGTGTGAGCTTCTGGGCTCCAATAATCTGGTTTGCGATCAGGATGTCGTCAATACCTGAATTAGCCATTACCTCTGCTTCAGTAACTTTTGCGCAGGTTATGCCGTTCGCTCCCGCTGCGATTTGCTTGTGAGCTAGGAAGGGAGACTTGTGGACTTTCACATGAGGTCTGTGACGTACATTCTTCCCATGGAAGAACTCACCCATCCGTCTAATGTTGCGTTCTGCAATATCCATGTCCAATAGAAGAGCGGGCGTATCATATTCGGTGAACTTCAAAGTAATCGTGGTAAAGTGCGCGGGAGTGTTTGATGTATGTTTCTCATCGGTGGCACTGAACAATTACGAGAACGCCTGTGTGGAATGGTGGCGGGACTATAGGGGTAGTTTGGACGCTTGCTCCCCTTTCGTTCCCCAATTGGTTTTGGGCACGTCGTGTAATACTATGTGAAGTGATTCAGGTTTCGTCCCAATCTCTTCGAAAACTTTGGTTATGCCTTTGATGAGCTTCTCCTTCTGTTCGATTGTTCTTCCTTCCCACATTTCGACGATGACTACGGGCATATGATTTCACCTCTGCGCTTTC
This sequence comes from Bathyarchaeia archaeon, assembly GCA_050012795.1. Taxonomy (GTDB): domain Archaea; phylum Thermoproteota; class Bathyarchaeia; order 40CM-2-53-6; family 40CM-2-53-6; genus FEN-987. The sequence goes on along the minus strand of JBEKGM010000002.1, from coordinate 45,172 downwards.
TACAGTTAATCTTCCGATATCCCTCTAGAAGATTGCAATGGGATTGAAAAGTGAGCCGGTGCCTTGCGGGAGGCGAAGTGGAGTTGCAACAACCATGAACTCCCAACGGTTTTCTTCTTCACACACTTTCACGAGTTCTTCGAACTGCAGGCTGTCAGTACATGCCATACCCATCGCACTTATCTGGAGCGCGTGGATTGGGTGAGCGACTCCTTCAACGTTGCTCGGCACTGCCTCGCCGTCACCGTCAGGTAGGAACGCTGCCACTTTACGATCGTGGAGTAATGGAATTGCGTTCGTGTGGAGCCCTGCTTTTCCTTCACCTTCGGGTGGAGGCCCGTTGTTCCACGGCCCCAGTTCTAACCGCCGTCGGTGATGACCGGTCCGGAAGACGAAAATGTCTCCCTCACCCAGTCGGATACCTTCAGCCTTTTCAGCTTCTTCCAGCTCTTCACGTGTCACTGCTTCGCCAGGTTCGAGCCATTTTACTCCTCTTAGACGTGGAATGTCCAGCAGGACTCCGCGTCCTACGATTCCGTGGGCGTAGGTTGTGATGTCCATTATGCTTGCACCTTGTGAGGTTACGACGTTCGAAGGTCTGCCGTTGTAGAGCTTGCCATTGTATGCTATGTGACAAAGAGCGTCTATGTGAGTGTGGCAGTCACCATGGCAGCCGCATCCAAAGTAATCTAATGCGAACTGAGGTTCACCGTGAGGGAGATGAGTGTCGTAAGTCATGATCATCAAGTGTGTTGGTGGTTGCGGGTTCTCTGGACCAGCCACTTTGTTGATGGGTAAGGCCATTGACACGGAACGTCCAGATCGAACTAGCCCAGCCGCTGCGCGTACGTGTGCCGGGGTAATGTAGTTAAAGGCCCCTCGGATATCGTTTTGTCCCCAACGTCCCCAGTTGCTAACTTTCTTGTAAAGCTCCTCAAACTGCTGTTGAGTCATTCTATCTGGTTTCAACTTGCTCTCCTGATTATCATCTTACTATCGATTCGTAAGTGCAGTTGAGATAAAGCATTTTCATTTTCGCATGTCCAACTCTAACACGAGTGTTCGATAATCGCGTTAGAGCTTCTCAACAGGAGCTTAGAAATCTGTCTCCTGCCTCGGCTTCGTTGATTTCAACGCCGGATTGTTGGCTATTCCAGTTCTCTATCCGGTCGCTAATCATTGAAGTTTCTGGCTGCTTATCCTCTTCAGCCTTACGCTGGTAGTTTACCAATTCGATTTAGTTGCTCTGCTACTGCATGTAGGCCGATTGACTCTAATTTGTTCTTAGTTGGAATTCCAAGTTTTCTATCCCAACCACGTAGTTCGTAGTAGTTGTCAAGCATTGTGTCGAGCATTTCCTGCGTAATTGGTTTCCCCGCAAAGGTCCCGTCCGGCAATGGTTCCATGAGCCTCTTCGGGAGAACATCATTCTCTCTTGTTAACCCCTCTCTGACGTTGAAGGCCCTGCTGAGATCTAACCCTCTTTCTCCCACTTGCATGTATTCTTCCATAGTCATGTTCCAACCAGTGGCGGCGTTCAGTATTCCTAGAAGTGTCTTGTGTTCAATTCCTCCTCCAGGGTAAATGTCGAACACGCAGACAACGAGGCTATTGCAAGTTGACCACAAGTCTCCCGCTATCTTTGCAATCCTTGATTTACTCGGTCCATATTCGAGTAGCCCTCGTTCTGGCACGTAGTCAGATGTCAGACCTAGTTCAGGTCTCAGGTTAGTGTCAGGGTCCCATAGGTCGTCATGCTCCCATTCCATATGGCTGGCTCCACGGTCTCCGACAGCGTACATTAGCGCTAGGCCGCGTTTGCCGCGAGGTTCATGCATTGGTAACTCTCTGCCTTTGACGTGTAACGCGAACTCTTCTGCTCCTCTTCCGAGCTTGCGGGCTGCTCTCATTACGCCTTCACCCAAAAGATATCCGATATCTTCGCGTTTCCCAATTCTCTCGACCAATTCAATTACGACTTTGGGGTCTCCCCACTTTAATTCCAATCCGCCAGTGTCTTGTTTCGTTATGAGCCCTTTCTCGTACGCTTCCATCGCGAAACCTATTGCAACGCCCGTTGAAATCGTGTCAGTACCGTAGAGGTTGCAGAGTTCATTCGCTTTTCCAATCGAATACATATCGTCATTCAGACAGAGTGATCCCAGAGCCGCGGTTGTCTCGTACTCCTGTCCTCCTAGTTCGCGATTAATCTCGTAAGGTGTCTTCGCTTCAACTACTCTTTTGCAGTTTGTCGAGCAAGCCCAACACGTGTCCCTGCCGACCAAGTAACCGCTGCTTACCATCGTTTCGCCAGTTATCTTATCGGCTCCGTCGAATGTTCCGCGTTGAAAGTTCTTTGTAGGCAATCTTCCTGATCTGCTGAGGTCGTCTGTGTCGCCGACGGTTCCATAATCGTGAAGTCCTACGATTCCCGGACCTTTCTTAACTTCAGTCACACACTGTCTTATGTACTCCTGAATCTTCTTCTCGTCATAGATCTGAGGCTTCATGGACCCTTTACATACCCACGCTTTCAGCTTCTTGGACCCCATAACCGCGCCCATACCGGATCGGCCTGCCGCTTCGCGTAGGTCGTTTAGAATAGCGGCGAAACGGACGAGCTTCTCTCCAGCGGGCCCTATCGTGGCCACGCTGCTCTGACGCTTATCCTTGTCTCCAAGTTCCTTCTTGATTCCATTCTCAGCCTCTAACGTGGACCTACCCCAGTACTTCGAAGCATCACGAAGCTCCGCATGCCCTTCGTTTACGTAGAGCCAGACAGGTGATTTTGAGGCTCCCTCTATGATAATTGCATCAAACCCTGATTGCTTGATCTTAGGGGCCATGTAGCCGCCGCTCAAAGATTCGCCCCAAGCATCGTTCAATGGTGACTTGGCACAAACGGAGAACCTGCTGTTGCCGGAGAATGGGATGGCGCACAATGGGCCTGCCGCAATAATCATCTTATTTTCTGGCCCGAGTGGGTCAATGCCTGGTTTCAGCTCGTCAAAGAGGATTTTGGCGCTTAGCGCGGCCCCGCCGAAGTATTTCCTTGCATCATCTTCAGACAGACGGTCCTCACTAATTCTACTATTGTTAAGGTTGACTCGTAGGATTTTGCCCATGCAACCGAACATGTTATGCACGAATTAGTGGTGTCCGTAGGTAATCTAAATGATTTTCTTCCAAAAATCGGGATTTGAGCCTGTACGGATGGACATGATCTAGGTACGATTTACGATGGTCATGTGACTTGATCTGTGTTGTAGTTCGAAAATCAGCCGTCGGTCTAATTAACTGACTAGCAATCTGCGTGATTGAACGGGTATGTTGGATAAGAAAGCGGATCTTGCCGGTCCAGGAATCGGCACTTACGAGGAAGTTGAACGCGTGCTTCCCAAAGATTACCATTCGCTTCTAGGCCCTAAGGATACGCAGAAAGCTATCTATGCGGTCAAGAATTACATCGAACAGAATTTGTGCAAGGAACTCGACCTGATGATGGTTCAGGTTCCTCTCATTGTGGACGTCGAAAGCGGAGTAAATGACCTGCTTGACCGTGATGGGTCCCGAACACCCATTCAATTCCACATTTCTAATGATCATAACAAACATCCGATTGATGCACAAGTAGTGCAAGCTGCTACGAAATGGAAACGCGGTGCGCTGAAACAGTTCGGTCTGAAACCTGGCGAAGGAATTTGTACCGATATGCGGGCAGTGCGGAAGGATTACTTTCTCGACCACGATCACAGCGTTTACGTGGATCAATGGGATTGGGAGAAGATAATAACTGCCGACCAGAGAAATCTTGACTATCTCAAGGACACCGTTAGGAAGATTTGGAAAGTAATCAAAGGAGCTGAAACAAGCGCCGAGGAGATGTTCCCACAACTCAAGTCAGATAAGTATCCAAGCCTGCCTGACAAGCTAACCTTCATGCACGCGGAAGACATCCTTGACAAGTATCCAGATATGCCACGAAAACAACGCGAGACGGCGATCCTTCAAGAATACCCGGCAGTCTTCATCATAGGAATCGGCTGGACGCTAAAGGACGGGTACCCGCACGAGCTTAGAGCAGCGGACTATGATGATTGGGTTACTGAGACCAAGTCAGAAGACGGGCACCTAATGCATGGGCTGAACGGAGACATTCTCGTCTGGAACCCTGTCACGAAACGACGACACGAATTATCATCAATGGGCATACGCGTCAACGCTGAAACCCTTAGAAGGCAATTGGAAATCACGCATCAACTTCACTTCTTGAACTTTCCATACCATCAGGGCATCCTGAACGGTAACCTACCGCTAAGCATAGGCGGCGGAATCGGTCAATCGCGCGTACAAATGCTACTGCTGAAGAAGGCGCACCTAGGAGAAGTCAGTGTTACCGTATGGCCGAAGATTCTCAAGGAGATATGTACGAAAAAAGACATACACGTCCTTGAATGATTTTCTAAATTGTCATCCCAGTCAAATGCCGGATCAATGTGCCCAGCAGATAAAGCGCAACAGTGGCGCCGAGCATAATGCTCGTAACTTCAGCAAAATCTTTGCGGAATCCAGTTCCTTGAATAATGGACCCATAGAAGCTTATGAACGCGACTAGACAGATGCCCGCAATCAGGGAAGAGAACAAAGCAGTTAGCATAACCTGCGTCAAGAAGTAAGGAGTCGCAAGAACTACGGCAGTTAGGAAATATGACATGCCAGTATAGACTGCGGATAAGCCGGCCGATCCCTTGAATCCGGTCTTAGCTTGAGCGTAGGCTGCCGACGCCATTGCAATCGAGGCTGCAGCTCCAGCAATTATCCCTGCTAATCCAGCAAGTTCAGTAGAATTATAAATTCCTAAAGAACCTGCATGAATCCCCGCGATCTCCACGAGTGCGTCAGCGAGGCCGAGGACTATGAATGAGATGTACTTGATGTGTGGTTCATCAAACTGGTCCGCGAACTCTTTTTCATGTTCCTCTTCATCTGCAATAATCTCCCGGAGCATCGACTGATCTTCAGCAGGCACAAGATGAGCGGCTTCTTTGTATTTTCTGATCACGTCTGCTTCAGTCCTTTCTAGGAATTTGAAGGCGAAAGTAACCCCCAAGAGGACGCGGACGACCACCATCAGATAGAGCTTGATCTTGTTAACCGTCACCGTACGATCTGGACAGAACTTTATCCAAAACTGGTAGTGTTTCAGCTCCATTTCAGCAAGACGCGAGAGGGTGTTCTTGAATTCTGGTTTTCCCACTCTCAGCTCTGAGAATTTCTTGTATATTGCATATTCATTCAGCTCATCTACGGCTCCCATGTAAGCAGCGGCAGCCAATTGTTGCGTTACTTTCTGATCGGGCATACTCTGAACCAGGCCTAATACCCACTCTGCATTTGATAAACCTGAAGCAGCAGCATTGAGTGTGTTATGACTCAGACTGTTTAGAACGCTAGGTCATGGTGTAGTATTTAGCTACGTTCAACCAATCAGGTTCCTAGTAGTTCAACTTCAGCTCTGATAACACGTTGTCCTGTTCTCTTTGAGTCGTAAATCCAAGTTTCTCGCAAAGGCGAATCATAGCCATGTTACCTGACATTATGACACCGTAAATGCTTTCCACGTCTTTGTCCCTAGCAACTTCAATCAACATGTCAACTAGTTTTGTTCCCAGCCCCTTTCCCTGATACTTGTCAGCAATTACCACAGCGAACTCGCCACGTTTCATGTTCGGGTCCAGAATTAGTCGACTTACTCCAATTTCGATTCTTCGAGGTCGGTTGCTGTCCCCACTCGCGTCCGTCGTTTCAGCAATGAACGCCATCTCCCTATCATAGTCAATATTGCAGAACCTGACGAGTGCATCATGAGGAAGATCTTTGATGATCTGAAAAAACCGGTAGCGGCTTGTCTCGGTTGATAGTCCCTTGATGAATTCTAGTTCCATGGGTTCATCTTCGGGTCTAATCGGACGCAGAATAACTTCGCTGCCATCCTTTAGCCTCCAAGGTGTTACGTACCTTGAGGGATATGGCATCATCACAAGATGTGGATAACTCTCAGACCGTCTTGCCGTTACTGTCGGATCAATGATGATTCTGGCGTCAATAGCCCAAAGCTTGCCTTCAGAAACGGCTAGCGGATTGATATCCATCTCAGCAATTTCAGGCAAGTCCACTATCATATTCGAGAATCGAATCATGATCTCCTCAAGCGATCTCATGTCAATGGGAGGCTTGTTTCTGAGCCCTTTCGACAGTGCCTGATAGATTCGTGTCTCCTCGAGAATGCGTCTGGAAAGGGTTTGGTTCAGCGGAGGAAGGCCTACTGAGAAATCTTTGAACAGTTCGACCCCTATTCCTCCGGAGCCGAAGAGTATGACTGCGCCGAAGTCACGGTCCTTCTTTGATCCTAGGATCAGCTCGTAGTCGATCTTCTTGAGCATTTTCTGGACGTAGATTCCATCTATTTTCGCGTCGGGCTTGGCCTTCCTCATTTTCTCGAGTAGCGACTTATACTGATCTCTGAGCGTATCGGAGTTTTCTATTCCAGCCACTACTCCTCCTAAATCCGTTTTGTGAAGGATATCCTGTGAAGCAATCTTTAGAACAACAGGATAGCCGACTTCGGAAGCTATCATAACCGCTTGGTCAACGTCTTTGGCCAGTTTTCCTTTGACTCGTGGAATATCGTACGCGTCAAGGAATCTGTCTACATTAGCCTGTGTTAACGCAATCCTGCCGCTTTCTTTCGCTTTCCGAATTATGATCTTGAGATGATTCTTGGGAGGTGCAAGATCCACGGGGAGTTCCTGAGGTGTTTGGTAAAGGAGGTCAAGGTTTCGCCGGTATTGATACATGTACATGTAAGTCTTGAGCGCTTCTTCAGGCGTGGCGTAGGTTGGGATGTTATTCGAATGGAAGATTTGTCTTGCTTCTCGGACGCTGTCTTCGCCCATCCAGACGGTTAGTAATGGCTTGCGCCTATTCTCTGCGAGTTTGGTGATCGCTTGAGCCACTTCCGTTGGCGGAGTCACCCCTTGCGGCGTATAGATTACCAGGAGTCCATCAACATTCGGATCAGCCATGATTGTTGAGGCGGCCAGCTCGTACTTTTTGACGTCAGCGTCTCCGAGTACGTCTACAGGGTTGCCGTGACTCCAGTAGGGCGGTAGGTTAGCATTAAGGGTCTGTATCGACTTGTCGGAGAGCTCGGCAAGTTGCCCACCGTGATCTACAATTGCGTCTGCTGCGAGAACTGCTGGACCTCCTGCATTCGTAACTACTCCTACCCTTGGTCCTGCAGGGAGCAGTCTTGACTCCAGGACTTCGGCGCAGTTGAAAAGATCCGCGATTTCATCAACTCGAACTACACCTGCCCGCTTGAATGCAGCATCGTAAACGATGTAATCGCCTGCAAGAGCACCTGTGTGGGAGGATGCTGCCTTCGCTCCTGCCGCATGCTTACCTGCCTTGAGTACAATAATCGGTTTCGTCCGCGCGAAACCTCTCGCCGCGCTCATGAATCTTCTTGCGAAGTGCACATCTTCCATGTAGATTATGATGCTGCGAGTGTTAGGATCTTCTCCTAGGTAATCGATCATGTCTCCGTATCCGATGTCAAGTGTTGAACCCAGAGATGCAAACATGCTGAAACCGATGCGACTACTGACGGCCCAGTTGAGGATTGCGGAGCCAAGTGCTCCACTTTGCGATATGAACGCTATCTGACCGGGGATCGGGTTGTCACGGAGGAAGGTTGCGTTAAGACTGATGTGAGGTCGCAGAATTCCGACGCAGTTGGGTCCCAGAATGCGAATCTGGTGTTTGGATTGTACCGCCTTGATTGCTTCCTCTAGCTTCGCTCCTTCTGCTCCAATCTCCCTGAAACCTGCTGAGAGTATTACTGCTCCGTCAACACCTGCCTTGGCGCATTCCTCAACTATTGCGGGCACAGTTTTTGCTGGAGTTGCAATGATCGCAAGATCGACGTGGCCAGGAATCTTCGCTATATCCGGATAGCACTTTAGACCCATTATTGTGGTTCGATTTGGATTTACGGGATATATTGTCCTCTTTTCTTTTCCTAACAGGAGGTTTTTCATGAGCGCTTGGCCGACAGACCCCTCTGCTTCAGAGGCGCCTATTGCTGCAACTGTTTTTGGACTCAACATTTTCTCAATTGTGCCCATGGATGCGCACTTTTCAAGCGTCCTCGGTAACTACCCAGAGATAACAAGCGCGCATGGGTTTCCTGTGCGGAAATCGTTGAGGCACAGGGTAGTTACTGCTCCATGCTCGCCATCGAAGGGTTGCTGTGTTCTTTACTCTATGCTGACGAACTGGGGGTTGGGTTAGGATTATCGAGATTGGTCGGTGTGATTGAACCGTTTCGGGGAAGTTTCAGCTGGAGGATTCCAGAATAATTCACTGCTTCCCCGTTATCGATCCTAACGTAGTCACCTTTCTGAACGGGCTTAGCGAGATTCCTGTAATTATACCGAACAAAGGTTCGACCGGATTCATCATCGATAACGAGCATGAACTGGTTCATGTCGACAATTTTGCCTTCGATGTGGATGTTTCTCATCCCGTTCCGTATCTCATCTATTCGCGTCTCAATCACCCATTCAAGTTATATGGGAAGTTGTTCTCCGCAGAACCGGTTTAGCCACAGAATCGGCGTAGTGTTATGTAATCTTCTCGGTTTGGAGTTAATGCTTGGTCCACGCCAGGGGCAGAGTATACCTTTAATTACGCAAACCTACATGTCAGCAGCTTGGTACGCTGCGGATTCTACTTCTGAGTATTATCTGGCGCGTAACTAAACGTAAGAGTGGTGTTAGAGTATGAGTCAAGAAGGAATGGGCGGTCGAACTATGTACAAAGTAACATGTTCTGAGTGCGGTGCTGAGACTGAAGTGCCGTTCAAGCCTACGCAAGGTCGCCCAGTCTATTGTCGGAGCTGCTACCAGAAACATAGACGATACTAAGTTTCGGTAGTCTAACTCCATATTACCCTCTATTTCCCATTTTGTCTTCCTTTTTCCGTGAGTAAGATGGAATTCGATCAGATCGTTAGAAAGAGAAGAATGGTTCGTAATTTCCAGCCTATCCCCGTAAGCTACGATTCGATAATTCGGATTCTTGAGCTTGCTCAGCATTCACCGAGTGCAGGCTTCAGCCAGGGTTGGGCATATGTGGTGATAACTGACTCCACCTTGAGGAAGAAGGTCGGGAAGATTCAAGGCGAAGGCGATTTCTATGCAACGAAACGTTTTCACAAGTTTGTCTCAGATGCTCCTGTTCTAATCGTGGCCTGTACAAGCGAACAGCTCTATCATGAGCGGTACCGTGAACCTGACAAACTGAAAGATGATGGAACAGAAATTGAGTGGCCTGTTCCATACTGGTATTTTGACATAGGCTGCGCCTGCATGCTGATATTCCTCGCCGCCGTAAACGAAGGGTTAGCCACCGCGTTCACAGGCGTCTTCCGCACGGACGAAATGAGGCAACTGCTCGGGATTCCTCCAAAGTTTCGCCCGGTAGGCGTAATCTCACTGGGCTATCCTGAAAGGGACATTAGGTCGCCTTCATTGAAGAGAGGAAGACGAGGCGTGAAGGAAGTCGTTCATTATGAGTATTGGTAGCAGCAATCGCCGACTAGAGGATGCTGTAAATGGGGGAGCAGAGGCACGTAACTCCACCATCACCTTTATGGAATTCTGAGATATCAGCTTCAACAGGTGAATACCCAGCTTCCATCAACTTCTGCGACGCGTTCGGGTAACCTGATGGAATTAAAACGCGGCGGTTTCCAAGGTACAGGGCGTCTGAAGCGTACGCGTCTTCCTTACTGAGTTTGACATATCGCAAGCCGGGAAAATTTAGAGGACTCACGAGCTCAGGTGTGATGATCATCGTAGAATCGTTAAGGTATGAGCAACCGCAAAGAAGATGCATGAGGTCCGTTTTCACGCTGACCACCTTCGACTCATGAAACAAGTTTCGGAGCTGAATTATCCCGACTGAATTTGTGCGAGACGATTGACCCACGAATAGCTCCTTCTGATCAGTAATCATTATGTCTCCTCCTTCGAGCGTTCCTGGGCTTTCAATTTCTAGGCGTTCAGAGTCTTTCAATTGCTCTAGTTGGTATAGCTCGGAGACGAGTTTCAATTCTTCCCCTCGTCGTGATTTTTCTCCAAAGCGTCCTATGATTGATCTTCTGATACCTAGCACAGCCGGATCCTGCATGAAGACCGAGTCGGGATAGGTTTCACACGGTGGTAACTCCACAACTTTGATGTGGTTCTCCTTCAGAATTGAAACATACGACTGATGCTGCGTCCTTGCGAGTTGAAGGTCGATGTTGCTCTTATCAGGATTTGAAGAGATACAATGCACGTAGGACGTCGATGGTGTTCGGACAAGAACCGAATCAAATAGCCTATCCATAATGTAGTTCTCCTATTGTTGGAGCCTCAGGTAATCTGAGAGATACTCAGCACCTTTCTCAGTATCGAGCACGTCATCCTCTATTCTGACACCGCCAATGCGTGGACCGTAGATTCCAGGCTCCACGCTATGGACCATGCCTGGCAAGAGAACGTCTTTAGACTCAATATGGAGGGCTGGGATGGGTTCATGAATTCCCACTCCAATACCATGACCAAGTCGATGTACCAGATAATTCGATAAGCCGTGACGGCGAATCACTTCGATTGAAATTCGAGCGATTTCAGACGCAGGGATTCCTGGTTTAATTGCGGTGATCGCTGTCGTTTCAGAATCGAGGACTGCCTCCAGCAGCGCCTTCTGTTTCTTATTGGGTTTACCAACTACGAATGTCCTAGTCGTGTCAGAGGAAAACCCATCCGCAACGACATCAAGCTCTAGCATGACTAGGTCGCCGCGTCGCAGCTTCCTTCGCGCCTTGCCGGGTACATACTTGTAGGCGTAGGCTGTATCACTTCCCGAGGCGAGAAAGGCGCAGGCAATCACTCTATTCGCCTTATGCTTCAAAACTCCTTCGATCACTATTTGTTGTTCAATCTTAGTGGAGAGCTCTACTTCTGATAATCCAGGTGTTAAGTTGTCGTGAAAAGTGGCTAGACCAACTCTGGCTATTCGGTTCGCTTTCCTAAGGGACTCAACCTCAACATTAGTCTTTATCGACCTAGCTCGGACGAGCAAGCGTGACGTGTCCTTTAGCGTGAATGATGGTAGCTTCCGTCTAAGCATATTCACGGTTCTCTCCCCGACAACGTTCATTTCGTAACGCAACGTACTGCCAAGAACGAGCTCCCAGCCTTGTTCGACACCAATCACGCCTGAGTTGATGCCCATCTCGGACAAGGTCTTACGGACATATTCGGTTCCGAGTTCAAGTGAGCTTCCTAAGTGCTCGTATGTTTCCCACTTGTAGAATTTGACGTCCCTTATCCAGGTTGGAGGAAGAAGCTCTCCAGCTGGGTGGATGAGGGCGGGGTCCTTCTCAAGCGGAAAGATCAGGTAAGTTAGTCCTCTTCCACACCACGCGCCTGATAAGTAAGTAATATTCTCCGGCAATCGCAAAACAAGCGCGACGAGACCTGCCTGCCGCATCGCGTTCCGGACGCGGTTAATCTTGACCTGATCGCGTTTCATTCCTCGTAACCTTAACTCACCTACCTTCCTAACGGGCGTTAAGAGTTTCCATCCAGAGGAAATGTTATCTCCATAACCTCAGTAACCCTCTACTGGACGTTCTCCTTTGGAAGATCGAGTAATCGAGATGCCAGACGAATGGAAAGGGATCATTCCAGCTGAGATTTTCGTCGATGAAGGAAAGCGACTTGTCGAAGAAGCCACCAAAAGAGCTGTCCCGTTGAGACTGCTTGGAGGTGTGGCAATCCGAGTTCACTGCGCGGAATTCTTGGATTTTGCGAAGAGACTTCAGCGCTTAGGAGAAGGCAAGCAAGAGTACACGGACCTCGATTTCATGTCGTACGCCAAGTACAGGAACAAGATGAAGGAATTCTTCGACGAAATGGGATACGAGAAGAGGCCAACTACCATGTCCAGCGCAGCCACTCAGCGGCAAATATACTTCCACCCCAAGGGCTGGTTCACGGTCGACGTCTTCTTCGACAAACTACTCGCCGCAAACCACCCGCTCGACTTTAAGAACCGCTTGGAGCTTGATACTCCAACCATAACACCAGCTGACCTACTGTTTGAGAAACTACAAATCGTCTTTCCGAGTGAGAAAGATGTTAAAGACTCAATACTCATGCTCCGCGCCCACGACATCTCTCAAAGCGAAGAGAATAACCGTATCAACGCCAAATTTGTCTCTGAGAAACTGGCCTCTGACTGGGGATTCTGGTACACTGTCACGACAAACCTGAACGGTCTGAAGGGGTACGTAGCCGAGTTCGAGCTGATCGATGAATCTGATAAGAAAGATGTTACTGCGAAGATTGATACTCTACTAACCGCCATTGAGAGCACCCCGAAAACTTCAGGCTGGAAGATGCGTTCCATGATGGGGACGAAGAAGAAATGGTACAGCCCCGTTGAAACTGCACAAACCGTCGGGGAATTCGGCCTTTGGAGACTTCGTGAAAGAAAACCTCAACCCAAATCATGACGAGAACTCTAACATTCAGCTGCAGTCGAAACCTGTGAATGTACTCGTCCCAGTTCGTCTCATTGTTCGAACAGGTTGAAGTCAGTCAAATAACGCTTAAACGTCTCAACGCATACGGCGAAGAGACTCACCCTTGGAAGCCTCCAACCTAGAAAAACCGGACCTGAACAAACTCCGTGAACGTGCTCAGTTTATTCGTACTGAGACAGTTCGCTTAATTCAGATAGCGAAAAGTGGACATTACTCTTCAGTCTTCTCATCAGCCGAAATCCTAGCCACTCTCTACTATCACACTATGCGTCTTTCTTCAAATCCCAAGTGGCCTGATCGAGACCGCCTGATTCTCTCTAAGGGACACGTGACCGTTGGTGTCTACCCCATTCTCGTTGATCTTGGCTATTTTCCCAAAGAATGGCTTGAAACATACGCCAACCTTGGATCACCCCTAGGAGACCATCCTGATATGCGGAAGGTGCCAGGCGCCGACTTCAGCTCGGGTTCATTGGGTCACGGACTTTCAATCGGACTAGGAATGGCCCTCTGGTTGCGGCTTAGGAAATCTCCGGCGCGGGTCTTCGTGCTTTTAGGAGACGCGGAATTGAATGAAGGGCAAGTGTGGCAAGCGGCGCAAGCGGCGGCACACTACCACACCGATAACCTGATCGGAATTGTAGACCGCAATCACATGGGACTTGACGGACGTACCGAGGAAATAATGGACGTCGAACCATTAGCCGACAAATGGCGCGCCTTTGGGTGGCAGGTTCACGAGTGCGACGGCCACTCGGTTGAAGCATTAGTTAGAACATTTGACAACGTTCCTAGAAATGGCGGCACACCTCAAGTCGTCATCGCTCACACAGTGAAAGGAAAGGGTGTCAAGTACATGGAAGATTCGAGAGTCTGGCACCTCGGTTACCTACATGGAAGCGACGCGGAAGTCGTTCGGAAGGAGATCCTTGCACATGACAACTGATGTGATACTGCGCGAAAAGGAATCATGGCACCTTGGCATGATTCCGAAACAAGCACCCGCGTTCATAGCAGGCCGAGTTCTGGCTGACCTCGCGGACGTTGATGATCGGATTGTTGTCTTGACAGCTGACCTAGGATTCAGTAATCGAACAATAGAATTCGCTAAACGCCACCCTGATCGTTTCTTTAACCTAGGGATTGCTGAACACAACATGGTTAGCGTTGCAGCCGGTCTCGCAGCATGCGGTGCAGTACCCTATGCCGGCACGTTCGCCTCCTTCTTAGCGCTAATGTGCTGCGAACAGATCCGAACTGACCTAGCCTACCCGAATCTGCAAGTCAGCCTACTATCTCACCATGCGGGAATATCCCTCGGTTATTACGGGACATCTCATCACGCAACCGAAGACATCGGAATCATGCGATCAATGGCAAACTTGAAGATCGTGTGCCCATCAGACGCGTACAGTCTTGAGCAGGCTCTTCGGCAGACAGTGAACCTTGACGGGCCAATCTACTTCAGGCTTGGACGAGGAAGAGACCCCGACGTTTACCGACCAGGCGACAAGTGGGAGTTCGGCAAGATCAGCATCCTCCGCAAGGGAAAGGACGGGCTCCTATTATCGAACGGAATCATGGTCTCCGCTTCATGCGAAGCCGCAGATAAATTAGTCAAGGACGGAATTGAAATGACGGTTGTGGACTTGCACACTCTCCAACCCCTCGACACTCAAGCGCTACTTCCCCTTATCAGAGAGCATCGGAAAGTATTCGTGGCAGAGGAACACAACACGCTGGGAGGAGTAGCCACAATAATAGCTGACACAATTGTTGACGCTGAACTAAACGATATTCACCTCGTGCGCATCGGCCTACCCTCTGACGAATACGCAATAATCGGACCACCTTACTATCTCTACAAGCATTACGGACTTGACGGAGAAGGAGTGGCCCAGAGGATCCGGAACGAGATGAAGTGAACGTACCGTAATTTACGAATTCACTCTTTAATAGTCGTAGTTGATTCTGCAAACTGGGGTTGAAGATTGAATTATCGAAGGTTAGGCAGTGCTGGGCTAAAAGTCAGCGAATTATCACTCGGAGCATGGGTAACCTACGGCGGTCAAGTCGGCGAGGACGTAGCCCTCAAATGCATGTCCACTGCGTACGACGCAGGCGTCAACTTCTTCGATAATGCAGAAGTCTATGCACACGGAAACGCCGAGATCGTCATGGGGAACGTGATTAAGAAATTAGGATTACGCAGAGAAAGCATAGTTGTCTCGAGCAAAGTCTTCTGGGGAGGAGAAGGACCCAACGACTCCGGTCTCTCCCGCAAGCACATCTATGAGGCGTGCAAGAACTCCCTCAAACGGTTGCAACTCGACTATCTGGACCTGTTCTTCTGCCACCGCCCCGATCCCAACACGCCAATAGAAGAGACCGTGCGAGCCATGGACGACTTGATCCATCAAGGGAAAATACTCTACTGGGGAACATCCGAATGGTCAGCAGCCGATATTATGCGGGCACACTCGATTGCCAGAGAATACTGTATGACGCCACCTCAAATGGAACAACCCCAGTACAATATGCTCCACCGTGACCGCGTAGAGAAAGAGTATCTGCCACTATATCGAGAAATCGGACTGGGCACAACGACCTGGAGCCCACTCGCCTCAGGCGTACTCACTGGCAAGTATAACACGGGAATCCCGGCCGGTACACGAGCCACATTGAAAGGATATGACTGGTTAAGAGAGCATGTTATCACACCGCAGAATATCGAAAAAGTGAAGCAACTTCAACCTATTGCTGCTGACTTAGGTTGCACAATGGCTCAGTTCGCAATTGCATGGTGCCTCAAGAACACATACGTAAGCACGGTCATCACCGGAGCGAGCCGACCGGAACAGGTAGCCGAGAACATGAAGGCAATCGAGATTGCCGAAAAACTTGACAGGAACGTAATGGAACGCGTCGAGGCGTCTCTCGAAAACAAACCTCAACCGGATGAAGACTAACCCAACGAATCAAGCACGACTCGCAGCTTCCTGAAATCCTCCTCCATCACTTTACGCAACGCGAACGTGTACAATGCTGCAGCAGGATGATACATAGGAAAATGCGTGATACCGTCCTTCTCGAATGGTACTCCATGAAGTTCAGTTACCGATTCGTTCGAGTCCAAGAGCACTCGAATCGCGGAATTACCCAACGGGCAAACGGCTCGAGGATGTACTAGTTTCAATTGCCTCTCCAGGAAACCTCTGCATGCCGCTAACTCGTCCTTTCTCGGAGGCCTATTGTTTGGTGGTCTACATTTGACTGTGTTTGTAATGAAAACTTCCTCCCGCCGCAAGCCTATTGATTGAAGAAGTTCTGTGAGAAGCCTTCCTGCTGCTCCAACAAATGGTCGACCTTGATGATCTTCCTGTTCCCCCGGAGCTTCACCGATGAACATTACCTTGGCGGACCAGGATCCCTCGCCAGGCACCGCGTTCCGCCTCGTCTCACAAAGTCGACATTGCATGCAGGAAACCACTTCGCGAGAAATTGACTCTGCAGAATCGTTTGCCATGGGAACCTACTAGAAGGCGAGTTTCGCCAACGTATATATGCATCATTTTCAATCTCGTTGGGAGCCAGTTCAGGTGTCATTCAATGCCAATCACTGATGTCGCGAAGAAGCAGTTGGCTCAACGCGTACGACTCCACTACAAAGTATGCCGCGATTGCGGCGCACGCAATCCGGGTGCTTCAGACCGATGCCGAAAATGCCACGGTCACAACCTACGTTGGAAGAAGCGTGAACTCGGAGCCAAATAGTCCGCTGACTAGTTAACCTTCCAGCGAATTGACTGCTGGAAGCTGGCTTTCCCTCCTGAACTTTACGCGCAACCTTTACTACTGCAATTTAAGCCGTACCAAATCAGTGTCTCAAATGGGAAAACTTCGGGCCGGAAAGTTCGTAGTTGAATCTCTTCTTAACGAGGACGTGAAGTACCTCTTCGGAATACCAGGTGGCGGAATAGCTCCATTCTACAACGAGTTTTACGATTACCCTCAGATCAAGAGCATACTGACGCAGCATGAACAAGGCGCCGGTTTCATGGCTGACGGCTACTTCAGAGCATGTGGAAAAGTTGCCGCATGCGCCGCGACCGTCGGCCCCGGGGGCGTGAACCTTGCCTCGGGACTTCACCCTGCATTCCAAGACAATCAAGCAGTTCTGGCTTTCACTAACAACGTGCCGACAGATCAATTCGGCAAGGGAGGAATTCAGGATGCAAGTGGCTGGGGACCTCGATCAATATCCCACGTCGGCATATTCAAGGAGGTAACCAAATGGAGTGTACTCGTAACCCGCCCCGACAGCATTCCTGAGGTGATGAGGCGCGCCTTCAGAATAATGCTGACTGGAAGAAAAGGGCCAGTGCACATTGACATCGCCCAGGACGTAATCAGAGCAGAAATTGAAGCTGAAGTTCGACCTCCACAGAAGTACCGACCGATATGCGTCATAAGAGGTGATCCTGACCGCATCAAGCAGGCTGCACAGCTTCTCGTCAAGGCAACCTCGCCAGCCATAATGTCCGGAGGAGGAGTCATGGCGTCGGGAGCTTCTCAGGAAGTGCTCGAACTTGCAACTCTGCTCGGTAGCCCAGTTGCCACCACCGCTATGGGCAAGAGTTCATTCCCTGAAGATCATCCGCTCGCGTTGGGTGTCGTCGGCCTGTTCGGACAGGATGTTGCCAACAGCGTCTTCCGCGGAGACAAGACAGACGTCCTGCTTGCTATCGGTTCAATATTCCACCAGATGACAACAAGTGGTTGGGGGAAGGATTTCGGAGGACAGAAGATAATTCAAGTAGACACGGATCCGACGGAGATCGGTAAGAACTACCCGTTCGAAGTAGGCATTGTGGGTGACGCTAAGTCCGTGTTGCAAGACTTGATCGAACATGTGAAAGCCGCAATCGCGAGGCTGACGCCTCCTGAACTCAAGGAGCTTGAAGAGAGAAAGAAGTCACGGCAGAAGGAGATACTTGCGTTGAAGGGAGAGCTGAAGTACTACGAGGAACCGGTAAGCTACTCCGACGCAGTCCCAACGAAGCCGCAGAGGGCCGTTAGGGAACTTAGGAAGTTTCTGGAAAAGAACGCGATTGTCATGGCGGACTGTGGCAATAACCTGGCGTGGGTTGAGAAGTACTATCAAGCATTGTTACCGAGAGGTTTCATTGCAGACGGAGGACACACAGCAATGGGCTTCAGCGTCGCAGCATCCATAGGCGTCAAACTTGGAGCACCCGATCGCCAGGTAGTCGATGTGGTTGGAAACGCCAGCTTCACTATGTTGAGTAAGGAAGTAAACACGGCAACAGCGTACAATATTCCCGTCGTCTGGTTTATTCTCAACGACAACAATCTTGGAATGATTATCCAAGGCCAGAAATTCGGTTACGGCATGTGGGAGCCAGAACGATACATCGTGACGCAGTCATACGTGATGGATTTCGTCAAGTTCGCCGAAGCATGCCACGCATACGGTCAAGTAGTTGAGAGACCAACAGAGATCAAGGATGCGTTGAAGAGTGCCTTCGAGTCTGGAAGACCGTCCATACTGGACGTTCGAATCGACCCTGACGAGGTTCCGCCCGGCGCACTAAAACGGTTCGAACCACTCGTCAAAAAGCATCCAGAGCTGCAAGAGAAGAAACTGCCCAGCACCATGTTCCCCAGGGTCTAGCCCCGAGCACTCAATTTGAGATCAGGAAGCTAAGTGGGCTTCCTGACTTCAACCTTGGCTAGATCCTCAAGCAGAGTCACAATTGCAGAGTGATCCGTTTCACCGCGATTGAGAACCTTCATCGCCCCCATCATTTCATGAATCAAACTGGTGACCGGCAGCGGTACACCATACTCTGAGCCCGCAGCCAGAGCGATTCCCAAATCCTTGTAGTGCAGCCGCGTCTTGAAACCGGGCTGAAAGTTTCTTTTCAACACCAGTGGTCCCCTGACGTCTAGAACCCGCATTGCGTATCCGCCTGCGATAACTTTCAGCACGACCTCCGGGTCTACGCCCGCCTTCGCTCCCAGAACAAGTGCCTCGCTGGCGGTTTCAAGCACACCCGCAACTAGGATTTGATTGCAAGCCTTGACAACCTGACCCGATCCCGCCTCTCCACAGTACACGATATTCTTCCCCATAACCTGGAATATTGGCAAGCAATCGTCGAAGACTGATTTCGCTCCACCCACCATTATCGTCAACGTCCCATCAATCGCGCCCTTCTCTCCGCCACTAACTGGAGCGTCAAGAACACGAACGCCCTTCGCCTTCGCAACCTCTGCAACTTTCTTTGACGTGACGGGTGATATCGTACTCATATCAATATAGGTTGACCCCGATCTGATCCCCTCGAAGACGCCCCCAGGACCCAAAGCTGCCTTCTCAACGTCCGGGGAGTCCGGCAGCATCGTAATGACAAGGTCTGCCCAAGCCGCGATTTCTTTCGATGAACCTGCGCTTTTGGCACCCATCGATTCTAATTCTTTAATGGCTGAATCCACAATGTCGAAGACAGTTAACTCATGACCAGCCTTAATCAAGTTCTTAGACATCGGCTTACCCATAATCCCGAGGCCAATAAAACCAATCTTCAAACTTAGAACACTATCCTGCTCGTCTTTACTCAATCTCTTAAGAATATTCAGTGAATTCCAGCAAAACGCGAACAGTCAATTCCAACAGGATTCGTTAGCGAAATTCCGTCATGTGCTCCATCTCTTACGCGTTCAGGGGATAGTGGCAGGCGACGAAATGGCCCTGGGCCAGCTCAGTTAGTTTCGGTTCGGTTGACGCGCACTTTTCCTGAGCATACGGGCACCGAGTGCGAAATCTACAGCCGGAGGGTGGGTCTGCTGCACTATACGAGAAGTCGACGTCAGCGTCCACAGCTAACGGTTGAGGGTTCTCTGACCCAGGAATCGACGATAAAAGAAGATTTGTGTAGTGATGCATAGGATGATTGATCAGCTCATCTGTTTCGGCGACCTCAACAATCTGCCCGAAGTACATTACTGCAATTCGGGTGCCCACGTACCTTGCAACTCCCAGATCATGCGTTATTACCAGGTATGTCAGTTTGAAATCCTGCTTTAGCGATTGCAGAAGATTAAGGACGCCAAGCCTGATGGAAACGTCAAGCATTGATACCGGTTCGTCCGCCACCAAAAGCTCTGGTTCCAAGGAGAGAGCCCTCGCAATGGCAACTCTCTGTCTTTCACCTCCGCTGAGTTCATGCGGATATCGGTAGAGTTTCGTTGATGAGTCGAGACCTACCAGATTGAGCAGCCGGGAAGCTGCTTCCTCTTTCTCATCACTGCCCCTAACTAGTCCGTGAATAATACGTGGCTCAATCACCGCGTTGAAAACAGTTGTTTGAGGATTCAGCGACTCATACGGATCTTGAAAAATCATCTGAACTCGTCTTCGATACTCTTTCGATTTCTTTCTATTCTGTTTGAAGATGTCTTCGTCGTGAAATAGAATCGCTCCTGCTGTAAGCACATTCAGCTTCATCACAGTTCGAGCGAGAGTAGATTTCCCGCTCCCGCTCTCCCCCACGAGTGAGAGAGTTTCACCCTTACTGAGATTAAGCGTGACGTCATCAACAGCATGAATTACCGTCTTCCTTCCGATCAAACGTTCTCTTCGTTGAAAGTACACCTTGACGTTCTGGACGTCAAGTACTCTGTCTTCAACCAATTGCATTCACTTCTGAATTGCCTCTTCTTTACCGGGTTTAGAGATCAGATGGCATGACGCTAGAGCGCCAGTCGCTGCGAGTTGTAACTCGGGCTCTCTCTCCCTACAGAGGCCGAATGCAAATTGACATCGAGGGTGAAATCTGCACCCCTTCGGCCATATCCCTGTCGGGGGACTACCCGGGATTGAGTGCAGGAGTTGACGGCTACCAAAAACCTTAGGCACAGAATTAACAAGGGCCTGCGTGTACGGATGGGACGGATGCTTTAGCACCATGTCCTTCATTCCAATCTCAACGATCTTTCCGGCGTACATCACGGCCACTCGATCAGCAATTTCACCAATAACTGAAAGATCGTGACTGACGAAAAGGAAGGAAATGCCGAAGCTCTTCTGCAGGTTTCTCAGTACCAGCAAGAGTTGTTTCTGGACAACCACATCTAGCGCTGTAGTTGGCTCATCCGCAATTACGAGCCGTGGATTCAATGCGAGCGCCATGGCTGTTACTGCTCTCTGCTTCATTCCTCCACTGAACTCGTGCGGGTAATTCTTGGCCCGCGACGGATGTATTGATACGGATGAAAGTAGTTTTTCTGCGTTCTTCCATGCTTCATTTTTGGAGACTTTGTTATGTGCACGAATTGCCTCCGTGATTTGATTGCCAACTGGAATAACAGGGTCAAGCGAACTCATAGAACCCTGAGGGATGAGAGAAACGCTTTTCCATCTGAAGTTTCGTAACTCCTCATCAGACATTTGTAATACGTCCTTGTCTCTGTCAAATAGAATGTGCCCCTCCACCACTGCGTTTGGTGCGAGCAGACGCATTACTGACAGAGCAGTTGTTGTTTTACCGCAAGCAGATTCTCCCGCGAGTCCCAGAATTTCACCTTTGTTTACGGTAAATGAGACGTCGTCAACTGCTTTGACATATCCAGATTCCGTCTTGTATGATACCGAGAGGTTTCTAATTTCTAGGACTGGGTTGTTATGAGAAGCATTTGACGGATTCTGATTCAAGGACTTCTCAACCTCGGATTGAAAATGTTCTCAATGGAAACGCTGATGAGAACGAATGCTAGACCAACAAGCACGATGCAAACGCCAGGTGCGACCACCCACCACCAGGCTCCGTTGAATAGCGCGTATGACTGTGCCCAATAAAGCATCGTACCCCAACTAACGACCGATATGTCTCCTAACCCTATGAAATCTAAGGCGGCTTCGCCGACTACTGCAGTCGTCACCATCAGCACAGCATTCGCAGCAATTATGGATGCGAGGTTAGGGAAGAGAATCCTCGTTACTATTCGAAAATCACTTGCACCAGCGACTCTCGCCGAGTCCACAAAAGGGCGCTCACGCAGGGACAAAGTCTGCGACCTGACAACTCTTGCGACACTCGGCCACGCTGTAATTGTCAGAACAATTATTACTGTTCGAAGGCTAGGACCCAGGTATGCTGCGAGAATGATCATTAGCGGCAATGCCGGCAGAATCAGCACCATGTCCGTTGCCCGCATCAGAATCTCATCAATGGTCTTCATGTAGTAGCCAGAAACAATTCCAACCAAGGTGCCGAGGCCAGTGGAGAGAAAAGCCACGATTAGGCCTACAGTGATTGATACTCGTCCTCCATAGATTATTTCGCTGAGTATATCTTCCCCAAGATTATCGGTTCCGAGTAGAAATGTGCTACCGGGCACAGAATAAGGGCGTCCTGGTGCCGGAAACATGTATGGGGAAAAGGGTGCGATGACCGGGGCACCCAATGCAAGTACTACAAAGACGATGATTATCCCAAACCCGATTTGAGCTCTTCTACTACGCAAGACACCTTCAAGCGCTGATGCTCTTCGAAGGGAAAATCTCCTCTTAGCTCGGACGGCTGGTTCATCTGTTCCCATGTTGAGTCAGCTCAGAACTTTATTCGTGGGTCAAGGAATGCGTATGTTATGTCGGCGAGGTAATTCGCTATGATTACTGTAAGCGAGATTATGAAGAAGAGTCCCTGTAGGAGAGGATAATCATGCGCAAGAACTGCTCTATATGTAAGGAGTCCCAGGCCGGGATATCCAAAAACAATCTCCACGAGCAGGGCGCCGCTGACTACGTATCCAAGGTTGAGTCCGATGAGGGTTATCATTGGAAGCATCGCGTTTCTCGCAGCATGCCCGAAGATAACTGCGTTTTCTCGAAGTCCTTTTGCCCTCGCGAGTAGAATGTAATCTTGCGAGAGTTCGTTAACCATCGTGTTTCGCATGATTAATGAGTATCCGGCGTATGCTGCAGCAATCAGAGTAGTCATTGGTAAGAAAGCATGCCACAGTAGGTCCCCGCTGTCACGTATCTCTAAAGGACTATTCGCGGTTATTCCCGCGGATGTTGCTCCTGAAACTGGAAACCATTGAAGTGATATTGCGAAGATCCAGAGAAGGATGATTCCCAGCCAGAAAAACGGCATCGTCCACAGAATCATCGAGATCGAGACGGACACCGTATCCAGCTTGCTTCCTGGACGCTTGCCTGTCCAGACGCCGACCAGGATTCCAACGATGGCAGTTATCACGGTTGAAACTCCCACCAGGAAAAGCGTCCAAGGAAGGTACCGCATGATTACGGAGAAGACTGATTCAGGATAATACAGATAAGAGACGCCGAAATTAGGCGGCCAACTCAACAGGTTTACCCAGTATAATTGAAATTGCACCCAAAGAGGCTTGTCTAATCCGAATCTCTGCATTAATGCAGCTACTGCGCCGGGCGTAGCCATAATGCGCGGATTAACGAAGTAGTAGAGCGCGTTACCTGGCATTAAGCGAGGTATCGCGAAGTTAAGGCAACTGACGAAAAATAAAGTCACGGTGGCGTAGATAGTTCGTCTAAGTACATATTGGCCGCTGACTTTCAACTGGTGTCGCTCGCGCTGCGCTCAAGTGCGCTTCTTCCGCATGGTCATTCCAACGGCCAGTACGACTATGACGACTATTACGCCGCCAATGACGTAGGGAGTGTAGTCGACGCCGCTAGGCGTTATTGAAGTAGTTGTGCTCGTTTGGGCACTCAGACTATAGATACTAGCAAGAGCTGTCATGTTGAATTCGCCGCCAGGCCACTCCATAGTGCCTGGGGGTGTCGGCCAACCGCCGAAATTCTGCGTATTGTAAACCCACACTGAGTCAACGTAGTATAGTGTTATCGATGGGAGGTTCTGCGCGATTAAGGTTTCAAGTTGCTGAATTACATTGTTTATGCCTGTTTCGGTTCCTTGAGAATTCATCTGACTCACAGTCTGATTGTACTGTGTTTCGACGCTCCTGGGCCAGAAGACTGGTTGCATGAGTGGTGGGCCTGTCGCGAAGCCTGCAAATGAAAAGTCGGTGAGCAGCGCAGGGCTAGGATAGCCGTAGTTCTGTTCGTACAAGTACATGTTTGTTCCTTGTTGCCAAATGTTCACCATCGACGCCAATGACAAGGATTGAACCTGCGCATCTATTCCAACCGCTCGAAGGAACTGGACGATCCGATTTGCAGTTGCCACCTGTGGTTGCAGCTCCGCTGGAGCATAGACCGTTGGTGAAAACAATGTCCCGTTAGGTAGATGGTAGAATCCATCGCTTTGCTTGACCCAGCCTAGTCCGGACAACAATTGTTCTGCCATTTGCGGATTGTAATTGTATTGTGGCAAGTTAGGCGTGTTCACGGACGACGGTAAGTATCCTTGGCTTCCTGGAACCGCATAACCCGAATAGGCCGTCTGTACCAAGTCCGTTCTGTTAATCGCGTAAGCAAGAGCTTGCCTGAAATCAGTCATGTTGTATGGGTAGTTGAAGACCGGGTATTCCAAAACCCATGTATCCGGAGTCGGACCGTAGGCCACCTTTAAGCTTGGGTTGCTTACCAAGCCCGCCACATCTGCTGCCGACACGCCAGCCGCATCTATCTCGCCGCCTTTCAGCATTAGAGACGTAGACGCGGAAGTTGGTACGAGTTTGACGATTATCTTGTCAAGGTATGGGATACCTTTTGCGTCGCCGCCAAAGGGAGATCCGTAGGGGTTTGGTAGCAGGACCACTTGGGAATCTCCTTGAGTGAAGTTCGAGATGTAGAAGGCTCCTGCACTGACGAGTGTTCCGAAATTATTCCCAGGCGAGGAAGCATTGTTGAGGTAGGGCAAAGTATTCCCAGGCATCGTCCTATCCCAAACGTGCTCCGGGGTTAGGTTCGGAGTATTCTCCGCCCCGGCAATGTCACCGAAGGTGCCAAATGGCTGGTTCAAATCAACCTCGCATACCGTTGAATTTACGGCGTGTATTGCAGTCGAAACTGGTCCAGCAAGATAACTTTGGTATCCACTTAGGCTTCCACTTCCCCAAGTGTACTTTGAGAACATCAGTTGAAGCGAGTACTGTACGTCAGTTGCGTTCACTGGAACTCCATCCGACCAAGTCATTCCTGGTCGAACTTGGAAGTACCATGTGGTTGCCTGGGGATTGGACCAGTAGTCTTGCAATGCCACGTGCATTATTCCGCTAGGTAGAGGAATCCCAAAGTTAGGGTAAGCCATTTGTAGGAAGTACCAGGCCTGGTACGATGCTGTCATGAATTGACTCCAATTGTCAAGCGTGTTTGGTAGAGCCAAAGTCAGAGTTCCACCGTGCTGTATGGTTTGAGCGCGTGCTGGAAGGAATCCTGACGAAACTATGACGAGAACGACTAGCACAACTAGCACTTTGCTTTTTGCAGTCAACTTAGTCGCCTGCGAACCCCAAACTGCTTAAACTGCGAGTTTAAAGCTTGTGACTGAACGATACTAGGGTACTGTACTCTACTAATAGAGTACTTACAATAAGTGGCCTGCGATTAAATACTGTGTGTCGGGTCGCTTGAATAATAACGTTGCACGTGCTCCCACTCGGTTACCCGTATCGTCTATTAGAAACTCCCCACCTCTCGTAGAGACCACTAATCATGATTCTAGACGATCACAACTACCACAGCGTTCCACACTTGAAGATGTATGATTAGGAATCCAACTCTTCATTCTAACTGATTGCGAACTCTTATCCATGAGAACGCAGAAGCACAGGCAAAGTGGGATAGGGATGACCTCCAATCGGGCCGACCTTCAGTTGAAGGGAAAAGTCGTTATTGTTACGGGAGCTGCTCGTGGAATAGGTGAAGCGATTGCGAGAGCCTTTGGCTCAGCGCAGTGCAGCGTCGTTA
Source organism: Bathyarchaeia archaeon (assembly GCA_050012795.1). Taxonomy (GTDB): domain Archaea; phylum Thermoproteota; class Bathyarchaeia; order 40CM-2-53-6; family 40CM-2-53-6; genus FEN-987. Next base: position 19,565 of record JBEKGM010000002.1, on the reverse strand, counting down.
TTGCGGACAGAATGAGACGCGCCGATGGCCGCCAAAGAGCTGACTCGCTCGCAAGACAAATCGAGGAAATGGGAGGCCACGCATTAGCAATGCAAATAGACGTTAGTGATCGAAATCAAATCGAGAACATGATTCAAAAGACGTTGGAGAAGTTCGGTCGAATAGATGTCTTCGTGAATAACGCAGCAATCATGAAAGGCGGTTCGCTCATCAGCATGGATGAGAAGAACTTGCAAGAGCACCTTGACGTTAACGTAAAAGGATCCTTCAATTGCTGTCAACTCGTGGCAAAGCAGATGATCAAACAGAGGGACGGAAAAATCATCATAATCTCTTCAGTGGACGGCATGCAAGCAGAAGAAGGAATAGTGGCTTACTCAACAAGCAAAGCCGCACTGATTCTGATGATGAAATGCATGGCAGTCGAGCTCGCACCATACAAGATCAACGTCAACGCCATTGCCCCAGGCTGGGTGGAGACAGATATGACCGTCCCATATCTGACTGAGGCTTTGGAAATAGAGTTGAAGAAACGGATTCCTGCGGGATACATGGCAAAGCCCGAGCAAATTGCGGGCGGAGCACTCTACTTGGCTTCACCCCTCGCTGATTACGTCAGCGGACACGTGCTAGTAATCGACGGGGGACTTCTAAGTAACATTACGATCAAGGCTGGGGAAGGATCAGTCCAATACTAACGCATCATTTGCAAAATGGTGGCTGTCAGTCTAATTTATTTCCAGAATTAACCAATGAAAAGCCTGATAGTTATGGAACGAAAAATCACGATCGTAACGAAGACTGCTGGATCAGTCGAAGCCGAGTTAACTAGCGAGAACTCGCAAACTGCTGAACGTATCTGGGCAGCTCTACCGATCCGTGGGAGGGCAAATCGGTGGGGGGACGAAATTTACTTCTCAATCCCAGTGAGCGTTGAGGAGGAACATTCGAGAGCTGAAGTTGAAGTGGGAGCCGTCGCATATTGGCCCCCAGGAAGTGCACTATGCATCTTCTTCGGCCGAACTCCTGCAAGTATAAGCGAGAAACCTCGAGCCGCCAGCCCAGTGAATGTTTTCGCGAAGGTCAAGGGTGACGTGACGGTCTTCCGCAATGTCCGCGACGGCGAAACAGTTACCATCGAGAAGAATCCTCCCTGACCTGAAGGGGCCCGCAAATGTCACGATCGCCTAACCCACCTCACAATTCAAGCCTCTTATTCAGACAGTACGATCAGCTGATCAGGAACGGAGTCAGCCAGAAGAATCAGAAGGCGCGAAGCATCAGCCTTCTTGCCCTCAAAGCTGCGGTACGCGCCGTAGATCCATCGTTATGCCTCCATTCCAGGCTCCGCGTATCTGGCGATCGAATCCGCGTGGGTAACTTCACGCTACCCCTCTCACGATTCAAACGAATCGTGGTAGTGGCAGTAGGCAAGGCTAGCAGTTCCATGATGAGGACCACCCTAAACGAGCTAGCCAGTAGAGACGTCCGCGGAGTACTCGTCGTGCCGAAGGGGCAGAAGATTCCTAAATTCAACGATAGAGTGGAAGTATTCTCCGCAGGACACCCGTTGCCCAATGAGGAAGGCGAGAAGGCGGCAGAACGAGTGATCTCGGTCGCCAAGAGCATGGACAGGGACGAACTCCTAGTGTGTTTGATTTCCGGTGGTGCATCAGCAATGCTTCCTGCCCCTCCGCCAAATATCCCGTTAACGGACAAGACCTCCGTCACCTCACGTTTGATCAGAAGCAAAGCAACAATACGTGAAATCAACACAGTCCGCAGACACCTTTCCAGAATTAAGGGAGGCCGCCTAGCAGAACTGTGTCATGCCTCAACCATCATTTCTTTCATAATGTCAGATGTCACAGGGAATCCTCTACACGACATTGCTTCAGGCCCAACTGCTCCCGACCCAACCTCATATCAAGATGCCGTGGAGGTTCTACGGAGACATGGATTATGGAGTGATAGTCCGCGCACCGTCAAATCGCACCTCACCAGAGGTTTGAAAGGAGAACTGGCTGACACACCGAAGAGAGGCAACCCTGTCTTCCGTCGAGTTCACAATTTCATCATTGCAGATAGTCACCTTGCCTGTATCGGTGCAAAGCATGCCATAGAGAGTAGAGGCCTCCCCGCAAGCATCGTAACTTCAACGGTTGATATGGATGCGAGATGCATGGCCAAGCTTCTCGCTTCAATATCAGCAGACAAAACGCGTCTACGCGAACGCGGTGCCCTAATCTTCGGAGGCGAAACAACCGTTGAGGTTCACGGAGATGGGTTAGGTGGAAGGAATCAGGAGACGGCGCTCTGTGCGGCTGAGAATATTGCGGGCTTGGATGGGGTTGTAGTAGCAGCTATGGGAACAGATGGGATAGACGGTCATAGCAGCGCAGCTGGAGCAATCGTGGACGGTTGTACATGCGAACGTGCCAGTAGGAAGAAGCTCGATTTGAAAGAATTCCTGGAGCGGAACGATTCTTTCAGCTTCTTCAGAAAGTTGAACGACTGTCTGATAACTGGACGCACGGGAACGAATGTCGGAGACATATACCTAGCACTACGCGTCTGATAGATCGTGCTTGTGGGTGAGCCAATCGATACTCACCCATAACGTGATTGGCCGAGTTAATTCGTGCTGTACTCGAATTGCTGCCTACCGTTACGTTAGCTCTTCTTTAGGACTTCTGGGTTGACTGGGTTAGGTGGCATTTCCCCTTTCAGTCCGGCGATTAGGTTGTCCGCCGCCATCAATCCCATCTTGGTTCGGCTTGCAACCGAAGCGCTAGCAATGTGTGGGACTACGATCACATTATCAAGAGTTAGGAGCGGATGATCCGCTGGTAGTGGTTCCGGTTCCGTAACGTCCAGTGCCGCATAGGCTATCTTCTTGTTGCGCAGCGCTTCGTATAATGCCATGTTGTCAACTATTGGTCCACGAGACGTATTGACAAGAATGCCTGTTCTCTTCATAAGGTCGAATTGCTTTGCGCCGATCAGATGATGAGTTTCCTTAGTGAGGTTTGTGTGAATCGTGATGAAATCTGACTGGGAGAGAAGATTGTTCAAATCGGTGTATTGAATTCCAAGTTCCTTCTCTGCCTTCTCGTTCCGTATGATATCGTAATAGATTATCTTCATTCCGAAACCTTTTGCGCGTTGAGCAATGGCGGCTCCGATCCGTCCTAACCCGATTATGCCTAACGTGGCGCCATGAATGTCCTGTCCTAGAAGAGTCATTGGCCCCCAGGTCTTCCATCTTCCGGCTCGCACCTCTTTGTCTCCCTCGACGATGCGTCTTCCGGCTGCCATGAGCAGTGTGAACGCGAGGTCGGCGGTGGTTTCTGTCAATACGCCGGGCGTGTTTCCAACTATTATCCCGCGTTTCGTGGCTGCAGGGATGTCTATGTTATCGAAGCCTACAGCATAATTGCTGATGACTTTCAGCTTCGGTGCCTTGTCCATCAATGCAGCGTCTATTTTGTCCGTGAGGAGTGAAAGGAGACCGTCAATGTTGGCGACATTCTCCTCAAGAACCTCTCTAGGCGGAGGTAGTGGGCCATCCCAAGTTTTCGCGTCACAAAAAGAGTTGATCCTGTCCATTGCCTCTTTGGGCAGTATTCGCGTAACGTATACTCGTGGTTTCATGGATCATCCATCCTTAGAGTAGACTCCAAGCTTTCTCCCAGGTCCTTTTACAATTTGCTATAATCATCTCGGATTTCTCGCCTGGTACCGGTTTGAGCTCAAACCCGATCACCGGTGAGGTTTCCCTAGGACTCGACGGTATGTATCCGATGTCAACTAACGCCTTTAGGAAGTATACGAGTTGTGGCACGTCGTTTTCTCCTCCTTTCAATCCGAAGCGTGGGTGTTGATCCCCATAAGCGAGTAATCCAGGAGTCTTCACACAGTTTCCAACGTGCACGTGTACCAAGTGATCCTTGAGCAGACGCAGAGCCTTGGCTGGATCCTCGTTCAACAGCGGCGCGTGGCCCATATCATACATTAATCCGAAGTCAGGAAACTTGCGCCTTAGCTCCTTCGAAATCAGCAGGGACTCTTCTGAAGGTCCCATCAGACTCTTCTTCTCCACGGTCCGATCGAACGTTTCGAGCGTAACACTCACGCCACGCTCTTTGGCGTAGGAACAAAGCGTCATAAGAGAATCAACAAGCAGCTTTCCGGCTTCTTCACGTTTGACGCCGGGATCGGGTCCACTAAGCACCGTGAACCGTTTGGCGCCTAACTCCTTGGCCTCGTCGATAAACGGTAGCAGTTTGTCAACAGATTCCTTTCGCTTAGTAGCGTCAAATGAGTTGAGATCAAGTTTCTCCCTGAGAATGCATGGTTGCGCCCCAAAAGCAACTCGGGCGTGAGCTGTCTCAATCAACCCTGCAACTTCCTTTCTCACTGCAGGCTCATTGATGTGAGTCACCTCAATCATTGAAAAGAAGTCATCACTTAGTATTCGGGAGACTGTTTCCACTATTGGTCCGGAACCAGCGCCTGTTTCCGGATATGCCATAAAATGTACAATGCTCAAGTCCACGAGGGATCCCCAATTCTCCTTCAACACGAGTACCTCAATTGAGCCTACCCACGGCACGTTCACGTATTTATGCGCCGTGATTGGATTTCATGAAGAATCGTTACTGGAAAACGGGCCTAGCTTACTCTTCGCGGCGACGGCAACCTGCTAGCGTGAAAGATGGAGTTTAGAAGAATCGCGAGGGGGAAGAGGCGATAATCTTAAGCGATTCCCATCTGGGCCTTGGCTTCTTCACTCATCTTATCAGGTGTCCAAGGCGGATCAAACACTAGGTCGACTTTGGCATCCTTGACTCCGGGCAGCGTCTTGAGTTTCGCCTTAACGTCATCTGCAATCATTCCACCCATCATACAGCCGGGAGCGGTCAGCGTCATCTTCACTCCCACGTTTCCATCCTCTTGTATGTTGATGTCGTAAACTAATCCAAGATCCCATATGTTGATCGGAATCTCAGGATCATAGCATTCTTTCAGGACGGTTACTACTTCGTCTTTAGTTACCAATTCAAGTCTGCTCCAATTGCTGTTTGTAGATGTATCCTCCGGGTTTGCTACCTATTAATCTTAATTCAACTCATCTAAAGCGGTTAGGCTTTCTGTTCTGACCATGCGATCGGCATCGCTCCAGGTACGGGTTCAAGGAGCTTTGTCGCGTTCAACCGAACGGTTCTTGTTAATTCCTCGAAGACTGGACTATCGTATTCCTCAATCTTTCCCTCGTCAGCCAATTTCGCTATTTCAGGGTCGATGGGCACGGATCCTAAGTATGGTATGCCAGATTTCTTGGCGGCTTCTTGGCTTTTTCCGTGGCCGAAGATTTCCCACTTCTCGCCGCAGCGAGGGCAAACCGCATAGCTCATGTTCTCAATTAGACCTAAAATCTTTACGTGAGCGATTTGTTCGCTAAGCGTTTTGGCCATGTTGATTGCTTTTCCAACTACCATCAGGGCCAGATCCTGCGGAGTAGTGACGACTATCACTCCCTGCAACGGTAGCGACTGAAAGACGGTTAGGGGGGCGTCGCTTGTGCCAGGAGGCAAATCGACAAGTAGAAAGTGCAACTCGCCCCAGTCGATATCGGAAAACATCGCCCGAATGTAGCCGTTTATCATGGGGCCTCTTAGAATGACCTCCTTTTGCGTTGTTGCACCTTGAACTTCAAGAATCAAGTTCATTGAGACAACTTTGATACCCAACCGGCTAGCAACTGGCAGTTCAGGCTTGTTTGGGTTGGCGTGAAGACCAAACATCTTTGCTATGCTCGGACCTGTGATGTCCGCGTCGAGTATGCCAACTTTGTATCCAAGCTTGTTGAGTTGAACCGCTAGGAAACCTGTTACAAAGGATTTTCCAACTCCTCCTTTACCGGACATTATGGCGATTACGTTTCGGATTCCTTTCCTTTCAAGGCGGTTAATTCCAGGTGGCATAGCGCCCGCTGGTTGTTTAGCCGATTGAGCTGACATTCTGGACTTAATACTGTTACGCAGTTCTTCGAGTTCCTGCTTCGTCATTACCGTGGTTTCGACGTCAACCGTTTTGATTCCGCTGAGCTTCATCACTGCTTTCTGGACGTCGTCAGAGATCGTTTTGGAGAGTGGACATCCACCCACGGTGAGTGCAACTAGCACTTTAACCCTCGCACCGTCAATCTCGACTTTTTTGATCATCTGAAGGTTTACTATTGGAATGTGGAGTTCAGGGTCCATTACGTCTTTCAGAGCGGTCATAACGTCTTCTTTGATTACCACGACTTTTTCCTCGAATTGAAGGAATAGCACAGACTCGATTGCGTATTAACCGTGCCGGCACTGCGGAGTTGTCTGTTGGAATTTGAACTGATAATATTATGGTAGAAGCCGCTCAGGCGTTCTGGGAAAGAGCACTGTTTCTCTGATGTTTTGTTTTCCTAGAAGAGACATTGTGAACCTTTCGATTCCCAGACAGAAGCCTCCGTGAGGAGGAACTGCGTACTTGAATGGTTCAGTAAACCACGCCATTCCTGCCGGATTGACGTTCTTCTCCTCTAGCTGTTCCATTATCTTCTCGTACCTGTTCTCTCGCTGGCCTCCCGAAGATTGCTCAAGGTCTCTGTAAATGAAATCTACGCTTCTAGCCCACTGAGGGTCCTCGTCCACACGCATGACGTAGAATGGTTTCACCTTGAACGGGAACCGGTTTATGAAAAATGCGTCAGTCTTGTACTTCTCTCGAACGTACTTTGAGAGAATGGTTTCAGCTTCTTTATCGAGGTCACTTCCAAACGGCAGGTCTTTGCCGTATTGTTTCTCTATCTCGTAGATTTCAGGGAATCTTACTTCAGGAAAGGGAGTATTAGGAATCTCCAGCGGGACCTGCAGGAGTTCGAGTTCCCGTCCGCACTCAGATTTGACTTTCCGGAGGGCTGCGGTGATCACCTCCTCTTCAACTCTCATCATGTCTCGTTCGTCCTGCATGAACCCGAATTCTACTGCTAATCCGCGGTGTTCGCATATGTGCCGCGGAGTGTGAGACATCTCTGCTCTCCAGTTTGGGCCTAGGTCGTAGATCTTGTCGAATCCTGCTGCGATGCACAATTGCCTGTGCAATTGCGGATCCTGTCTAAGGAAAGCCTCCTTTCCGAAATAATCCACTTTGAAGACTTCTGCTCCTCCTTCTGAGGTGCCTCCTAGGAGGCAAGGCGTGAACACTTGCATGTAATCGTTCGAACGAAGGTACTCTTGCATTCCTTCTACTAATTTCGTTTGAATCTGGAATAATGCGAGGTTCTCTCTTCTCCTGAGGTCGATCACGCGCCAGTCTAAGCGGGCGTCCAAGTTTGATTCGGTTCTGCCGGATACGTCCAATGGCAGTGCGGCTTGGGACTTGACAAGCAGTTCAATCTTCGTTGGTATGATTTCTGCGCCTACTTTGGCGATTCGCTCCTTGACGGGGGTCCCTTCTACTGTAATTACATCTTCATTCCCTAGGGAGTCTGATAATTTGAGGATGGCAGGATCGATTTTCGACTTGATTATCGTGATTTGCGCTATTCCGTGTCTGTCTCTCAACCAAATGAATCGAGCTCGCGCTAAGTCCTTTATTTCATGAACCCAGCCCGCCAGGACTACTGGGCCCTCAGCATTTTCTAATTGGTCAGTGTAATGTGTTCGTTTAAGCAAAGAGCCGCGCCTGACTTAGCACTATTACTGGCAGCTATTAATCGATCTGTGCCTAAATGAACTATTACAGTTTCAGATGTCCAGCGATCTCGCTTGGTTTAAGCGCTATCTTAACTCCGGCCTCTCGAAGTGCATTGATCTTGGTTTCCGCTGTTCCAGTCTTTCCCATTATTATTGCACCTGCATGCCCCATTCTCTTTCCCGAGGGGGCCGCACGTCCGGCGATGTAAGCGGCAACTGGCTTGGGATAATTGGTCTCGATTAAGTACTCCGCGGCTCTTTCTTCCGCGTTACCTCCGATTTCCCCTATCATGGCTATGGCGGAAGTTTGAGGATCCTTTCTGAACATTTCCAAGACGTCCACAAACGTCAGACCTACCACGGGATCACCCCCGATTCCCAGGCATGTTGTTTGGCCTAGTCCAGCATTGGTCAGGCTTGCAGCAATCTCGTACGTCAACGTTCCACTTCTAGAAACCAGTCCAATCCTTCCCGGTTTGAATATGTGTCCGGGCATTATCCCAAGCTTACATTCACCCGGAGTTATAATGCCGGGCGTGTTGGGTCCGATCACCGTCGTATTCTTACGTCTAGCAATCTCCATAAGTTGGATTTCATCTTTCACCGGGATTCCTTCCGTGATTATTACGACTGGGTTCAGATCCGACGCAATAGCCTCCAGAGCCGCATCCTTAGCGAAGGGAGCTGGAACGAAGATTATTGACGCATCAGCTTCCAAGCGTCTCTTTGCTTCCTTCACGGTGTCGAAAACAGGGACTCCTTGCACTGATGTGTCCCCCTTACCGGGAGTGACGCCTGCAACTATCTTGGTCCCATACTGGGCCATCAGCTGTGCATGGTAGGTTCCCTGTGATCCAGTTATTCCTTGGACGATGACACGTGTTTCTTTTCCGACTAGAATTGGCAACCTACTTCACCTTTGATGCGATATCCACGGCCTGTGCAGCCGCTTCTTCCATGCTGTTCAAGGATGGGATGTTAGCGGCAGTGAGGATTTTGCGTCCTTGCTCTTCATTCGTGCCGACTAGCCGAATAACCATCGGCTTCGAAATTCCCATCTTCTTCTGAATGTCAAGAATTGCTCGAGCGACATCATCACACTTGGTTATGCCCCCCATAATGTTGATCAGGAGAACCTTGACCTTCGAGTTGGCAAGCACAATTTCGAGCGCTGAGGCAATCCTCTCTTCATCTGCGCCGCCACCCACGTCGCAAAAGTTGGCTGCCTTCCCCTTGTAGTCTAGAATCATGTCTAACGTTGCCATTACTAGGCCTGCGCCGTTTCCAATTATGCCAACGTCACCGTCGAGTTCCACGTAGGAGAGGTTCTTCTCGCGCGCTTTGATTTCTAGAGATGTCATGTCGGGTTCGAAGGTTTTCATCCTCGCCAAGAACTCTGGATGACGAAAGAGCGAATTATCGTCGAGAAGAATCCGCAAGTCGGCTGCGACGAAATCGCCCGACTCGGTTTCAATCAGGGGATTAGATTCGATCAGCTCAGCATCGTAGTCCAAGAGCACCTGGAAGAGCCTGCTTATGATTCGTGCAAGTTCGTTGATTTGCTTGCCAGAGCAGCCAAGACGCTTAGCAACTATTCTGCCTTCAAAATCCTGAAGACCCCCAAGTTGATCAATCTTGTAACGGATTATCTTCTCAGGCGATTGATCAGCGATCTGTTCGATGTCGACGCCTCCCTCAGTCGAACAGAGAATTGTGTAACACCGCGAAGAACGATCAACTACGATGCTTACGTACCGTTCATGCTTACTGACTACGCGTTGCTCGACAAGAACCTTACCGACTTTTTCTCCCTTTATTGTCATTGAGAGAATGGATCCGGATACTTCGAACGCTTCTTCACTGTTTGAGACTGGTTTTATCCCTCCAGCTTTCCCTCTGCCAGCTACGAGAACTTGTGCCTTGATCATTGAAGGCTGATTTAGCTTCTCGAACGCTGCTTCTGCCTCCTGCGGGGACGATGCGACTATTCCGCTAGGAACTGGGACACCGTATTGGCGAGCAATTTCCTTCGCTTCGTATTCAAACAGCTTCAATGTGAACCACGAGAACGTTTACGTGATAGGCATTTCGTGAAGTATAAAATACTCTTCGAAGCTCGTTGGAGCGAACCGTGGATCACGTCTGACAGGTCCAGTCACGTGCGATTCAAAAAGAAAACCCTTTCAAGCAGCAGCAGAGGAGTAGGGAAATCGCCTCGCACCTGGAATGCACTGAAGCTGAAAATGCGAAGCTCTCCCGGGCGATCCGGTATCCGTAAGACATGGTCAATGGTGGAAAGTTAATGGTCAAGACAATCCTCGACGCATTCTGTGTAAAGTCGGGTATCCTCTGCAGACGTTGCGAGGAGAAACTGCAGAAAGGGCAGGTCACGCAATTAGATCTCAAAGTAATACGAAGAATGGTGGAGCTCGAGAAGGAATATCCAGTGCTACAAGACGTAACCTATCATAGATCTGTGGAAGCTGACGATATGATGGCCGTCCTAGTGGACAAGAAGGATCTTCCGCGGCTTCTCGGCGGAGGCGCCAGAATTGTCAAAGAGTTGGGAGAGAGTTTTGGAAAGCGTGTCAAGCTGATTGGTTTCGGAGGCGACGACCGAGCATTCCTTGAGGACCTATTCAGCCCGCTCTCAATATTTACCATAAACACTATCTGGATCCCGGACGGGAGCACAGAAACAAAGGTGATATTGACAGGCAGACGACCGAAGAATATGCCCGTCAACCTCGAAATGGTTCAAAGTATCGCGAAAGACCTGAAGGGTATGACATTAAGAATTGAGTTTGAACGAGGCTAGTTCACTTACGTGTAGAACTGCAAGACCGTGAGTTTGTGTGGGGCGTCAAATTCGTGGTGTACTTCTTGATCTTGGTGATACCTTAGTTCACTTGGACAAGCCCTGGGAAGAAGTTTTCGAAGCAGAAGTCGGATCACTCTTTACGTACTTGAATACAGCAGGTGTGAAAGTGGAATTTCGCAAGTTTTCCGTCACATTCATCCGGAGCCTCGAAGAAGCCGCATCAAAGGCGAGTCTTTACAGAATTGAAATACCGATGGAAGAGATAATGACCAAAGTCGTCGGCAAGTTCGGAGTCCGCAAGCCTAGCCAAGAATTCATCCACGGCGCGGTTGAAGCATATTATCGGCCTGAGATAGAATCATGGCAGCTCTTTCCAGATACCCTAGACAGCCTGACCGCCCTCGATCAGAACGGTTACTTGTTAGGGTTGATCTCAAACGCGAAGAGCGATTGGCAGGTCAATTCCATCCTAAATAAATTCGATTTAACCAGGTTTTTCAAACTCATTCTCATTTCAGCATCGCTGCGAATAAGGAAGCCTAAGGCCGACATATTTCTCAAAGCGTTAAAGGATCTGAACCTGACGCCCAAGGAAACGGTTTTCATCGGAAATTCAATAGACGCGGACGTAATCGGGCCTAGGAGCGTTGGTATTCATGCCATACACATACGAAGGCAACCGCCAGAGCATAACCTCATCTTAACCCCGGAGGCTACAGTGGCGAATCTGACCGAAGCGGTTAAGACCGTGAATAACTGGGCGAAGATCAATTAACCCACCCAATCCAGAATGCTCTGGTCAACTCCGAGTTGTACTCCTAATCTCCTGAACTGTCTTTCAACTATTCCTCGAGCCGCACGTGCAACTTGTCGCCGTTTTGGCGGAAGAATAGAGTAGAAACTATTCCCTATATGACGCCATACGCCGAAACCTTCCCGTTTGAATCTACTGAAATATGGGCTGGCTGTGACTCGACGCCGGTCGGCAACTAGCACCACATAATTGAAAGCACATAAGTAACTCCGACATTGTTCGAAACCCCTTCTAATTGAATCTGACCGTGACTTGTACTCGAAAGCCCATAGATCGGGTCCTTAGCTGCCGCCACATCAACCCAGCAGTGCGTAGAAGACGGACAAAACACTTCAAGATGGTGAGGTTTGAATCCACTCGATTCGAGAAACCTCAGAAGATCTTCTCGAGCCGAAGGATACAGATGCGCCTACGTCACACTTGAAGCCCCCATCCCAATCCATTGAAAACATTTCGAATGCTTGCGAGTATCATTCTAATTGCTACCGAAAGTTGATTTCTTAGCCTACATGCTAAGAATGTGCAACACATAACCTGTGCCGTGACAGTTGAGCCAAATGAGTATGCTTCCACGTAACTTCAGCTGGATAGACCCCTCAGTGCTTGCTGGATGTGGCAGACCCGAGAGCGTAACCGAACTTGAGGCAGCAAAGAGAGAAGGGGTTGAAGCGATCGTATCCCTAACGAGCACTCCACTTAACCCAGGAATTATCCGCCGCCTAGGCTTCGTATACCTGCACTCACCTCTATCAACTATGCCGTCAACTCAACAGTTAGCTCAAATCGCACAATTCATCAAGTCGCAGAAGTCACAGTCTCATCCAGTTCTCGTCCACTGTGGAGAAGGCAAAGGCAGAACGGGCACCGTCCTAGCGGCATATCTAGTCTGCAACGGCATGCACGCTGATGAAGCAATTCAACTTGTCAGGGAGAAGCGTCCTGGATCAATTCAGACTGCAGAGCAGGAAGTGGCCATCCGTGAATTTGAGAAAGTTGTAATTAAGGACCGTGACACGTAAGTCCAGTGGAGTGACTCGGGAGTGGTTCGGAAGCTACCCTCATCCTACGTTCGCAAACTGAACGAAGAGCAGAAGATGAGGAAGACTATCGAAGCAAATCAACGAGCCCGCAAACATCAAGTTCAATCTGATCCTGACTCTGGCAGACTTAAAGGATTTACAATGATCTGTCAAGCCTGCGGAAGCAATTCAAAGTTCACCGTTGACAAACTAGGGTACGCTACCTGCACTAATTGCAGAGCAGTAGCACCCTACAGGTTCGGGAACGTTGGATAAGCCTCCTAAGGATGATGCGGAAATCAAACACGCCTTGACTTTTGTTGTACATGAGCATTGGGCGTCGCATCACCACTTCGACTTCCGGCTTGAAATGGACGGCGTCCTCAAGTCGTGGGCAGTACCCAAAGGACCACCTGAAACTAAAGGGATTAAACGTCTGGCGATGGCAGTGGACGATCACGACCTGGAGTACGGAGCATTCGAAGGAGAAATTCCTCAAGGGCAATATGGCGCAGGAAAAGTATCCATCTGGGATAACGGGACCTATGATTTGAAACTCCGGAAGCCCGATGAAATCGCGTTCGAACTGCACGGAAGAAGATTGCACGGGGAATACGCCCTCGTGCTTATGAAGAAGGAACACGGCCGCCAACTATGGCTCTTATTCAAGCGAGCTTGACTTACCCCACTTTAGCAGTTCGCTTCTTCGAGAATAGGAATATCACGCCCAGCGCCACCAGAATCAACACGACTGCAACCCACTCAATAGTTTGAGACGGCAACCCCTCTGCGGCCGCCGTCGTACTCTCAACCGTTACAAGCGTACTCGAAACTTGACTATACGCGTTCGTTATCGTTGTAGTGGCCGTTGCGTTGACCATGACTGATCCAACTTGAACCGAGGTTATAGACGCTGACAACATTACCGATGCTGTGGCGGGTTGCAAATTCAGCAAGACAATGAAGAATTGACCTGGGAGGGGTGGTGTCCAGTTAAGCGAATAACTCGTCTGGTAGCTTGCAGCCTTCAATGATGGAAAAACTGGAATCGATCCGAACGCGCTACACTGCGAGGTAGCAGACGGCACTCTCTGGAATTGGCCTGCCGACATCACATAAAAGTCGATGGGGATGTTTGAAACAAACTTAACCGTAAGTTGATCGCCTGGGTTAGCGTTGAAAGGAAAGCCGGCGGACAAGCACCCCGTCGCACCCCAACCCATTAACGGGATATTCCCGTTGTAGATCGTGTTCGTTACTGTCGAAGTGACTTGGGTCACTCCGACGGAGTATGTGCTATAGGAGGTCAGTGTAGATGAGGATACGACTGTGGTTACACCTGTCGAGACCTGACTCGGCGAAACCTGATTCGTGGAATTCGTCATAAGCAGAAGAATTGAGATAAGGGGGATGATCAACTGTTTCGAAATCATTCGATACAACCTATGTAATTTGTACTGTGCAGTTGCCTGCTTAATTTGCATCAGTCAGGCTATTGAGCATACCTGCGAAGGATCTCAAGATCGTAACCAAAGGGAAGTAGCAGATTCATCGCGGACGAGAACAACAACGTGGCATATTTCTCCGTATCATAACGCACTCTCTCACCAAGCAATTCGATTGGAATAGCGCGATTATCTTCTATTCTTGAAGCGCTGTCTGTTATTACGTAACTTACGCTCTGGCCGCCGTGCACAGATCCGCCTTCCCTGGTAAGGTGATCGGCAGCGATGGCTTGCTCAACTCGATTACTATACTCCCACGGACTCTTACTCAACCTCTTTTCCAAAACCAGATCCTCAATCGGCACGGTCCCAGCTCTTATCATCTTGACGTAAGTGCACATAACCTTCAGGGCTTTAGGTATCAGCGCGGTAAATTCGGATGTATTATTGGCTTCTGAGAGTATGGACAACATGGCCCTCTGACAGTTCCTAACAATATTAGGCGTGTCATGCCTTCTGAGGTCAATGCCTCTTACCTTTAGAGATCCATCTTCGAAGACTCCATAATACCGATTCAGCACAGGGAGTTTTGGGTTAACTCGAGAGTTCAAAAATACAATCCACCTGTAACGGCCTTCGAAGCTTATTGGAAGATCAAGTTCTCTCTCAACCTCATCACAGAGAAACTTGTAATCGTCAATCGTAGCATCTTTCTTCTCTAGCCACATAGAATCGACAATTCCATGAACTAACCTGAACCCCTTTGACTCAGCGATGGCTGTCGCTTTCTTCAGCGCTTCTCTTGAGAAAGCGCAAGTAGCTATATGAGCGTCTATTTTGCCAAAACGAGCATTCTTGAACCCTAGGTAACCGATTGCTCGCCGTTTTTGCGGCTATGAGCACACCAGGATCCATTTTAATGCAGCTTGACGTTGATCGTATCTGAGCCGTGACGGTGGATCTAACGCGCTCTTCTTGAATCTCTTGTAAACCATTCTCTTTCTAAGTAAAATTTCAAGTGACCTCGGCACTATTCCCCTCCATCTTTCGCAGATATTGAATGTGAGTTCAGGAACTCTAAGCGATGAGTTTGGGCAACACTGACAGTTTACCGTCTCCCCGCTCAAGTTCCTTTTGAGCATGATTGTGGGGTATAGTGATGAAAAATCAAGCTCGCCAATACTATCATGAATACCAATCTTAGGCTCGAAGATGAATCCTCCACGATCTGCTACGACAAGTTCGTTTCCATCTTTGAACTCCTCTGGCGAGTTCTTGTTCCATGGAATAAGCACGTCTTCTTTGAGCGCGTTATAGAGCTGCAATGAAGTCATGCTTGTCCCGATGGTTGTTCGTGATGCTCTCTGAATTGGGATTATGCAGGTCCGTGCAACTTCGAACAATCCTTCGAGTCCGCAGTCATTAACGAAAAATGCGTTTGCTTCGTCAATATGCAATCTACCAAGCAGTCTGGTGGCCGTTTGACGATACAGAATTTTACCATACGAGAAGTAGCTGCGGCCCTGAGTCTCGTAGACACTGAGCGGAACTCCTTCGCGATCCAGAATCAACTGATCGCGTATTCCATTATGTTGAGCTCGCCTCACAAGGTAAGGGAATATGAACGAGTCACCGTTTTCAGTGAGAACAATATCCGGATCTAATTCGTGAAAAACGTCAATTATTTTGTGAATCTTATCACACTCATCCCCAGAATCCACTTTGAACGTTTCACCATCATTTCGAATCAGCGCGAATGAATCTAGTTCATCGTCAAATCCTTGAATTCTGTTAGTTTTAGTTGTTCGCACCTGCAGACGAATCTTCCTGAACTCTGGAAGCTTGTAGTCGACCGAGTCACGTGAATCCTCAAGCGCCCATTGAACCTTAGAGTTCGCGTATTCTGCTTGAACAAATGCTAACGGAAGGAGGTCTTTCTGGTAGAGGTACATTTGCGTGAATGGGACATCAACATTATACAATCGGAATTTCGAGTAGTTCCCGTATAATTGCACCTTTTTTGCTAGCGCTTTCGCGTCAGCCTCATTTCTAACTTGGACCTCTAACACTGTTGACCGTTTCAGATCACCCGGCTGAACAAACTTCTGCGTGAACGAACATGCAGAAATGAATGGTTGACAGGAGAGATCGAGTAAATCTTCCACATTACCGCTCACGTAGATTGTTGGCTTCCATCGATCTGCGATTCTAACACATGCCCCATCAGGACATTTGAGCCAGACTATCATCTGATCATTTTTCTGGTAAAGATCAATGATCCAACCTTGCTGTTTCAACGTATCATGAAATCTTATGCGACGAAATTCAAGCGGAGAGAGAGATGAAAGATCAGGAGATTCGTGAAACTATTAGATGAAGCAAATTCATTAAATCAATGAGCGCAAATGAGTAAACAGGCTTCAATATTGAGTACAGCGAAAACAAAGACGGCACGAAAGGCTGCGGCGCGAAAGAGAACGTTTCGCCATCAAGGGAAGGCTAAGAAAACGACTAAGGTTACGAAGACTACGATAAGGCGGAAGGAAGCCAAGAAGAGCTTCTGGAAACGGCTTTTAGGACTTTAAGTCAATGCTCAGGCAGGCAAAGCTTTTTCCAAAATCCGCATCCAATTCTTCTGCATGACTCCACCAACATCTTCCTCGGCGAACCCGTCGCGGGACAACGCTACTCTTAACTTACCAAGATCAGCAACCGTGTCAATGCCCGCTGGTGTGTTCTCAACGCCGAAACCTCCATCCAGATCCGAGCCGATGGCTACATGAAGCGCGTCCCCAGCGATGTTGCATATGTGTCGGATATGTTGCACTACGTGGCCAAGCGTAACCTGTGATTTCACTCTGCCTGCTTCCGCCCAGCCGTTTACGAGGAAGGGATTGTTGAATACTGCTCCAATTACGCCATCGCGAGAGACCAATGAACGGATCATCTCGTCACTTAACTGTCTGTCAGTTGGTACGAGGACACGGCAGTTTGAGTGACTAGCTATGACTGTGCCTGGAAATAGCTCTAGGGCTTCGAAGAAGCTCTCGTCTGACATGTGCGAGATATCAAGGATCAGCCGACTCTTCCCTAGCTCTCTCATCAACTCGCGGCCAGCTTCGGTCAATGGACCGGGCATGTGCGTTCCACCAGCATAACGTGTGCCTCTCCAAGAGGGAGCAAGAATTCGGAGGCCTTGTGTGTACCAGTCATGTACCGTCTCAGGTGACAGGACGGGGTCAGCGCCTTCCATCAAGAGTACAATGCCGATCTGACGCTGGTTCCCTAACACGGACTCGAGGTCTCTTCGAGTCAGTATCAGCTTAACATGCCCCTGCGATTCCAGATCCTTATAGTAATCTAACTGTTGAATCGCCATGGCGTAAGCTTCTGTTAGCGTTCGATAGCAAGGTTCCACCTCAACCCCATGCAGGCAGGGAGGCACCCATATTGTGCCAAAGATGATCCTAACGTTCCCTTTAACGAGGTCCGGTAACCCTACCGTTGGGCTACCGTTCTTACTGTCAACACCCTTCAACCGGTTCTCGTACGCTGACAGGAGGAAGTCTCGACGAAGTATTAGCGAGTTGAAAGCGATGTCCTCATGTCCGTCAATTATCACATCATAACGGTGCATTATGGTCGCTTCGAAGGTGCAATATATGGGAACTCGGTGAAGTTAGAGAAGAGCGTTTTGGCGATGACTAGAAAACTCTACTGGGAGCAACCATACTCCAAAGAATTTTCATCCACGGTTGTAAGCGTTGAAGGAAACAGAGTAGTGTTGGATCAAAGCCTCTTCTATCCTCGAGGAGGAGGCGTGGCCTGCGACACTGGTACCTTGAACGGCATACAAGTGACTGAAACTTCAAAAGATGCAGATCATATCACGCACACCCTCAATTCACCGCCAAACTTTGCTGTAGGAAGCATCGTGGAGGGGAAGCTAGATTGGGACCGACGCTACCGACTGATGCGAATGCACACGTCAGGACACCTGCTGTGCTCAGTCTTCTATTCCAAGGCTAACTGCCGAATTACCGGCAACCAGATTGAAGTTGACAAGTCTCGAATGGACTTTAACCTGGATCAATTCGACCGTTCCCTGATCGAAGGCTTCGTAGCCGAAGCGAACAGGCTAATCGGTCAGGATGCCCCGGTGAAGACTTACTTCATGCCCCGAGATGAAGCCCTCAAGGTACCAGAATTGGTTAAGCTTGCGGAAGCTGCTCCGCCAAATGAGGCACAACTCCGAATCGTGGAGATTGAGGGAATCGACAAACAGGCGGATGGAGGAGTGCACGTGTCAAGCTTGAAGGAGCTCGGGGAGATACGTCTCGTCAAATTGGAGAACAAGGGGAAGACTAACCGAAGACTCTACTATGAGCTAACCCCCTAAACTCAACCCGGACTTCGCGTAGGCCGCTAGATTACTTAGCGCGTTCATTCAGCCGTTTTTCTAATTCTGTTAACTTCTTGTGATGAGCAAACAGGATGGACATGATCAGGGGCATTTCTTTAACGGGTGACGCTAGCGAGCTTGCTGCTGACGCATACAGTTTACATTGATTCAGAAGATCTTCGAAAATTATTTTATCATCCAAACGGAGTGAGTCACGAAATTTCCTCATCTTCTCCACTTCGGCTTCAGCAACCATTCGCCATGAGGGTACAGTGCGCCCCATCAGATGTAACTCTCCAAGGTTTGTTTGTTGAGGAAGATTGTGGTTTTGAGTTGAGGCGTGAACGGGTGCCTAGTCAGTGTGAGTTGAGTGAAAGTGTCGTGGTCGTCAAGTTTTACTGAGACGGGTGCTGTTTGAAGTAACGCACTATCCATTCTCCTATTTCTTAGCTGAAGGTTGGTTGCAACTATCAGCGAATTCTTCTTCTCCGCCAGTGCAGTTAATGATCTTACGTCGCGTCTGAAGATGTCCAGTGACTCCTGTTCCTGCTGTTTAGCCACATCTGGATCGCAGTAAAGCGCTGTAACGTCGGAGACGACCACTAATCTGGCTTTGAACGTGTCGATTGCTTGAGATAATTTCTCATTGATGAGAGTGCTGAGTTGATGATACGTAAACGCTCTGCTAAGGTGAATTCGAGCAAGCGTTCTCTCAGCATTCAACTGGTGGCGTATCGCACATTCTGAAATCGCGTACGCGTCGAATACGTTGCCGCCATCAAGAAAAATAACGTCGCTATCCATACCCACTGGTTCAGGGAGGGTAGCTCTAACGCAGATGAGGGATGAGAGTGATTTCGCCACTTTGCCTTGGAATACGGCCAACTGTCCTAGTCTGAGTTTGATCGCTCTATCAAATTCGCTCAAACCTGTCATGTTCAATTCTGGACTTACTTGCAAAGCGCAAGCCGTACCAATGCGCGGGATATCCCTTTGACGTGACGGTCCGAATAGGCAGCGAGGATCATCAATCTTAGGGTGCATTAGTTGGCTTATCTCTGCTGAAACCTGCGTTATCTCACACCGCAAAACCTTCTCTAAGGCGAAGCCGCATCCAGGACATTTTCCATCAAAGACAAGGGTGATTTTACGCGGGTTTATTTTTCGTTTAGATAAAGCGAGAATTTCCTCACAGAGCATGCAGTAGTAAGCATGTACCTCTCTCATTTTCCCACAAGATTGTAGTTGCGAGAGTTTTCGTTGCTGAAGCGTCATGGTTGAAGGCCCTCTAACTCTGTGAGAATCTCTTTCGTCCTTTCACTGCG
>JBEKGM010000001.1:0-141451 GCA_050012795.1 Bathyarchaeia archaeon | reverse complement strand
GTATAATTCGAATCGGATCCTCCATAGTTTGTACTAGTTTGCTCGATTTTCGGCGATAGTAATCTCTGAATTCTCGGCTCTTCGAAATCCCTATGGTTCTATGGGCTATTCTTCCAGGATCGAGAATTCTCTCTATCAGGCCGTACTTGACGAGAAACTTCTCGACGAATGTTTGGTCCCCTGGATAGTGCGAGATTACTGGTACGCCCAGCAACGCAGCTTCCGCAGACATCGTCCCACCTCCGCCTATGAATACCGTTGAAGCTCGTAGCAGAGAAACACCATCAATAACGTGGTGAGGTACAACGATGCGCGTGCCGAATCTTTTCCTCAATCTCTCTCCTTGTTCATCATAGCGTGGAAGAACAACGAGCTGTAGTTCCCCGTTGCTCTTGTCAAGTATGCTTGCTACGATGTCTATCGTCGTTGAAATTCTGGCAGCCGAACGATCGGATAGGTATGCAGCGAACTCTTCTGACGGGCGTACGACGACGATCGGCTTCGTGAAGTCCAGATTGAACTCCTCAAAAGATTTGGGAGTGTTCTTAGAGTTTATCCAGACTATTGGATCGAGCGCTCGATAAGTCACTACATCACGTGGTCTGATTCCATAACGGTTCCAAGCATAGGATGGGATGACCCACGGAGTGAACAGTTTCTCAGAGAGCGGTATCGTTAGTCTACAGACTGCTACTGCGTGAGGTGAGTCACTTATGCAGTAGTGTGCTATTCCTAAACCAAATGCGACTCTCGCGGCCTCAGGAGAGGAAAATGAGATCGCTACATCCGGTGAATAGTCTCCCACGATTTCCGCGAGAGCCGTCACTCGTTTCGAACTTTCCAGAAGTTTATCTTTGAGGTTTGCTCCGCCGTGACGGCCGACTTTGCTAGCCTTTAGCTTTTTGAGCTCAAGCAGCTCGTTTACTTCCCTGTAATGTCGAGTTGTCACAAGGACTTTGCAGCCCTTTGCATTCAAACGGTCATGAAGTTCGGCAAAGAGGTTCGCCTGTTTTGGGGTCAATACATCGAGCCAAACCTTCAACTATTCTTCACCTCACTGATTCGTTTAGCGTTCTCCCACCTGAAGAGGAAGGAGTCTCGAAAGATCCTGATCAAACCCGGGTTCTTTGTATGATTCGGCGTGTAAACTATTGGATTCCAGTGACGCTCGGCCTCTTCAGCAGCCCAAATCACAAAGGCCAACTCGCGGTTATCAATCAACGTTCCTCTTACTGGATGCCACGGATCATGTGTGTCCCGTATCTGCGCACCCATTTCAATCAACTCGTTCAACTGTCTACCAACCTGCGAATTGGGTATTTGCATTAGGATCTTCAACTTCACTCCTCGTCTCAACGCGCTTCTCAGTTGAAGTCTCACTTTCGGAAGCCAAGAAAAGAGTGCAGTTGAAATCAGAATTTCGTCTGTGGCTGCCTGAACATAATCGCAGGTACGCTTCTCCATAACCTGCAGGTCATCAAGCGGCTCAAGCAAATCCTCCGCTTTGACTTGAAGATGACTCTTTACATAGATTGGTTCAACCTGCCTCTGCATGATCCGCATGACTTCCTCCACAGCGAGAAGATTTTGCTCGAAGTCCTGTCTAAGGTGAGTTAGATACTCGCGTTTTGCCTCTACTGGAGGAACCGCGTGAAATCTCTTTGGCCGGCTCTGAATAATGCGCGCAAATCCTTTCTGCATTAATTGCTCTAATGTGCCGTACACTCGTGTGATTGGAATTGAAGTCTGTCTGGCAACATCTTCCGCTGTCAGCTCGCGCTTTGATAGCAAGGCAAGATAAGCTTCAGACTCGTAAGCAGTGAGACCGACTCTTCGAAGAGGTTCTCGCAGGTTGCTCGCAGCATTCATAATTAACTGAAGAGGAGTTAAAAACGATTAAATATTTCGGAAGAAAACGCACTACGGGTGTAATGGGTGTCCTCACAGCAAGCATTGCTATCTCTCGAACCAGGTGAGATCGCGGTAAGAATTCGAAACGGCGCGGTTAAGGTTGGCGTCGTAGGCCTAGGATGGATGGGCCTTCCTACTGCATGTTTGTACGCTGACGCCGGTGCGTCGGTAATTGGCGCAGATATGAATCCTAGGATCGTAGAACGAATCAACAAAGGGGAACCACCTATCGATGAAGTGGGACTCCCGATAATGTTGAAAAAAGCAATTCGGGCGGGAAAATTCAGCGCCACAACATCCACTGAAGATGCAACCGCGAATTCTGACGTTATATTCATTGTAGTTCCAACGATGATCGATCGGCAGAAGCGAGCAGATTACTCAGCAGTAGAGGACGTATGTACCAGCGTTGGCAAGAATCTGAAAAATGGAAGCCTCGTCATATTCGAAAGCACTTGTGGACCCGGTGTGACTGAGCGAGTAGTCAAGGGAACCTTGGAGAAGTATTCAGGACTAGTTGCTGGCCAAGGATTCGGATTAGCTTACAGTCCGATTAGGGCGATGGGGGGAAGGGCGATTCAGGATGTCCAGAGCTATCCCAAGGTAGTAGGGGCCATCGACAAGCGCAGCCTCGAGGCCGCATGCGCAGCCCTTTCAGTCATAGTGAAGGGTGAACTCATACGAGTTCGAGACATCAAAACCGCAGAGCTATCCAAGCTTTTCGAGACAATATACCGAGACGCAAACATAGGATTGGCTAATGAATTCGCTCTGATCTGCGAAGAAGTGGGAGTTGATTACCTAGAAACAGCCCGAGCGGCCAATAGTCAGCCATACTCGCATCTTCATCTGCCTGGAGTGGGAGTGGGCGGTCACTGTCTGCCGGTATATCCATATCTGTTGCTAACTGAGGCGGACGCTCTAGACTCACATCTTAGGCTCGTACTCGACGCTCGAAAGATTAACGACAGCATGCCACGACACGTTGCAAAACTCGCTTCCGACGGCCTCCGAGTATCCGGTAAATCATTGAAGCGTGCGAAAATCGTAGTGCTCGGGATCAGCTACCGCCCGAACGTGAAGGAAACTCGATATTCGCCCTCCTATGAACTAGTTGGAATTTTGAAAAAGAGGGGTGCGAAGGTTACAGTATATGATCCTCTTTTCACAACCTCTGAACTAGGTGCGATGGGGTTACAGTCGGAACCTTCACTCCGTAAAGCAATCGAAAAAGCAGATTGCGTGATCTTAACTACGGCTCATGACGATTTCAAGAAAATGGATACAATTGAACTCGCCGCACACATGTCTAAGCAAGGCCTAATCATAGATTGCACAGGCATTCTAGATCCAGTTAGCGTCGAGAAAACAGGTCTAGTGTATCGAGCAACCGGAAGAGGACTTTGGACTAGATGAATCAACTTCGAGTCGCAGTCATCGGAACAGGTTTCTGGGGGAAAAACCAGGCCCGGGTATTCTCGCAGCTTCAACAAACAAAACTCATTTGCGTCTGTGATGCTAACTCTAAAACCGCGAGCACAATAGGATCACAATTCAACGTGGAAAGCACAACCGACCTCGATAACGTGCTATCCAGAAGGGACATCGATGCCGTCACGATTTGTACCCCAACAGTAACACACAAAG
The DNA here is from genome assembly GCA_050012795.1 of Bathyarchaeia archaeon. GTDB lineage: Archaea > Thermoproteota > Bathyarchaeia > 40CM-2-53-6 > 40CM-2-53-6 > FEN-987. The sequence continues at coordinate 137,893 of JBEKGM010000001.1, read as the reverse complement.
ACGTCGCAACTCGAGCACTGGAAGCGGGGAAGCATGTTCTCGTCGAGAAGCCGATGACGAACACGGCGGCCGAAGCCAACGAGTTACTCTTGCTCGCCAAGAAGAAGGGCTTGAGGATCATGCCAGGACATATCGAACGATTCAATCCCGCGGTTACTTACCTCAAGTCATTAGTTGACGAGGGAGCACTGGGAAAGATAATGCTGCTCGTTGCAAGGAGAGTTGGACGTTGGCCTGAGCGAATAGGAGACGTAGGCGTAGTTAGAGACACAGCAATTCATGATATAGATCTGGCACGCTATATTTTCGCGGACGAGGTTTCAGCTGTTTACGCGCAGTTAGGGAGCTTGCGACATTCGAAGGAAGATTACGCGGAGATAATGCTTCAATTCTCTAAAGGTGGAACTGCTTTCATCGACGCAAACTGGCTGACCCCGAAGAAGACTCGAACTATGGTAGTTACCGGAAGCGACGCAACAGCAGAACTGGATTACATCACTCAACAGGTTTCAATTGAAAGCTCTGAAAGGACCGTGACACCGAATCTTGATGGGAAGGAGCCGCTGACTCTTGAGTTAACTCATTTTGCTGAATCAATATTGAATGAACGCCCCTTCTCGGTGAACGGCATCGACGGATTGAGAGCGGTGGAAATCTGTGAGGCAGTTCTTACATCAGGCACAGCCGGTAGAACCATGACACTTAGTATTCACTCAGCATGAAACTCGAATCACTCATGCGTCAGAGGGCGCTATCGAAGAAAACTGCGTATGGTCTCATAGGTTCAGTACGATCTTATTTGATTACTCGAGGTGCTATTGTACACTTGAGAATATCACGACTCACGTCGTAGGTTATTGATTCCAAGTCCAGCTCTCGGTGGAGTATTGCACTTAATGCTCCACACCACCAGGAGAATAGAAGAGACTTTGATGAGCCTGAGGTTCTCTTAATGTAAGGGTTCAGTATTTCAACAAAAATGAACCCGTCCTGGTTATCAGAAAACCTGACCGAAGTGATCCCTACGCCCGATAAGGCATCATATCTCTTCATTAAATTTACGAACTCTTCGATCTTTGCATCGGGATGGTTTCGAAGGAATCGTTCAGCTTCTTCCTTTCCTTCCTGGAGTTCAAGATTTTTTATGATGACTTCTGCGACCTGACTGCCAACGAGTGTATCCAAATGATTACAGAGGGCGTCCATGCTTATGACCATCTGACGTAGACCCAGAAGCCTAACTTCTCCTCTCTTTTCGTCAAACTCTATACTGTTACTCAATGCGCGCCATCCCTGTCCGATCCAGCAAGGCCCTTGAAAACATGAGCTCCATGAGCCTTCAGTAGATCCAGTAGGACTTGGTCCCATCTGCCTCCTGCTTCCGCAAGATCATAGGCACATATCGCGGTAATAGGAATAGGAAAGTTCTGTCCCAACTGCTTTTCGAATTCCAGTACGCCCTCGGCGGTTGCGTAATCCAGGTAGTCGTTGGCCAGGACGAAGATTCGAAGTCCATTGAACCCTAACCTTTTGGTCGCGTCAAGCCGGGATTTAATCAAATTCATTGCTGTTTCGTAATCAATGCCTTTCGTCCTGGAAGAGAACTTGCTCATCTCGATACAGTCGATTTGTTGTTCTGCGAATGGTGCATACAGTTTTGAGGAATGTAGAAAATCGTCAAAAGATTCACGCGAAGAACTGAGAATGTACACGGCTTCATTTCTTTCTTGACTCCCCTTTAGGTACGATACGAGGACCTGACGAACCGTTTCAACATTCTCGTAACAGAAGACGGCGTGAGCGGTTGGCGGTAGATGAGCAACGTAATCTAGTACTGAAGGATTTACCGTCAAATGACTCGCCGTATATCGCCTAATGTTCGGAGCTAGTACTAGAAACAATCGCCATCGTCTCCTGGTTGGATGTTGAGATCTATGAAAATTCCACTATCACGTCGCTATCCCAATGTGTGAGTTAATGATTTACAATGAAGAGGGTAGATCTGCTTTCACTGTTTCCAATTACCGTCTGAATGTTGTTGAAACGTTCGAATGTAGGTTAAAGCGAAAGAGTCGGCGCGTTTTTCGACTTGCCCACTCATCGGAGTCTGTGATGCGCGCAGATGATGATAGAACTCGTGAAGTATGACGAACGGATTTCTCAAGAGGTCACTCTTTGAAACGTAGATTCGCTTTTCCTTATGCACATAAACCGCCAGGACCTTTCGATGACGCTTGACTGTTCCAACTCGAAGATCTGGCTCTTGCACTTCATAATGAACTGCAAGGGAATGCAGGGCCTCTTCAGGATGTCCATCGAGTATCATCCTGACGACCCCAACGCGAAATGCGCTGTCTATTTCCGGACCTGATTTCATCGCAACAAGCTTCGAAAGCAGTATATTCCAGTTACTTCCTCAAGAAAGTTGAGCTGTCTTGAAACGCAAGTTGATGGATATCCTGGCCTGTCCAATAGACAAGTTCTATCCGCTCGAGTTACTGGTATTTGAAGAAAAGGAGGAGATTGGCTCTGGAATGATCACATGTCCAAAATGCAATCGATGGTATCCCATAATAGATGAAATCCCGCACATGTTGCCAGATGACTTGAGGGAGCAGACAGAGGATATCCCATTCCTTGAGAAATGGAAAGAGAAGATACCTGCGAAAGTCTTGTCAGAAGGGAGACCCTTTAATCTAGAGGGAAAAGCGTCATAGGATGATGTTAGTTGCCTAAACAGTTCATTCGAACTCCAAACGCGCCTCAACCTATGGGCCCGTATTCGCAGGGAATTAAAGCGGGACAATTCCTGTTCGTAGCTGGACAGGGTCCAGCAGACCCAAAGACTGGAAAGATGGCATTGGACATCGAAACTCAGACACGACAAACCCTGTACAATGTGAAAGCTATAATCGAGGCATCTGGCTTCTCGCTGAGCGACGTTGTGAAAACCTCAATCTTCCTGAAGAATGGAAGTGACTTCCAGAAGGTTAACGATGTATACAAGACATTCTTCCAAAACAATCCGCCTACAAGGACCACGGTTGAGGTAAAGTTCGTGGCCCCCGACATGCTTATCGAGATTGACGCAATCGCGTATAAAGACTGAATCAGCTTTCGTTGACTCTCGCTGGTGCTGCCACATTTTGCAGCGAATTACAGTCATTGACCCGAGTATTTCCGGCATATCTGGTGACATGCTTCTTGCCGCACTCATTGACGCAGGGGCAAATATACAGGCGATTCGAGATAAATTGCATCTCATCCCCGCGCACTATTCACGCTGCAAGTCTATCAATCTGAAAACAGAAACTGTACTTACTCATGGATTCAGAGCCTGTGGCATTGACCTAGGAATCTCTGAAGAGTATCATGAAATCTCAGCAAATCAATTCCTGAGTGTCACTGAGCAGATCACGCAAAGCTCGAATTTGAGTAAACAAGCAGCGGATTTCGCTTTGAATTCCGTAAGAATGCTGGTCGAGGTTGAAAGTCAACTTCACGGCGCGGACGTCTCTGAAACTCACCTACACGAAGCGGGTTCAGCAGACACGCTGGCTGACGTCTTTGGCGTTGCAGCAGCAATGGATTCTTTGAACCTGTTCGGTAGTGACATCATTTCTACCCCAGTGGCGGTTGGTGGAGGACATGTGAAGTTCTCTCACGGAACTCTATCAATCCCAGCACCGGCAGTCATGGAAATGGTGAGACGTTTTCAGATTCCAATTCTGGGTGGTCCTACAACAGTCGAACTAGCTACTCCAACAGGAGTTGTCATGCTCGCTAATTTGGTAAATGAGTTCTCTTCAGTCTACCCAGCGATGATCGCTGAGAAAGTGGGATATGGGTCAGGAAAGATGACATTGGATTCTTCCCCAAATTTCCTCAGAGTAGTTCTAGGCACTAGACTGGAGACTCCGCAAAGGGCCAAGGAGACCGTGCAAGTGTTGGAGACCAATCTGGATGACGTGTCCGGAGAAATAGTTTCACATGCGGTGCAAGGATTGATCGAAGCGGGCGCAAAGGATGCGTGGGTTACTTTTGGCCTATTCAAGAAGAATAGACCCGGGCAGATTCTCCACGTGTTATGCGATCCGCAAGATAGTGCGAAATTGTCGAGAATCATGATAGAGGAGACTGGGACACTGGGCGTTAGGCAACAGTTCTGGCAGCGTCTGACCTTGAGCAGAGAAGTTCAGTCAGTGAGCGTTCAGATTTCCGGCAAGGCATTTGAAGTAAGAATTAAGCTTGCACGCGACGCGACTGGAAACATAATCAGGGTGAAACCGGAATTCGATGACGTTCGTGCGATCGCGAAAGAAGTAGGGTTGCCGGCGCGTCGAGTTGAGGAAATCGTATCCGTTCAGGTTTCAGGAAAGTACCAGAGACCAGAGTGAAGGCTTATCGACGTCGTATAAGCCCGACAATGCCAAGAAGTGACAAGCTGCCAGCCAGTAGAAATACAATAATAATTCCTGTGCTGACAAACATCATCACCACTGCAAGAGCGAACAACTCTGATAGGCAGTAAGCTACTAAGAGTGAAAGCATTAAGACTAGCATGGATTTCTTCACCCTGCTCTTCCTTCTTGAGTTTAGTCGATTTCTGCAAAGCAACAAGAGACCAGACATCGGTAATGCTAAGTAGACTAGGCCAATGAGCGAGCTCGCAAGTATTCCTGCAACTAGAATGGCCCCTTCGGGTTGAAATGCGAGTGCAGAGTACGTTAGTGAAGATACCTGTAGAATTCCGATCAATGGATATAGCAGGACGCGAGCCGCGCTACGCGCCACAGGATTCCCGATTTCGTACCGCGCTACGGCTGGGCTGAACGAGTAGTACCATGAATTGAACACGGACATGAAATTGGATCCCGCGAATGTCCGCAATACCTGTTGATCACGGAAGTCGCGTAGGAGCTGAACCTGAGGAGCAAGTTCAGATCCGAAAGTCGCTGTTGCTATCAGACAGGGCGATACGTGAACGGAGATCGTAATTTGATGTGAGCGTGATGGTGTGGTGCTTGTCGCGGTTACTGTCAATTGATATGTTTGTCCCGTCGTGTCTCTCGTTGCAACTATCTCCATAGTCGCTTGTGAGACTCCACCATTAGGTAATGTCGCTAGAGTCGACGGGGAGAAGCTGACAGTCAGCCCTGGGACTGCTGGCGAGAAATTACCGCTCAAATTAACGCTGTCCGTGAATGGGCCGGATGTTGTCACACTCACTATCAGATCAATTCTTGAGGCTTGAATTACATTCACCGAGTATGAGGAAGCTGTGAGGTTGAAGTCACGAGGAATTTCCGTGACGACGAGTAAGGTAGATTGTGGATGATGTGGCGTTCCAGTACTAGTAAGACCTGTAATCAGGTTCGAAATATCATAGGAACCAGCAGGAGTATCGGCACTCGTTTGAAGTGTCAATATGGAAGTGAACGGTGGAATGCCACCCGCATTGGCAAATTCGGATACCGATGTGCCGGAGGGAAGCCCAGTCTGATCAATCGTAAGATTCACCATTTGGGACGAAGCACTTGTCGTGGGCGTTAACCGAAATTGGAATGTGGCTTGCTGACCCTGTTGAACAGCCACGGTGGTATTAGTGGAAGAAATCTGGTAATCAAACGCGACAGGCGGAGCTGGTGGATTCACAGTTAGGCTGATCTGCGACGTTTGGTTTTGATTGCCACTAGCTGCGGTTATAGTCATCGTATACGTACCCGGAAGAGTCGAGTTGGATGTGCCGACGGTAAGAGTTGATGAGAAGGGAGGGAGTCCAACAGGAGGACTGAAGTTTGTGCTCACATTTTGAGGATTACTTATCGAGAGCCAGACCGGACGAGAATATCCGCTCGTTACTCCAACGCTAGCGTTGTACGTGGCGGTTTGACCGCGGTCTACAGTACGGCTCAGTGGAGACACTGAAAGCGTGAAAGCAAATGGAATACTCAATCGACCAATTCTGTTTACTGTAACATTACTCTCCGTGAACCAAACGTTTCCATGATAATCGACTGTGACAAAGTTAGGTCGCGAATTGTTGGCTGGCAGTTTGTACTCTGTGACGCCATTAATTGGCCCTTGAAAGACAGAGGCTGTAGCTGGGGTTAGTGGATTCCCAACGCTAGAGAAACCTTGCACACCGTTAGTAATTGTTGGGGCTACAGTTCTTGTGGAGTATCCTGAGGGCCCGGCACATGCAGGACCAGAAGTGGGTGGCATTACGCATGGCGTTGACGTTGGCACATTACCCGCCTGACCGGGGGTTGATCTGTCGGCGAACGCAACTATTCCGGTGTTATACTCCGGGAACCAGACCCCTCCACGCGTTGAATCAACACTAACGCTGGTAGCTTTCGCGATTGAAGTGCGAGAGGGGAGCGTATATTCGGTGTAACCGGTACATGTAGTGCCACAGTTCTGAAGTACTGAGATTCGATCACCTGTGCTAGCTGAGAAGATGACGTTTCCTGGGTTGCTTGAATCTACTGTGATGTCCATAGGTCCATACTTAAGTCCAGGAATGATCGTGAGAGTGTTCAAGTCCCATAGGATAAGAAGATTGTTCGTTATCTGGAGTCTTCCGATCGCATTACTGGATAATTCCGTAAACCAAACGTATCGGTCGGTAACGTTGTGGTATTGTCCGGTTAATGCGGATTGGACGAATATTCCCCATGGCTTCAGTAAAGGTGAACCTGCCGTGCCTGTTGCTCCCGGCAGGGTCCATTCCGTCAACTGATTCGTGGCAGGTGTGAGACGCCCAATGACATCTCGGCCTGATTCAGTGAACCAGATGGTATTATTATCGTCAACGAAGACGCCGACAGGGTTGCTGCTTGCTGGCAACTGCCATTCATAGAAGGTTCCATTCCAACTATTGAAGTAACCAACCTTGTTTGAAGAATATTCCGTGAAATAAACTCGGGTTACATTCCTACCCCCGCTAACGTCCGTCGGTGCTTGTTTTGTGAAAACGTATCGTGGGCTTCCCCCGCCCGGTATGCTCCATTCCGTAAAAGTGTTGTTTGTAGGGTTGTAGGTTGCGAGTTTATTTGTCACATTTTCAGTGAACCAAATATTACCAAGTTGATCGGTTGTGATACCCCATGGACCGGAACCTGGAGTGGGGACATTCCATTCGTTAAGACTGAAACTGGATGGAGGAGCAGCTGAGACGGTCATGGCCGAAGCGCTCGAAACCATCTGAAATTGGTTCGAAAGTCCGACTGGATTACATAAGATAATTATGACGAGGATGAGCAGGAAGAATGTTGATAGGCGCCTATTTCTGCCCACTGAGCTCATTTTGAGCATACACTCCCGTTGATCTTCTTATTATTATAGGCGCTTCAGGATATACGAAAGTTGGACTTGCATATTAGACGCAACTTTGCGTCATTGCCCAATGGGAAGCATACTATTTTGCAACAATGTGACCGGCTGATTGAGTTGCGTCATTTCTTCTCAATCTTTTCATTCTCTTCAAGCGTACGACCGCACTTTGCACAGAACATGGCTTCAATGGGATTCTTATGTTTACACATCGGACAGGTCCTAGTCGGAATGGACGTCAGTGATGCCTTCGCTTTAACAAAGATCACGTCACCAACCTTCTCAACATTATCAAACGGTAGGAAGGATTCCTCTTCGTCTGCGTTTTCTACAATGACCGCAAATAGCCCATCCTCAGACCAAGCAAGATCTTTAGCACTCCCGATCTTGTTCGCATCGCTATCGATGACGTCTTTGCCTATTACCTCTTCGCGCCTTCGCCATTGCACCAAAGCCAAAACCTCATCTCAAGAATGATGGTCCATTGTTCGAGTATTTAGTGTTGCGTAAGGCGAGCGGTGCGAAGGATTGGGTAATATGAAAGGATATGGAATCGAAGTTGATAACCGCAATGCACAGGTCATTATCCGTTTATTGAACAAGCTGCATCTCCTTGATGACAGTCGTGAGTTTATTAGAAGAGACAGCTGTCTTGTAATTCCGGTCAAACGAGACCTATCAAGAGCCGAACTCGCTGACATATCAAAGAGCGCTTCCGAAGCGAAAATCATCCAAGCGACATTTGCAGGTTCATCAAGGGCTCCAAGAGATCTCCGCCAAGCTGTAGCTGAAGCCCTGCCTTCAGATGTAGCCAATCAGCTCCCACGTTCATATGACATTGTAGGTGACATTGGAATTCTTGAGCTTGACGACGAACTGCAACCTTTCTCGAAAGTTATAGCGGATGGTCTCATGAAACTAAATCCGCATTTACGAATGGTAGTACAGAAGACTGAGAGAACGTCTGGCCAGTATCGGATACGAGGAACGGAAGTAATAACAGGTATAGGAACCACTGAAACCGTTCACGTAGAATTTTCTTCGAAGTTTTATCTTGACGTTACGTCGGTCTACTTTAATCCAAGACTGGCACACGAACGTATGCGTATCGCGAGCCAAGTCAAGGAGGGGGAAGTTGTCGTTGATATGTTTGCGGGGGTGGGCACATATTCGATTCTCATCGCGAAGAAGCAACTCGGCGCGCGTGTATTCTCCATTGATTTGAATCCTAGTGCTTACAAATACCTAACGAAGAACGTGTTCGAGAACAAGGTTGCAGATAGGGTTACGCCATATCTGGGAGACGCTCGAGAATTTGTTTCGAAGTCGCCTGGAATTGCTGATCGAGTAATAATGAACTTGCCCGCTGATTCACAATCGTTTCTTGGGGCAGCCTCTAAACTGCTGAAGAGGAACGGGGGCATAGTGCACTTCTATTGTTTTGCCTCACGAGGTGAAGAGCTACGGTATCTCTCAGACACCTTTCGATCTGGAATAGAGAGTTCCGGGAGAAGGGTGGTCTCATTGTCGTTTCTGCGAATAATAAAGGAGGTTGGACCGAATCGCGTCCAAGTTGCTATTGATGCAAGGATAGTTTGAAGATCTAGAGGCGGACAGTCAAGCGGACGTGAATATCAGTTGAGGCTGATGCCAAGCGTTGTATGAACTGCCTGGGAAGATCTGAGGCAGCCTTATCAGCATTAATCATCAATGTCCTATTCGAAACGTAAGTTGACTTCCGGATCACAAGATCCTTCTCGTCCGCTAGTGTTAGAAGATGGCTGCCTTTTCCTGCGATTCGCTCCACTATACCTGACACGCTCAACTCGACGAAAATTCTTGATCTGTCATTCATACACGCCTCCCTGAAGTCTTGTGATAGGTCAAATAGCCCTCTTGTTGAATTGACTGCGACGATGCAATCGCCCATTTTGCTTAATGAGAATCCTTTTGTGATCTCTAGAGTAGTAGAATGAGTTGCGGTTATGTTTGGGTGACCGCGTGCCGCGAACTCTTCAACGATTCTCAAAATCTTGCACCGGAATCATGAAACGTTTATTGGTGTGAGAATGATTAAAAGTCAAAGGATGAAAGATTTTTCGTCCTGGCGACGCGAAGCAATTAACGATCTTGTAGATCAAAACATACTTCGATCTCCTAGCGTCATTGCAGCAATGATGAAAGTCCCTCGGGAAGAATATCTACCGTCAGAAGTTCGAAATGACGCTTATGCTGATTCGCCGCTACCAATACGATTCGGTCAGACTACGAGTGCACTGCATATGACAGCACTGTTGTGTGAGTACAGCGGGATGAGGTTGGGTCAACGTGTGCTTGAAGTGGGCGGCGGATGTGGTTACATGAGTTGTGTGTATGCTGAAGTTGTGGCTCCGAGTGATCATCCCTCTAAGGACTGGGGACATGTTTGGACCGTGGAAATAGTCCCTGAACTGGCTCTTCTTGGAAAGGAGAATGTTGAGCGAATGGGATACGCTCAAAGAGTAACTTTCATCGAAGGAGATGCATCCGAAGGACTTGATAACATAGGTTCATTCGACGTAATCCTCGCGACAAGCGCGGCCCCGGAAATTCCCGATCGCCTAATCAGTCAACTGAATCCAGGTGGAATCCTACTTATTCCCGTTGGACGCGCGCAGTACTACCAAGAACTTATTCGCGTGAGAAAAAGCGGACATGGAACTTTAAGTCATGAAAATCTCGGCGGAGTCGCTTTTGTGCCGATGAGAGGCAAACGCGGATGGAGTCGCTAGGAGTTTTGGTCTAGTTAAAGTAAGATTCGAGCGTGCCGCCGGCTTTAGCACCTGATGCTTTAGACATTCTTGACACTGCTTTCCTTACCCTGTCTTCCGAAAAATCCCGTTCGCCGCAAAGGAATGAGACGATTGTATCCTCATCAGGTTTCGACCAGTGCAATGAATAATTCGAGGTCACATTCGGATGGAGAAAGATTTCACGAACGCGATCATAGTTCGGGTCAATTTCAATGGAGGGATCATTTTCTGAGACCTTCTCGAGTCGACCATTCTCTCGTATGAGTTTCAAAGCGGTCTTAGGTCCTATTCCCCTTACACCGTCATTGAAGTCTGTGCCAATTAGGATACCTATGTCAATTAGCTGCTCACGCGTGACTGACAACTCTTGGAGTGCCTTCGACAATTCAACTAGTTCTGGTTCGACTTCGACATATGCATCTCTACGTGGAAGCTTTCTGCGTCCGGTGATGGCTAGGTTCTTCACCATCCGCGGAGCGCCAAATAGCAGTGAATCATGATCTTGAGAAGCAACTGACCACACGTCGCCTCTGGACGCCATGTACGAAGCTTGGGCTTCACCTTCGGAAGGTGCTTGAATCCACGATTGACCCATAGCATTCAGAAGCCTTTTCGCATCATCAACCATCAGGTCCTTCAATGTGGACGTCGCCTGTGCATAGGTTCTGGCCTCCTTGAGTCTGCCTTCTTTGAGTGCTCGCTGATATTGGATTGTAGCCGCCTGTTTGATCTGTCGTCTCCTTTGAATTTCAGAATCCTTGAGTTCAGGTGGCTTGCCATCAAAAACGAACGATAATCTGATTCCTTTTTCGCATAGGTTTGCAGTCCTGTACAGTAATCCGCTCAAGTGGCTCGTCACTCTTCCTTGTCTGTCTCTTAACGGTGTTCCGTCGGGTTGTCGGATGATGGCCAAGAATTGGTAGAGAGCATTGTATGCGTCAACTGCCAGTGTTCTGTTAGCAAGACTTTCAAGGGTAATCGGTCGTTGAGCTACGACGTCCGCTAAATCGACACCCACGTTGAGCCCTCGACAGAAACCTGTGTGTATAGCGTATAAGTGCGTAGAGGCTAGGGTGCCCTTCGACGTATTACCAATTCCAGAAGCTTACCTCGTTCATAGATCTTGATAATGTTCCAATCTCCGTGTACGTAGTGCTGTTCTAGTAGCATATTCTTGCGAACTTCGTGTTCCAATCGCAAGGGTCTTTCTATTCAGATTCTTGCTGGAAACTGAATTTAGTTCTCTGAGCTATAATGTATCAATTCGTGGTTAAGTGTGTGGTTTGAGACTGCTTTCTTGTGACTGGTTATCACGTGTCTGCAAATGCCTCGTCTATCTGATTGTCTTCTTCTGGTTGTTCTGCTGGAATCGCCGCAGCTCGCTCTTCCTGGTCTTTTTGACGATCGTTAATTGCGTAAGATTCAGGAAGGGCTCTCGAGGCAAATAGGTTGACAAGGGTATTTGGACTTGCTTCGCCGCTAAGTCGCCCCATTCTACCTTTCAAATGACGCCATTTGAGTTGAGTTCTGCCGCTCTTTGAGTTGTAGATTATGCCGAGTACGTTTGAGACTCTAGCAAATCGGATTTCACGAATCTGATGGACGGTCACCTTGTCTTCTGCTTCAACGTACATTGTACCCTTGTCGGATGATCGCTCTGGATAAACAGTCTCGTCCTCGTCCAGTTCAGTGGGTATGTATGATTGGCATGTGCTGAAAATCATGAAACGTCTAAAGTCGCCCAGATCGCAGACAGAGTCTATGTTGACCACTACACTCAACTCACATAGGACAAGACACAGCCCTGTGTGATCCGCTGTTTGAATCTGTCGGTTATTGTAAGAATTCAAGTCGGTTTTCAGCAATCAGTTTATAACCTTCACGCACTGCGTGTCTGCCTTCGAAGTGTAAGTGATGAGTGTAACAACCACAGCGAGTGAGAAAGTCATACGCATGCCTACCTGCTCTTGGTGCTCTCGCACTATCTTGCCAGGTGAAGGTGCAGTGAAGTTTCCGTGTCCCAGCTGCGGCGAAGTCACCATCTGGCGATGCGAAAAATGCAGAATGTTCGGTCGACCGTATCGCTGCGTAAAGTGCGGATATACAGGGCCCTGAAGAAGCGGTTGTAAACACTTGGCAAAAGTTCTCGCTTCGATCAAAATCTTCCCCAAAGAAGCAAACATCGATCTTAGTCCACTCAAAACAAGAGTGCAGGCTTCTCTACCCACAGGATCTAGCGTGCAAAGGTTCGACGAAGAACCTGTTGCCTTCGGTCTGGTTGCGCTTATTGCACACGTGGTCCTACCTGAAGACGCGGCTGGACATATGGAACAAGTTGAAGAAGCCATTCGTTCCATCGACGCGGTAAGCGAAATTCAAGTTCTGAGAATGGGAAGAGTTTAGTTTCTGTTACGTTAAGTAACATTTAAATCCCAAATGGGTTGCGCTTAACCGTAGCATTCCGTCCGTGGATGAAGACACATTCAACATTGCACCCATAAGTTGGGCAACCTGCTATTCTGCCGGTTGAGAACTAGTGCAAAAGCAATTTTAGTCTCACCAGTCAAGTCTCTTCGACGCGAATACTACGATACGCTCTGAGAATGAGAAAAATGAGCAGCAAAGAAATATCTTTACGAGTTGCTGACGCGAGGCAAAGGGATGTTGGTCACGGTAAAGTCCGCATAGACAACGACACGATGCAAAAGCTTGGAAGCACTGCCGGGGATTTTGTTGAAATTCACGGGAAGAAGATGACAGTCGCGGTGGCTTGGCCAGCTTACGCAGAGGATCAAGGGCAGGAAATCGTGAGAATGGATGGCCTGATACGCAGAAATGCGGGTGTGGCTCTAAATGAATATGTTAGCGTAAGGAAGGCAGATGTGAAAGACGCCCAAGCTATTGTTTTCGCGCCTACGGACGTGCGGTTAAGCGTTGATGAAGAGTTCGTGAGTTTCGTAAAACGACGCTTCATGGATATGCCCTTCATCGAAGGAGACATGACACTCCTTTCGATCTTCGGAAGCGCCGTACCTCTTATTGTTACTAGAACTCGACCTCACGGGGCAGTTAAGATTACGGAGGCAGCGCACGTCCAAGTGTTGAGCGAACCGACGCCGGAGAAGAAAGGAATCCCGATAGTAACTTACGAAGACATAGGTGGTCTACATGAGGAAATTCAACGAATCCGTGAGATGGTAGAACTCCCTCTCCGACACCCTGAGCTCTTCCAGCGATTAGGCATTGAACCACCCAGAGGAGTGTTTCTATACGGCCCCCCAGGATGCGGAAAAACACTACTGGCTAAAGCAGTGGCGAATGAATCCGACGCCAATTTCTACGTAATCTCCGGACCTGAGATCATGTCGAAATTCTACGGAGAGTCTGAAGCGAGATTGCGTGAAATATTCCAAAAGGCGCAGGAAACATCACCTAGCATAATCTTCATCGACGAGATGGATGCAATCGCTCCGAAGCGCGAAGAGGTAACCGGAGAAGTAGAAAGACGAGTTGTTGCACAACTTCTATCTCTAATGGACGGGATGGGATCACGCGGCAACATCATAGTTATCGGCGCAACTAACCGTCCTAACGCAATTGACCCAGCTTTGCGACGGCCGGGAAGATTCGATCGAGAAATCGAGATTGGCGTCCCAGATAAAGCCGGAAGGTACGAAGTACTGCAAATTCACACGCGAAATATGCCACTGAGCGAAGACGTCGACTTAAAACGCCTGTCGGATGTGACACATGGATACACTGGAGCAGACATTGCGTCATTGTGCCGAGAAGCTGCAATGAAAGCACTCAGACGCTACATACCTGAAATAAACCTGGAAGAAGAACGAATTCCCCCCGAAATCCTAGAAAAAATGGTCGTGATCATGGACGATTTCATGTCGGCATACCGAGAGATTACTCCAACAGCAATGCGCGAAGTCTACGTCGAGGTGCCACAAGTGCAGTGGACACAAGTGGGTGGCCTGAAGCGAGTAAAACAGGAACTTATGGAATCCGTAGAATGGCCACTGAAGAAACCCGAAGTATTCAATAGAATGGGAATAAAACCTCCACGCGGAATCCTGCTCTATGGACCGCCAGGATGCGGGAAGACACTTCTAGCGCGCGCCGTAGCAACGGAGAGCGAAGCCAACTTCATATCAATAAAGGGACCTGAAATATTCTCAAAGTGGGTAGGAGAATCAGAGAAGGCTATTCGTGAAGTATTCCGAAAAGGAAGAACCGCAGCACCTTCCATAATATTCTTCGATGAACTTGATGCGATCGTACCAAAACGAGGATTAGGGTACGCCGATTCCGGGGCTAGCGAACGGGTGATCAGCCAACTCCTGACTGAGATTGACGGTATAGAAACCTTGCAGAACGTTCTAGTAATAGCCGCAACAAACCGCCCAGATATACTGGACCCGGCAGTCATGCGCCCAGGAAGATTCGATAGACTAATCTTCGTACCCTCACCCGATGTAGACTCTCTCAAAGAGATCTTCAAGATTCATGCAGGTTCGATGCCTCTCTCTCAGGATGTAACACTCGATGAACTAGCACGGAAAGCGCAGGGATACTCCGGTGCAGACATTGAGGCGATTTGCAGAGAAGCCGCCATGAATGCATTACGAGAAGATGTGAATGCCACGGAAGTTTCACGTCGCGATTTCGACGAAGCCATGGAACGAGTGGGACCCAGCATTACTCCGGAAGATGACGCATGGTACCAGAAGTTCTCCAAGAGGCTTAGACGAGAAAGAGCCGCAGCGCCTACTCCAGTAGCATAAGAAGCGATTACGCTTTGGCCACGAAAGTTTGGGGACCTCGCCCACTACAACTCACAGTCCTTGATCTCATCGGACGAAAGGGGCCATTAACCGATGACGAATTACTAAAAGAAGTGAAAAACGGGAAAGAGGATATGAGCTTCCGCGAATTAAACGAAATACTCATGAAATTGGAAGTGAACGGAACTATTCGAGTCTCAAGACAAATGAAAGGGAAACGGCGCGTGGAACTCGTAGAACAATCAGAAGTGGGATGTGGTGTCAGCGGCGCAACATCAGCCCTTGCAGCAGCCGCAGACGGAGTATCTGTAGCGATCTTCGAAGAACACCCAGAAATCGGCTATCCTTCCCACTGTTCAGGTCATGTCGGAATAGAATCGTTCAAACGATATGGCCCGGAGCTTTCCCCCAACCTTATAGAGAATGAGATCAAAGGAGCGATCCTCAATGCACCTAATGGAGAACGCTTAGTCCTACGTCGACCGACTCCAGTAACATGGGTTATCAATAGAGCAAAATTCGACCAATATCTCGCTTCTCTCGCAGTAAAGAAAGGGGCGACTCTCAATCTAGATTGCAGAATAGATGGAATCAAACAATCTGATCACTTGATCAAACTGAGGACGCCTCATGGTGAAATTTCATGTAAGATGGTGATTGATGCGGGCGGCTGCGGAGCCCCAATTTCACGGCACATGAAGGTCTTTAGACAAGACGTGCGGAAATTCGTTAACTCAGCCCAAGTTCATGTCGAACACGTTGCCGATATTGACCCTGACTTCGTGGAACTGTATTTCGGCCAGCAGTTTGCCCCAGGGTTCTTTGGTTGGATAATTCCGCGAAAGGACGGCTCTGCGAAAGTTGGTTTAGCTGCTGCTGTTCGGTCAAACATTCGTCTCTGTCTTGAAAGGTTTCTGAAGAAACATCCCGTGGCATCATTGAAACTTAGGAACGCGAAGTATGTCACGGCACCTAACTTTCATCCGATTCCAGTCAATGGTGCAAGTGGCCAAACCTACTCAGATGCGTTTCTAGCCGTCGGTGACGCTGCTTCTCAAGTTAAGCCTACAACAGGAGGAGGGATCGTGTTCGGACTAGCTTGCGGAAAGCTTGCTGGACAAACCGCGGCCAGGGCAATTCTGGATGGTAATACCTCATCCTCATTCTTGAGAATCTATGAAGATTCTTGGCGGCGACTGATTGGCTTCGATTTGAAAGCCATGAGTTTGCTAAGACGTCTACTGTATGAGATGCCAGATAGACATCTTAACAGGATCTTCGACATATCAAAATGGTTCAGAACCGATGAAGTTTTGGAAAAAGCATCGGACATTGATTTTCAGGGGAAAATCCTATTCTCCCTCGCGCGAGACCCAAGACTCTTCATTACGCTTCTTTCAGCATCTGTTCTCTCTATGCCTTCGTACGTTCTTGGCAGAGATTAATTCTTGGCCAGTTGTCGGATAGCGTCTGTCAGGATGGGCAATATCGTATAGAGGTCGCCTACGATTCCGTAGTCGCTGAATTCGAATATTGGGGCTTTAGGATCATTATTGATCGATACTATCACTTTGCTGTTTCTTATTCCCGTGAGATGCTGAATTTGACCTGAGATTCCACAAGCGAAGTACAATTTCGGATTAACCTTCTGGCCTGACAGCCCAATGTATTGTTCCTCAGGCAACCATCCGAGATCTTCAGCAATCGGGCGCGAACATCCGACTACGCCACCCACGGCTTTCGCAAAATCTTCCACCATAATAATGTCTTCTTTCTTTCGAACTCCTCGACCGAAGGAGACGATTACGGTTGCGTCTGACAGTTTCACTCCCTTTACCTCCTTGGACTTCTTTTCGAGAAGTTTCGTTGTGGGAGATTTGATTGTCGGCTCCGCGATGATTACTTGGCCTTTGTGCGATGGATCTAGTGTACTCTGGGCAAACAGGCCTTTGGGCACGCTTGCAATCTGTGGTTTTGAGCGTGAGATATGAGTTTCGACCAGGTTTCCTCCCATAGTTACTCTATCCATAAGAAGGAATTTCTTGTCTGCGTCTAACTCAATTCTTGTAACTTCAGTTACGCAGCCTGTCTTCAATCGTTCTGCGAGGCGGGGTGCAAGCTCCAACCCGTTTCTTGTCGCGCCGATCAGGATTATCTCTGGTTTGTGTTCATTCGCAAGCTCTGACAGTGCATCAGTATACGTGTCAACTTGAAATTCACCTAGCAGCGAGTGGTTCACTAGGATGACTTTGTCGGCACCGTGCCTGATGTATTCGTCAGCACTGGCCTGTGTCGTTGCAAATGCAACAAGGTCTGAGCCCAGTTCCTTGGAAAGCATGTTTCCCTTTCCAAGAAGTTCGAATGCGTGTTGAGGTTGCTCTGAGAAAACCCAGACGTCACGTTTCTCTTGTCCCATTTTTCAGCCCTTCAGAACCCCTTCCTGTTGGAGAGCACGTGTGAGTTTGAGTACAGCATCTTTGGCTTCTCCCTGTAGGATTATGCGCTTTCTTTCCCCTGAGCTAACCATGCTTCTTAGAAGTTCGTCGAGAGATCCGTTGTATCCCAATTCACTTTCCGTAAGGTGTAGGTCATCTGCCGACCATATCGAGGTTGGTTTCTTCGATGAAGCCATTATTGCCATCAGTGTCGGGAGTCTGGGTTCGTTGATTTCTCTCACGACAGTTACCAAGCAGGGTAGTTTTCCTTCCACAATCTGACGCTCGTTCTCTAAATCCCTCTCTACGACGATCTTGGTTCCCTCCAAATTTATCTTGGTTGCATAGGTGAACTGGGGAAGATTGCACACCTCTGCGAGCCTGGGTCCAACTTGAAATGCGAACATATCCTCGGAATATGCGCCACAAATTATCAAATCGTAATCGAGTATTTTTGTAACTGCGGCCGTTAGTACGCTTGCTACTGCGTGTGAATCTGATCCTTCGAATCGCGGATCCGTCAGGAGAACTGCTTCGTCTGCGCCCATCGCTAACGCCTCTCTGAGAGCTTCTTTTGCTTCAGGAGGACCCATGCTTAGGGCGGTGATTTTTCCGCCGTGTTTCTCTTTGATCCGAACCGCTTCTTCCAGGGCATTCTTGTCTGTCTCACTGATAACTCGGGGGACTCCCTGAGTCACTATACCTTTGCTTGTCTTGTCTATTTTGAGTTCCGCCGTCTGCAATACCTGCTTTACGAGCACGATGATGTTTACCATGTTCCCTCACTAAGCGTGACCCTTGCAGAGAATTAGCTCAAACTAATAAAATTGAGAAGCGTCAATCAAGTCTGCTATGAGCTCAGCAACATCCCTCACTCTAGGTGAGGCTGTCGATCCAAGAGACGCAGCGGCGTCCTCAAACATTGAAGCGCAAAACGGGCACGCAGTTGCAAGGATATTCGATTTTGTTTTTCTGGCTTCTTCGAATCGTATCTGATTAATCCTTTTCTTTTGGTCGACCTTGTACCAGAAATTCGCCCCGCCAGCTCCGCAGCAGAAGCTATCCTCACCATGACGATGCATCTCTCGGATCGTAACTGGTCCCAGTGACGAGAGTATTGATCTGGGCTTATCAAAGACCGAGTTATATCTTCCGAGATAGCATGGATCATGAAAAGTCACGATTTGTTCAGTTCCTTTTCTCAGGGTCAATCGGCCGGACTCGATGAGTTCAGCGATGAATTGTGTGTGATGAATTGCTTGAAAAGACGCACCGAATTCAGGATATTCATTCTTGAGGGTGTTGAAGCAGTGAGGGCATTGGGTGAGGATTGTCTTAACATTGTACCTTTCGAACAGTTGGATCAGCTCGAGTGCTGATTGTTGGAAGCGTCCCTCCTCGCCTAAACGTCTCGCAACTTCACAGTTGCATCTCTCTTCATTTCCGAGAACGGAGAACCGTACCTTGGCGGCGCGCAGAATCTTAACCATAGCTCGGGATACGGCTTGATTTCTCGGGTCGTATGAACCGGAGCAACCTACCCAGTAGAGGACATCAAATTCCGGTTGCTCTTTTACAGTCTTGACATCAAGGTCCTTTGCCCAGTTCAGTCGATTGCTGGCTGGAAGCCCGTAAGGATTTGCGGAGTTGCTTAGATTATTGAGCAAGTCTCTTTTGGCACGATCTAACTTTCCTTCTCCAACAAGATGACGTCTCATGTCCACGATCGCGTCGATATGATCGATCAACACTGGACATTCATGAACGCACGCCCTGCATGTTGTACATGCCCACAGTTCCTCTTGATCGATAACTGAACCTATCACCGGTGAGCCAGATTCTTGTTCTGTTAGCATGGCATTCCGGAGTTTAAGTATCAAGTGCATGGGAGATAGCGGAGTTTCTGCAGCAGTTGCAGGACAGGCATTGCTACACCTACCACACGAAGTGCAGGAGTCGAAAGAAAGCCTCTCTCGCCAAGAGAAATCACTAATAGCAGTCGCCCCAACCTTAACGTCGAAGTTACCTGATGCTACTAACTGTCGTAAGTCGAAAGGCGTGCTCAATTGTCCAATTGGCCTTTGATCGGCAAACAGCGCGTTGAATGGTGATGTGATCAAATGGAACAGTTTTGTGTATGGAATAGCTGCAAAAGCCGTGAAAGCTAGGAGTGCATGGAACCACCATAGCGCTGGGTAGACATTGACAACTTGCCTACCGAACGAGGCCAGAAGAAGAAGCGCCACACGGTAGCCAACGAATGACCATGAAGCCCAAGGGGGATTATCTACGGCTAGGCGAATACCCTCCATAATATAGCCTGTGGTGAGTATTACGAGAAGGATTGAGAAAACGAACACGTCATCTCTTGAACTGGGCAAGTTTGGTGGCCTTGTTACAGATCGGCGAAATATCCCGAAAACAAGGCCTGCGATAGCCACCAGACCGAAGGCATCGAGAGATGCTTCATAAACGAGGTAGAAGTTGCCTACGAGGATTTGCTGGTGAAAGAAAGTTTTCCAGATATCATAATCTAAGAACACGAGCAAAGTTCCGATGAAGAGAACAATGAACCCCAGGTAAATGAGTAAATGCATTAAACCTGGGCACTGTTTTCTCACAACTTTACGTTGAGCAAGTACGTTCACGAATACTCTCTCGATTCGAGGGCCCAATCTATCTAATTGAAATCCAGTGACTCCTCGAAAATACATTCTGAAACGGCGGTACACTCCATAAACGAAAATAGCAGCGAAGGCTGGCAATATAGCGTACATTATCAAAGGGGTTAGCGCGGGCATAAGATCGTAAGTTATTCGATGTGGAAGCGTAAACCTCACGGACCGAGTTATCAGTCAGATTAGGTAAAAGACACTTTCGAGTCTTTCTTGATTGCGTCATTTCTTTTACACATATTGACAGCTAATATCTCGAGTCCAGGAAGGGCTTAGTGGTTTGGGAAAAATAAGGGGGGTACAGTACGGGTTGGGTCCTGTCGGATTGGAGATTGTGGAAACACTTCTCACGCGGCCATGGGCCGAACTTGTCGGAGTAATTGACATGGATGCTGACAAGGCTGGCAAAGATGTCGGACGATTTTTGAAGACTGCGCATCAAACTGGAATTATTGTAAGTAAACATCCAGACGATGTATTGAGTCGAACTAGCCCTGACGTCGTAACTCACGCGACTTCCTCAGAGATGCAGACTATATACCCGCAACTTGTGAAAATGCTGGAACACGAAGTGAATATTATTTCGACTGCTGAAGAATTGACGTATCCTTTCGTCAAATATCCGGAAACTGCTCAGAAACTCGACGACTTAGCAAAATCCAAGAAGAAAGTTGTGCTTGGAACCGGAGTTAACCCTGGTTTTCTGCTTGACACTCTTCCCGTAGTATTAAGCGGCGTATGTCAACAGGTTACTTCAATCCGTGCTGAGCGCGTCGTCGATGCTGCCAGAATGAGTCTTCCGTTTCAAAGAAGGAGTGGCGCAGGTCTGACAACCCTGGAATTTGAACGCAGAGTTGCAGATACATCAGTAAGGCATATCGGGCTTCCCGAATCCATCGGTCTGATAGCACTAGCAATGGGTTGGAAAGTTGGCGAGATACAGGAGAGAATAGCGCCAATTGTTGCTGAGAAGAATTTGGAGAGCAAATTCTTGAAAGTCCAAGCAGGCCTCGTCGCTGGCATCCGCCAAGTAGCGAAAGGCATCGTGGCTGGTCAAGAGTTGGTTGTTCTAGACCTTAGGATGTACATAGGCGCTCAAAATCCGCATGATTCGATCCTGATTGAAGGCGTCCCCTCTATTGACTTGACCATAAAAGGGGGTGTCCAAGGGGACAGGGCAACTCCAGCAGTCGTAGTGAACTCGATTCCAAGACTAGAATCACTCGAGCCGAGACTTCGTACCGTAATTGATTTGCCACCTCCGTCAGCTCGATTGAATTCGATTGGAGAAGATAGGTCAGTGATGCTTAAAACATTCTAGAAGTACCATGCAATTGCGAATCAAAAATTCCATGGTCGCACTTCTTGCCGCTCTCGTCCGGGACTGAATCATCGTACGATTAGCTGTATGATCATATCTGACGATGGATGCAAGCTCACTAGCCTTGATTGAAGATTGTATAATTACGACTTGGCCGCAACGATTGTTGCTTGATATGCAGAAGAAATATCAAAATCAGAAGGTAATCTTCCTTCTGTATGATGTTTGATGCAAATAGCTTCTGCCTATATCAGATGTGTATATTGTGGCCATACCATCCCGCGAGAAACATCGTGCTGTCCCATCTGTCAAAAGAGATTTCTGTTCAAAGGGTTAGGGCTATAGTTCCGCTAATCATTCATGAGCAGCGACAGCAATTTCCTTTTGCTTGTCCAAGTAGGATAATGCGTCAATAGCAGCTTTGCAACCTTCTCCCGCGGCGGTTATGGCCTGCCTGTACTTGTAGTCGTGTACGTCTCCCGCAACGAACACGCCGTCTGCGCTCGTCTCCGTATTGTTTCTAATTGTGATATACCCTTTTTCGTCGAGTTCGATCTGTCCTTCGAATACTTTGGTGTTGGGCTGGAATCCTATCGCGACAAAAATACCATCGCAGGGTAACATTGAAACTTCACGTGTTTTCAAGTTCCTGATTTTGAGGCTTTCCACCTTGTTCTGTCCAAGGACGTCGTCGACAACTGAATCCCATAGGAATCGAATCTTAGGATCTGATGTCGCTCTTTGTTGCATAATTTTTGTTGCTCGAAGTTTGTCGCGTCTGTAGATGATTACAACTTCTGTCGCATACTTCGTCAAGAAAAGCGCCTCCTCAAGAGCGGTATCGCCTCCGCCAACTACCGCGACACGTTTGTTTCTGAAAAAGTATCCATCGCATGTTGCACAACTCGAGACGCCGCGTCCGCGCAATTTTGCCTCTGAGGGTATTCCTAGCCATTTCGCTGACGAGCCCGTTGCTATGATGACTGCGCTTGAAGTCACTGATCGGTTTCCGAAAGCGACTCGTTTCAGTTTCTGCTTGAAGTCTACTGATTCAACATCATCATCAACAATTTCCGCTCCGAAATGTTCAGCTTGCTTACGCATTTCAGCCATGAGATCTGGACCTTGGATCCCGTTGGAAAATCCTGGAAAGTTCTCAACGCCACTCGTTAGCATGAGTTGGCCACCAGAAACTCTACCGGCGATTACAAGAGTTCTTACGAGTGCACGAGCAGCGTATATCGCTGCTGTCAAACCTGCTGGACCTGATCCGATGATGACGACATCATAGTCAGCCATGCTGTTTCTTCTTAGCTACTCATTGATTATTGGTATAAGGAAAACCCTTGTCATTTTGAATTGAAACTCTCGTCGACTTATGGTTCCCTCGCGTAGTCATGCTGCTGAATCGTTCTGGTTGACTCTCCGATGAATATGACAATTGTATTAGAAATTCTGTTGAATAATCTTTGTCGTCGTTCGCGACTTGGCCGATAAACTTGACCGATGAGGCAGTCGAACAGCAACAACAGCGGGTTTGATTTGCCGACGCTTTGAATCGCCGATGCACGTAGGCTGACAGCTGCTCCTTGAACGTCCACGATTCGCACATTCAATAGTAATTGTCCGATCGATCTTCCAAAATACCATTCTGAGAATGTGAAATAGAGAAAGAAGATTAGAATCGATAACGGCGACCAGATGGAAATATCGGTTCCTGGAGCATTTGGTAACAAAGCTGCGGGAAATATTCGTGTCTCTACTGTTTCAAGCTGGAAGTAACCTAGCAGTAGAATGATTATGATATAGTCTACAAACCAGGCGATAGTACGCCTTCCCCAGTTTGCTAGAACAATCGGAGGGTTGTCTTTTTTCGCGGTTTGACTCGTTTTCATTTCCGGCGACGAGAGGGGCGGCCTCCCATCACCATCGCCATGACAGCCTTCTGTACGTGCAGACGATCTTCGGCTTCCTCGAAGTAGAGTGAGTAGTTCATGTTGTCTATTACGTCGTCCGTAACTTCTTGACCTCTGTCTGCGGGTCCGCAGTGCATGTATTTTCCTTTGTGTGTAAGATCCATCATTTCTTGAGTGCATATCCAGTCTTTGTATTTGTCCTGGTATGAGGTCGCGCCCTGTTTGTCTAATTCTGCTCTATGAGGCGGAATGAAATCCTTTGGCGACCATGCTTTAGGATATACTACGTCCGCTCCCTCGAAAGCTTCTTTCATGTCGTTTACGACTTTGAAATCTCCACCATACCTATCCGCGTTCGCTTTGGCAGCCTTCAGTACTACGTCCTCTAATTCGAATCCTGGTGGGTGAGCTAGCACAACTTCCATTCCCATCTGAGTTCCTATTAGTACTTCGCTCTGTGGTACGGCTAAAGGTTTCAGCCCGCCAGAGTAAGCGTACGAGACAACAAGTTTCTTCCCGGCGAGCTTAGGAATAGCACTCCTCATAGCCTGGGCATCGGCCAATGCTTGGAATGGGTGATACATGTCGTCTTCCATATTCAGCACGGGAATGGATGCGTGTTTTGCGAACTCCTGAACAACCTTGTGACCTCGCCCAATAATCCATTTTGCCGCATCGCCATAGATTCTGATTGCGATTCCGTCACCGTATCGGCTTAGAACTCTAGCTACGTCTGAAATCGCTTCAGTCTGATAGGCCACCATGTCTTCTGGAAGAGCGGGAGTATAGACGTCTTGAGGACTAAGAAAATGTGCGTGTCCTCCTAACTGGTACATTCCTCCCTCGAAAGAGTTTCTAGTTCTAAGAGAGCGATTGTAGAACAGCATGAACAGTGTTTGGCCGGAAAGATAATGGTGTTTCTTGTGTGATCTGAAAGCTTTCCTCAGCCAGTCAGCTGCATCTAGAACCTTCTTCATCTCTTCCTGAGAGAAATCGTTCGTGTCAAGGAAGTCTTTACCTTTCCAAACGCCAACAAATGACGGCATTTACGTTTACCAACCTTGCTTGAGATGGTTGCGATTGGAATTAAGCTTTTGGCACTGTGACCTGTGTTCCTGATCTTCCTTCGAGGGCTTCAACTAAACTTCCCAGATCTGCGATTACTGCACGTTCTCCACCGCTCTCCACGAATCGAATGGCAGCCTCAACCTTGGGTGCCATACTGCCCTCCTTGAACTGTCCCTCTTTCAAGTGGTTTCTTAATTTTCCAGAAGTGATTTCTCTGATTCTTTCCTGTTTTGTGCTTCCGTAATTTAGGAATGCTGCGTCCACGTCGGTAAGTATGATCAAGACGTGTGCCCCGATTAAGGTGCCCAAGCGTTGAGCCGCGAGATCCTTGTCAATTACTGCTTCAACACCCACTGTCTGGGTTCCTTCTTCGATGATCGGTATGCCTCCGCCTCCGCAAGCGACAACAACGAATCCAGCGTCAACGAGGGCTCGTATTGCTGTCCGCTCAGCGATTATCTTTGGATCCGGCGATGGTACGACTCGTCTGTAGCCTCGGCCTGCATCTTCCTTAACAACCAGGTCTGGTTTCTGCTCCTTCAATTTCGCCGCTTCATCCTTTGAATAAAATGGGCCGATCGGCTTGGTGGGGTTCTGAAAAGCCAAATCGTGTTTATCTACAATCACACGAGTGACTACGGTTATGACGAACTTGTCGATCCCTCGTGTCTTAAGCTCATTCCTTAGTGCCTGCTGAATCATATAGCCAATGAAGCCTTGCGTCTCTGCTCCACATGCATCTAGAGGAAATGGCGGAACGATTGCTTTAGCGGCTTCGTGCCT
This sequence comes from Bathyarchaeia archaeon, assembly GCA_050012795.1. Lineage (GTDB taxonomy): Archaea > Thermoproteota > Bathyarchaeia > 40CM-2-53-6 > 40CM-2-53-6 > FEN-987. The sequence goes on along the minus strand of JBEKGM010000001.1, from coordinate 112,772 downwards.
GAGGAGGGTAGCACCAACCTGTGGTCCATTTCCATGTGTTAGAACTACCTTGTAACCTCTCTGAATCAAGTCAGCAATTTTCGGGACGGTCTTCTTCACGTTTTCATATTGTTCCTCAACGGTTCCCTTCTGTCCGCGTTGCAGAAGTGCGTTGCCGCCAAGTGCAATAACGATCAGTGTTTCAGGCAAAATCATCACTTTGAGCAAGCAGTATACTCGCTATTTTATCTGTTCTTAAGAGCTTACTCTCAAATTCAGTAAGGTTATTAACGGAATTTCTCGTCCGTCATGTTTGTGAACGATGGGAGATCGGTTGAGTTGGCTAAAGTAGATTTAGCGGGACGCGATCTAATAACGACCCAAGACTGGTCGATTGAAGAGCTCGTAACAACTTTAAAGACTGCTAAGGAGATGAAGCGGCAGTATCATCGTGGTAAGGTCTCACCAGTACTTGGCCGTAAGACATTCTTCATGTTATTCTATGCTCCATCTACGAGAACACGCGCGGCATTCGAAGCAGGAATGACGTATCTTGGTGGACACGGTCAATATATCGATGTTTCCACCACGCGTCTTGGCTCGGGGGAAGCTGCCAAAGATGTGGCTAAGATGTACGAGAAGTATGGGCATGGTTTGGGTGTGCGAATTCTGGACTCCGCAATCGACTACATTTCAGGAATTGGGATATCCACTGTCCGAGAGTATGCAAAATATGCTAAGATTCCTGTAATCAACATGGCATGTTGCACGTATCATCCCACACAAGGACTTGCTGATTTGATGACGACCGAAGAAGCACTTGGCAAGGTGAAAGGTAAAAAATACGTGATTATGTGGGGGTACGCGAAGAGCTTTCGCGGTCGTTGCAGTATTCATGAAGAGGCGTTGATAATGTCACGCTTCGGAATGGATGTGGTTTTGGCTCATCCCCCTGGGTTCGAAATAGATCCTAAGATTATTGATGCGTCAAGATCGAACGCTAGAGCCCAGGGTGCAGAATTCACCGTGACGAACGATCTTGGATCTGCACTAGAGGGTGCCAATGCAGTGTTTCCAAGAAACTGGGCAACGAATGAGCTTCTTTCAATAGGAGCAAGCAGATTCGGTAAGGACCGAGAGTTGGAGATCCATGAAAAATACCGGAACTGGACTCTCACGCAAGATTTGCTTGATAAGATGAATAGACGAGCGATAATAACTCACGTGCTGCCAGTTCTACGAGGTGAAGAGGCGACAGATGAAGTGCTGGATGGGCCACACTCCGTTATCTACCCTCAAGCGGAGAATGGGATGTATACGAAAATGGCGGTACTCTCACTGACTATGGGCAGAAAGAAGCGTTCTTAGCGTTTTCATGAATACTCCAACCGTAAACGTCAAGATCACAATACAGCATAGCGATAGCGATTGGGATTTTCACGGAATCTCTTCATCTAAAGGTCAAACGTATCCCCATTTTGGCTCAATTGTGATTCCAGCTCGGTCCAAGAGTCTTGCTCCTCGCTCTTCAGCCTCTCGAATAACTTTCTCTTCGTCGAGAGTTAGAACTCTGCGGTTCTTCATGATAATGCGTCCGTCAATAATCACTGTGTCAACGTCTGATCCTGTTGCTGCGTAAACCAAATGGGAGATTGGATTGTATGCTGGGACCAGATGTGGATTCCGAAACGATATGAGTACTAGGTCAGCTCTTTTGTTGACTTCTAAAGAACCAATTTCTTTACCCAGTCCCAGTGCTCTTGCTCCGTTGATTGTTACTAGTTCGAGAACTGTCTCGGCGTCCATAACCAGCGGGTTGAGTAATCTTGCTTTCTGTAATAGTGACGCGAATTTCATCTCTCGAATCATGTCGTACGAATTATTGCTAGGGCCTCCATCACACCCCAACCCTACATTAACACCACTTCTAATCATCTCGGGAATTTTCGCTATTCCAGAAGCCAATTTCATGTTTGAGGACGGACAGTGAGCGACAGTTGCTCCTTTCTCCGCAAGGATCTTCCACTCTAGTTCAGTGAGCCAAACTCCATGAGCATAAACTACGTTTGGCCCTACTAGGCCAACGTCGTCCATGAATTCAGTTGGCAACTTACCAAATTCTCTTTTAGTATAATCGGCGTCCTCGCGAACTTCATTCAGGTGCATTGTGACTCCCGTCTTCAAGGCTTTAGCTCCCGTAGCTATCTGTCGGTAGAGTTCGGGTGTACATCCTCCCAAAGATCTTGCTCCGTACCAGACTCTAATTCGATCGTTTGCCTTCCCGTTCCAACGATTGAAGTATGCTTCGACTTCACGCAAGCAGGTCTCACCATCTTCGACCATCCCAGGATGCATAATGCCGCTTGCTGCTCCGTACCCTGGAACACCCATCACAGTCTTTGAAAGTACCCCCCTTATGCCCGAAGTTTCCACGCTGGCAGCTATCCCGTCGAACCCATAACGAGTGTGAAGAAGGCTCTCCAGAAAGGTGGTAGTCCCGGATTTGATCATCTCGAGCATACAGAGCTCGGCACTTGCCTTGCCATCTTGTGCATCATAATTCCCCTGTAGTGGCCAGACGAATTTCTGAAGCCAATCGATCAGTGAGGTATCATCTGCGCATCCGCGTAGCATCGCTTGCGCTAGGTGCACGTGAATATCGATGAGCCCGGGCAGAATCACCATTCCTTTTGCGTCGACCTCAAATTCTGCATTCGACTCACGTCTCACCTCAGATGACTTACCTACCTTCGTGATTCTGGAACCTTCAATTAGGATACCCCCATCAGTAATTACGCGCCGACGTGCATCCATCGTAACAAGAGTTCCACCGGTGACCAGTAACGAACTCACGGCACAATCACGCTCAGAACTGCATGTTGTATGTTTTATAATACTCCCTGTATACTTTTCGGAAAGACAGTTTGTTTTGTTACTCCATCATTTTGAAGTGCATCCTTGCACGAGCGGCGCAGGAGCGATTGTATATGCTCAGGTGCAATTCAATTGTCGTAGACCAACCATCATATTCTTTGGAACATTCCTATTTTGAGTGGCATAATTCTTGGGAGTATTCTTCCAAATCGTAGGTTCTTCCCGACATTACTATTTTTGTGAGTCACATATCTCCGCAGCAAGGCGCCTCTTAAATCTCCCAATCGTTTAGCTACTACTGGATTCATTATGTTCGAGCTCGAGGGTAGGACACGTCTATACGAAATGACTCGTACACTCGTGGATACGGCTATGGGCAAATTGAAGGCAGACCTTGTTGTCCGGGATGTATCACTAGTTAATGTAAATTCAGATGAAATTATTGAAGGTCAAGATGTAGCGATAAAGAAAGATCGAATCGCATTCGTCGGGCAAGCTGAGCATACTATCGGGCCGACAACACGAGTGATCAACGCGGGTGGGAGGTATCTTGTTCCAGGGTTCATTGATGGGCACATGCACATTGAAAGCGCGATGGTTACAGCCACGGAATTCGCGAGAGCCGTTCTCCCTCATGGATCTACCACTGTTTTCGTTGACCCTCATGAGATCGCCAACGTGTTAGGCTTGAGTGGGGTGCGATTCTTCCTAGATGAGTCGAAAAACTTACCGTTGAAAGTCCTGGTCACCTTCCCATCATGCGTTCCTGCTGCTCCTGGTTTCGAGACGACTGGTGGAAACATTGGTACAGCAGAAGTTGAAGAAGCGTTGAAGTGGAATGGTGTAGTCGCTCTTGGCGAGATGATGAACTATCCTGGAGTAATTTCAAGTGACCCCCAAGTTCACGGTGAACTCGCCGCAACTCTGAAAGCTGGGCGCGTGGTAGAAGGACACGCAGTCAATCTTCTGGACCGAGACCTAGTTGCATATGTTGCGGCTGGCATAACTTCATGCCACGAATCTACTAAGAAAATTGAAGCTGTTCAAAAACTTCGATTAGGAATGTATGTCATGCTTAGGGAAAGCTCGGCCTGGCGTGATGTAGCTGACACAGTACGCGTGATTACAGAAGAGAAACTGAATTCGAGACACATCTGCCTAGTTACGGATGACCGAGAGCCGCATTCGATACTCACCGAGGGACATGTTGATCACGCTGTGCGGCGAGCAATCGAAGAGGGCGTTGACCCAATTAAAGCGATCCAGATGGCTACGATAAACGTAGCAGAACACTATGAGTGCTCGAGAAACTTAGGAAGCATAGCACCCTCTAGACTTGCTGACATGCTAATTCTCGACAGACTGTCAACCGTGAGTATCAGAACAGTGATTGCTAATGGACAGGTGGTGTCACAGGATGGAAAACTGACAGCAAACATCGCTCCCCCGAAGCTACCTGACTTCACTCGCAAATCAATAGTGCTCAAGGCATCTCCTACCCTAGATGACTTAACCGTAAAATCCAAGACAACCCAACGAACCGTGAAAGTCAGAGCTATCGGCATAATCCCAGCCAGCGCTTACACAGATTGCCTAGAAGTAGAAGCCCGCTCGAAAGACGGTCGAGTATACTCAAACCTAGATGAAGACGTACTGAAGATTGCGGTCTTCGAGAGGCACAAGGGTACAGGCAATAAGTCGGTAGGATTTGTGAAAGGTTTTGGATTAAGAGAAGGCGCAGTTGCTTCATCTATGGCTCATGATAGTCATAATCTCGTCGTCGCTGGCGCATCTGACGAAGACATGATAACTGCAATCCACGAGCTCGTTGATAGCAGAGGCGGGATGGTAGCCGTTCGCAAAGGAAGAATACTCGCTCTTGTTCCATTACCAATAGCAGGGCTCATGTCCGACCGACCCGTCGAGGTAGTGGCTCATGAAGTGGAACGATTAAAGGAAGCTTGGGTAACGCTGGGCTGCACGCTCCCTTCCCCATACATGAATCTGGCCTTAACAACACTCTCGGTGATACCAAAATTGCGAATTACAGACAAAGGTCTACTGGACACGGTCAATTTCAAGTTCGTTAGCCCGATCATCGAGTAATCGGGCCGAGGTCGAATGCCATTCCCCTGCCACCTATTAGGAAATGGCACAGTGCAGTCTGTTTGGAAGTTCTATTGAAATCCGGTCGAGTTTAGTCAATGTTTCTAATGCTGGAATTCTGAATCAGCACGTCAGTGCATTAATGCTCATAGATTAGGAGATTTGCGCCCCGCGTACCGCTTGTGCGGTTCGAGCGTTCTGTACGTGTTGATACTCACGAATTATCCGAGCAGCTAATTCATGCGCCGATTTGATTGCTATGTTGGAGTTTTCGCCATTTTCAGAGTCGATTTCAATCGATAGATGATTGCTCCTGAACCGCGCTCGCACTTGGGTGTTGCCGTCGTCGGTAACCCAAGTGAGCAACGCTTCGTTCTGATTGTCTGAGTAGCCCAGCCAGCGAAGCGTGCTAAACCAAGAATACTTCAGTCTCGAGATCACATCAGTCGCGGGTACATCTGATGGAAGATATGTCTCAAGGAGACTAGTCGACTTAATAGACCGTCCTCGTGCTGGCAAATGGATGACTTCTGAGCCATGTTGGGTAAGTCGGTAACCATCCTCGGTACGTTCGACCAAATTGTCATCTTCTAAACGCTGGAGCGCACGGGAGAGGGTTTCTTGATGCATACCTAACTGGCGTTTGAGACCTTGAAACGCAAGACTCGACTCCGCGTCGTGGAATGCGTCGAGTACCTGCCAATCACCTCGCCGTAGATCCAGCTCGTTGTCTTCACTCATGAGTTTCACCGATCTTAAACTTGGACACCCAATAATCATGGTCAGCTAATAAATATATCGGACACCCAATAATGGTTAGTCTTGTTGCATCGGAGCACGGACGACTTCCCCAAATACCCGGCAAAAGTATACTGAAGCCTCAACAACCCCAGTCTGCCCCTGACTCGTTAACTCATAGACGGTTTTGCGCCCTTCACTGCGCATCTGAACTAGGCCACGTTTATGCAAATCCTTTAGCGCAGGATAGATGGTTCCGGGATTAGGCTTCTCGCCCCTTCGTTTTGCTATTTCTTCAGCCAATTCCTGGCCATACATCGGTCGCTTACACAATAACCAGAGTAACATAAATGAGAGCATCCCCCGCATATCGCAGCATAAATGCTCACTTTCATCTCGCAACGTTCTCGTAACGTATTGGGTGCCCCATACGTAGTTAAACTTAACCAAATTTAACCTGACGAAATCTCATCCACAGTTAACGGCTGAGATAGGTATGGAATTCTACGCATTTCTAAGTTGATTCGACTTTCTGCCGAGTCAATGTTGTAACTATGAAGCTTCGAAGCTTGTTTTTGTGGCGATAAACCGCTCAACTTCAGTATTGATAAGTCTTAGGCGAATATTTTCAGATCTGCCGTGGCGCCTTTGAAGTTCCACTTTAGCCAACCGAGATTGAAAGAGAAACAGGTACCAAAATTCGGAATGTTAACAGATCCAATTCAACCAGTTCCCGACGAGATCATCCGATTCAAGAAGTTAGGTTTCGATTATGCGGAAATAGGAATCGAAGAACCATTAGCTACGCCGTCGATCTTATTGCACCAACGAAAACAAATCTTGGAATTATTGTCAGCCAATGACATGTTTGCCATCGGCCATACAGCATACTGGGTCCAGTTTGGTTCAGCCCACGCAAAGGCCCGGAGAGGTTGGATAGAAGAAGCAAAAGCTATGGTCCGGACTGCATCACAGCTCAGACTTGAACTGCTTAATTTTCACTTCTACGGAAAACTCGGCCGAGTGGGGGATACTCAAAAGTCTCGAGACGATTTCCTCGACAATTTTTCGAGTGCAATGGGTGAACTTTGCACGTTTGGAAAGTCAAAGCGAATTGCGTTGATGTTAGAGAACGTTCCTGTCGGGGACTACGGAACGGGAGGCATACGCAATTATTCGCACGTCATGGAGAGTGTACCACAACTAAATTGTCATCTGGATATCGCGCACGCGTTCATTGAGGGTGGCATGGGAAGAATCGAGACATACGTGAAACGATTTTCCCCAAGACTAATTCACGTTCACATCCATGATAATCACGGGGACCTCGACGAACACCTGCCTCTGGGCTCTGGCATCATAGATTTCAAGAAAGTAGTTAGATGGCTTAAGGGAATTGGTTACAACAGGACGATTACTTTTGAGGTATTCACGTCGTATAAGGATGCGGTCAGGTCAAGAGAGTATTTCAGATCACTTTGGGAAAGCAACTAACACCTGTCTAAGCGTCGTTGATTCAGTTAGATTATGCAACCAATGGACCGGGGCGTGTAGGTTCAACTTGGAATGCGTCAATCATTGCACGGACATCGTCTCCAAGCGGATATAGAATAGGGCACCTGCATCCAGTATTCTCGTATTCCTCCACTTTCTTCAGACAATCATCCGCTGTGCCGCTAGCAGTTATGAGTCTAACCAACTTGTCATCTATGAGCAGTTGGGCTTTCTCTAATCCGCCTGGCTTTGCCGGCCAACCACCAAGCGCCGACTTAACCTCTTCAATCAGACTCTCTTTAACTCCGCTAGCTTTCGCAATGTGAGGTTGCTGGCCAAGATATTGCGCCACTAGTGGCCGCGCGTCGTTTAATGCCCTATCAGCATCTTCGTCGAGCGAACACACGATGAGTTGCGGACGGTCTATCTCTTGCCAATCACGATTTCCTCTCTTAGCACCGTCTCTAAGGTGATCCAGGGCCTTCTTGTCATATTCTGGGGATACAAGATAATTCAGGAGCAGCCCGTCTGCGATCTCGCCTGTAAGCTCAATCATATCCCAACCAGTGGCACCAATGTAAATTGGAATTTTCCGTGGAGTATTTGGATCACCATACACGACATCGAGTCGAATGTCATGCACTTTTACGAACTCGCCATCGAAGGTTACGTTCTCCATTCTGAAGAGACGCTGAAGGACAGTGCAATACTCACGCATGGCTTTGATCGGCTTCTTTCGCTCGATCCCAACCTTCCAGGCAAGTGGATCCCACCACGCTCCCACGCCAAGAAGAGCCCTGCCTCCGGAGAGTTCATCTAATGTGAGAAAGGTAGCAGCGCAGAGTCCAACATTTCTCGTCCAGTTATTGATAACTCCTGTTCCTAGTTTGATCCTTTCTGTGACCACGGCCATTGCGGCGAGGGGAGTGATGGCATCTCTAGCCAATCGTGACTCGGCGTGCCAGATTGCCTCAAACCCTTTCTTCTCAGCATATTGAACAAACTCCAGTTCCTCGCGAACCTGATGCTTATCCTGTAAGTAAAGGGCCACTCTTTGCCTGTCTACCACTTTACGCACGCCTCTCTTGACTCACACTGAGATGTATACCTTGAGCCTACGCATAAGCCTATGTTGGTTTCTTAGGCTCCTTGAGAGAAAGGTGCTTGACGTGGCCCCAGCCTAGACCTTTGAAGAGGGTTATCTTTTCATTGAGAACTATCGGGTCTCCACAGACCTGGCATTCACTGACGCATTTGGCTGTGATTATCCAGACTGTTTTAGTTAGATGTTTGAACTGTCTTAGTTATTGCAGTAACTCACATGTCGTCAAGTGACGAACTTACACTTAGGACACTCAAATCTCGAAATCTGCCCTTCTTTGTTCATAATCTTTGTTAACACGGCTTTCCTGCAATGTGGACATACAATATCCTCCACTTCTGGTTCATTATGACGAAGCAGTGCATCGAGCAAGTTCTTCTTTGAAGTCTCTCTTGCCAAATCGGTTAATGTAACCCAGCCCAAGAACTTGTTGCCATCAAAAACGCCAAGCCTCGTGAACGCATGCTCTACAATTCTCTTGGCCGCCTCTTTCGTCGATACTTTCGCATCTATCTTAAGGAGCGGGCCCATAACCTCACTTACCTTCACTTCATCCGGTCTCTTGTTTAAGGGGACGAAGTCTCGGAGTAGTCCTCTATCAGTCAATATGCCTATCGCCTTATCTTCCTGAAATACAACTACTCCTGAAAACTTCTCACGGTTCATAACCGTACAGGCTTCCAGGACGGTAGCCGAAGAATCCACCTGAGGTATCTTGGTGGACATCACATCTCTAACTTTAGTCAACACTCATCGGTGCCGTTAAGTTAACGCATTAATTCAAACTTTTGTGCGTGTGAGGAGGTACGCAGCTACGCAGTCACGAAACCACGGCCAGTACGGATAACCCAGTCTGCCAGAAATATGGCATCAAATGAAAATCAGAATGAGATGTAGAATGACCCTTCTCATCTCTCTTAATGTCTGTAACTACAGACTCCCTTACTCACATGCGTGCGACGTCAAAACGTGAGGGATGCAACAACTGCAAAACTCGTAAGACTCTTCTGAAGCGGAATATACACGGCTATCGCCCTAGAAAACTAGACGGTATGAGGACGTTATCGTTAATCTCTAAACTTCGGGTCTTTCCTTAGCCAGTCAGTAACAGCTTCCTCAATTGCGTTGCTCAGGTCCCCTTTCTTACCGCCGAGTCTCATAACGGATGCCAATCGCAGTCGTCGCTCAACATGGTCCGAAAGCACTATGTACATTTTCCCCAACTACGTATCAACTCCTACATACTTGTAGGCATAGCAGTATATAGGTATATATGCTCAAAACCCAACTCAGTACGCTTGGAAGCCTAACTGGATTCCCTTCTATCTAGCCCTGTCAGAGCTACTACAATCACAATCAGAGTACTTTTCTTTGAATCTGTACTAAACAACAGGTTTAATGCCTTATATTTCTGATGCGTTCTTGATGAATTATGAAAAAGTTGAAGATGACAGTCCTAGCGGTCGTGATAGGCGTAGCAATCACACTGGTGACTGGTCTCGTAGACCATACGCCTAGTGGGCTGATGGGAGCAACGTGGTTCGGCTACCCGCTAACATGGTTGGTCGAACTGGTCGTTGGGCCAGGGTACAATCCTTGGGTTGTTAGACCAGTGCGGTTGATTTTGGACATAGTTGCTTGGACGGTACTTGCTTGGGTCATACTGTTCGTGGTGGCTCGCTCCAAGAAGAAGACGCCATAGTCAAATTCGATTGGGCGACCAAATACGCCAGTGTAGGCTACGGCCTAGTAGTTCTGTTGGGCCGTAACAATTTGGGCAGTTCATGGTCAGGTGATGGTGGCCCATAGCGTAATAGGTGGTAAGGCAGGCGAATGTATGAGTGGTTACTGAATCTGCTTACACGTGTGAGACGTTTTACTCTCGTGGCGGCTGCCAAATGGGTGTGTCCTGAAGCATTTCTTTGATTTGCCCTGCATACTTAACGAAGAAGGCTAGTATTGCTTCCTCTCTGCCCTTGAGACGCTTTAACAATCCCTCGTCCAGTTGTAGGAGACGCATAGCTCGACTATTCGTATCTTGTTTGACACGGGCTTCTATTCTGAGAATTTGAAATTCAACATCTATAGCGTAAATAGTGGCTTTCTTTAAAGACTCCGAACGCTTGTCAATATCCTTCTCACTCGCTACGCTTACGTTTCCCATTTGCTCTAACACTCGTTCCCATACGTCAATCTCATCTTCGGTCGGACTAGACAAGGATGTGGTTCACCTGAACCTTTCTATATGATTCGGCTAGGTTAAAACAGCTTTCCACTTCCACTAAAAGATGGGACAAAGAACAGAAGATTGAGGGCTAAATCGATAGCGTGTAATTACTCTACCGCATTTGCATGTGACTTCAACCTTCACAGAATTTTTTGGTTCGGCTTCTGCTAATAACGGATGATTGAGGACTCTGGGAAAGTCAAGCAGTCGGCCGCAGTTGTCGCATTTACGTGAGGTTGGCATAGAAATAAGAGAATTCGATAAGCGAATTAAACGTGATTGCCGTTGGTTCTGTAATCACCGTGCTAACTAACCCTCGCAGTTGACATTAGACCTGCACTGCTCTAATTCCATGTCCGTCTCCTGCATTCTCCCACCTTCTCCCACATTCCTCGCAGACGTAAGAGAGAATTGTCAAGTAGCTGTGGTCTTCCCATTTCTCGCTTCTGGCAGAACTTGATCTATTCACGCCTGTAGGTATAGGTATGTATCATGCGTGTAACATCAATGTAACATGCGACACGCCTAATATATGTCATATGTACTACTCATGGTGGAGACGTATTCAGTGAAAGCAACATTTCTCTTAATCCTACTGGGATTGATGTTTGTAACTTCAACGCTAGTTGGTATCGCTTACGCTACCCCCACAATACAACCTGCGCAATCTTCCGGCGGGCCCTACTATTGTCCGCTAAATCCGCCGTACTATTATTCGCCGTACTATTATTGGAACGGATTCTGTTTCCCTCCTGACCATTCGGGCCCAAGAAACGGCCCTCACGGCAGCTGAGCAAGCCTATCAAAGTTAACAATATACGACATCAACCGAATGCCCCTGTTCCCGTAGTGTGTAAAGACCCGAAAACAGGAGCAACCGTAACGGTAACAGTAACTACAAACATACCGCCGCCATCTACCGCACCCCCAGCAGTCCCTTAGCGGTGGAAACAACTACAAAGCCTTAGAGATTAGCACAAAACCAACTGCCTGCAATGTCTGAACTATTGTTCTAGTCTAAGATAACGTCAAACGACTGATTACGCCAGCGTAGACTACGGTCCAGTAGTTCTGTTAGGCCGTAACAATTTGGGCAGTTCATGGTCAGGTGATGGTGGCCCATAGGGTAATAGGCGGAAAGCCAGTTGAATTCATCATCATTAACGATATAGATACATAACCTTATAAACGGAATTTAACTGTATTACGTGGCGAGGTGTTCTTTGTTTGAAAACATGTAGATATTGCAATAAGCAGAATGTGGACAATAATAATTACTGCAACTCGTGTAGAACTAGGTTGAGTAACTTTCCTGACCAGCCACCACCACGAGGAATGTGTCTGATATGCGGAGACCAAAACGCTGCTGACGCACGCTTCTGCGGCCACTGCAGTTCACCGCTAATCAGATTCGTCTGAACTCTACCAAACCCATTTCCACTCTAACCTCCCCTCATCCTTCTAATCCGCCTAGACGTTCGTCTATGGTCGTCTTGATACTTGGGGTAGGGAGACCAAATACGTAAGTAACTATACCTGTACGGCCTTAATTCCATGTCCGTCTCCTGAGTTCTCCCACCTTCTGCCGCATTCCTCGCAGGCGTATGACAGAATTGTTACAAAGCCTTGGCCCTCCCACTTCTCTGTTCTAGCCTTGCAGGGCATCCACTCACGACAGTATGGACAATCCAATCGAATCACCTGACTGGGTCCTGTGTTAGTCCGCAGTAGTTGCAAACGGGCTCGTTGTTGGGTTCGTAGAGGTTTATTCTGGGAGCATCAATAATGATGCCTATTCTGCATTCTGGACAAATCATACGAGTTCACAGTAGAGAGAATTTACTAATCGGCTCTTAACGAGCCGACGTTCCTGTATGTGGTGGGAGAGTTGAGTGAATCAGGGACTCTGCGTCCAGAACATGCACGTTACTGAAATGTCACTTGTGCCACGATTCAAGAAAGCAAAACGGTACAATCCGCTACTTGGAACAGTCCAATCAAGAGAATATGATGTCACCGCACCAGGAGAGAAAGTATATGGTGACGAAGCAAATAGTCGGCAATATTTTGAAGCTTGCTTGAACTGGCTGTCAGTCATTATGAAGAAGAAGACATAACCATTCGACTGAACCGAACGCTTCGAGTCCTTGGTAAGCGGTCAACGAAAAATCCTCAATGTAACAGGTATCTCCAGATTCACCATGTAAGGCGAAGGTTTTACTGAACAAAGTGCTCGTAGCGGTGTAAGTTTGCTTCATAGAAATCGCCTGAACACAAAAAGGAACCGACACTATAGAGAACAGTAAGAGCAGGGTAATTGCAAAATCGACATTTTGGGATTTCAAGGTTGTTTGGTCCCGCAGCTGTCACAGAACTTCAAGTTTGGCGGTAACTCGTTTCCACATTCAATGCAATACCTCTTGCCTTCTGCCGTCTGACCAACAACTCTAGCGTGTCAGGCCGCTATGAAGTAGACGTCCCTGCCAGTCGGAGCATCAACGATTCTGCCTAACACTTTATTTTGTTTCATCAAACCTTCTAATGTCAAGCTAACCATCGTCACAAGAGGACCGTTCTTCAAAGCCTCTTCAACCGAAATTTTCGGCAAAGCAAACTCTTTGGGGAGCTTGAATATCGCTCCAGTAATTTCCATGGCAGTATACGCTTGGGGGCTGCTCGTAAGGTATTTCAGAACCTGTTGTTCAATAGTCTCAAACGTGCTTCCTCCACTGAACTGAGCCTTCGTAATTGGCAATTTAATCCAAGAGACAGTGCCACGTATTGCGATAAACAGCTTTGTATTACGTACGTGCACACAGGTTTGCTACTTGAACTCTGTAGATAGACTAAGGGCATCCCGTTGCATACCCAGTGGCTGGACACGGGGTCAGGTACGCATCATAGTGAAGGCTCTCTCCTGCATGAACTGTAAAACCTGAAGTAACTTAACAGGTAGCTTTGGGGGAATTGTATTTTGATTTGCAGTATTCAACGAACTGGCTTGCCGTCTGCTTACGTTCCTCCAGCAATCTTTGAAGATTGTAGGCATAATGAATTGCAGTTCTCTCAGAGCCTGAAGATAGCTTACGATGCCAAGGCTTGATGAGTGACTCCCTTTGAACCCAGTCAAAGGTTTTCTTGATGCGGGGCTTTTCTTTCACTCGTTCTGCCTCGCCGTGTGGTTAACGGATAAAACTGTTGGTTTATCCTGTAAGTAAAGGGCCACACGCGACATAATATAACCAGAATGCGATCATGGGAGGAGCCTTTCTCAGAGAGGGGTAACTTAGGCAATTTATGTTCTGTTTGGATGGGAATTGATCAAATTCGATCAACGGTTAAGAGACACATATTTGCCTATCCTATCCGGTTTCGGGAGTAGGGTCTAGTGCGCGTGGAGCATAAGATAAGTTTCAAGCTAAACGGTGAACCGGTTACAGTAAGATGCCCCCCCGCTTACACACTCCTCGAAGTTCTTCGTGATCAATTGCACGTCACTGGCCCCAAAGAAGACTGTGCTAAAGGAGAATGTGGGGCCTGCACCGTGATAATGAACGGGCAGCCGGTTTGTTCTTGTCTAGTGCTCGTTTCTCAGGCTGAAAATTCAAACATCATAACGTCTGAGGGATTAGCAAAGGATGGAAGGCTGAATGCGGTGCAGAAGGCATTCATTGATCATGGGGCAGTACAATGCGGTCACTGTATTCCTGGCATGATTGTATCTGCATCCGCGCTGCTCATGCGAAGTCCAAGGCCAACCAAAGCAGACATCAAGAATGCGCTGTCCGGTAATCTCTGTAGATGCACTGGCTACACCAAGATAATCGCCGCAGTCGAGGATGCTGCCAAGAAGAGGAGAGCATAATTTCTGATGCGTTCTGAAATTGACGTCCTCTCGCCTCGCACATTAGAAGAAGCGTTAGCGCTACTACAACAGCATGAGAAGGATATCAAAATCATCGCAGGCGGGTCAGACCTTATAATCCAGCTGAGGGACGGCGCAGTCAAAACAGAGAAACTCCTAAACATACTCGCGGTCAAAGATTTGAGATTCATTAAAGAAAAGGACGGTAGAATCCACATCGGTGCCCTCAGCACTTATACCGAGATAATAAGGTCGCAACATGTCAAGAGACACGCCTGGATTCTTCTTGAGGCAGCGAAACAGATTGGCGCCACTCAACTGCAAAACAGCGCCACAATTGGCGGCAATCTCGGGAACGCGTCACCCGCAGCAGACAGTTTACCACCCCTCTACGCACTTGGAGCAACGATTGTAACACGGAATCAGTCTGATCGACGTGAAATCCCGATTGAGAAATTCTTCATCGAATACCGAAAGACTGCGCTAAAATCAGATGAACTAATTGAAGAAATCCACTTTGCTGGACTCACTAGGAATGATGCAGGTGCTTATCTCAAACTAGGTCTACGAAAAGCTAACGCGATCTCGATCGTTGACGTGGCCGTGATCCTCAGAGGGAAACGCAGGGATTCGTACGATGACGTTAAAGTCGCCTTAGGCGCAGTTGCTCCGACTATCGTGAGAGCCCCCAGCTGCGAGCAAGCTCTCATCGGTAGGCGCCTCACTGAGGAATCAATGCGGGAAGCCGCAAGGCTTGCCTCTCAAGACGCCTCACCCATCACCGATATCAGAGGCTCAGCAGAGTACAGGAGGAGAGTTCTGGGTTCACTAGTCTATCAAGCACTTCACAAAGCAGTGCATCGAGGGAATGGGATATAGGAATGGGCAAAACTCTGCGAGTTAGAGTGAAAGTATTTGGCGCACCAGCTATGGCTCTGGAAAGCCGCGAGCTCACGCTAGCCCTCGCAAGGAACGCAACAGTAGAAGATTTGCTCAACTCTATTCCTCTCGATGACAAGAACTACGTCTACATAGTGCGAGAAGGAATCAGACTCACCACAACCTCGAAGCTTAACGATGGAGATGAAATACTCATAGTGCCCCCGATCGCTGGTGGATAAGACGCAAATGCATCAGATTGAGAGGAAAAAACTGAAATGGGTCGGAAAACCCATTGACAGAAAAGACGGACGAGGGAAAGTTACAGGAGAAACAAAATTCTTCTCAGACATGGCATTGCCGAACATGCTGTGGGCGAAGGTCGTTCGAAGTAAGTACCCACATGCACTGATCAAGACGATTGATACGTCGAAAGCAGAAGCACTATCTGGAGTTGCAGCAGTCCTCACTTACAAGGATGTTACAGGACAGAATGCATTCGGAATCCTAACCCCTGATCAGCCTGTCCTCTGCCACGACAAGGTCAGATACCTCGGTGACGCCATTGCGGTAATTGCAGCCGAGACAAAGGAGACAGCTGAAGAAGCCGCGCAACTTGTAGAAGTCGAATACGAACCATTGCCGGTAGTTACAGATCCGATTGAAGCATTGAAGCCCGATGCTCCCAAGGTGCATTCACATGGTAATCTAATGAGGCATGCATCATTCAAGACTGGAAATGTGGACAGAGCGTTTCGGGACGCTGCGGTCGTAGTTGAGAACACATTCCACACAGGGCGCCAGATGCACATGTATCTTGAGACGGAAGCGGGCCTTGGAATGCTTGATGAGAAAGGCAACATTGTGCTTTACGCAGGGGGTCAATCACCTTACAGAGATCAAATGCAGATCTCAAGAGCCTTAGGCATCCCTCCTGAGAAGATTAGGGTCATATCCACTCCAGTTGGAGGCGCCTTCGGCGGAAAAGAAGAGAACACAGTGCAAATCCATCTGGCCATGTTGGCGTTGAAAACGAAGCGCCCTGTCAAGATGGTGTGGACGCGAGAGGAGTCGGGCACTACAGGCATGAAGCGTCACCCAATGACGGTCATCACTAAGACAGCAGCGGACAAGAAAGGACGACTGCTCGGAAACAAAGTCAAGATAATTGCTGATACGGGCGCATATGCATCACTCGGTCCAACCGTCCTCGATGTTGCAGTAGAGAACTGTTGTGGACCATACAAGATTCCGAACGTAGACATTGATGCGTATTCAGTATACACGAATAATGGAGTAGCGGGAGCATTTAGAGGATTCGGCGCCCCCCAAGTGAACTTCGCCATGGAAACGAACGTGGACATCATCGCTGAGAGACTCGGCATCGATCCGATAGCTTTACGAAAGATGAACGTTCTCCGCGAAGGAGACACGGGCGCCTTCGGACTGAAAGTCAACGGAAGCGTTGGCATCTACGAAACTCTCCTAAGAGCCGAAAAATCAAGAATTTGGAAGACGAGGCACAAGTCAAAATCATCGGCACCTTGGTGTAAGATAGGAGTGGGAGTCGCATCAGCAGTGAAAGGTTTCGGTTTCGGGGCATTGCCAGACTTCGCCTCCGCGTCGATTCAAATCACACCAGCTGGTAAATTCGTGGTTGGGGTAAGCTGCCCAGAGATAGGCCAAGGAGCCACCACCGCCTACACCCAGATTGGAGCAGAAGCACTGAACTGTGACATCGATGAAGTTTACATCGCCAGCGCCGACACACAACTCACCCCAGACTCGGGCACTTCATCAGCATCAATGGCGCTTGTTCGAGGAGGAAACGCTATACTAGCTGCAGCTCCCAAAATGATTGAACTGCTTCTAAAGGCAGCTGGAGAAATCCTCCACGAGAATCCTCAAAACCTATCGGCAAAACAATCTCATGTCAAGTCAACGAGGAATTCGAAGAAGCAGGTCAGCTACTCCGAGATCGCGCAACATCTTCAAAGAACGGGTGCTGAGATGAAAGTTGTTGCAGGATACAACGTACCCCGAGTGGAAAAGCCGATTCAAGGAACATTGGAAATCCCGCACATGTCCTACATGTACTCAACCGCTGTTGCCCAAGTAGAAGTCGATATTCAAACCGGTGCGACTAAAGTTCTCAAGTTCTTTCTGTCACCCGAATGCGGCAGAATCATCAATCCACAATCCTACACGGGTCAATGTGAAGGAGCCATTGTTCAAGGAATCGGCTTCGCCTTAACCGAAGACACTCAGATCGAGAATGGCATTGTGAGAACTAACAATTTCACGACCTACATAATTCCCACAATCGCTGACACACCTGAAATTGAGATTGATCCAGTTGAAACCTTCGAAAGAATTGGACCATTCGGGGCAAAGGGGCTGGGGGAAATCGGCATTATCCCAGTCGGGTCAGCAATTGCTAATGCAATCCATGATGCAATAGGCGCACGAATCTACATATTACCTGCCACTGCGGAAATAGTATATGACGCTCTGAGTCGTAAGGTGAAACGGTAGTTGCCTCCAAAGGTTAGAGTTCGACTCTTCCATGAACTACGCGAAACCGTGGGGGAGAGCGAACTGGAAATAGAAGCAAACACCCTTAGCGACGTTGTCGAGTCGCTCATTAATAGACAAGGTAGTTTGAAGGAGTTGTTCTTCGATTCTAAAGGTAGCCTTCGTCAGTACATCCTATTCTACTTGAACAATCGGGTTCAGAACCCCCCGAACTTGACCACGAAATTGAGTAACAGTGACTTGGTGCTATTGATCCCACCAGCTGCAGGAGGTTAAGATTCTTGCACAGATTCGACATGTACGTTCCAGAAAACCTCAACGACTTATTGAATTACTTAGACGATCATCAATCCGGCGTGCAAATTATTGCGAACGGAACTGATCTGATTAACCGCATACAACGAAGACAAGTTGAAGCCCGACTATTAGTTGACATTTCAGGCCTATCTGAATTCAACTACGTACGAAACGACAGCGGGAAAATTCGAATTGGCGCCCTAACTACCATTCAAGATTTGATATCATCTCCACTCCTGGGAGAACACTATGATGTTTTTCGCGACATCGCATCGAAATTCGGCGGACCCTCAATTGTGAACATGGCCACAGTGGGAGGCAATATCTGCGCGGCATCATCATCTGAAGACCTGATACCCGTCCTGCTTGTGCTAGGTGCAAGGGTCACATTGAGATCCAAGAATGGAGAACGAGTGATTGGTCTTGACGATTTCCTAACAGACAAAAGACAAACTGCTATGCTTCCTAACGAGATCCTCATTGAGACGATGTTCGACGAACTTGATAACCAGTCAGCATGCGCTTTCGAAAAGATAGGAATGCGTAACTCCCTGATCATAGCATTCCTGAACTGTTCTGTTTGCTTGAAATTAAGTAAGGAAAACAAACGCATTGAGGAAATCAAAATCGCCATGAACCGCGTATCAGGCAAGATTCCTAACAGAGCAAGGAAGACTGAGGCCGAGCTTAGAGGAAATCCTCTCACTAAAGAAAAAGTTGAAAACGCTATTACGATATTAAAGAACGAACTCCAGTTAACTTCAGACTTCAGAGCAAGCAAAGAGTACAGACAGAACGTTGGTCCCGTGCTGTTCAAACGTGCACTAATCAAATGTTCAGAGAGACTAGGGGAAAAGCTACTTGTCTAAACACCTTCTAAAATTCACCGTCAACGGAAAAGATCACGCGTTGATTGTGGAATCACACGAACGCCTGCTGGATGTTCTGAGAGACAGACTTGGATTGAAAGGAACGAAAGAAGGCTGTAGTACTGGAGATTGCGGAATCTGCGCCGTCATCATGGACGGAAAACTCGTAAACTCCTGCCTTGTCCTCGCGATTCAAGCAAGAAATAAGAAGATAACGACAATCGAAGCAATTGGGACAGCGAAGAACCTTCATCCTCTTCAACGCGAATTCATCAAATTCAATGCAGCGCAGTGCGGCTTCTGCACCCCAGCAATGATTCTTGCGTCGAAGAACCTTCTCGACCATAACCCTTCACCTACCGATGAAGAAATCAAAGAAGCAATTCGAGGCATCCTATGTAGATGCACTGGATACCAAAGCATCGTTAGAGCCGTGAAGGCAGCCGCACTAGAAATGAAGAAGCGATGAGAATGGTGAATAGACAGGGTAAACATTCCGATCCTCCGCAAACTGTGCTTATTGGAAAGAACGTGGAGCGTGTAGACTCCATTGACAAAGTCCTCGGAAAACCCATCTATTCAATGGATATTCTCCCTGAAAACTGTCTTTATCTGAAGATCGTAAGATCAACTCACGCCCACGCGTTGATACGGAAAGTGGACGTCTCACAAGCACGACAATATCCTGGCGTTGTTTTAGTTATCACTGCAGCAGATATTCCAGGAATAAACGAATCAGCAGCCCTGTTGCCAGACAAGCCATTGCTCGCAAGTGATAAAGTAAGATTCGTCGGGGAACCGATAGCAGCCATCGCGTCACATGATCAGACTGTGGCAGAAGAAGCAGTTAATCTCGTAAAGATAGAGTATGAAGATCTTCCTGCCTTGTTCTCACCGATAGAAGCCATGAAACCAGATGCGCCTAAGATTCACAAAGCTGGAAACATTGCGAAACACCTGAAGCTTCGTAAAGGCGATGTTGAAGCAGGATACAGTCAAGCCGATTACATAGTCGAGGGAACGTACAAGACGCAATTTCAAGAACCAGTTCCGTTAGAACCTGAAACTGGTTTTGTGGTTCCTGAACCTGATGGATCAGTAACTTGTGTCGGTTCGATGCAGAGCCCGTTCCACGTACAGACAGGAGTCGCCAAAATCCTCTCCCTGCGCGCGGACCAAGTCAGAGTAATTCAAGCGGCTACTGGAGGCGCGTTTGGACCCAAGTCTGACGAAATGCCTGTAGATATCTTAGGTATGGCTGCCATCGTTGCTCTCAAGACGCGCAGACCAACAGCGCTTGCGTACACAAGAGAAGAGTCCATTATAGGACATACGAAACGCCATCCATTCATCATCAAGTTGAAGGCTGGCGTCAAGAAGAACGGAAAACTAACTGCGTGGAACGCGGAACTAATCGCTGACACAGGCGCTTACGCGTCTCTCGGTCCACTAGTAGTCACCAGGGCATTATTCCATGCAACCGGACCCTATGAGATTCCGAACGTCAAGAGCGATTCGTACTGCGTCTACACGAACAATACGATGGCAGGCTCATTCCGTGGCTTCGGAGGTCCACAATCACATTTCGCCGCAGAATCGCATGTTGAAGAGATCGCGAAGAAAATTGGAATGGATCCTCTAGAGTTCAGACGCATTAACATGCTGAGACCAGGGTCGTTGACTGCAACCAGTCAAGTGGTGGACGAAAGTTGTGGCCTCGAAGAATGCGTCGAAAAAGTAGTGGAGGCGTCAAATTGGCAGAGCAAGAGAAGTGAATACACCAAGCAAACAGGAACGATTCGGAAAGGTATAGGCATCGCAATAATGTATCATGGTAATAGCCTTGGTCCTGAAGGTAACGACTACGTAGCGGCTCATATGAATATCGACAAAGATGGAACGATCAGATTCAGAACCGCTTTAACCGAATATGGGACAGGTGCACCATCTGGACTACTGCAAATTGCCGCCGAGACTATGAACCTCCCCATGTCCTACTTCAGATTGGAGCCACCGGACACTGATTACTGCAACGACGCAGGACCTACCGTTGCTTCCAGGACAACTGCCGTGGGTGGACGCGCGGCTCAATTGGTAGCAGGACGACTTCATCAACGCCTCAAGGAAATTGCGGCAGAACTGTTAGGGTCTAATATTGATGAGATTGAAACGTCGAACGCATCATACTACATAAGAGACAGACCCGAGCACGCAGTCTCATACTTGGAAGTCGTACAATCAGCCTACAAGAATGGAGTGGAATTGAAAGTACACGATACGTTTACTGCGCCAAAATGTGAGTATGACCCGGAAACAAGTCAAGGAACCACCTATCTCCAGTACACGTATGGCGCAGTCACGGCTGAAGTTGAAGTCGATATTGAAACGGGTAAAGTTCAAGTTAACCGAATGGTGGCAGCATACGACGTCGGAAAAGCGATCAATCCCCTATCAGTTGAAGGACAGATAGAGGGGGGAACAATTCAAGGTCTGGGTTACGGGATCATGGAAGAACTCATCCACAAAGATGGAACCGTGCTTAACCCGAACCTTGCAGACTACTACATTCCAACATCGAAGGATGTTCCAGAAATCAAAAGCATCATAGTCGAGTATCCAGGCCAACTAGGACCATACGGCGCCAAAGTCATCGGAGAACCACCCATAGTATTGCCCGCAGCCGCAATAGTAAACGCGATAGATCACGCTATCGGTGTCAGATTAACAGAAATCCCCGCAACGCCTGATCGAGTTCTGCTAAGCTACATGAGGAAGAGGAATTGAGATGAGCAACATCTACGAGAGAATGGCCGAATTAATACGAGAACAAGAAACATTCGCTATCGCGACGATCGTTAATTACAGAGGATCAGTGCCCAGACAAATTGCTAAGATGATAATCACGAAAGACCAGAAAACGTACGGAACCATCGGGGGAGGATGCGTCGAGGGGCAAGTTGCGGAAGAGGCAATACTTATGCTCAAACAAGGCGTGAAAGGAGTTACTGTAAAGTCCTACGACTTGGTAGAAGAAGAATTCGGGGGGGTCGGAATGAATTGTGGAGGAAAGATTGACGTCTCGATAGAAATCGTTGAGCCGAATTCCAGACTCATCATTATCGGAAGCGGCCACCTATCATCTGCAATCGCAAAACTGGCTCAACTCTTAGGGTTCGAAATTACAGTAATCGATCCCCTTGCCGCAAAAGATAGATTCCCCGAATCGACTCTTATCGTTCCTGATTTTCCTGAAACTAACCTTCCGAACATGCACGTCTCCTCAAACACGTACATCGTAATTGTCACCAGGCACAAAGACGACCTCCCAGCGCTAAGGACGGCTCTCAAGACAAAGGCAGAGTATATCGGATTGATTGGCAGCAGACGCCGAGTTTTCCAAGCATTTCGTATCCTACTTCAGGAAGGCATTACACAGCAACAATTAAGCAGAGTGAATGCCCCCGTTGGACTCGACATAGGCGCAGAAACACCTGAAGAGATCGCAGTCAGCATTATGGCTGAGATAGTTCAGCATCGACGATTGGGCATTAGCGGGTCGGCTAAACCGATGAAGGTTGACGCTTCGTCCTTAGAGGCAGCATCGACCCCAAACGTCGAGATGTGACTCTACTGCCTTTTCTTTTCTTCATCTTTCTTTTGGCTAGTTAAATCCTGAATACTCACTACACCGAGAGGTGGGAACCCCATTGAAACACCTGCGGTCGGAGTGTTCGTGGGCACTAGCATCAACGTTCCTTTACTTTGAAGCCCCAGCTCGTAGAGGATGTTCATCCAACGGAGTTCAAGTGCACGCACATTCTTGTCATACAGATTTGCCGCGTCGACCATCTTTTGCGCGGCCTCATATTCGGCTAATGCCAGCGTTACTCTAGCTCTGCGTTCTCGTTCCGCGGAAGCCTGCCGAGACATTGCTTCCTGTAGCATTGACGGAATCCCAATGTCCTTAACCTCAACGGAGCTAACCTTGATTCCCCAGCGCTCAGTTTTTTCATCTATAATGTTACGAGCTTCGACCCCAACTTTCTCACGTTCAGTCAACAGTTCGTCAAAGCTCACTTTACCAATGACCTCTCTGAGCGTCGTCTGAGCGGCTAGAGTAGTAGCATCTACGTACCGTTCAACATTCAGAACAACTTTCTCAACATCAATTGCTTGATAGAACATGATTGCATCCACGTTTACGGGAACATTATCCTTAGTTAGAGTCTGCTCCGTCCTGAAAGGAACCGTCTGAACTCTCGTTGAGACAATGTTAGGTAATCGATCAACAAACGGAATAATGTAAAACAGTCCCGGCCCTTTCATTCCAACAAACCTGCCTAGTCGCAGTAAGGGAGCCCGTTCCCATTCCTTGATCACCCTAATTCCAGACGCAACAAGGATCACAACGAAAAGAATGACAATGATCCCGGCTATGAAACCGGGATCGAACAGAATATCCTCAAGTGCCAATAACGAGTCCTTCAGGAATGAACTTCTTTTGGTTTGACTCTTAAGATTAACCCCTTTCGACCCACAATTTCAACGAATTCACCTGGACGTACTGGTCCCGTGACGCTTTCGGCTTTCCAAATTTGCCCCTCGACTTTGACCTCGCCCATAGGGTCCAACGAAGAAAACGCGGTCCCAGTCATTCCGATCATCTGCTCTGACCCGGTTTTCACCTTCATTCGTCGAGCCTGAGCAACTTTGTACACAACGAAACCGAAAATTGACGACATAACGAGAGCAACCACGACGATAGTTTCTCTATCGCTCTGCACCGCATTTGATGAAAGCATCTCCCACCCTGGAAGCGGGAAAGCCAAGAAGCTGCCTAGAAGTATTAACCCAATCCCCGCTAAAGCAAATAGGCCAACGTGGGTTTTGATTTCAAGCAGCGTCAGTATGATTCCGAAGATAAAAAACAGAAGAGACGCTGCGCTTATCCCAACTATCCCGAACCCTATTAGAGATAGGAAGAACATTATCGACCCTGCTATCTCGAGACCGAAGCCCGGACTCTTGAAACCAATTATAATCGCGTAAAGTCCTACAAGGAACAACACGATGGAGACGATTGGATTGGAAAGAAACTGTAACAAGCTGATGCTGAGGCCAGGCGTGTAGGTGACTTGAGAAGCTTGCGCAATCCCATTCATATCGTAGCTCTCCGTGTACGTAAAACTAGATAGAGAGGCTGTTGGAACAATCTTCCAAACCGATGTTCCCATTTCAGTTGTAGTTAGAATCAGAGTGTAAGGTTGAATCTGTGTCAAGAGACTATCTAGACTATCAGCTACAAACTCAATCACATGGTTTCTTAACGCCTCTTCGGGACCAAGGTTGATGTTCTCGGTAACGAACTGCTCCGCTAAAGTTTCGTTTCGATTATGCAACCTCGCGTTGTCCCTCATCAGAGCAGATAATGCGTTGATGTACTTTGATTCATTGAGGAGCTCTCCCGTTGCGGCTACAGGTTCAGCAGAGCCTATTGTTGTTCCAGAGGCCATTGCCGCAATGTGTGATGCCATTAGAATGTATGTTCCACCACTCCACGCAGACGCCCCTTGCGGAGTCACCCAAACTAGCACGGGAATTGAAGATGACCCGAAGTCGTTCATGATGTTAGTCACAGAACCGAGATCTCCGCCGGGCGTGTTTAACTCGTAAACTATTAGTCGAGCTGATCCCGCTTCCGCCTCTTGTATGGATCGTGAAACCAACTCTGCGGTTGGGCTAGCTATGTCGCCGCTAATTTGGACGATAAGCACACCCCCTTGACTAGCTGCGAAAACCGGTTGAAAAGCTACCAGTAGCGTGATCGAAACGATACTGAACAGAAGGGCTGCTCGCAAAACACTCGATTTGTTACCGTCGACGGCTCGCTTTAAAGTGTACTTCACATCACATAACATTGTGACCCAGGAAACGCAAATGGCGTCAAACGAGATCAAGATCAACATGCTTGCGAAGATAGGCCAACGCTTTCCAGTCAAACCGTGGAAAGCGGGGTCGCCTTTCGAGACACTTATTCAAACAATTCTATCACAGAATACGAACGATCGCAATAGCGACGCAGCAATGAAGAAGCTTCGGAAACGTTACAGGATTACTCCACGCAGTCTCTCCAGAGCCAACGTCAGAACGCTAATTACGTGTATCCGGTCGGCTGGCCTCTACACCTCGAAGGCCCCCCGAATCATTGAAGTATCAAGAATTATCCAACGAAAGTACAGCGGCTCACTCAGCAGCATCCTGAAACTACCCTACCCGGCTGCGAAGGAAAAATTGATGGAGATGCCGGGTGTCGGGCCGAAGACTGCGGACATAGTTCTAGCGTTTAATGCAAAGCATCCCATCATTCCAGTAGATACGCACATAGCTAGAGTAGCTAAGAGACTGGGAATTGCTGCTAGAAAAGCGGGCTACGAAGAAATTCGTACAAGTCTCGAAGAACTCATTCCAGAACGCAACAGAATACCATTGCATCTTTCCATAATAGAATTCGGCCGTAATATTTGCAGGGCTCCACGACCGAAATGCGAGATCTGCCCTGTAAGCAACACTTGTCCCAGTAGCGTCTTGTAGCCTTCGAATTCGACAATTTCCGCCATTAACAACTCTTTTTAGTCAATCTCCATTTCCACGAATAGCAGGCGTTACTTAATGCCAGAAACAGCAGATGAGGATATCCCGTTCTTCGCTGAAGTTACCGCAGGCGGAAGAATAACCATCCCTGAAGAAATTCGCAAAATCTTCGACATCAAAGACGGCGACGCTGTCTTTTGCCGACTGAAGATAATGACTAAGAAGAAGAACGGCCCACAGAAGGAGACGAAGCAGCCTCCTTAATTTCCGTAGACAAAAGAATTCTACCAAGCGCGGTTACCTTCACTCTCAATCTACCTCTTTTCCCACGTTCCACCTCGACCAACCCAAGAGCTTCTAGCCCGCGCCCCTCCCCAGATCCTCTAATATGATAACTCAATAGGGGCTTGCCAAAGTTTGAGAGCACGCTCAACTTTTCAAGGCTTTCAACGTCACCTCCAGATCTTTCGATTGCACGTAATATCTCCATCTTCGGCTCCGTAACGACCTGAGCATAACTGAAATTCATTATCGGGAGAATGATAGGCTGCTCTCCCATCACGTCGAATGTCCTTATTCCGTGTACGAAGGCTGCAGTCACCCCGGCACATGTCAAATGCTTGTCTGCCGATCCAACATTGATGATCACGTCATCAAAGGCCCCAGCTTCTTTTCTCATTATTTGTGAGACTTCCTCAAGCATTGTCGAAATACTCGAGTCCTTCAATCGTATCACGTCTACTGGAAGCTTTAGCGTGTTAGTGAGCTTCGCCGCCAACGATTCTGCTTGACCCGCCGATTCATGCGGCGCGATCAGGATCACTTTATGTGCTGGGAAATTGCGCAAACCCGCATGCACAGCATCCTCGTTACCGCCTAGAACTGCGACCTGTAACGTCCTGAGAAGCATGACGTGTCGAACGTTTCAAAGACAGTTAACAGTTCTAAATCTTCTGCAATCATGAACCTAGTCTCTGTCCAACCATATTTGTGCGTTCGTCTACGAACCTGATGCGACTGCAATTTGAGCGGAATAAGTAACGTATCCTTCAACGGAAACTCCGATACCGAAGTTCCTCCTCAAAGGCCATGCCGCGAAACAGAAGATTGGTTTACAATGAAGGTGTGGTATCTCCCATCCTTATGATGTTCGTACCAGAAGATTCTTAGCTCAGAATTTTGTCGAATCCACATCTGCATCGGGCAATGCGGCAGAGATGAAAGTCGTCGTACTATCCATTAGATCACCCGGATTTGACGTCATATTTCCCATTAATTCTTACTTCTGGTGAAGGTCTGCAATTGGTGTATTATAACGAGGAGACGAATTTGACTTGAAGAAAATTCTTGCGTTCACCCTACTGCTTATAATTCTTCCCGGCACCTTAGCAGTGATTCCACATGTCGAAGCGCAAGTCTGCAACTTCACTAACATTAGAACGCAGTATCCAACTGTACTACACGCAACAGAAACCTTTCAGGTACTCGTACGATTTACGGTTGGATGCGACTACTATGGCCGAATTGTTCTAAGAGTTAACTTGCTAGATGAAAGAACAAACCAGATACTCTCAACAGTTAGCTGGACGTGGTTTCGGAATCACGACAGTACAGTAGTCCCCGTATCACCTTGGCTACAATTAGAAGCAACTGCACCAAACACGCCAGGTTACTGGCCATTAATGCTTTACGCCTACAACCTCGACGGAGAAGGATCTTCAAGCATCATTCCGTTCCAAATCCAAGTGCTTTAGCTTGCCGGTGTGCCTTCAACCAATGTGAGTCGATATGAGACCGTGAAACACATCTAGGTCGTTGCGGATGATTGTTGTTGGATTGTCGGGTTCGCCGGGTTTGGATTGTAACTGCTGATTCCGTTGAGTGACGGGGATGAGGTTATGTTTTGCGAGCAATTAACAGGGGTCCAGAGATCGCTTGAGGTGATGCCTGATAGTTATCCAACCATAAGTACATGTTCAGATCAGACCCGGATGGAACAGGGATCTGTGCCGAATATGAGGAATATCCATTGAGCGACACGCCCATTCCGTAGTTACCTTCCGGAACCCACACTTGGAAATACCCATCGAGGCTTGACGTTGTGTAGTTACCCGGCTGGACATCTATGATGCCTGAGAGCGTGTAATCTGCCGGCTGTAGGGTTATGGTTGCCCACGAAAGAGGACGAGCTTCATCAAAAAAGTCAGGTCCAACCACTGTCCCGCTGATTCTCGAAGCGCGATTAAGGGATTCCACCATTGAAATAACTGCTGGTCCCAGTCTTGTGCCATTCCAGTTCTCGTCCCTCCCCGGAACATTGACATGCCACTGCTCGAATTGGTAATAACCATCCACCCAGAGCCTGACAGTAAACGTTCGTGCCTCACTACTCGAAGAAGATAGAAAGGATCTATAGGGATATAGAAACAAGCCTCCAGCATTCTGGCTAACCCCATCAGTCGTATCATAAAATCCTGACCAAATAAATCTCGGATCACCGGAATACGCAAAGACCCCCCCCATCCCCGCTAAAACAAAATGGACAATCGTTGAATTGTTGCGAATGTAGGTTTGACTTGCTGCTACGAAATTCCCTTGGTCATCAAAAACTTCAGCACGAGCAGGCGTCGCATCTAAATTATTTATGGGTTGAGCATACGGTTGCGTAGAATCTATGACGGATAGAAGCCCCTCATCCTTGAAAGCAACTGTCAAGTCAATAACTGGATTTAGAATCATCCAAACAGACGCATCAGCATTTCCACCCAAAACGACATGCAAATGCAAAATTTCTGATTGAGTATAACCCAAAGTTCGAATCACTACCTCATAGTCGTTCGACAAGAGTCCTGAATAGAATAGTGTGAAAGTGCCATTGACACAGGCTGAATTACTGCCCAAGGAGTAATTTTTGCCGTAATTGCCGCATAGGGGACGGGGAGTGATTAAGGTAGCATTGTTCAGTTGTGTTGCGTTCGAATTATACACATTGCCATAGGGATCGAGTATCAGAATCTGAATGTTAGCTCCTGGGTACGCCCATAGATAATCCAAAGGCGGCAACTGATCGTCAATAGACCGGAGAGTTAGTAATATTCCTCCTCCCTTGAATATTGGAAAACCAATTGCAACGGGAGCCACGATTTCTACAGGTTTCCCGTCCACTAATACGGGTTTCCCATCCACTAACGCTTCCTTGAATATTGGAAAGCCGATGGTGGCTTCGACATCCCAGAGTTGATAATACAGATTTCTTATCCCAACATTCGCGTACCCAGCATAACTTGGGGAGGAAGTGAAGGTCGCCTGGATATGGTAAGTTCCGGGCAGAAGCCCATAGTTTTGTGAAAAAAGCGAAAACTCGCCGAAGCTTCTCGAATTGCTGATTCCACCCAATTCCACAGCGGTCTTGTTTGTTCCTGGACGGACGGCGGTTACGTTCTGCGCTCTAAGAATTCCCTGCTGGTCATATGCTGACACGGTTAGAGTGCCCCCATATCCTGCTGGAACTGGATCATCGACGAGCGATGAGTTGTAATCCTTGAAGTGTACGGTTACGTTGAAGAACCCGGTTCGAATAAGAGGTATAACTGATACTGTCCTCGTAGTTTCGTTCGCCACATGAACATACACTTCATCCAATTGAACGTAGGATGTGACAAACGCCTGTAGTAAGTAGTCTCCCCAGCTTAGTCCTGAGAAGTAGTTTGCATAGTCTTGCGGTATTCTTCCGTCCCAACCGACATAATGTTGAATTGAAAAATCGAACGATGTAGCACTGGGAGTTGTGGTGAAATTCACTCCATAGGGGTATGGAGTTGATGCTACAACGACACTTCCATCTAAATTTAGGAGCTTTATTGAAATTGCCCTCGGCAAGCAATTGCTATAACTCCCGTTAAATCCCGTTATTATAAGTACACCCCCCAGCTTGCATTGCCCATTGGAGGAGGTAAGATTTCCCCATGGAATGAGACCTCCATCAGCAGTCTTGGATAATACTATTCCTGTCACGTTAACACTTTCAGTGAGATAAATGTCCATTCCTTCAAGAGATTGAGCGGCGGCGACGCTCACTTCGGTCGCTCCATTTATTGCCGGAACAAAACCCGCCGCGTATACGGTGATATTGTAAGTTCCCGGCGCTACCCCGAATAGTGTATAGCGTCCAAGTGCGGCCGAATTGATGAACGTTTGAGCTGAGACTGGCCGGCCAAGATAATCATATCCCGTAGCTAATACTTGGGCTCCGGTTCCACTAGGCAGAGTTATTGGAAACCCAGCTTGGGACGGATGATGGTAGCCTGAGTTTCTGAGTACGCCCGAGATGTATGCTGGGTCCTTACTTGCTTTGACAACTAACGTTGGGAAATTTCCGGACCCAATCGATAATTGTCCACCTTGGCCCAAATTGTAGAACGCCTTGAAAAAATAGCGGCCAGCAGTGACAGGAGATGTGACTTGAAAGAGTCTAATGTATTGAGGTTGACCAACAGCGAATATTCTGTTCGCAACCGAGGTTGGATATGCAGTCTCATTAGATATTATCAGTTTTTGTATAAGCACTCTCCACCAGTTTGGTGCAATTTGATCAGATGATGACTGTCGTGATACGGAGATACTGTTATGATCATAGTTGTTCGAAAAACTGGTCCATAGCTGACTTGTAGACACGCCTGAAAAGTCTGGTGGAATATATATGCTAATAGATGTTGTTCTATTTTGACCAAGAAAACAATTGCCAATCTCAAGTCGATAGCAGGCTATCATACTTGCGTTTGGTGTTACTGTGAAGAGTAGGTCTCCTGTACTATTCGTCAGAATACTGCTATTTGGATAGCTCAGTTTTACTGCTGAGAACGTGGGAAAATCTGCGCCGAGGTTTAGGTCCCATTTTCCCGGCGAGACGGTTACGGGGCTTGCGTGCGCATTTTGAGCTCCAATTGGGAGCAGGATCGTTAGGAGTAGTAGTAATGCGAGAAGTGTCTTGGCTGCGCGCGTAGTTAGCCCCAACATTAAAAAAGCCAGGTGCTTTAAGTGTCTTCTAATTTTCCTAGGTCTTCGTCGCTAAGCGCTTTTTCGTCTTCGTTTCCGTCTTTGTCGTCACCTAGCTCCTCACCTTCTTCCTTATCTTTCTTACCACGGAACTTAGCGTAAGCAAGTGCGATTCCGCAAACCGCTATGAAAAATATGAGGCCCGTGATGAATGATGAGATGATGAAGCTGGTTTCTGATCCTGTTTGAACTCTGAATTGTGCGCCTGTGTAGCCTGTAGAGCCCGTGAAGCCTGCACGTGAGAAAGTTGGAGGTGGGCTTAATGTGTATAATAGAAACGCGTAGGCGCTGTTCAGGAGACCAGATAATAACGCGATGGCGGCAAACTTTTTCTTAGAAATCGTCTTGGCTTGCGATGCTAAGATTGATCCTAATGTCAACCCAGTGATTATAATCGGGAGTACGATAGGTGGCTGAGGCATTGTGTTCGCTTCTGTCTAGCTCGGAGTTACGGACGAATTTATATAAGCCTAACTACAGCCAGTAGTCTGCGGTAATTACTGTTTGAGACTACAAGTTCTGCACCCAACCAACCGAGACTTACGCTTCGCCCTAGGTGACCTTGAAGCCACTGTTCTTCAACGGCTCTGGGAGACGGATGGATCTCTCTCGGTCAAAGAGTTTCAGAGAAAGATATCAAAGAGCCGACCTGTTGCAGTAACGACTGTTGCTACGATTTTGGACAGATTATACAGGAAGGGTATTGTTGCTAGGCAGCTGATTAAGGAGGGGGGACCGCACTACGTGTACTCTGCACGAGTCACGGAGGACCAGTTCAAGCATGTGGTCGTCCATAATGTGATGGGAGCACTTTTAAGAGGCTTCAATGACGTGACCGTCGCTTATCTTACCGACAGGATGGCGGACGGCCCAGAAGATCGAAGGGTTATTTCAAAATACCTCAAAAAACTGAAAGATAAGGCGAGAGAATGATCGGATACTCCCCCAGGCTGTTCATATTACTAGCCTGGGTGTTTCTGGGGCCAGTTACTGCCCATGGCTTTGCTGGGCTTCTTTCGCCGCTTATGATCATCCTTACACTATTGGCTCTAATTTTAGCAGTATCCTTCAAACGATCCTTTCAGGGCAGATCAATAACTCTGCTCTGCGTGCTAGCTCTAATGTTCTATCAGAGCCTGCAACTTATCGTAATAGGATTGCATATGGAGTTAATGCACCCAGACCCGGTTTCTGAAGGTATCCGTCATTTTTTCTCAATCTTCTTTGATGTTAATCTAGGGTTAGCAATTACTGGCGTTGTAGCAGCGTTTGCTGTTGCAACGTACGTGGAATTTGGAAAATCTCGTATGCCGTTGACCCGACTTTTCCCTCAATATCAGTTTCTCGACGCTCCACCATACGTTCAACGAATCGTCAAGAAGTTGGCCGCGACTGCGGGTGTGCAGATGCCTCATGTAAGCCTTTTAGATTCGGGAATTCCATGGGCATTCATAACCCGATCACAGCAAGGATTCGTTCTTGCAGTCTCAGTCGGGCTGCTGGAATCGCTGAGGCCCGCTGAGGTTGAGGCGTGTCTTGCACATGAGATATCACATTTGAAGAACAAGGATTTTACTCTTCGATTCTTCGCCACCATGGCGAAGGTTGGTCTATTCTCACGTCCTCTTAGTTACTTGATAGAGCCTGCGGTGTACAGATCTCGTGAGCACTTGGCGGACAGCACGGCTTCCAAGCTAGTTGGTGGACCGAACGCTCTAGTGTCAGCGCTTTCTAAGATACGTGAAGCCCACTATGAAGTGACCACTCCACCTACATCAGTTGGGATGGCATGCTTGTTCCAGTCTGGCACACATCGATGGTTTGGAGTATTCGAAAAACAGCCCACGCTAGACGCAAGAATCAAAGTTCTCCAGGAGGACACAATTTGAACAAATATAGAAATTGCTATCTTGTTATCGCAGTACTCTTGGTCTCGCTCTTGTCTCAAACCTCTGTTGTCGAAGGACAATCATCAGCCCACCTGAGCGTATCAATTAACGGTAACAGTCTTACCGCTGGCTTCAACAACACAGTCACAATCTCCATACTTAACAATTATAGTGGATACATAGCGATCTATGATGTTGACATTTCCGTTTCAGTGCCCACCACGTTAACAGCTTACGGCGATAATCATTGGCATTATGATTCCATCGCATATGGTCAAGCGGTTACAATCAGTTTCAAAGTGTATGCACCCACCTCTGCTATTGGCACTTTAGCACAGGTCGGAACGGTTACGGCAACTTACAAGCAACTAGGCGACGTTTCTTACACGCAGGAAGTTCACAATATTGGATTCTCAGTGAATGCGTGGATCAACTTAGTCCTATACGGTATCCTGCTCACACCCACAGTAGTTGCACCGGGAGGTAATACAACAATCTCAGGCAGCCTGCTTAACGCAGGAAACCTTGCGGCTTACGACGCAAATGTTACGGTTGAATCTGACGCACTTGCCCCCGGGTCCATTAATAGCTATTTTATTGGAGAAGTCGATCCGAACATTCCTAGACCATTTAGCCTGCTCGTCCTATTCAAACAGAACGTTCCGGATGGAAACTATACGCTCACGGTGAAGGTATCTGCCACGGATAATAATCGTCCAGGTGTACCGTTAACTGGTCAAGTAAGCTCTCAGATTCAGATTTCGAAGGCAAGTGCCATACTCACCCAACGTGGTCCCCGTGGGCCCACTGGCTTGCTCGGAGAGGTTATTGCAATTCTGCGCAGTCTCTATAGCGTCTTCTTCGGAGCAAGTTATCCGTAAAAGTGAACTGAATGAAAACATTCGATTTGCTCAAGTTGGGAGCAAAGGCATTACTTGACAGGAAGGTTCGGAGTGCGCTTACAATTTTGGGTATCATGATCGGCTCAGCAATCATCCTCGCCTTGGTCGCAAGCACCAGCGGGTTAAGCGCAGGAGTTCAAGCAAACATTGCCAAAATAGGCGCGAACACGCTGATTGTGAGAGCAGCAAGTACTAACTTCATATCGGGATCAAGTTCATCGTATCAATTGAGCCCTTTGGATCTACCCATACTCAGTAGGATCCCAGACGTGGTGAGTGTAACCCCTGTCGAAACCAAATCGGTTTCCATTTCGGTTGGCGGGCAAACCCTCTCTGGATCACTGTTCGGAGTAGACCTGACACTCTTACCTACTGTTTTTCACGGAATAACGCTTTCCGTCGGATCCTACCCGGTAGAGGGAGACCCTACTTCAGCCGTGATTGGAAACGGCGTTGCTTTTCCCGTGGTCGCAGGGGGCTCTCAACTGGTTGGAGTCAATCAAGCTGTGTCCATGACGATCGGAAGTAGCAAGACGAGCCTGAGTTTCTTGGTGAAAGGGATCTTAGCTCCTTATGGATCAGCATTATTCGCTAATGTTGACAACGACATTTTCGTCTCTCTGCAAGCAGCAGAAATTCTTCTTAAGACCCCGTACTACTCATCAATCTACATAGCTGTGGACTCAACTGATAACGTGGCTACGGTTCAAACCGCGATTCAGAGCATCTACGGAACTCAAATCAACATAATCAACGCAGGGTCAATCGCAAGCAGCATATCGGCTGTAACAAGCCAGCTTACTGTCTTCCTAGGCAGTATTGGAAGCGTAGTACTATTTGTGGCAGCAATAGGAATCACTAACACGATGTATGTAGCGGTGATGGAAAGAACAAGAGAGATTGGAATACTCAAAGCGTTAGGATTCAAGGGAGCGCAAATCATGAGCATGTTCCTCACAGAGGCGGCAATCACTGGAGTAGTTGGTGGAATCTTGGGAACGGGATTAGGATTCATTTTGGCATATGCTATGGGAGGATCACTCTCTTTTGGTGGAGGAGGAAGAGGTTTTGGGGGAGGAGGAGCTCCCGGTGCATCAACCGCCCCATCTCCCCCAATTTTCTCAGTAGAGCTCATAATCTTCAGCTTAACGTTTCCAATCGTCATGTCGGTACTTGCAGGATTATATCCCGCATGGCGGGCATCAAAGATGAATATTGTAAACGCACTGAAATATGAGTGATTAGTGGATTGTCTCGCTGTCTTACTGTAAATTAGTCACGCTGTCAGTTCTTTGGGCGATTTGATGGATTTTAAGGCATAAGGCGTAAATCAATCAACTATGCTGCGTAGTCAGAAGAACTTTGTCACACTCAATCCCCGCGGTTCAAGTTGTGGACGTTACCAAGGTCTATCGTGTAGGTCATCAAGACTATCCTGCCCTGCGCGGAGTAAGTTTCAAGATAGAACGCGGCGAACTAACCTCCATCATGGGACCATCAGGCAGTGGCAAATCAACACTGCTCAACATCATCGGAGCCCTTGACCGGGCAACTTCTGGACGAGTATTCATAGATGGAGTCAACATTAGCAAACTGAATGAGGACCAGCTGGCATTGCTTCGAAACAGGCGAATAGGATTCGTCTACCAATCGTTTAATTTAATTCAACGCCTCACCTCTATCGAAAACGTTGAATTACCCCTCATTTCGAGGGGAACCTCAGAAAAGGTGAGGAGGCAAAATTCTCTCAGATTATTAAATGCCGTCGGATTAGCGAAGAAACGGAATAAACGTCCGACTGAACTGAGTGGGGGAGAACAACAGCGCGTGGCTATTGCAAGGGCCCTTGTCACGAAACCTGCACTAGTTATCGCCGATGAACCAACTGGCAATCTTGATTCGAAGTCAACGAGTGAGGTACTGGATTATGTGGTTAATGTGAATAGGGCTTCGGGTACTACGTTTGTTATTGTGACGCATAACCCAGAAGTTTCCGAAAGGACTCACAGAGTTATCTCCATTAAGGATGGTTTGGTAGAAAAGGATCAGCGCATTGGAAGAATTGACATGTACACGCAGTCATCAGAACCTGACAATTGGAACGCATCTCGTTCAACAGATCAGAAAAAGAAACTGGACTAGGTCGATCTGCGTCTATTTGAATTCAATTCTGATGTGTAAGGCCAAAGCCTAAGAATCCCCCAACTTGGATGCGCTTGGGCTTATGCAGGTGCCGCCTATCAATCTGAATTTCATAAAAGCGGATGATTGAGCAGTGTCCAATACAACAACTTAGGCGGATAATTCTTGTCGAAAAACTACTCGAAACAGCTATCGGCGACAGGCGCTCTTCTTGTTTCTTCTCCTCTCTACTTCTCAATCTTCTTGATGCGTTTCAGCTTCGGACTAGTGCTGTTCACGCTGCCGCTATATCTTCCCAGAAAAGAATTCTCGTACTTAGCAGTGGGAATAATCGCGGCGGCATATCCTGTGGCTGAAACCGTCTGCGGGCCTATAATTGGAATCCTTGCAGACAGATTCGGCAGAAAGAGATGGATTTGGTTAGGGTTGTGTGTCTCTACAATAGCTATGTTTGCTTTTACTCTGCGTACTGACGTAGCGTACTTGGTGTTCGTGCATTCTATCCAAGGCATTGCTGCGGCGATGATCGTTGTAAGTACTCTCACCATGGTGACTGATATCAGCACAGTTTCTACACGAGGGCGTGAAATGGGAATTTATGATTTCGCTAACTTGGGAGGATACATGATTGGAATTTTCACTGCAGGCATCATTGCGCGAACTCATTCCTTGCTAGCACCGTTCTATCTAGGGTCTGCTCTCGCGGCGATTGGAGCAGCATATGCTTATTTCAGAGTGAAGGAGAAAAAGGGTCATAAGAGAAGTGTTCTATCTCCGATTGAAACGATACGTCTCTTGATCGGTGACAAGCGGGCAGCCGCTATGTTCCCGATCTGGTTGTCCGTTACCACGTTCATTGGGATGGCGTTAACCTTTGGACCGCGTATGGGTCCATCTCCCATGATTACTAGCTTTGTGATAGCGGGAGTGGTCTTGATCTTGGCCTTTACACAGCCGTTCTTCGGGCATCTTTCTGATAATTATGGACGAGGCCGGCTTATGATGCTAGGAATGCTCTCATTGATAGGAATCTTTGCAACGGTGATCGCCATGTTCAGATGGCATATAGACGCATTCTATCTTATGCCGTTTTTCGCTATCTTTGGAGTAGGCAGCTTCGCTTTCGCTCCAGCTGCACTTGCTTCACTAGGTGACATTGCTCCGAAACATGGTCGAGGAACAACTATGGGAGTTTACAGCGTAGTCATGAGTCTAGGCACAATAATCGGTCCATTGCTCGGTGGATATCTTCTTGATAGATATGGATTAACGAGCCTATTCTATGCTGGACTATTGATACTCATCTCGGCCCTAGGACTTGCGATCATAATAGCGGGCCCCGGTTTCGGCGAACTCAAACCTCTCACTATTAAACGGTAGTCCTCGGCTCAAGAGAGCAAAATCCTCCTCCGTCTACATACCAAGGACTTCATGGAATTCACGTCCGTAAGGTGATTTGGAGACTAGAGTTTTGCCAGAGCGTCAATCACAAGTGCGTAACCAATAAAAGTCCCGAATCCACTGCGCGAGGCATGGAAGCAGTATTTCTAGTTCAACCCTGGGTCCAAGCCCGTACAGCAATCGACTGTTGCAAACTATGCTATCAAGAGCGACAAGGCAAAAGCCATTTAGAATGTAAGCGTGCATATCTCGCTGCTTGCAACGCACTCGTTGCCGTTCTCAAGGTAGAGAAGGGTGCAAACTTTGATGAAGCTTTGCGCATGGTTGAGGAGGTACGGGAGAAGTGCATTAGCACTCCACAGCCCGACGAACATTGTCACGGAAAGTCGCAAGAGTCGTTGCATCACACCCTCATGATCTACGACAAGATCCTCGCCGATTACAAGAAACGACTACCAAATCGGTCAACGCCAACACCTGCCGTCTAGCATTTTCTGATTTGGAGGTCAACGTGAATGGCACATGAAACTGGCATTAAATGGCTTGACTGGACAGATGAGGCGTTTCAACGGGCTAAGACGGAGAATAAACCAATCTTACTCGATATTAGTGCGGTATGGTGCCACTGGTGCCACAGGCTCGATCAAGATACATACTCCGTACCTGAAATCGCTGAATATGTCGAATCACATTTCATACCGATTCGCGTTGATACAGACAAGCGACCTGACATAAACAGACGGTATAATATGGGAGGATGGCCGACAACAGCATTCCTAACACCGAATGGCCTCGTCATGGGCGGAGGCACGTATTTTCCGCCAGATCAGATGCGACAGATACTACGTGATGTTTATTCAATATGGGAGAAGACGAAGGACAATCCAGCTTCTCTTCTTTTGCCTGAGCCTGAAAGTTTACCCATTGGGGATATTTCAATATCGATCGTTGACGAAGTGGTAGGAGATATAGCGAATAATTTTGATTCAATTTACGGAGGATTCGGCTCACAGCCTAAATTCCCAAGCACTGACGCACATGAACTTGCTCTCTTGAGATATCATTACACTGGAAATCGTGAGATCCTGAAAATTCCCACGTTAACCCTTCACAACGTTGGAAACAGCCGTTTATTTGATAGCGAGATGGGGGGATTCTTCAGATATTCGACTGTCAGGGATTGGAGTATTCCTCACTTCGAAAAAATGTGTGAAGATAACGCAAAATGGCTCTCGCTATATGTGCACGCGTATCAGGAAACTAGGGAACATTTCTACGCAACTATCGCGAAAGGCATACTGAAATATGTTGTGACGTGGCTGAGCGACCAAGAGAATGGTTGTTTTTACGGCAGCCAAGATGCAGATGAGGATTACTACAATCTCACCAAGAATGAACGTCTCAAGATGGTAGCACCCTACGTGGACAAACAAGTCTACACCAACTGGAATGCGCTCATGATCTCATCCTTCTTCGAAGCGTCAACTGCCCTAGGAGACAGGTCGACCATGGACTTCGCGATGAAAAGTCTGGATAGACTAATGTCATTGAATTGTAACGGCAAAGACATGAATCACTTCGATAATGAGCCACATCCACTTACCCAACTTGATGACCAAATGCAAACGGTAAGAACGCTGTGTCACGCTTACGAGCTAAGCGGCGGCAAAGCATTCATACTAAGAGCTGAATCCCTGACCCAATCTGCAGTCGAGAAGTTATACGATAAAGAACATGGAGGATTTTTCGATACGGCCGTTGATCCCAATGGGCAGGGACTCCTAAGCAAACCAGTAAAACCATTGGACCAAAACAGCGTCGCAAGTAGGGCGCTGGTCAAATTATACTATCTGACGGGCAATGAGAATTATCATAAGATGGCTCGAGAGACACTCAATCGATTCGTTGAGATATTTCCTCAGTTTGGCCTTATGGCGGCAGACTATGCCTTAGCAGTTGACGCATTCCTCAACGAGCCGACTATCATCAGAATAATCGGATCGTTAGAAAAGGAGCAAACTTTAGGACTCTTGACTGAGGCGAACCGAATTTACGAACCCAGAAAGGTCATTCAAGTGTATGATCCAAATAGAGATGCAACGCATATCGCCGAATTGGGCTATCCTAGCTCAGATCAGCCAATGGCATATGTGTGCTGGGGGAGACTCTGTAAACCTCCCATTACAGATCCTCGAAATATCGCCACAGAATTAGCAAAACTGAATCGGTCTGGATAACTCAGGCATCGACTTCAAGATCGCTCACGTGAAGCTTCTCACGAAGCTCGGCCATCTCATCCATTTTCACTAACTTTCTTGCCGTGAAGCCTGCATTGTCATTCAAACTGCGCGGAATGATATGCACGTGAACATGAGGGATCAGTTGATTCGCAGCAACACCATCATTAATTGAGATATGGGAAGCAGACGCATTCATCCTGGATGTGATAATTCGATTAAGAGCGTATACTCGCGCGTAAAGCGCCCCAAATTCACGCAGAGAAAGATCATTAACTCGTTCGAAGTGCTTCTTGGGCATCACGAGAGTATGTCCGAAGGCAATCGGGTATTTGTCCAGAATCGCTACGTACTCATCATCCTGATAGATCACATGCGAGGCGGTTGATCCTTTCACTATATTGCAGAACACGCAATCAACCAAATCAATGAAACCTCCTGTGGCAGAAAGAACCTAGTCACCTGAGAAGTTAACGATTGCTCACGAACAGATTTCGAGAGGAAGGTGAAAGGTAAGTTCCCAACGTTCAATTATACTTGCTCAACGGAAAGCGTCCATCCCTACCTGAATCTGCCAGATGGGGTAATACGGCTCGAAAGACGTTTGGTATCAGTATGTGATCTCAATTGTTTCTCGTGAGTTATCTGTTCATCTTTCGTTCAATATTCGACCATCATGCATACATCCTTCGCTTGAAGTTTTACTGATTTCTGTATTCAGAAATACCTAGAGAGAATTAGTTTCAAACTCTCAGCAGAATTATCTTAGAGAACGACAGTACCAGTTTCACTTAACTCTCTTACTTATCTCTGCACTTGGCCTCTTATTATCTGATTACCAATGCCGTTTAGACCTCTGCTTTTGAAAGTGCTAGGCAGCGAGGCACGGTTGAGGATTCTATTAGTTCTAGCCCGGAATCGAGGCGAGGATCTGACGATTTACAAAATTGCGAAATTTAGTGGTTTAGACAGGAAGGTTATACGAAAGCATTTGAGTCAGTTACTCGCAGCGAATCTTATCCATATGAAGAACTATGGACCTGTTTGTGTCTACAGCATAAACAGCGACAACGCTCCTGTACAGCGACTCATTGACCTATTCAACGAAGCACGATTAATGGCGCAAGTACCAGTTCAGCTTCATTGGTACGACATACGCGCCTGAGTGCACTCCGAACGTAGCATAAAATCCAAAAACAGCCAAGATGAGTATGGCAGTGTGAACTGAGGGTTGATTGCTCTACGTTCCGACCAGATTCTGAAAATACTCGAGGTAACCGATTCTTTCAACCTGCATCGTGAAGCTGTCATGATCCCATTAACTATGAAAGAAACAGGCTCCGTGGATCTGCTAGCTGACGGTAGACTGAAAATCACTTGTCCAGCCGGACAGCCCTTTGATATGTGGCTTTACGAGCTCCGTGCTCGATTGCAAGAAATGGACCTTTCGAAAATTAAGCCTAGTCAGCCATGATGTAGCGGGCTTATCGCCCAGCTTGGAGTTCTTCTTTGGATTCTCAAATTCGTGATAGAGAAGGTGAACATTCTCACTGCTTGAACTGGGCGTGCCAACTTCTTTCCACATGACGACTAGAAATTAGACGAGTAAATCTTAGGCACTTCAATTTTCGCAGGCTCATAATCTTGCAGCTTATGATTCAAGTATGCGTCATACGCTTGCAAGTCCAAAAGCCCATGACCAGAATTGTTGAATGCGATAATCTTCTTCTCTCCGTCCTTTTTACATCGTAGCGCTTCGTCTATAACGTATCTCACAACATGGGCGGACTCTGGAGCAGTTATCATACCTTCCGTCTTCGCAAGAATTAGTGCAGCCTCGAAGACTTCATTCTGTGAGTAAGCGACAGAAGATGCGTAGCCTTTGTTGATGAGCAGACATAGTGATGGCGCTTTTCCATGGTATCGTAATCCACCCGCATGAATGGGAGGAGGCGGGTATTTGTGACCAACCGTGTACATCTTGAGTAATGGAGTCATTTCAGCCGTGTCGCCGAAATCATATGTGTAGACCCCTCTGGTAGTTGACGGAACGGCTTTGGGCTCGCACGCGACGAATTTCGTGGTTGATTTGCCTTTCAACTTGTCAGCCATGAATGGGTATGAGAGGCCAGCAAAGTTGGATCCTCCTCCGATACAACCGCAGATAACGTCGGGTTGAACCCCTATCATTTCGAATTGTTTCTTTGCTTCCTGTCCAATGATGGTCTGGTGCAGTAGCACATGGTTGAGTACGGAGCCTAAACAGTATCTAGTGTTGTCATGCGTCACACAGTCTTCCAGTGCCTCGCTGATGGCGATCCCTAATGATCCGGTATTGTTTGGATCAGTTTCCAGAAGGCTCTGTCCAAATCGTGTTTTCTTACTGGGCGAGGCGACTACGTCCGCGCCCATAGTCTCCATCATAATCCTGCGTCCCGGTTTCTGGTCATAACTTGCCCGAACCATATACACGCTGCACTGCAAACCGAAAAGGGCAGCAGCCATCGCCAAAGCAGACCCCCATTGGCCAGCTCCTGTCTCAGTCACGATCCTCTCACATCCCTGCGCCATGTTGTAGTAGGCTTGGGCAATTGCGGAATTCGGTTTGTGACTCCCAGTAGGATTTACGTATTCACACTTGTAGTAGATTTCAGCTGGAGTGTTGAGATACTTCTCAAGACGTCTGGCCCTGAGTAGTGGTGTTGGACGCGGCAGGCTAAGATATGCATCATACACCTCATCCGGTATCTTGAGGAAGCGTTCGGTAGAGACTTCTTGTATGATGAGCTCTTTTGCGAATATTCTCATCAAAGGTTCGGGTGAGATCGGTTTGAGCGTCTTGGGATCGAGAGCGGGAGGCACCGGCTCAGGAAGATCGGCGAGGATGTTGTACCAGTGAGTGGGCATTTCGTCTTGTGGAAGGTAGACGGCATGGTCTTTGTCTACTAGGGCTGATTTTACCATACTCATCCACTTGCAGTGGCAGCTGCGAACGTTAACGGAGCATTTAAGACTTTGTTGCACATTTTTGTACGTCAGAATTGAATTATGTGGCGGCAAATTTCCGATAAGCTCAGAGACTATCCAGGTAGACAGAAAGTTGCTAGGGCACTAGTGGAACTTGGTCTTAGCATCAAGGAAGATACTGCGATATACTGTGGCGGGATAGAATTATCAGATGTGAAAATTGCAAGATATCTAGGAGTAGATCGTAGAACGGTTCGCGAGACAGCCGAACTGATTTGTTCTGATCCAGTTCTGAAGCCAGTGTTTGAGAAGACTCGCCCGGCCGGTCCCTTCTTGGGCGATATTGCAAGGTTTCTTGGCTATAGTGTGATTGAGATTTATGCGGATCCGCACACGGTTGGAATTATAGCCCAAGCTGCCGCGCTGGTTTCCCAAGAGAATATTGCCATTAGACAAGCGGTTGCTGATGATCCAGATCTGACACCTGATCCAAAGCTGACTTTGGTCGTGGAGAAACAACCCAGTGGGACTACCCTTCAAAGAATGCTAAAGATCCCGGGCGTTGTCAAAATCTCTACGTATTGACTCAGTAATTCTTTCATAAAACTGAAAAGCTATTTCTGTTCATTCTTGTTCATTATTCTCCATAGATCTTCCTCGAGCGTGCCACCCATTTGCGGTTTCTCGATGAATCTACCTATTTCCCTCCACGTTCTATCGTGGACAATAATCGTGGGAATCCGTAGAACCCCCATTTCATCTGCTATGTCACGGTTTTCATCAAAGTCGATGACCTTGATGTTGATTGCAGCATTGTTCGCGGTCGCAAAGACCTTCATTAGATTAGGCAATTGAGCTCTACATTCTGCGTTCCATTCTGTTGCGAACACCACGAGGAAGTATCGGTCGGTCACAGCCGAGAAGTTGTCGATTACATCTAGTTTCGGCTGATATTCCTGCACTCTCTTCTTGATTGTTTGTTTCACTGTCGGATTCTTAATAGTATTAACATAATCCCACAAATTTGGATGTGGGCCAATCACATTTCTTAGTAGTGACAAAATATCTACCTACGTGCATCATTCGTTCAGAAAAGGAAAATTGGCAGCGTCATGTGGACTACATGTGCTCCCTGAAATCTTGTACCATATTTGCGTCGTAAAATGAATATTAGAGTTTCGATCAGTAGATTTAACAAAATTCATGCATCTAATCTTCGGCATTGGATATGGATTGTTCATTCAAAACGCATATGTCAACATCATTCTCGTAGGTCAAATGTTCTGCTAAGAGTGGAATAGTTAGCTCCACAAATTAAAC
This sequence comes from Bathyarchaeia archaeon, assembly GCA_050012795.1. Taxonomy (GTDB): domain Archaea; phylum Thermoproteota; class Bathyarchaeia; order 40CM-2-53-6; family 40CM-2-53-6; genus FEN-987. The sequence continues at coordinate 69,303 of JBEKGM010000001.1, read as the reverse complement.
CTCATTTGAATCGCGCTTGCTACGCATTGGATAAGAAAAATCCCAATGCATTACCGTTGGGCCCTGTATATAGTAATTTTCCGACTTATGCACCTCGTGTGGTTATATCATCAATTAGAAGAATGTTGCTTGGTTCTGAGAGAGGTTTTTGAACTTCCATCGACTTCGTACTGTTCGCGAGGAAGTGGCCTATCTCTGGGGTACTCCAAGCCACCCTACGAACGACTCTAACTCGATTTAGAATTGTACCAACTTCGTGGAATAGAGATACTGCCTTTTATACGTTTGATTGCGCCATTTGCTCCTATGTTGCACGAACTCATTCTTGGCGGGACGATTTACACCATGAAAGGCAAAACTCCGCAGCTTGTGGAGGCCGTGGCGGTCCAAGGGGATAAGATCGTTCATGCCGGGTCGAAGGCTGAAGCTATAAAGTCATTGCCAGGCGAAGCACAAATGATAGATCTGAAGGGAAAACGATGTTCCCCGGGTTTATCGATCCGCATATCCATCCTGCGACAGCAGCTTTCTATCAGATGAAGAATATTCGTGCCGACGAAGATTGGGCGTACCTGGATTAAAGGATGGGAATTGAATCTAAAGTTTGGTGCGGGGGAGGGGATTTGAACCCCTGAACCCCTGCGGGACGAGGTCTCTTAACATTCGTCATGTTCCTGAGCTTCGCGCATTCTACGTCTCGCGCCTTTGACCTGGCTTCGCCCTCGTAGAGTTTGGCGCTGGAGGGATACGCATATTCACCTACCCCCGCTAAAGCCAGAGTTCTACCCCGCACGCGATTTAACGTAGGTTTTGGCGCGCACATAAAGCTAATGCAGGAAGGGTTTCATGTAACCTGATTATGGATGCTTTCTCGCGGTCTGCATCGTGACTGCTCCCATAGCGACGGTAAGTATCAGAATTAGGAATCCGTTTGACTCATGCGATGTTACCATTGCGTCGACTCCTTGAAGAAGTTGGAATCTTAAGCCCACTTGGAGAAGAACCACGATCGTTAGGATCGTTATTATGAGCTTGGAGTAGATTGTTGCTGTTTTCGCACGGAATGCTGTGATAGCGAGTACTACGATGATGATTAAACCGAGTACACCGATCAATACATGCGGCATGATGAGATTGTCAACTCCTGCACCAGTTATCTCCAACCCAAGAATCACCTGTACGATAACTCCAACGAGAGCAACTGTTCCGAGAAGAGGAGCAAGCTTCAAGATTGTTCGCTGTTCATGTGGGTTCGGTTTGTGTTTTAAGCTTGACGCCTAAGGGTGAACTTTGCGAGCACCCTAATTTTCTAATGTGAACTTCCGTTATGAGCTTCAATGGCATTTGAATGAGTTAGCCATCACCTTGAAGATTGCTACACCAAAATCTTCAGGTGCTTTCGGTGATAGCATTGCGTAGATGACAAAGTATCGGGACGTCTTGTCGCAGTGGATATGGATTGAATAAGCATCATGCGGGACAGTTCGTTTTCCCATGAATATGCCAGCGGGTTGCTCGTCAACCTTAACGCGGTTGTAGGCTGCCGGGTGAGAATTTAGTGTTAGTAAATCGGTTTCGAGTTTCTCCATTTTTTTGACGTTACCACTCTTCTTCACTACTTGGAGGCTGTGTTCTGCTTGCTTCTCAGCCGTTTCAAATTTCTTCTCGGCCTTCTCGAGGTCCCCCCAGGATAGAAACACTTTTTCTCGGTCAGGAAAGTGGAATACAATGTCGCCATGTTCGCGCCTGCTCTTTGGGTTGAACTCGACGCGGCAAACAGGAGGGTACTCTATCGAGAAATTGTAGACGCTGAATCTTTCGAAATCTTCGTTGGTCAAGAATGGACTTCACTACGCACGCTAGCCATTAACCGACCAACTTAACGTTTCCGTACGAGTGGCGTGCTCAGATAAACTGTAGCGTACGGCAGTTAGGAATGAGTGTGAAAAAGGGAGAAATCACGCGAAGGGTCCTACGCCTTCGGTGATCTTGATCGCTTGTACTGGGCATTGTATCTCGCAGGCTCTACAGAAAATACAATCCTTTTCCCGAGCTGGGTCTGCTTTCCAAGTGTCCAGTAATGGTTTTCCGCTATCGTTTGGCGTTTGCTTTTCCACTTTCTCCTTTTCGCCTGGTATGTCCATCTTGTCGAAAACGTTGACTGGACAAACGGAGATACATATCCCGTCAGCGATACAAATGTCGAAGTCTACTGCAACTGCGACACCGTGTACGCCGTGCTCTTTGCTGACGCCCTCTTTCTTCCTGACCTCATGACCTTCATGTTCACCTGTTTTCGGCCACTCATTCGGAAAAGTGGCGTCGTCAATTATCCGTCTCTCTGTCATTGAATGCACCTAGTGCTCGCCAACGCGAAGACCAATTAAGAAGATTTGCGTGTCACTTCTGAATCTGACAATACGCGACGTTTGTTGATCTGAGCCAGAGTAAATCGCGTGTGAGGCTCGTTTCGACTTCTCAATGGATCGCGACCATGTACTCTCACTTGCGAATTGTTAAGACCGCTTGGCCTGTGTGATGCCTTCACGTTTGTTGATTATTGATTCTCCGGACCTGATCATTGTGGACTTCAGTGACGAATTAACTTCAGTTAGCAGATTAAACGATGATTTTTTAAGCATAATCAGCCTATTTGGTTCAAATCAAGGCTAGCTGACTGAATATCCTTCGAGGTGAGACGCAAGGTGGCAAAAGCCCACAAAAAGAAGAAAATGAAGAAATAAGGCGCTAATTGTAGCTAAACAACGTTTTTCTACGTTTTTTTCTTCACGATTACCTAATTGAGTCCTCAAAACAGTTAGAAGTTTTGTCGTGTCATTTTCTCCTAGTGGTGGCTTCAGACATCTCTGAAGGAAGCTCAGTCATTGAAGCAATCCCGTCGCCTTCACCTAACTTAACCAGTCGATTACCAGAGGAAGTTCTACGTTGGAGCGGGATTGAGTTTGAGTTAGCACGCAGAGCTTGCCCCCTCTCTGAGACCAATAGAACGTCGGACCGGTCGGTTAGAGGGAGAATCCCTATCAAGTTCCCAGACTTGCTGTTCACGTTGAAACCTAAGACTCCAGAACCGCCACGCTTCTGAAGCCGAAACGCGTCTACGGAGGTTCTCTTACCGTAACCCCTCTCCCCAACGGTCGTTATGGTCAATCCCTTTCGGCCTTGAGGAAGAAAACAAGCTCCGACGACTTCGCTACCCTCTTCAAGTCTGATTCCCATGACGCCCTTCGCAGTCCTTCCCATCACGGAGATTTCGGATTCCTCGAATCGGATAGTGAGACCATCAATGGTGGTGACTATGATTTGGCCATCGCCTGATGTTATGAATGCTTTCGCGAGGCGATCCGCATCCTCAAGTTGTATGGTGATGATGCCGGTTGAACGAACGTTTGAAAAACAATCAAGACTTGTTCGTTTTACAATTCCTTTTCGCGTTATGAGTGTTAGATATTGCGTTGATGAGAAATCATCTACAGGAACCATCTCAGATATCTTCTCTCCGTCAGCTAGCTGTAGCAGGTTGATTATCGGTGTGCCGCGTGCTGATCGCGTGCCTTCTGGGATTTCATGCACTTTAAGCGTGTGCGCTTTACCTTGGTCAGTTATGAAGATCATAGTCTGGAGGGTTCGGGCGGAGATCACCCTGAGTATCTTATCCTGTTCTTTCAAATCGATTGCTGGGATTCCCGGATCACCGCGTTCTATGATTTGAAAGGACTTTGATGCCACGCGTTTTACATAACCTTCATTTGAGAGGAATATTAGCACTGGTTCATCTGGGATTACGGGTTCAACATCAAAGTTGATGCTCTCTAGTCGTATTTCTGTCCGTCTTGCATCTCCATACTGCTTCTTTACCTCGAGGAGTTCATCTTTTAGGACCGCAAGGAGTTTGGGCCGTTCGCTGAGAACTTCCTGAAACCTAACTATCTCAGATAGTTTCTCTAGAGACTCCTTCTGAATTTTACCCGCTTCCAGTTTCGTTAATTGATTTAGCTTCATTTCGAGGATTGCGGCAGCTTGTTTTTCGTCAAGGTTGAGCTCTTTCAGGTTCGCGGCCGCTTCACTTGGATCGGCGGAGTTGCGGAAGATGGAGATCAACTTGTCAATGTTCTTCAGAGCTATGGTATAACCTTCCAATACCTTGAGTCGCGTTTGAGCTTGCTGTAGATCGTGCGCCGAACAACGCTCTATTACTTTGATTCGGTGATCGATGAAAGCTTGTAACGTTTGTTTCAAATCTAGAATTTGTGGTCTCCCGTCAACTAGGACGAGGTTGATGTAACTGAAGGTTGTGTGCATTTGAGTCAGTTTGTAAAGTTGACCTTTGACCGCTTCTGGTTGAGATCCTGATTTGAGATCAATTGTTACCCTGATGCCTTCGCGACTTGATTCGTCTCTTATGCTGGAGATTCCTTGAATTTCTCCCTCTTTGATTAGGTTGGCAATTTCCTCAACGATTTTTGACTTGTTTACCTGAAACGGGATTTCCGTAATTACAAGTCGTTTTCGGTCCCCTTTGGCAACCTCTTCATCGAGCCGTCCGAGTAGTCTGATCGAGCCGCGACCTTGCTTGTAGATTTGTAACAATGATGTAGCTTCGTATACAATTCCTCCAGTCGGGAAATCGGGACCTTTGATGAATCCCAGAAGATTTTCAATTTTGGCAGTAGGATGGTCAATTAAGTATACGAGTGCATCTATGACTTCTCTCATATTATGTGGAGGAATGCTGCAGCTCATTCCTACTGCTATGCCTGAAGCGCCGTTAACAAGCAAGTTTGGGAATCTTGCTGGCAGAACTACCGGTTCTTGCAACGAATCATCGAAGTTTGGCATTGTGTCAACGGAGTCCTTCTCGAGTTCCTCAAGCATCTCCTCCGCAAGCTTCGTGAGTCTGGTCTCCGTGTATCGAATAGCGGCAGGGGAGTCGCCATCTATGCTTCCAAAGTTTCCCTGACCGGCTATGAGCGGGTAGCGCATGGTGAAGTCTTGTGCCATTCTGACTAGTGCGTCGTAGACAGCAGTCTCGCCGTGAGGATGGTACTTTCCGAGCACTTCTCCAACAATCCTTGCCGACTTCTTGTGTTGACTCTTGGAGGATAAGCCGAGTCCTTGAAGTGCGAATAATATACGGCGCTGGACGGGCTTGAGGCCGTCTCTAACGTCGGGAAGTGCACGTCCGACGATAACGCTCATGGCATATTTGATGTAGGATCGCCGCATCTCTGTCTCTATGGCGACTGGTTTGATTCGCTCAGGACTGCTCAAGGTTTAATCCTCAAATATCGAGCCAGTCCACTTCGTCAGCATTTTCTTGGATGAATTGTCGTCTGGGTTCGACGATATCTCCCATCAATGTGGAAAATACTTTGTCGGCTTCAGCTGCATCGTCGATTGTGACGTTGAGGAGAGAGCGGGAGAGAGGGTTCATTGTTGTTTCCCATAATTCGCTAGGATTCATCTCTCCTAGTCCTTTGAATCTCTGAACTAGGTCGGCTTTACCTTTGAGTTCTTGTTCGATAATCCGTTTTCGTTCTTTTTCGTTCATGGCGTTGAATACTCTGTCGCCTTTACGGATACGGTAAAGCGGCGGCTGGGCGATGTAGACTTTGCCTGCTTCGATGAGTTGTGGCATGTGCCGATAAAGGAAGGTCAGAAGCAGTGTTCGGATATGAGCGCCGTCAACGTCGGCATCTGTTAGAAGAACGATTTTGGAATACCGTACACCGTTTGCGTTGAAATCGTCCCCGATGCCCGATCCAATTGCAGTTACAAGCGCACGTATCTCGTTGTTATCGAGAATGCGACTGAATCCGTGTTTCTCAACATTCAGTATCTTTCCGCGCAATGGTAGAATTGCTTGCGTTCGTCTATCTCGTGCTTGTTTGGCACTTCCACCCGCTGAATCTCCTTCTACTATGAAGAGCTCCGTTTTCTCCGGATCATGAATTTGGCAGTCAGCCAGTTTTCCTGGAAGCGTTACGCTTTCTAGTGACCCTTTCTTCCGCACGAGTTCTTTGGCTGCTCTGGCTGCGACTCTTGCCGTTGCGGTCTCCGCTGTCCTTTGCACAATGGCTTTGGCGACGGTTGGTTGCTCTGAAAAGTACGTTTTCAACCCGTCGTAGAGGACTGATTCAACGATTCCTCTGATTTCGCTGTTTCCAAGTCTACCTTTTGTTTGACCTTCAAATTGCGGATTTGGGAGTCTGATACTCAGGACCGCCGTCAGGCCTTCACGTACGTCATCACCTTGGATTCTCAATTTCGCTTCGTCGATAAGTTTGTGTCCGGAGGCATAGTCGTTGATTGCGCGTGTCAACGCGGCCTTCAAACCGACGAGATGCGTTCCGCCTTCGCGCGTGTTGATGTTGTTTGCGAATGTATGGATACTCCAGGAATTGTCATCCGTATATTGAAATGCACAGTCGACTTGGACGTCTGTCTTAGTTCCTGAAACAAGGACAATATCGTCGTGGAGAGTATTCTTCGATTCGTTGAGATATGTTATGAATTCTTTGATTCCTCCTTGGTATTTGAAGTTGCGAGTCTTGGGCGGATTCACTCTCGCATCCGTGAAAGTAATGGCGAGTCCATCCGTGAGGAAAGCAAGTTCTCTAAGTCGAGCCGCGATGATCTTGCTATCAAAATTCGTGTCTTCGAAAATTTGAGCATCCGGTTTGAAGGTTACTATGGTTCCATGATCGTTACTCGTGCCTATTTCCTCGACAGGGGTTACAGGAACTCCTCGCTCATACCGCTGTCTGAACGAACGCCCCTTCAAATGTACTTCAGTCACAAGCCATTCGCTGAGAGCGTTGACTGCTGACACGCCGATACCGTGGAGGCCTCCTGAAACCCGATAGGCCTTGTGATCAAACTTTCCTCCGGCATGCAGCATGGTCATGACAACCTCTAGCGCGGATCTGCCAGTTTGAAGATGTTTTTCCACAGGAATACCTCGACCGTCGTCGCTGACGGTAACTGATCCATCCTGATTGAGCGTTACTTTGACGTTCTTACAGAATCCGACAAGAGCTTCGTCGATCGAGTTGTCAACGACCTCGAACACAAGGTGATGAAGACCGCGAAGATCGGTGCTGCCAATGTACATGGCAGGCCTCTTTCGTACAGCCTCCAAGTCATCCAATACTTGGATTTGATCGGCCGAATAGTGCTCGGACATGTCCAGTCGTTCCATGGAGTAGGCTGGTGGAACATTCTGGACGAGTGGCTATTTTAGAGATCAACACAAAAACGTTGACGATTTTGTCAACCGTGGATGATGGTTGAACAGCAAATCGTTGTTTAATGTTAAGTTGGTTAATGTTAGGGAAGATATTTCGGTTTTAATGTTAATCCCTATATCTAGGCGAGTAGAATATTTCAAACGATACGCTAATGGATGGAAGAAAGTTGAGAAGACGCAGCGTCGCAGTGCTGCTTCTTCTCGCAGCAGTTACGTTGCTCGCGTCGCAATCTGCCGCAGTGTCCGCGTCAAATAATTACGGAGACACAAACGTTGAGCCGTTGGCCAGTACACTTATCCAACAATATGTCGTTGCGTTGACTAAGATCACCGTGACGCATCCGACTGTCATGCAATCAGTCTCGTTGTACGTGCAGTATACTGGATCCGACGGGAGTCAATGCCTTAAGTTCGGAATATATGCAGACGGAAACAACGGGAATGGCCCTCTGGGCCAGTCTCTTGTTGCCGCTACTCAGAACGGATATTGTTTTCTGGTAACAGCAAGTTTTGGTCCCGCTTGGGAGACGTGGCAGCTGGCACCGTCTGATTATCTTACCATTACCACTCCGGGCGTCTATTGGCTTTGTACACTTGCCCTTCAGGCGTATGGGACGATCTACCACTACACGTACACAGGCACGTACGGCGGACAATTCCTCTACGACTATGCATACTACAGCTACTCCTACCCGGCGTCATACTCACTTGGATTTCCTCAGATCAACTTTCCCCACGATAGCTATGCTCAGAACAATCCTCTAGTCAACTATCCTCGAGCAGCCAACTTTACCATCTCACAGTACAATGCTCCTTTCAGTTTCTACATGACAGGCACGTAATCAGGGAATATTCTGAAAGAGCCGATCTGTCTCCCCGACGATACCTGATCGGCTTCTCTTAAGACTCTAGAATTATCAGAGCTGTAACACGATCAAGACTGGTGCATAAGAGAGATATAGCGCCGTAAGTTGTGGCCAACATGGTGACGTAAATTCCAACTGCCACGCAGTAGGCTGCGTCTCGTGCTCCAAATACTGCTAATGATCGCCATACTTGGAGCGCTAGTCTGGTACGCAGGAGTCAACACCCTAATTCTCATCATTACCAAAACCAACCCGTTCTATCTACTATTCGCGTTCATCGCCTATTTTCTGATCAACGTACTGTTCACAATAAGAATCATTAGAGTACTTGGGCGTCAAGGTATCAAAGCGACTTTCAAGAAGACGATTCTGCCTCAGTATGCAGGAATGCTAAGTAGCGATGTTACTCCTGGGCGAGCAGGATACATGCTTACACCAGTTTATCTCATGAATCAGAACATCGACCCGTCTGCGAGTCTTTCATGCATTTTCGGTATACAATCAATCGAATTCCTCGTGAAGGTGCTCGGCGGTGCAGGTGCGTTGGTATTCCTCTTGTACCGGACACATTTGACTCAGGACATATTTGCCCTTGCCGCAATCGGCATCGGACTCATGCTACTCGGCGGATTCATGTTAGCTGCAATAATCTGGTTTCCGAGAACTGCTGACTTGTTTAGGCGAATTGCGACTTCAAGATTCTTCGTAAAATTCACGGGTCGGATTGTTGCGAAACTAGACGAGTTCGGGAGAAATGCTATGAAAACTCGTGGAGCAATACCCGAAATTGCCGTAATCACCTTATTCTCCTGGATACTGAAAGGGTTTGAATGGTTTTTCATCGGATTATCGCTTGGGATAACTAATATTGGATGGTTAGGATTTTTTCTCCTTCATCCACTGATCACAGCATTTGGTTTCGTTCCGCTTACTCCATCAGGGATAGGTTTCCAAGAAGGAGTCATTGTAGGAATTTTCGTACTGTTAGGAGTTGATATCAGACTAGCCTTAGCGTTCGCTATTCTGTCGCGAGTTCTACTAATATTCGAAGACTTGATCGGCGTTCCCCAAATCGCAAAATCTGCCCAGCGCGGTCTTTTAGCCACTACCCGATTGATTACAAAGAACTGAAGTCGACTTGGCAAGACTCGTGTGAACGACAATCACCAATGTGAGTATTTGACAAATGAAACTTAGCAAAATGAGACTATTCCTATTTGACATGGATGGTGTTCTTTCGATCGGTAAAGAAACTCCGCGATATCTCGCTGGCAGAGAGGTCATTGCACGCATAAAATCATCTGGAAGAAAAGCACTGGTTCTAACGAACGATTCGACACACAGCCGAGAAGAAATTCATCAGAATCTTGTGCATCTCGGATTCAATTTTGATCTTGACGATATCCTAACTTCAAGTTATCTTACAGCCCTATACTTAACTCAGAGATATCGTCGGCCAGTAAGCTTCTTCTTGGTTGGCGAAAACGGTCTCCTACATGAGCTTCAAGCAGCGGGTCACGAATTTTCAGAGTCAAATCCTGACGTCGTTGTTGTTGGTTTCGACAGAGGTCTAAGTTATCGCAAATTGGACCTTGCCCTTCGATTTCTTAGAAATACTTCGGCACTGATTGGGAGTTACGGTGGAGCAGTCTTTATGAGTGATCATGGTCCTGCACTTTCAGCGGGCCCTATCATCAAAGCGCTGGAGTATGGATCACATAAGAAGGCAACAATGATCGGCAAGCCATCCTCGCGTATGTTCAACTTCGCGCTTAAACGCGCGAATGAGAAGGCCGAAAATACGGTTATGATCGGTGACCAAATCGAAACAGACCTGCTCGGCGCAAAGAAGGTTGGAATCCACACGATACTAGTACTTAGTGGAGTAGAAAATGAAGCTTCAATCACTCATTCGCCGATTAAACCTGAATTTATAGTCGAAAATGTTGATCGACTAACTCGATATCTCTAGCATTGCAACAGATAGCATCCCGCAAGAGGGCGCTTGATGCACCTAGTACGGCAGACTGCCTGCTCTTATCATAACCCTTAAGACTCCGCATCTTCGTTGTTGACTTACCGTTTGAAAAGAAGTAGACTTGAAAATGTCAGAGGAAGAAAGACAGCCTAGTGGTGCCCCGGCACCTATCGTAAAAGTCAGCGACCTCCAGCCCTACTCGAAACAAGTGAATACGACCGTAAAGATCGTGCAAAAGGGTGAAGCTCGGGAGACGGTGTCCCGACAAGACGGTACAACCCATCGCGTCTTGGACGCCCTCGTCGGAGACGAAACCGGCGCAATTTACATGACCCTATGGGACGAGAACATCGACAAAGTAAACGAAGGCGACAGTGTAATGGTCAAGAACGGTTATGTTCGCCCATTCAAAGGATCAATGCGGCTAAACATTGGCCGCTACGGCAGTCTTGAACCAGCAGAAGCAGCTCTTGGCGACGTCAACACTCAGAACAACCTCTCCGACAAAGTCGTCGAAGAAGAACGCCCATACAGACCTTACGGAGGCGGAAGACGCTTTGGTGGTGGGGGTGGCTACGGTAGAGGTGGCGGAGGTTATGGTGGCCGAGGTGGCGGAGGCGGCTATGGCGGCAGAAGCGGCGGCTACGGCGGTGGCGGCGGTGGCTACGGTAGAGGCCGCGGAAGAGGATATGGCGGCGGCAGAGGCCGCGGACGCGACCAATACTAGACGTAAATGGCCATCTTCGGTTGCGAACAATCCCTAATTTTTTTCTCTCTCTTGTTTTCTTTCAAACGCGCAGTTACTCTTAATTAGCTGTTGAAAACTGTCGATTTGGCTTACAACCATGGAAGACGAAACGCGTCTTGCCGTTGAACAAGCTCTACAATCCGGCGCTGATTACGTCGAAGCAAGAGCCCAACGCGACGTTGGGCACACGCTAACACTAAACAATGGCAAAGCAGAACCAGTTACAACAACAAGAAGATTGGGCATAGGCATCCGAGTCATAGTAGACGGGTCAATGGGCTTCGCATCCACAAACAGCCTTGAATCAACACAAATTCGCACGTCAGCAGAGACCGCTGTGAAGATAGCTAAAGCCGCGGCCAGACTCATTTCAGCACCTTCGAAACTTGCACCTGAGAAAAGTTGTGAAGACAAATGGGAGGCAAGAATGACAATTGACATCCAACGTGTGTCAATCGAAGAGAAATTCGATGAACTATTCTCAATTGAGAGAGCGCTGAGTTTCGAACAGGTAAATGTTTCGTTACCTTCGCGAATTTTGGTCCTCGATGATGAGTTAACGGAGAAATTCTACCTCAACAGTGAAGGATCGAAGATCCACGGGATCGTACCAAGAATCAGCTTGTTTTTCATCCTTACTGGTGAAGAGAAAGGAAAGGGATCAATCCAGCGTATGCGTCACGAGGCGCAAACCCGTGGGTGGGAAGCAGTGAAGGAATGGAACGCACCCGCGATTGCTGCTGGTGAAGCTAGAATGCTTGGGAGAATGCTCCGCAATGGAATACAACCCCCCAGAGGTGAAATCGATTTGGTTCTAGGGTCAGAGGTAACTGGCATCATCTGTCATGAATCATGTGGACACCCTCAGGAAGCTGACAGGATACTCGGAAGAGAAGGAGCCCAGGCAGGGGAGTCATACGTTACACGCGAAATGATTGGCAAGAGAATAGGCTCTGAGCACGTGACAATAATCGATGACCCCACCCTACCGAATTCCTACGGTTTCTACATGTATGATGACGAAGGAGTGAAAGCAGGGCCAAGAACGCTCATTAAGGATGGGATAATCTCCGACCTTTTGCATAATCGTGAGACAGCAGCGGAATTCGGAGTGTCAAGCAATGCCGCCGCAAGATCCGTGGCGTACGATCGTGAACCCATAATTCGAATGGCCAACACGTTCATGAAACCTGGGGATTACACTCTCGACGAATTAGTTGAGGACGTCAAGTGCGGAGTTTACATGAAGAGTTTCATGGAATGGAATATTGACGATCGTCGCTACAATCAACGATACGTAGGCCTTGAAGCATACACTATTGAAAATGGGAAGATTGGGACACCCGTCAGAAATCCAATACTCGAGGTCACGACGCCGAGGCTTTACGGAAGCGTGGATGCAGTGGGCAAGGAAGTAGAGTACTCTGGAGCGACCTGTGGCAAAGGTGATCCGCAACAAGGAGCGCCCGTTTGGACAGGTGGACCACCAATCAGAGTTCACAAGATTCGCCTGGGAGGATGAATGTTTGGACCCCTATGAGACGATGAACAGAATCCTGTCGGCATGCAAGAAGCTCGGTGTGGCGTCAGTTGCTGTGGGATTCACGCGATCCCGTGATCAGATGGTCAGGTTCAGCAACAATTCGGTCACAGTAGTCAACAGTTGGCAGAACGAAGTACCGACCGCTTACTTGGCGTCAAATGGGAAACGGGCCGCATGCAGGATTGAGGAACAGGAAGGCGTAGAATTCGAGAGCGTCGCCAGAGAGTTAGTTGACTCGATGAAAGTCATACCACGCGGAGATGTGGATTTTGACCTTCCTAAAGGACCATTCAATTATCAGGAAATAGAAGGAATCTATGACAAGAGATTAACCGAAATCGATACGGGACTGGTTGACGCCGCGGAAGTTGCAATAAATTCCGCGAGGAAAGAGGGTGCGGAGCGAGTCTCGGGCGTTGTCATCTCAGGCAGCTGGGAACATTTCGTACTCACTTCCGCGGGTGCAGAAGGCTCGAGCCGGGGGACGGAAATCGAGATCACTGTGCGTGCCTTCGCTGAGGATGCTACGGGTCAGGGAATATCAATAGCTACTAATTTCAACAGATTTCACCCTGCAGAGGCTGGAGTGACGGCTGGAAGCATTGCAAGGAGGGCACGAGGAGCTAAGGCAGGTGTGCCTGGAAAATACAATGTAGTGTTCGGGCCGGCAATATTCGCTGACTTAGTCGACCGAGTAGCTGACTCCGCCTCTGCTTATACAGTCGACCTTGGGTTATCATTCTTCCAAGACGCCTTAGGTAAGAGAGTTGCCTCAGAGAAGTTCTCACTGTACGACAACGGCAGACTTCCGAATGGTCCAGGATCAATATCGCTCGATGATGAAGGCTTCCCGACCGGCGAAATACATTTGATCGCAAAAGGAACGCTGGAAAGTTATCTTCACACTTCGTACACGGCAGCGAAGCATAATGCTCAGCTTACAGGAAGCGCCCAATTTGAAGGAGGTGTAGCAGGAATGGTGCCTGCCCCAAGAAACCTAATTGTCGAGCCGGGCGAACAGCAATTCGGAGATCTTCTCGACCGAGCCGGATCGGGCGTGTACATTACGAACAACTGGTACACACGATTCCAGAATTATCAGACAGGCGACTTCTCAACATTATGTCGCGACGGCGTATTTGAGATCAGAGACGGAAAGCTCGGAAATCCCGTGAAAGGATTGAGGGTAAGCGATAACATGATCAGGATTCTCCAATCCATTGAAGCACTCTCAAAAGAGAGACAGTGGATCAGATGGTGGGAAGTTCCCACTCCAACTCTCACACCGTACGTCCTTGTTCGAGACGTCGGGATAACAACAGCTAGCAGATAACACGATACTCCTTCGAAACGAATTGACTCAGCATGAGTGGCACAACAGGCCTCAGCTGCGCCCGCATGATTAAAGTGTGTTAGAGTCTAAACGTGACGTGAACCTGTTACTAGGGTGCAGTGTATAGAAAATCACCATTAGAGAACAAAGTTAGGATATGACGGTTATGGGGAACGGAACCGGTTATGGTCAGGTTATCGACGTGAACGCTAACACCTCTACGTATCCATCTATCTGCTCTGACGTTTTGCTCTTGATTCCAACCCTGAATGAAGAAGAAGCGATCCAGCAATTGGTACAGGAGTCCCGTGCTAGTGGCTTTACTGATATCCTGACTGTGGACGGGTTCAGTGTTGATAGAACGAGGGAGGTGGCTGTTTCCATGGGTGTTCGGGTGGTTTTGCAGGATTTTGGAAGAGGGAAAGGATGCGGGGTCAGGACTGGGATGAGACTGTTCCTTGAAGGAAAATCAGAGTTCTTAGCTATAATTGATGGAGACGCAACCAATGTCCCTGCTGATCTTTTGGGGATGATCTCTATTGTCAAGTCTGGGCTGGCGGACGTCGTCTTGGGTTCGCGTACTCGAGGAAAGAGAGATAAGGGTGCAATGCCTGCGTTGAGTGTTGCTTCGAATCTGACTGTGTCGTTCTTGCTGGGAGCGAAGTTTCGTCGTCTATTCACAGACGTTCAAACTGGATACTGGTTGTTTACTCGAGAGGCTGTGAGTCGGATTTATCCTAAGATTCAATCTGTGGGTTTTGAGATTGAATTGGAGCTGTTCGTGAGGAGCCTGAAGGAGAGGTTACGTGTTGTTGAAACCCCTGTAGGATTCAGGGCGCGCACGGGGAAAAGCAAGTTCAGCTTTAGGCTTCGTATGAGAAACCTCCATTACGCATTGAAGTATCTTGTATCATGACACGTGAACCTTAATGGTCCTAGGGCTGAGTTTTCATCGATATTGGCGGTGGGTTCGACGATTGCCAGACACATCTCTTGAGACGTATTGGCTGGATTCAATGTAGAATCGCCACAAACGTTCAATGCCCAAAGTGATGCCTATTCTAGGCGACCGTTTGGTCGTGAACAGGAGTTCGCTACTTGCTTTTCCGATATACAACAGACCGTGTCTTGTCAAATCGGCTTCGTTAAGTGACCTGTCTATTGCAAGTGCTTTGGTCAGTTTGCCTGGGCCATTACTTAGCTGTAGGTTCGGTACGCCTGGGCGGAATCGCTTCATCATGCCCAAGCCTTTCAACGGTTCGATTGCGCGAATGAGAACTGCGCCGGGTACGCCGACTCGCTGTGTGGTAACGTTTAGGCAATAGTGGTTGCCGTACGTGAAATAGATGTATGCGTGGCCTGGCTCACCGAACATAGGCTTATTCCTTGGTGTTGCGCCGCGGTATGCGTGACTCGCAGGATCATTCCGTCCGCCGTACGCTTCGACTTCCACTATCCTCCCTATCAGTATTGTACGTCCAATTACCCTTACAAGATGCTTGTTGAGAAGTGCTCTTGCCGTAGTTACGGTTCCTCTATTGTAAAAGGAACGAGGAAGGGGCTCGATTGATTTCGCCATAATGGACATTTGGACATCGCCAAGCTTCTATAAGGAAAGTGCTTATTGCTTTCGAGTCACCGCAGGATCTATTGCCTGCTAGGATTGTGCGATTGATGGATAAGAATAGAATGCGAACGTTGACCAGAGAGTTTCTGGAGGTAATGGGTGAGGATCCAAGGCGAGAAGGGCTTATTGACACGCCGCGGCGGGTGGCTGACATGTATGCTGAGCTTACTGAGGGCTATGCGATGAACCCTAAGGAGCTTCTGTCAAGAGAGTGGAATGAGGTTACTGGGATGGTCATTGCTAAGGAAATCGACTTCTTTAGCCTGTGCGAGCACCATCTCCTGCCGTTTTATGGTAAGGTGCACATTGGCTATATCCCGTCAAGGGCCGTGGTTGGCATTTCAAAACTCGCGAGACTCGTTGACTGCTTCAGTAAGAGACTTCAACTCCAAGAGCGGATGACTAAACAGATTGCGGATGCGTTGAATGAGAATTTGCATCCTTTAGGAGTCGCCGTAGTCGTGCAAGCAAGGCACTTGTGTATGCAGATGAGGGGCGTCAAGAGCGCTGCAGATATTGTTACGTCAGAGCTTAGGGGCCAGTTTGAAAAATCTGAGACCCGAAACGAATTCTTTGACATGTTACGGAAGCCGATGTAGAAATGGCAGAAGCTGATATCGCAAGGTTATACAAACGTGAATTTGCAGCCGCGCACATCATCTCAGGTCATCCCAAATGTGGGCGAATGCATGGACACAATTACATGCTGCTAGCAAAAGTGTACGGTAAGAGCAGTGAGTGGCTGGATTTCGAAGAAATCAAGAAGACCGTGGACGGACTGATCGACGAGAAGTACGATCATCGTGACATTGGAAATATGACCTGCGAACGTCTGGCCAAGCAGATACAAGATCACCTCTCTAGTAGTTTCAAGGGCCGAGTTGAGATCGAGTTGTGGGAGACAGGAAAATTCGGGGTCCAGACTGTATAGGATGATCCGTAACAAGTTATCCTAGGCTTGAATACCCGTCTAGATTCATAGCGCACCCAAATGGATAGGCGCAGAGAGCGACTTTCAGTTTGAGAAACGCTTACTTTGCGACTATCCACTACTAGAACTTTGATCGCCACCGACCCGCCTCCGTTTTACAAGTCCACTTGTACAGTCCACGCTTCGCTGACCTGCGAGGGCGAGCGGTTGAAACCTTGCATGGCACAGTTCATCCCTTGCCCATCGTCC
This sequence comes from Bathyarchaeia archaeon, assembly GCA_050012795.1. Lineage (GTDB taxonomy): Archaea > Thermoproteota > Bathyarchaeia > 40CM-2-53-6 > 40CM-2-53-6 > FEN-987. Next base: position 52,761 of record JBEKGM010000001.1, on the reverse strand, counting down.
TCTGCCTTGATGGAGATTCCACGAGAAAGGCACCTACATGAACGCATCAGTAATCGTCACTCGGGATGGTTGAAAATTGATTTGTCGTAGCCTGAAAAGCGGGGCGTGTGAAAGGCTGAAAATCAGCTACAAACACTGCAATATCTGATGGCTCACCCTAGTACTTCTCTACTTCTCCGCGTACGTGCCCTGCCTTTAGGAGTGCGAAGTGATGTACGTCGCTAGGTACCCGAAGCTTACCAGTGTTGTTAATCCGATCAATCTTCGAGAATGCTTCGCGATCAACATCCTTGTCGAGTGTGAGGTCGCCGCTGTTCTCCAAGTGGAAGTTACCCAACTCCTGGTGAAGACCTAAGATGTCTGATTTGGACAACAGCACGGAACCTGCGATAACCAGCTTCTTCGTGTCAAACACATCATGACTCTCCGAAGGAGATGCACTCACATACTGCCGCAGCGCCTCATTCACCAACTCCGCCACATTCTTACCCTGCTGCTTGGCCTTTGAAATCACGGTGTTGTAGAGATCCCGATCCAACCCGCGAATCAAGACAGCATTGTTAGTCATGATATTCAACACACAACATTACAGGGCTTAACTTGATATCAAGATTACATTGATTACATATGTTTCTTATAAACCTTGTTAATTCTTTTTACATTCCTTAACTTGTATTACCTGATTGCCTGGTTTGCGGGGCAAGCAAGGCAATCAAAGAAATGAGATGAATCAAGTTTGGTTGAAGACCTCGAAAAGCTGCTGTTTGAAGAGATCCCGGAGATGGAGACCCCTAAGATCCGAAGGTGTGAGTGGTGCCACCAGTCACTGCCTAACGATCGCTACCACCTGAAGATCTGCCCTCAGTGCAGGAAAGAATCTATCGCCTCCTTCATGAAGGCACATTAACTCCACGACTGGTCTTGTAACCCAGTCCCACCGTCCCCTCCTCCTGTATCTGTTTATTCAGCATGTTCCGAAAGTTTCAGAACATTCCGAAACGAGTAACATCTCGCAGTTTCGAAACAGGTTTCGAAACGTTCCGGAACGGGTATCATTGCAGGGATAGCGGCCAGCATCCAGATGAATATTCTGGAACAGCAACATGAAGGCCTGTGTGGGCATAGCAGCTTAATGCATTGCAAGAGATACTGACGGTTGATTAAGTTTGAATGGCGCTCTAGTTCTACTGTCGGGCGGAATTGACTCTGCTACCGCCCTTTACTGGGCGCTGAAGCAGACACCACGAGTCTACTCAATGAATATACTGTACGCTCAAGCAAGCTTCCAGGAAGCTAATGCGTCCGCTTCGCTGGCGGCTGTAGCCAAGGTGAAGGAACATCTCACCGTATCACTCCCCTTTTACAAGGACATTCAAGCCCGATACCATCCCAAACAGTCAAACAACGTAACTTCGGCATACGTGCCCGCAAGGAACACGATCTTCTACGGAGTAGCGACTGCCTACGCAGAAGCACTTGAGATCGATACAATAGTCTTCGGCTCCAACGCTGACGACACAAGAGAACTCCCTGATGCAACTCCAGGCTTCATCCAGAAAATGAATGATCTGCTCGAGATCGGAACTCGAGCAGACGTGGATGGAAGACCGATCAGAATAGTCAATCCCCTGATCAATCGCAGAAAAGTCGAAGTGCTCAAGCTCGCCCTCGAATTAGAAGTCCCCCTTGGCATCACCTGGAGCTGCTACGAAGACGTTCAGATCCCCTGCGGAAAATGTCGAGGCTGCCAAAATCGCCTCGACGCGTTCAAACAGCTAGAGATGGATGATCCATTGAAGTATCAATAACCCCGCTAGTCGTCTACCTAGTCTTGAGTAGGAAACTTGCGATTGCCACGAACCGTGTACTAGCCGGTTCTTCTGACAGTAACGAACGACGCGAATGGCGACCGCGAGTTCAACTCAGTACAAACAACTATACTTGCGTTACCCGCCCATTGCTGTTCCGGTCTGGAATATGGCGGTTGATCATGGGCATGCAGTCCCTTAACAGCATAGCATTGTCAATGCCCCTGCGCGTTGCACACAGACAATTGACTTAGTATAAAATCCTCGACATATCGGTACACGATCATAGACTTAATAGCATAAGACAGGTTTAGGTTCGGTTCCGTGTTGTTCTCGGTGATCGAGTCATGACTCATGATGAAGCTTCAGCGCTGAAACTCACACAGATAAGAAAACGTGATGGGCGAATAGTCCCATTTGATAAGGAGAAAATAACCAACGCAATCTACAGGGCAATAACTGCAACCGGTGGAAGGAATCACACCCTAGCCGAAAACCTGTCCAATCGCGTAGTCGAAATTCTCAATGAGAAATATGGAGCTGAAGCAATACCTGCCGTCGAAGATGCACAAGATGTTGTTGAACGCGTTCTGGTTGAGAATGAACAGGCGAAAGTCGCAAAACACTACATAATCTATCGACAGAAGCGCGCTGAGATTCGAAAAGAGAAGCAACGAGTTCTCGAGAAAGAGGCAATCGATGAAGTTGACAAGATGTTTGATCTCAACGCTCTAAAAGTTCTCAAAGCAAGATACCTGAAGAAAGATGAAACAGGAAAACTAATTGAGACACCGAAACAACTATTCGTCAGAATAGCAGTCCACGCCTCTTTACCCGACTTGCTTTATGATTCTGAGATTTACGATATCAACAAGAAACAGAACACTCATGAATCAGAAGAGTTTAGTCCGACAGAACATCACGAGAGAGTATCCATCGGAAATTACAGACTGAATCAATATCACCTCAGTGCATTGAAGCGCATGTATGATAGGTTCAATCGTGAAGGAACGATGAAAGTCACGTGGTCAAGATTACTTGAAATGCTCAAGTCAGGTCAATTTAGCAAGCTTGCCAGTAACATAGATACGTTCTACAATTTACTGATCTCAAGAAAGTTCATGCCCAACACGCCAGCGATAGCAAACTTCGGTAACGTCCTCGGAATGGGTTCAGCATGTTTCGTCTTGGACATAGATGACTCCATAGAGAGCATCATGGAGACGCTCAAGGAGACAGCCGTCGTATTCAAAGCAGGAGGAGGAATGGGATATAACTTCTCCAAATTGAGACCTGAAGGCGATTACGTAAGCTCGACGTCAGGCGTTGCGTCTGGACCAATCAGCTTCATGATGCTTTTCGACACAATGACAGACGTCATCAAACAGGGAGGAATCAGACGCGGCGCAAATATGGGCATTCTAAACAGTAACCATCCAGACATAGAGAAGTTTATCACCGCAAAGAAAGGAAACAAAGCGCTCCGAAACTTCAACATATCAGTTCTCCTTATGCCAGATTTCTGGGAAAGCTACTACAAGAACAAACCATACCCGCTGATTAATCCGCGAACTGGGAAAGCCGTGCGCGAAGTCAACCCGCGACTGCTATTCGACATGATAGTATACCAAGCATGGGAAAGTGCAGAGCCAGGCGTCATCTTCTTCGATCACGTGAATGAATATAATCCCTTCATTAAGTACCTTGGCCCAATCGTGACCACCAATCCCTGCGGGGAAGTCCTTCTCTACCCCAACGAATCTTGTAACCTTGGCAGCGTGAACGTGTGGGCCTTTCTGAAAAGGGATGGAAGGGGGAAAGTTACGTACGATTGGGACGGACTGAGAGAAGCAGTTTACGCAGCTTCCAAATTCCTAGACAATGTAATCGACGTGAACAACTTTCCGCTCAAATCAATCGAGGATATGACGCTTGCCACTCGCAAAATTGGCTTGGGAGTAATGGGTTTAGCAGATCTCCTTTACGAGCTCAGGATGGGATACAACAGCGACGAAGGCAGAAAATTCATGGAGGAACTCATGGAATTCGTAAATTACCATTCCAAAATAGCATCTTTAGAGTTGGCCAAACAAAGAGGACCCCTACCTTACTATAACAAGAGTTTCTACCCTGACGGACAACTTCCTTTTGCAGGATTCAAAGATAAGAAATCGTGGCATTTTGATTGGAATAAGATTAGTGAGATGGTAAAGCAGCATGGAATACGAAACGGCTACACAACTGTCATTGCACCTACTGGCAGCATTTCAATGATTGCTGGCTGTAGCAGCGGAATCGAACCAGTCTACTCGCTCGTCTTCGAGAAACATGTTAAGGTGGGCAGCTTCTATTACATTGATCCCGTGTTCGAGCGAGTGATGACTGAGGAGGGACTCTTTGGGGACGACTTGCTGCGAGATGTGAACGATCACGGAGGATCAATACAGAGGATAAGCTACATACCTAATGATCTCAAACGAGTTTACGTTACAGCGATGGATATACGGCCCGAAGATCACGTTAGAGCTCTGGCCGCTTTCCAAAAATGGACCGACTCGTCGATTTCAAAAACGAACAACTTTCCGGCAAATGCCACAGTTGAAGATATGCGGGCTTCATATCTTCTCGCATACAAACTAGGCTGCAAGGACGTAACCGTGTTCAGAGATACATCCATCAAAGGACAGGTCCTCGTAGCTCCGACCAAGAAGAAGGAAAATCCCTCCGCTAACTTGGATGCTACCGATCCTCAACCACTACGCGGCCCACAAATTCTTGCCATGCCCCTCGTGGGAACTCAACGGGGCGTCGAAGAAGTCAAACTATGTCCACAATGTCAAACTCAGGTAGTATACCAAGAGGGCTGTCACACATGTCTAGAGTGCGGATGGAGCGCTTGCGCGTGACAGACTTCGTGAATAGTTTGGTTTCGCTGTAACAACTCTTTACAGGTTCAACTCGCAGGCTTGAGTGAAGTAGCTCCACCCATATATGGTTGCAGCACTTGAGGGATTAAGACGGACCCCTCTTCAGTTTGATAATTCTCCATGATCGCTATTAGTGCTCTCTCGGAGGCGACAAGTGTGCTATTGAGAGTATGTACCCACTTGGTAGGTTCATCAGGCTTGTCCCTGAATCGGATCTTAGACCTTACGGCTTGATATGTCGTGCAATTGCTGCATGAAACAAGCTCCCTGTACTTTCCTTGTCCTGGAAGCCAGACTTCAAGATCGTACTTCTTTGCCGCAACAGTTCCCAGGTCGCCCGTGCAGACGTTGACGATTCTATAGGGTAAGTTGAGAAGCTGGAACAATTCTTCAGCATTTTGAATCATCTTCTCATGCTCCGCCCAAGAATCTTCGGGTTTAGAGAATACGAACTGTTCAACCTTTTCAAATTGATGTATACGGAAGATCCCCTTTGTGTCTCTGCCGTGAGCCCCAGCTTCCTTCCTGAAACAAGGACTAATTCCGCTGTACCGTAGGGGGAGCGTCTTTCCGTCGAGGATCTCACCCATATGTTGCGCAAGGAGCGCATGCTCCGATGTTGGAATCAGATAGAGATCTTCGTCCTGAATTTTGTAAATCACGTCCTCGAAATCTGACAATGCAACCGCTCCCCCAATCGCATCGCGCCTAAGGAAGTACGGCGGCTGAATGAGCGTGAATCCCTTCTTTGCAATGAAGTCAAGGGCAAACTTAAGCACTGCATAATTCAGCTTGACCAAGTCACCTCTCAAATAGTAGAAGCGCGCACCTGCCACTTTTGCCGCACGCTCAAGATCTATTAGCTTTAGTCCCGTCGCTAAGTCAATATGGTCCTTGGGGGGAAAAGTGAATTGGGGTTGCTTCCCCCACTTTTTCACTTCTACGTTGTCATTTTCATCGGTGCCGAATGGGACGGTTTCATGCATGATGTTTGGCAATCGCATTAGGAGATCCGTGACCCTACCCTCAATTTCTGACGCTTCCGACTCTAATTTCTTGATCTGATCAGGAATCTGCTCTGCCTCCTTGACTAGAGTGGAAGTATCCTTGCCGCCCTTGCGAAGTCTACCGATTTCATCGGTGAGTCGGTTTCTCTTATTGCGCAGCATATTCGCTTCGTTCTGTATGTTGCGCCAATTCTTGTCGTCTCTGATTAGCCCATCTATCATCACTATCTTGTCTAGGTCTCCTCTTCGCTTGAGATTCTCTTTTACTTCTTCGATGTGTTCTCGGACGAATTTTATATCAAGCATTTTCCTTCAATCTTAACTGTAGCTTGTGGCTCGGGATATTTGTGTTCTGATTAAGTCAGTAATCCGATCATTGTGATTAGTGGAAGATCAAATTCCATCTCTCTCAGTTGCGGTAATCTGATACTTAAGCGCATTATCAACATCTGTCACGGCACCCTGATTGCCGGTAGTCACCACAACAATCACAGCTGACAGGATAAGCAGAACGGGAGAAAGAACTGCAAGTATTACAGGGCTACTGCTGACTGGAAAAGTCGCATTCGCAACAGTTGTGACCTTGACGGCGAAGATAAAGGTTACAAAGTGTAAACTCAACATTACTCCCGAAAATGTAACAGGACCAAGATCAGTCCGGTTTAACATCACTACGGCGGTACTAGGTTTCCTTTTCCTTCAGGAGAAGCGTTCTTACGAGTCAATTGTGGGATTCACACTGATCATTAGCAGTATCATTCTACTAACGCTCCAGAAATAGCCGGTTGCTAACTGTGTCAATTAGGCCAGATACGACCTTAGGACCGTTCAAGGAGTTAGTCCGACACAGCGGCATTATAGAAGCAGCAGAGTCCTAGGCCGAGGGTAACCTCTACTCCCTTGTAGACTTCGTATGTTCATGAACGAACTCTACAAGTTGCCTGACATTTTCTTGCGATGTTTCTGGGAGAACCCCGTGGCCTAGATTGAAGATGTGACCCGACCTGTTTCCCACTCGCGTCAAGATATCAGCGGCTTTAGCCCTGATTAAATCGCTTTCAGCCAATAGCACAACCGGGTCCAAGTTTCCCTGAATGGCAACATCATATCCTAGCTTCTGCCACGCGACGTCGATTGGGATGCGCCAGTCGATGCTGAAGACATCGCCACCAGCCTGCCTCATCTCCTCCAGCATTGTGGCTGTTCCCGTGCCAAAATGAATTCGAGGGATCGCTCTGTCCTTAAGATAGCTGAAGACTCGCTGTGAATAGGGAAGCACATACCTATGATAGTCCTCGGGACTAAGACATCCGACCCAACTGTCGAATACTTGAACGGCATCAACACCTGCGTTGACTTGCGCTCTCAAGTATATTCCCATTGAAGTTGAAAGCTTGTCCATCAGCAGACGCCAGGTCTCAGGATTCTTGTACATTAGTTTCTTGGTTTTGACGAATTCCCTTGTGGCATGCCCTTCGATCAGATAACTCGCCAACGTAAACGGGGCACCGCAGAACCCGATCAATGGTACTCGTGAGTCTAGCAACTTCTTTGTCGCAGAAATTGCTTCCATTACGAATGGAACATCGGAGGCAGGCTCCAGAGTCATCAATGAATCCACACGTTCGTAGTCGCTCAGTGAACTCGGGATTACTGGTCCGACTCCGTCTGCAATGTCGAATTTGACGCCCATGCCTTCTAGTGGAAGCATGATATCGGCAAATAGTATAGCTGCATCAACACCCAGGATGTCAACTGGTAGTGTTGAGACCTCAGCGCATAATTCAGGATCCTTACAAATCTCGATAAGACTATGCTTCTCTCGTATCTTCCTATATTCCGGTAAAAAACGTCCAGCTTGACGCATGAACCATACGGGAGTAGCATCTGATCTCTCTCTTCGACATGCCTTAATGAATCGGTCATTCAAGTGTTGGCGCCCTTGGTCACAACATTTCGGAATCCGCCTTTCGCAGCCTTAGCGCACAATTCAATATCTGTCAATGAGTGTGCGGCGGAAACGAAGATTGTCTCAAAGGCGGATGGGGGAAAGTAGATGCCGTGATTGAGCATTGAATGGAAGAAAACTCGGTAGCTGCCTGCATCTGACGATTTAGCTGACGAGTAATCAACTACTTCACTGTCTGTGAAGAACAACCCTAACATTGAGCCGACTCGGTTGATTCTCAGTTTACATCCTTCCTCTTCAGCCGCGCTTGCTAATCGATGCTGGAGCTCCTTAGATTTCTTCTCGAGCTTTTCATAGAAATTACGCTTCTCCAGTTCTCGTAATGTCGCGATACCTGCGGCCATAGTTAGGGGATTTCCTGATAGGGTACCTGCCTGATAGACTGGCCCTATTGGAGCCACTTGACCCATTATGTCTCCGCGCCCTCCATACGCACCAACCGGAAGCCCCCCACCTATTATTTTTCCGAGACAAGTCAGATCTGGCTGAATGCCGAACGCCTCTTGTGCTCCTCCGTATGACACTCGGAATCCCGTTATTACCTCATCGAAGACTAGCAAAGATCCATATTGAGTGGTAAGCCTGCGGAGACCATCAAGAAAGCCGTTTCTTGGCAGCACAACTCCCATATTTGCAGCAACAGGTTCGACGATTACCGCAGCAATTGCTTCTCCTTGTTTCTCGAATATTCGGTCGACAGCTGCTAAGTCGTTGTAGGGAGCAACGAGAGTATCGGCAATTGCTCCTTCAGTAACTCCCGCCGAATCGGGTGCCCCAAATGTTGCCATTCCCGAACCACCTTTCACAAGTAGCGAATCGGCATGGCCATGATAGCAGCCTTCGAACTTCAGAATACGCTTTCTCCTTGTGAAAGCGCGTGCAACTCTCAGGGCAGACATTGACGCTTCAGTACCTGAATTAACAAAGCGGATTCTCTGGATGGAAGGGATGGCGCTAGTAATCATTTCAGCAAGTTCGATTTCAAGCTTAGTAGGAGCTCCATAAGTTGTTCCTCCCAGTATATGTCTGTGCAGCGTCTTCGTGATTCTTGGGAACGCTGAGCCAAGAATTAGCGCTCCCCATGAACAAACGAAGTCAATGTAAGAGTTGCCGTCCTCGTCCTCGATCTTTGATCCATGAGCTCTTCGAATAAATAGGGGCGTTCCTCCAACAGCTTTGAAAGCGCGGACGGGACTGTTAACTCCACCAACAAGAGTTTTTGCAGCTCTCTCGTAGAGAATCTTAGAATTCTTGACCTTCAAGTCAATCACAGACGCGGTTAACCGAGCATGTCTAAAATGTCTCGTATCCTCATCTGAACACACGTGAATATTGGCGTTTCAAGCTCTGTGTATCGACTTGCTTCGCTGCTTCGTAACTCCATTACAAGTTCTGCAAAATCTGCGGGTTCATTTGTCTCGAAAGCTAAAACAAATTCTTGGTCATCAAGGCCAAAGGAGTATCCTGTGTGGATTCTTACAGACGGGTATTTGTGTCCAATTTTGAAATGCTGTGCCATTATTATCGTTCGTTGTTCGTGAGGCAGAAAGTACCATTCTCGTTTCTTAATGAAAGGGTAAACAAAGAGGTATCTGGAGATTCCGGGAGATTGGGAAGCCAGTCCATCTTGTCCAGCGTGTTCGTGATCTCCTAAATACTCCGACTTTCGCGTGATGGCTAGATACGAATAAGGGAGACCTAGATATTTCCCGAATTCTGATCTCAGTAAAGCTGCAGTGAATGATTGAAGTTCTTCGAGGTGTCGGCTGATGTTCCAAAGAAGAAAGTCAGTGTCTCCACGGATGCCTACAAGAGAGTATGATCTAATGAGATGAGCTTCTCCGAAATCCTCTACGAGCGAAGCAAATTGCTCTATGCCGAGTCTCCGTTGATTGGCGTCGAGGCGTCTCCATTGTGAATCAACCTTGAAAAAGGTGTATTTTAGGAATTCACGTTGAGCGGTAGCTTGATCTGGTGACGAAGTTTCATCTTTCTTTCTGACGTCACTCACGATTGCCTCCACTAACGCATCGATCGTATGAGGATTTGCAACAACGTCCACGGCCATTCCCAACTGTCTGGCAGCTTCAGCGGTAACGGGTCCGATGCAGGCTATCCTTACATTACTCAAATCTTTCGTTACGCTCGCGTGCTCTAGCGCATTTGCGAAATTACATACTGTTGATGGGCTGGTGAATATCACTACGTCTACGCCTGTCTCTAGAACCGTCTTTAATCTGTCACGCGTTAATTCTCGCGGCACGACGGTCCGATAAGCCACGACTTCATCCACTGATGCTCCTTTATCACGAAGTAGCAGCGGTAATTTCTTTGATGCTATATCAGCTCGAGGAAGCAAGACACGCTTACCCTGTAAGCCGTCAAGGCCTGCTGCTATACTCTCAGAGAGGAATCTTGATGGAACATAGTCAGGACTTCTACCGATACTCTGAATGGCTGCTGACGTTGCTGAGCCTATTGCGGCTATTCTTACAGAATACAGACACGACGTCGGAATCTGTAGTATGGCCATTCGCCGAAGAAAGAATTCGACCCCATGCACGCTCGTGAAAATTACCCAATCATACTTACCGAGATTTCGTATGGAACTATCCATTGAATCAGTATCCGAAGGCGGTATTATTTCGATCATTGGGATTTCGATTGTTGTAGCTCCCAAGTTCCGAAGTTTGTTAGAGAGGAATGTTGCCTGATCGGCCGATCGCGTCACTACTACTCGTACGCCTGAAAGGGGCATTGTGGTCGACTGCATTACATCTTCTCCAGTAGTGCATCAGCTCCTTTGTTAAGAAGTGAGCTCGCCAGCTCTTCTCCTACTTGGATCGATTTCGAATTATCCGAAGTAACTCGACCTCGAACGAGCATCCGGCCGTCTGATGATGCGATCATGCCTTCAATGGTCAGCTTTGACGAATACGATTTTGCATACGCCGCTATAGGTGTTCTACAGTTTCCCCCAAGTTTCTTGGCAAACGCTCTTTCAGCTTCGATCTCGCGTCTTGTAATGGAATGATCAATCTTGGTGAATAGTTCGATAATTTCGTCATCTGAAGTTCTGCTCTCAATTGCGAGCGCACCCTGCCCTATAGCTGGGAGCATTAGATTAGTAGGCAGGACCTCTGTAGCTTCATGTTCCAAATGAAGCCGTTCCAAACCTGCGGCCGCTAGAACGATCGCATCATATGCTCCACTCGTGAGTTTCCTAAGGCGGGTTTCCACATTGCCGCCTATATCGACGACCTCGAGATCTCCACGGGCAGCCAATAATTGGGATCGTCTCCGCGGGCTACTTGTTCCGATTCGCGATCCTGCTGGTAAGTGCATCAACTTTCGCTTCTCACGCGAAATCAGAACGTCGTACGGGTTTGCTCTCTTTGGAACTGCTGCTATGGTGATACCAGGAGGCAAATCTACTATAAGGTCCTTCATGCTGTGGATGGCAACATCTATCTTGTCCTCAATCAATTCGTCTTCTATTTCCTTGGTGAAGATGTCTTTTTTTTCGACAGATCTGCCGATTTCACGCATTTTATCGCCCTCAGTTCGGATAGGAATGACATCGCATTTCAGCCCTGACACCACGCGTCTCAATTCCTCGATCACTTGATTGGTTTGCGCGAGAGCGAGTTGGCTTGCTCTAGTACCTACACGTATGCGAGTTTTCATCACACATTTTCCTAGCTTATTGCAAATAACTCTCTGATGGCGAGATCGAATGATTCTCCGTTCCCGTTACCAGCGTGTTCCTTCAAACGTGCAGTAGGTTCATACAATAGCTTGTTAATGATGCGTCTTGTTAAGATGTCAATTATCTCTTTCTGACGGCTTGAGATCTTGTCCATACGGTTGAAGGCCCGTGAAAGCTCTCTTTGCCGAATCTCTTCAGCTAATTGATGTAGCTCTCTGAGAGTGTCATTGGCTTGATGGCTTCTGAGCTTAGCGAAGAATTTCGTAACATCTGCATCTATTATCAAGCTAGCTTCTGACATCTTGTGTTCAGGGATCTTAACGTTTGCGAATGGGGCAAGATCGTCAATATTATAGAGATGAACACCAGAAATGTCTGTCGCTTGAGGATCAATATTACGCGGTACAGATCCATCTATTAGAATAAGTTCGCGGTTCGGTCGTTTTCGAATCGCCGATGAAATATCTCCACCCTTTATTACGTAGTCGTTTGATGAGGTGAAAATTATGACGGCATCAACTCTTTCCAAAGCCGAAGAAATCTCTTCGTAAGGCCATGGTGCGCCAGATACACGCCTTGCCAAGGCTTCCGCTCGTTGAGGAGTGCGATTCGCAATTAGAATTTCACGTTTTTTCGCTGATTTCAGTTTGTCTGCAGCTAGCGTCATCATTTTGCCTGCTCCAACGATAAGCACGGATTCTACGTTTGGGTATCGGGAGGTCAGCAACGATATGGCCGCGGAGCTCACAGAACTTCCGTCAAACGTTAACCCGATTTCCTTCCGCACTCTTGTGGCAGAACGGTCAGCAGACTGAAACAGCTCGGAAAGAATGAGCCCTGACGCACCAGCTCCTTTCGCAACCCTGACGGCATTTCGCACTTGGAGCTGGATTTGCTGTTCGCCTAATATTAGCGAGTCCAGCCCTGACGCGACTGCGAACAAGTGCGTTGCGGCGGCATCATCGAACAAGGTGTACGCGTGCCTTGCTAGTTCATCGGTAGGAGTTCTCCCCCATTCACTCAACATTGAAAGGAGTGAGTTGCTGGTATTTTCATTCTCATAAGTCAACGCATATATCTCAATTCTGTTGCACGTCGAGAGAATAACGGCCTCACGAATCCTGCTTCCGTTTCCTGTCATCAAGTTTAGACGATACTTGATCTGGTCAAGTTCAGAGTGGAATTTCTCTCTGAGCCAAATAGGAGCTGACTTATGGTTAACTCCGACCAGTATTAGTTGATGCTTCAACCGCTTACCCTTCCTCAGATGTCTTCATGGCTCTGAGAAAGAAATCTGACAGATACGACGTGGCTTCGATTACCCTGTAATTGCGTTTGAAATGAATCCGTTGGAAAATAAATCGATTCATCATCCCTAGCAAGCATGCTGACGCCATTCGCGGATCAGTTTCTCGAAATTCACCGTTTCTGATTCCGTCACGGATGATTCTTACCAACAAGGATTCAACTCGGGCCAACTCTCTTAGCAGAGTTCGGGCACCCACAGGATCAAGTTGAGTTGAGCGTCGAAGGTAAAGTCCTGTGTTAATCAGTTTATTCGGAAAGGAGGAAAGATAAACGCGGACAAAAGTCTCTATCTGCGAACTCGACCCTTTCTCTTTCTTGCATTCAGCGCTCAGTGTAGTGGAAAAACCTTGCATCGTTATTGTTTCGAGAACCACAGCTTCGAAAAGGGCTTCTTTATTCTTGAAATAATAGTATACGGTAGGAGCGGTAACGTGCGCCTCTTTGCAAATATCCCGCATTGACACATTTGAGAACCCTCTCTTGGTGAAGAGCGTCTTTGCTACGTGCAAGATCTGCTGTTGAGATTGCATGGTAGTCATCTATCTCATCTCTTCTCTCGCGGCTGGAAATCAACGTATTTAACGTTCGTTATATCAGCATTTAGTCGAACAATAGTAGAGCAAATTCAATTTCGAACCATGTTGCCGATGGATTGAAGCGTCCGGGGCACTGTTAGAGTATTATTCAGTCGTTTGACACGCGCAAAGTAATCTGAAATTGAAATTTGACTATTTCTTGGTCCAGTCGTAGAATCCTTGACCAGTCTTTCTGCCTAACAGGTTTGCGCGAACCATCTGTTTGAGCAATATACTTGGTCGGAATTTGGGATCACCGGTCTCATTTAACAAGACTTCGGAAACTGACAGGTGTGTGTCGATCCCGATGTAGTCGAGCAGCTTCAGTGGTCCCATTGGCCAGTTGAGTCCCAATTCGCATGCTTTGTCAATATCTGAAGGGTCAGCGATACCTTCAGCAACGAGATATACGGCTTCATTGAGTGCAGGAGTTAATATTCGATTCACAACGAACGCCGGAGTGTCTTTCTTCACCACAACCGGCTCTTTGCCTAATCTGATCGAAAGCTGCCGAACCGTTTCGACAGTCTCGTCAGACGTCATCAAACCTCGAATGACCTCAACCAATCTCATCAGTTGAGGAGGGTTAAAGAAGTGCATCCCGCAGGTTCTGTCAGGTCGACCTGCTGCTGCGCCGATCTCGGTTATGCTAATCGACGACGTGTTCGAAGCGATTATCGTATGCGCTGGAGCATACCTACCGGCATCAACCAGCACATTCTTCTTGACAGCGAGGTTTTCAGTGATAGCTTCAATTACTATGTCAGCATTCTCAACGGCTTCCTTGAGATCCAAGGTAGTGTGAATTCGGCTGAGGATCTCTTTAGCTTCCGCCTCGCTTATAGTTCCCTTCTTCACGAAACGTTTGAGACTGTTCTCGATCATTTTCACTCCATTATTAATGAAGCACGGTTCTATATCGCGCATTGTGACGTCGTACTTTCCCACCTGGGCGCAGACTTGAGCTATGCCGTGACCCATTAAACCGGCACCTAATACCGTCACATGTTTGATTTCCATGTCCTCATCGTCCACTATATCGCTACTATAAGAATATGGGAAGTATGAGATCGGCAAACTTCACTCCTGAAAGACGAAAGGGAATAATCCACGATTTGCTTATACAATTACTCCTAGTATGTCGAACGATTTTCATAATTCTTACGCGACAAGAGATCAGCGGAGATATCGTGGTCATACCTTTTGGCGAGTTTTGCAGAGGTGTGATTATCAACTTTCACCCGTGTGTGTACAGCAAGAAAGCTAAAGCATTAGATGATTAGGTGCAAATGGAACATGTTGATTTAGTTTGGATATTTCATTACCATATGGTCAATCAGGATTACCGACTCGTTTCTCTGAACACGACGCGCATTGCATAGTTCCTTCGGAATGGCATGGCGACGCCATGCATTCCATAGAATCAACAATTCGGAAACCCATTGGTCCGACGCTAGGCGAACTTGCATCTAGAAGTCGTACAGTCGTGATTGTGACCTGCGACAAGACTAGAGGCGTTCCTAGTCAACTAACAATCCCTTTGGTACTCGATGAACTTCATAAAGCTGGGATAAGTCAGGAGCAGATCAGAATCTTAGTGGCGAGCGGACTTCACAAAGGCGAAACAATGGATGATGTTAGAGAAAGATTCGGCAAGAAACTCGTGTCGAGTCTGAAGATTGAGGTACATAATAGTGATGATGAACGCCGCTTAGTGAACCTCGGTCAACTTTCCTCTGGAACACCCCTAAAGCTCAATAGATCTGTGGTTGAGAGTGATCTCGTGATTGTTGAAAGCACTATTGAGCCTCACTTCTTTGCCGGGTTTACCGGTGGAAGCAAGGTCATTCTCCCAGGAGTAGCTGGCACAGAAACTGTAATGCGAAACCACTGCGCGCACAACATTGATCACCCCAAATGCCGGTACGGCGTACTCGAAAACCCTATTCGAGATGACGCAAACGAGGCACTACAGCATCTCCATAGTGTATTCGCAATTAATCTAGTACTCGACCATAAGAAAAGGATAGTTCACTCGACTGCCGGAGAACCAATAGCATCGTTTAATGCGGCTGCCAGTGCGGTTATCGATCATTCACGAGCTACTGTAAGTTATCGACCGGATATCATCGTAACAACCAATGGCGGTTACCCGTTAGATAGGAACATCTACCAGTGCGTGAAAGGGATCGCTGTTCCAGAAGAAGTAGCACGTCGAAATTCGAAAATAATTATGGTCGGCGAATGCGCAGACGGCGTAGCGCACAACGAATTCCAAAAAGTGCTGTCAAGTCTATCGCCTGACGATCTTTATGAGAAAATCATGAAATATGAAATTGTTGCGAGAGACATATGGCAAGCCCAAGTACTCTGCCGCATTTTGCGCAAGGCAGAGGTCTGGTTCGTTACGAGAAGAGCGCTGAAGCAAGAAATAGAAAGCATGCACATGCGTTTCGCAACCAGCGTTGAAGAAGCACTAACAACGTTAAACACCAGTAATAGTAAGATACTGGTCGTACCGCAAGGACCTGCCACGATCTTGCATCAAAATTAGATTTTTCTAGAGAACGGTGGAGACGTGATCGAGAACACGCGACTACTAAGGAACTCGTATCGCTCAACCAAGGTAACACATAGTCACGAATCACACTGTTCGATCAGAATTATCTAATTCTTTACGGTGCAGCTCTATTATATCATTCGACCTTGGCTGACTTCAACGGCGGAGCGAGTTTGGTCGTCCATGAAGTTCAACTGGCACGGATTTGACATTCTAACTTGTAATCCGCAGGAACATACGAACAGATAGGATCTTCTCCGAATGCGTCATTGATTTCTGCGAAGGCTCGTGACCTTGAGCCGCCACAGATTGACTTATACTCACAGCTCCCACATCTTCCTTTGAGACTAGCCGGGTCTCGCAACGCCCTGAAGAAGGGGTGTGAACGATAAATCTCAAGCAAACTATCTCCTGGAACGCGACCGCAGTGAACCGGCAGGAAACCGCTAGGGTACACCTCTCCCTGGTGACCAACGAATAATATACCTCGGCCATCGGCAGTGTGAGATAGCTTGAAGGTCGGTGCGCATACAGGATCCCCATCGAGCATCCGCAATCGACCTGTTAGCTTGCGGTATACTTCCCCCGAGGGCTCGAGGCCGGTTTCTCGTTGTATACGCACTCGTCTGAAACTGGGGCCTTCAGCGGTCCTCACGGGAATTCCATGAAGCGCCGCGTCATAAAGAAAGTTCATGATTTCTTCACATTCCGCGGCTCCAAGAATTTCCAGAGATGCACCTCGTCCTGTTCGGATTAGGAAGAAAACCTCCCAGGCAACCGCTCCGCTGTCCTTCGTGATGTGAAAAATGTCAGCCAGTTCGCTAATGTTACTCCGCATAACAGTTGTATTAACTTGAGCGCGCAAGCCTAGCTCTCGTGACATTCTGAGTACATCGATAGTCGTCCTCCATGTTCCGCCGATTCCTCTCAGTCGATCGTGGGTATCAGGCAACGCTCCGTCTAGGCTTACTGACATAACGTCTACGCCCAGATTACTCATGTGTAATACTGAGGTTTTGTTCAACCTCGGAGTAACAGATGCGGCTACTGCGACATAGATACCTTTACTCTTCGCATATTCGATGAGTTCGAAAAAATCAGGACGTTCTAAGGGATCCCCACCTGTGAGTAATAACGCTGGATAGGGTTCTCCAAACTCAAGAAGCTGGTCGATAAGCCTCATAGCTTGTGTGGTTGTAAGCTCTCCAGTTTGTCTGTTATGAATTGCTTTTGCCCTGCAATGTCTGCACGCCAAGGAACAGGCCTTAGTAGTTTCCCAGCAAACGAAGATGGGCGCCTCAGAATAATCAGTTCGCATTGTCCAAGGTGGTCGAGTCAAGTCAAATACCGGATGTTGTGTCTTGATAATAATCGTGAGCTCTTTAACGTTCGTTATATATACTATTGATTAATCTGCAAGACTTCATCGAAAGGATCTCATGGCTTAGCAGTCCAACCTAAACTTTGAGTGTGTTTCAAGAGGAGCCCCTATCAGGGGTATCTCATGACAAAGCATACAAGGATTCATTTTGGATTTGAGATTCAGACAGGCGCGGTCAAGCTTAAGTTCATTGGAAGCATTCACAAGTCTAGATGTCTTTGAGATATCAAAATCTCATCGTAAGTAGAGAGAACTCGATAGGAATTATACAGTTGAACCGCCCTCGCGTTCTTAACGCGCTTAATTATGAACTAACGGCCGAAGTGATTAGAGCTTTGGAGGAATTGGACAGTGACAGTACGATCAGTGTAATCGTCATCACGGGAGGGGAGAAAGTCTTTGCTGCTGGAGCAGATCTCAACGAAATATCCCGGACCACGACTGTAGATCTAATTGTTAGCAGACGATTTGAGCTCTGGGATCGAATTCGCAAAATCAGCAAACCGATTGTAGCAGCGGTCAGCGGTTTCTGCTTAGGTGGCGGAAACGAATTGGCTATGAATTGTGATATGATAGTAGCATCTGAAACAGCAGTGTTCGGTCAACCAGAAGTGAATGTTGGTATCATGCCAGGATTAGGTGGCACGCAGCGACTGACTAGGACAGTAGGGAAAGCGAGAGCTATGGAGATGATTCTCACCGGGCAATCCATCTCAGCGGGCGAAGCATATCGTATTGGTCTAGTGAATAAAGTGGTCCCAGTTGAGAGTCTGATGGAAGAAACAAAGAAGATTGCCCAAGAGATTGCCGCAAAGCCCAGAATTTCAATTCGGGCGGCAAAGCAGGCGATACTCAAAGCAACCGATACTACGCTGGAGATAGGCGTAGACTATGAACGTAGCCTATTCAACTCATTATTCGCGACAGAAGATGCGCGCGAGGGCATGCGGGCATTTCTAGAGAAGAGAAAACCTGCTTTCAAAGGCAAGTAGGACTCGCATTTGTCAGTGCAATATTGTGCCGCCGTCCAGCACTATAGTTTGACCATTTATGAAAGATGAATCGTCAGAGCACAAGAAGACGAGTGTCTTCGCGATTTCCTCCTGTGATCCGAATCGTTTGATGAGATTTTCATTTCGAGCGGCAGATAATTCGTCACTGTTGAGTTCGTGAGTCCACGACGTTTCGACATTGCCAAGCGCGACCGTGTTGACTCTAACAAAAGGTGCAAGTTCAAACGCGAGTGCTTTCGTCAAACCTATGACGGCAGCTTTGGCAACTGTGAAGGCAAAGCCTTTGTCATGACCAGCGAGTGCAGGAGTTGAACTCACATTTACGATCACTCCTTTCTCCTGGCGTATCATGTGCGGAGCTACGGCTCTGGCGCAAAGAAAAGATCCGAACAGGTCAACATTAATCGGTTTGAAAAAATCTTCTGCGGTTATATCAAACAACTTCTTGTTCCATTCACCGCGGGCTGGGTAGCCAGCGAGGTTGACTAATACATCAACTCTGTTGAACTCCTTTATGCTGAAGTCAACCATCCTCTGAACTTCGTTCTCAGCGTGGC
The DNA here is from genome assembly GCA_050012795.1 of Bathyarchaeia archaeon. Taxonomy (GTDB): domain Archaea; phylum Thermoproteota; class Bathyarchaeia; order 40CM-2-53-6; family 40CM-2-53-6; genus FEN-987. The sequence continues at coordinate 33,947 of JBEKGM010000001.1, read as the reverse complement.
TAACATCGTCAAAATCGACTCGTGCCAGCAATGCTTTGCGTCCGATTTCAGTGATCTTCTCGATCAACTGCTTTGCTTCCGATTCTTTGGATCGATAGTGGATGACGACATCCGCTCCTTCTTTAGCAAAGATCATAGCGACAGTCTTACCGATTCCACCACTGGATCCAGTTATGATAGCTACTTTACCTGATAATCGAGCCATACTTCTGCACTCTCCTTAGAAAAGTGCGACCTCAGCTAAAACATTGGTCAACGTTAATTGATGGTTCTGAAAGAAAGATATCTGGAACAACGGGGTTTTGTGGGTAAACTGAACGTTCTGGGCATTTTGATTGGATTGTCGTGGTACTGGTATCTGACTGGAACGAAATACCGTATGACGATCTCTAACGGGCCCAAGTTACTAATGTTAGCCGCTAATCTGGATGGCGAGTATATATCAAAGGTCGACTAGTCTACGTGTCAAGAGCCGACAATGAGTAACTGTAATCGTTTTGCAATCCGAAGTGTTCTGATTCAAGAGGTATGGAATATCAATATTAGTTCGTAGACCTAGAGAAACTTGAGGAAACGTGAGATCAAATCCCCTCCGACAGAACATAAAGCTGATACTTCAAACATTTGATAGCCTCTCAAGGCAGAATGGTATTGTAGAAAAAGATTTGCTCATATCCGCACTGTACGGCAAGATCAATATTGATGAGGCAGTGGAATTGACGAATTATCTAATCAGCGAAGGTATTTTGAAAGTTACGGAGACTGGCTTGATAGAGAGGCCATAGCACGAATTCTTGTAATGATCATATTTTTGCACTATGTCAGAACTCTGTCGGTCTGCCAGTCTCTTCAATCAAATTGAGGAGAATAAGTAAGTGGGATAAAAGACGATAGTGCCCTATCACGATGCAGGTCTTGCATTCAGCGACAATCCACGATTTTCAGAGCAATCTCAAGACTTTGTCGAAGAAGACGAAAGGCTGCGGAAGAGTTAGATTACTTTGCAATGTCACAACACGAAACCTCACTATCACCTCATCTAATTCTCTGACTCACTTCGAGGATTAGTGTAGAACCTAGTATATGCCCCTTTGAAATCGTGAGGAGTATCTTGGGCAGATCGGATACGTGATAAACAGTTAACTTATTGTGTTTTAATTCTAGTTGTCAATGAGTGCTATAGAACGATGCGTCGGAATCGAGCAAATTGATAGTCAACGATGATCTTGCAAAGCAGCGTATACTATCGGCTATGGCTGATCAATATTCACGTAAGATTCTCACTGCCACTGTAGCCGAACCAGTTAGCGCGCTTGATCTAAGCAAAACATACCAGATACCTATAACTACGGTTTACAGACGAATCGAAGAGCTTGTTGAAGCTGGCCTGATCGCTGCCGTCAAGTCCGGCCGGACAACCGATGGAAAATGGTACGATTTGTATAGAAGCCTACTTAGGCGCATAGACGTAAGTTTTGAGAATGGTGACGTCCGTGTAGAAGTAGTGGTCAATGAACACGTAGCAGACAAATTCACGAGAATGTGGAATTCAATACCGAAAGTCTAGAGGAATTGAATCATGGTCAGATTATTTGCGGAGATGGATTGGGTCGTAACTGTAATCAAGCTCGTTGCGCTTGTGCTAGGAGCATTCATCGTTTATTTGGCCTACAAAGGGTACAAGAGGAATATCAGCAAACCACTCCTGTACGTCGCATTAGGATTTGCCCTCATAACAGCGGCTACAGTAGTTGAAGGAATCCTTTACGTGATCATCGGTTCAGACCTGTTAGTGGCACTGTTCATCAGCACTATCATAACTGTCGTCGGATTTGTGGCGATAATTTACTCCGTTTACTCAGTGAAATGACACTATTCCTCTGGAGACACGGCAGTTCTAACGCAAACGCATTCATCCTGATAGTTTCCACAGTTTGGACATCTGGGCCGACCGGTCAGTGCTTCGATCTGAGGATTCTGAACCAGCGTACGTATTTCTTCAGGCAAATTTGGCTCGTAGAAAAGTCGGAGAACCCAACGTGTTAGGTCTTTCTCTGTAACAATTCCGACGAGTTTTTCGTCCTCGACAACAGGGAGACGGCGCACACCTAACTTAAGCATGGTCTCGAAGGCTTTCCACACTTCTGTATCCGGACCTACAGACTGCACAGGCTTCGACATCAGTCCTCGAACTGGAATCTTAAGCAAGCTATCTCCTCGAAGTGAGGCCCTTGTTATATCACGCTCAGTGATAATACCCACGGGTTTTTGTTTATCAGTCACGATGACACTACCGACATCGAACTTTATCATCAGACGAAGCGCTTCTTCGACTCGCTCACTAATGTCTACGGTGATCACTTTAGTAGTCATTATTTCAGCGAGCGAACTCTTCCCTTTCATCATCTTCGTCTACCGCAAACTGGATTGTGCTGTATAATAGCGGCTTCAGCGATTATCAACAGTGAGAACAAATCTAGAGTGGGCATGATCCTTATGTTCGGACTGGAGACTACAAATCGATAACCATATTGAATCATACGAATAACTAGAATGGCGAGTAGAGCTTGACGCCGAATCTTTACGAATTAACCGCCAGGCCTGCTCTATTCTTGACTTCACCGGAAACTGCTCACGGAATTGCAAAAACAATCTTCAAACAACGATGGATATGGCAAGTGTTTCGCGATCACCTCACAGTCCATGATGAGACCATACGTGTCAACGTAGGCACGCTCTCTCTGAGGAACCCGGTTGGCTTGGCAGCCGGTTTCGATAAGAATTGTGAGATGGTGTATTCGCTATTCTGCATGGGTTTCGGGTATCTGACCCTAGGAACTATAACCGCAGAACATCGCGATGGAAACCCGAAGCCTAGAATGTGGCGATATCCAAATAGGTCTTTGCTTAACTCAATGGGATTACCGAACAATGGATCAGAGAAAGTGGCAGAGAATATACCGGAGAAGGAAGCACGAGATGGAGCACTTATTCTCAGTATTTCTGGACTAAGTATTGATGAATTTTGTCAATGTTATCGTAAGTTAAGTCCACTCGCAGATGGAATAGAGTTGAACATTAGTACACCGAACACTGTAGGGGTCAGAATATTCCAAGATGCCGGAGTCCTCGACCAGCTCCTAAATTCAATAGCTAAGATCAGAATGAACAAGCCAATTTGGGTGAAGATCCCTCCATACTACAACGAAAAAGAGAGAGAGAATGTTCTCGGACTAGTGGACATTTGCAGAAAGAATTTGGTGAATGGAATAACAGCGATTAATACGAAACGTATCGCGGAAAAACGATCCAGTATCGGAACAGCAGGGCTCAGTGGAAAAGAGATTTTCGAAGATATGCTACGGATCGTGCAGGACGTGTACCGGAATACTCGAGGAAAACTGCCTATCAATGCGTGCGGAGGTATATTTACGTGTAGAGACGCATGGCAAGCCTTTGAATCAGGCGCTTCGACGATTCAACTCTACACTGGATTGATCTACAAAGGTCCAAGCATAGTCGCCAACCTTAATCGTGAGCTCGCCCGAGCGGTTAAACTAAACAAGATGACTTCGGTCTGCGAACTCACCGGAGCAAAAGTACGGTGAGAATTTGAGAGGATATGTGATCTTGCAACTCTCTGGATGATGCACGTCTACGGAGAAGAGATCGAAAACATATGAGGAATAAATCAAAACCCTAAAAGATGGTCGAATTCAATTAAATTTGACTTGCCAATCTTCGTTGACTAGATCAGTCTGGTGATTGAATGAATCGTATGTCGGCGTTCATAATCCTCGGGGGAGGCGGCTTAGCGTTCTTGTTATACCTCATCTTCCATCAACTTGCAACTGAATATCTTGATTTCCCGATGGCATTAGCGACCTTCGTCATTGTCTGTATGCTGCTAATTCTGAGCCTTGCACTGGGATTCTTCGCAGTATCACTTATAGTATTACCAATTTCAATCAAGAGATGGAGAACCAAAACAAAGAGTGCACAGTAATTGTTCGTCTGCTTCAGAACAGAAGAAAGTATTCATATCTGAGCGTTTCTCGTTCTAACAGAAACCAGACGTGTATCAACATGACTGATGGCTGGTCCCCCCCCAAGAACGCGAAAATCTGGGGACACCTCTTCAACGAAGTCGTGCGCGCAAATCATTGCATGATGTGTGGCGCATGTGTCGCATCCTGCCCCATCAATGTACTCAATGTGAATTTGAACGAGGAACCAGTGATAAAGGGTCCTTGCGCTGCCTGTCAGGTCTGCTACTATAGCTGTCCCAGACTTGAATTACCGATTGATGAGATTGAATACTACTTGTTTGGAAGAACTAGGAGGCGTGATGAAGAATCACTTGGGATCTACAAGAACATCTACTCTGCGAGAGCTTTAGATGAAGAAATTTGGCACGCAGGCCAGGACGGTGGCACAGTCATTGCTCTCATGACTCACGCACTCCAAATTGGTTTAATCAACTGTTTCGCGACGTCTGACTTCACAAAGTCAAATTCAGTATTCGTACTAGGCAACGGCATGGCCCTTAAGACCGTGCCAGTCGTCGGTGACACTGCCGCTGACCTCGTTAGAACGGCTGGATCGAAGTATACGCACGGAGGAGTCTTAGGCGTCCTATCGGACGCCGCCACATCGTACCCCGACGCGCGTGTCGGTTTAGTTGCATTACCTTGCGAACTCCAAGGATTATGGAGAATGCACACAGCAACTCAAGCGACCGTCAAGTTCAGCGGGTCTTGGATAAGAGGAGGCCGACCGATTCTAACGATAGGGCTCTTCTGTTCAAAAGTCTACACTCATGATAAGCTCGTGACAGAGTTCATCCAGAAAAAACACGGCATAGATCCATCAAAAATCACTAGGACAGTCATAAAGCGAAACCGCTTCAAAGTCTACGTCGGCGCAGACATGGTTCTAGATGTCTCTACAAAGGATCTGGAGCAATACGTGAGTCACCCGTGCCACTACTGCATAGATTACGTTGCAGAACTCGCTGACATCTCGGTTGGTGCTGTCGGCTCACCTGACGGGTGGACTACGGTTATTATTCGCTCAGAGATCGGTCAGAAACTCTTTGACAGCGCCATCAAAGCTAGAGCAATAGAAGCTGCACCTATTGATCAATCAAAACATGGCCTCCTGTTTGTGGTTAAGCTGTGCAATAAGAAGAAACGAGAAAACAACCCGTACTACATCAGACGCGGACTACGAGAGGGATTCCTTGAGCACAGAAGAAATGACTTAATGCAGATATCACCTACTCCCGAAGCAAAATGACCCACAGCAAACTGCACGATTGAATCGACAATCACTATCGGAGTAATAGGCCGAGCTATCCATTCCAGATACTTTGCAAATAATACTTTCCCGAAATCGAAATGGAATACTACTTCCTGTGACCATGTGTTCTTTGGGAAGGAAGGGTATCTTTCCGTAAATTGATTAATTTGACAATTTCGCGCTGATCTGAGAGATTAGTTCGACAACCCCAGTTTCTTTGCACAGTTCTGCTGGTAGACCGGACACGCACAGAAGCGCAGATATGATGTTAGCCTCATCGTCGATAGTTTTCCTAATCTCAGATTCGATTTTCTTGAGTTCCGTCTCTGTCTGTCTGAATGTGTGCCCAATGAAAATCTTTGGTGAGAAGCCTGCCTCGAGCTGCATGAATCTTCCGCCGATCAGTAGAAACGGAATTTTCTTATCCGGATTATACCTACGCACTATTTTATCTTCCGTCTTCAAGAGCTTCTGAAGAGGCTTGAACTCCCTGTCTTTGATCTCTCGAGAAACAAATTCAACATGGGGACTTGTGTAGGTTGCTTCTGTCAAATCGTAGGTGGGCAGATTGAGAAAGGGCTCATCTCTCGCGGCACTCATGGTCTGTTTCAAGCCGCTCCATTGACCGTACTTAGATAGGGCTCTCACAATCGCCCAACGTTCAGCGGCACAAAATGGACAGTGTTCAGCACCCATGAAGAAAACGAGCAATTTCCCATTTCGCCTAGTCGTCTCCTTGGAGACCTCGACAAACTTGCCGATGATTTTCGGGTGCTTGCTACTTGGCATTGGTTTATTGCGCCGCTGCCAAGGTTTAGGAATGGTGACCATTTATTACTACCTGTACGCCTCTGGGCGTGTACACTAGCTCATGCACTTCTCAATGTTTCGCGTGACAAAAACCAAGGGGTAACAGGGGGTTCATGTACGCGGAAATACGCGTAATCAGGTTACTAGTTCATGTGTTTTAAATCACGTGTGGAGCATGCTGGGGTGAGACTTCAGTGTGAGTCAGCTACAAAACGATAGATAGATAAATAGAACGCACTACCGCTTGCACTAGTAGACTCCTGTGGCTAATACTGAGAGTTATTTTCTCATTTTGTGGATAAGAAGGTAAACGGATATGCCGATCAGAACCAGCAGAACCGCATAGATTGAGAGTTTCTCAACCAGCAGGATGCACCAGCCTATAAACGGAGTAAGGTAGCAGGTTCCTCCAGGTTCACATGAACCGTAGACGGCGAAATTGTAGAAAGAGTATACTGTGTAACCCAATGAAATAAAGAATGAAAGTGTGAAAATCCATGCGAATATTCTGAAGTTCGAATAGAAGAGTCTAGCCAATGCAGGCCACACCTTAAGCAGCTTAGCAGTAACTTTCGCTTTAACGCGCTGCTCGAACGCCATATCACAAGGACTAAGCGTCAGAGTTTTCGTGAAGCATTTGAAGGCCTGCTTCGCTAGCGGACGATACTTCGCAGACCATAAGCTCATAACCGAGAAAACGAAGAGTGCGACTAAACAGAGAGGCATTCTTGGACACTCTGAAATTAGCCAACTGACATCGTGAGACTAGATAAAGCTGGTTGGTGAATACTAGTAACTTCTTTCAGGAGGGCGATTTTGCTTGATATGCCATTTGGATAGCCACATGACAGTAACGTTTACTCGAAATGGAGCAGAAGTGAACCTCCCAGAACCATCAGACTCGGCAACCAGGAGAAAGATAGCAGTAAGAGTACGCCCCCGATCGTACTGATGAATATTATATTGCTGGTGCGGTATCGCCTTAAACTGAGACCGCAGAGTACGGATAGACTTCCGCCAACCAATCCAAGCAGACTCCACACAGTCATCACAATGGGCATCGTATCCAATCCGAATTGTGGATATCCGAACATGTCATATTTGCCCATCAACGGTCCGCCGTACTGCCATATTACCCCGTAGCCATAGCCCAGAAGGCTAGCCATGAAAGTAACCATGCATAATGAGATCAATGAAATCACGAGACCTAGAATTCCTCCAAGTACGATTAGACCTCTCGCAAACCTATGATAAGAATTCAACCTACCGTTCCTCCTTGACCTCTGACGATCAGGGCTCCTCATCAACACTATTGCAGAGGAAATGGGTGACAGTCTCTTAAGTGATCTTAATCGCCGCTTTTGTTGTCCGAAATGCGTTCGCAATCGCCTCTTAGAACTCGTGATGACTGTTTCGATTAAAGCAGTCAATCGTGAACTAGATTAAGTGGACTCTATTCTTTGCAAGACTGGCCGTGTGAACTTTGAAGGTTGTGATTTTCGGTGCGGGACTTATGGGATCTACCATTGCGCATGATCTAGTAAAGTCGAGAGAGGTTGAAGAGGTAACCCTATGTGATGTAGACGTTTCACGTCTGAGTAAGGTAAGGCGAGGGGTAAGCTCTCCAAAGCTCAGACTGAAAAAGCACGATGTCCGACGCCGAATTCAGACTATTGAACTCCTCAGACAATCCGACGTAGGAGTTGGAGCGTTACCATATGACTTGTGCGAGCATCCGATCAAGGCTACGCTCGCGGCAGCCGTCGACTACGTTGATCTGATCTACGGGTGGCGCTACGAACACAGTAGTATTAGTCGCATGGCTGAGAGAAGAGGGATAACAATCATACCTGCGTGCGGTTTAGCTCCCGGCTTATCAAATGTTCTCGCCTGGGCAGCTGCTGATCAACTTGACAGCGTGCGTGAAGTTCACATAAAAACTGGAGGAATACCAGAACGACCAAGGCCACCATTGAATTATCGAATTGTCTTCTCGTTCGAAGCAGTTCTTGAAGAATATTTGCGCAAGGCTAGAATCGTGAGGAATGGTAGAATTATCGACGTTGAAGCCCTTTCAGGCTTGGAACAAATCGATTTCCCGCTACCTGTAGGCCGCTGTGAGTGTTTCTACACAGACGGATTATCCTCTCTCATTCAAACAATTCGTCACGTTAAGGAAATGGATGAAAAAACAATACGTTGGCCCGGACACGTTGCACAAATAAAGACTTTGATCGAATCCGGATTGCTTGATCCAAAACCGATCACACACAACGGCCATGAGATCGTACCGCGCAAGTTCACCGCCCAAATACTATCGGACCGTCTCTCGCTAAGAAATGAAAAGGATCTAACACTTCTACGGGTTGTTGTTAAAGGAAAGAAGAACGGGAAAGTCGTACGTAACAGATACGACATGATTGACCATTACGATTCAAGAAACCGTATCACTTCGATGGCGCGGACAACTTCGTATCCTTGCGCTGCCGCTGCGCTTCTATTGGGGACTAGTCAAATTGAACCTACAGGACTCGTTCCTCCAGAGATTGCGTTTGAAGCGGAAAACCGCCGTTGGTTGCTATCTTACCTCAGCAACCGCGGGATCAGAATAAGATCGACTTAATGCGATGCGGTCAACAAACTCCAGATAGCGATTTACGATATTGCTTACCAGAACAGAAATTACCGATCTGCGTTTATATCGTCAGCAATGCATCATCGTCACGGCTGAATGAAAGCAGGCTAGAGTTAATGGTCGACTTGCAGGCTGTATCACAAAAAGATACGGTGAACAGCATCATGACTGGATGGGTTGTGAGTATACCTCAGTCAGACACTCTTCTGCAAGCCAGAGACGCCATGTCCCAACGTGGGGTTTCACAACTTGTTGTTGTCGATGAGAAGATGCGTCCTGTCGGATGGATCTCTAAGAGAGACTTGGCACGTTTTCTAATGGAAGATTCTACGAATAGAAGCCTTGAAGAAATGTCTGTTTCAGAAGCTTCGTCAAAATCAATGCCGGAAATCCGTCAAGACTTGCCAGTCTTCAATGCCGCACGCCTTTTCGATACGGAGAGCCTAACATGTGCGATTGTGACAAACGAGCACCCGTTCATAGGCATAGTGACCGAGACGGATTTGTGTAATTACTTCTCGCGAAGAGTGCCTAATACATTCAAAGTCAGTGACTTCATGGCAAGAGATTTCATTTTTGCTAAGGGCAGCTATCCCGTCGTTCATGTAGCGCAAGCGATAGTGTTCAAGCAATCGAGCGTTCCGGTAATTGACGACGAGTTGATTGGTATTCTGACGTTATCTGACCTTCTTTCGATAGGACAAAAGACGCCAGACTCCATTCGAAATCATTTGGTCTTCAGTTCAGGGAATAGAAGAGAAGTTGCTATGCTTACGACGCGCGATTTGATGACACGGGATCCGATATCAGCAAAGCAAGACGATGATTTGGCCCAAGCGGCGCAAACAATCGTAAGGAAAGGGATTGGGAGTATGCCTGTCATAGACAATGAGGGAACGGTTGTGGGGCTGCTCAGTAAACATGACATCGTCAAGGCACTAGGCAGAGTCGGAAAACCTCTAGACTTAGAATGACTTGTAATTGAGGATGTTTTGGTTCTTAAGGATAAAGAGTCTAGAGGACTATTAATCCGTGAATCTGGCTGATTTCATTGTGACAGTCATAGTCATAACAGCATCAGGTGCTCTTGCACCTGGTCCGCTGACTTTCGCAATCCTGATGCATGGTTCAAAAGAAGGAGCACGGTCAGGTTTCTTCTGTGCAATCGGACACACGCTCGTAGAGTTGCCTCTAGTTCTTGCGCTGGCTTTTGGTCTGCTTGCTACCATTGGTCATCCTTTTGTCAAGTCCTTGATCGGGATAGTAGGAGGAGTAGGATTGATTGCTTTTGGAACTTTTCAGATATACAAAACCGTAACGCGTGGTCGTTCTGAGCAGGCTCCCCAGAGAAAAGGTCTCCCAGGTAGCTCTCTAATTCTGGGTCTCGCTTTGACAGGATTGAACCCGTACTTCATTTTATGGTGGTTAACCATTGGTTCCGCGCTCATTATCCAAGCGTTGGTCTTTGGCGCTTTCCTTGGCGTTATATTGATGTACATCTCACACGTTTGGATGGATTATGCTTTCCTTACAGGATTGGCTCATTTTGCTAAGAAAGGTATGAAAATCTTTGGGTCAAAATACTACATAGGTGTACTCATAGCGTTTGGTATCATTCTGATTTGTTATGGGGCCATGTTTGTCTTGGACGCATTTTGATCATTTTCAGATTCCAGTAAATCAACTAATTCTAGGAGATCACTTATCGACGCAAGAACGTAGTCAGGTTCGGTTTGTAACAAGTGTTGCATACCAGATGGACCAGTCGCTACTGCTGCAGAACGCAGTCCGGCAGCCTTAGCTGCAATCATATCCATCACCCCATCTCCAACGAGGATTGCTTCTTCAACCTGCGCATTCAACTCTGTGAGCACCATGATAACTGGTGCGGCATCAGGTTTCATTTCTCGACAATCATCTCGCGTCACGATAGCGTCAAAAAGCGTTCTTATCCTGAAGCGATCCAACGTGAGGTTTGTGCCCGCACGACCGTTATTCGTGACCAGACCAAGTTTGATATGACGGTCTCTTAGCTCACGCAGCATCATTTCAACATCAGGATAAAGAGTCACTTCTCGAGCGGCCTTGATCTCCATCTCTTCAAGACGCCCGTAGAGTCTTTCCCGGAGTTCTTCGTAGGTCGCCGCATCAGCAGTTGTCCTAACCTTCTGAAGCATGACATAAAGATACAATTGCTCCGTCAATTCCGGCGTCCGCAAATTCATTTTATCAAGTTCAGCTAGAGCCGCCCGTCGCATTCCAACGTAGTCGATGTTGAAGTGCGTAATTGTTCCGTCCAAGTCGAAGATAACGGCCCTTGGTCTCATGGCAGGCTCTTCAGATAACTTTAGGCTGCAACTAATAGTTTGATGTGTCGCACGACTATCAACTTGCACAAGGAAATCCCCAATAATCATTTTGAGATCAACTAACTCACTTTGAATGCAGTGCAGTAGATTCGCGCAATGAGCGCAAAAAAGGTACAGTTAGGGATGATTATTCCGCATGTAAATTGACACTACTACGCTTCCTTTAGAACAGACTTAATTTGGAGGTTTACGGCTGCTTCCAAGTGGTGCAAAGCTATGTGTCAATGTGGATGCTGTTACCCGCAGTACCCCTACTACTCTCCCTATCAGTACGCGTACTACCCAACATATACCTACCCCTTACTTGCCTACAACTATGCATACTATGGGTTTCCGCTGGGCTATGCTTACACAAGTCCAACACCACTAGTTACGGCAACTCTACAATGCCCACGCGGAGAATACCATGTCGGCAATTGTCTAATGGTCTGTCAATGATCCGATAGGGACTCCCCCTATTTTCCAATTGTTTCCGCGTTCATTAGAAGTTGCAAGTTACGATCGAGAGGGAACAATTGTCTTACCGTTCCACTCGAATCCTAAATCCTTCAATTCCCGGAAAAACCAGTTTAGGTTCTCCTTAGGCTCATGAAATCGATCAAGCACTTCTTTGGTTACATATCCCAAGAACGAAGCAAAGAGGCTTCTGTCTTCCACGTAGAGTCTATTTAGGAAAAGGCAGAGTCGATCTAGTTCATAATCTCCCGTGACAACATCAGCGTAGACCTTGTCCCATACTCCTTCCAGATTGAACTTGCGAACCGTTTCGCGCATGTACGGAAAAAGGTCAGTGAAGTATTCGCGAAGCATCCCTTGCGATCGAAAGATCACGTGCACTAGTCTCCGTATTCTGACGTCGACCTCTGGAATCCCGCTCAATCGTCAATCCCCGACACAGATTTCAACTTAGGCCTAAGTATAAAGTTCCCTTACTAACCTCTCGATCTGATCTTTTGCATCGCTTGGTTTCATCTCTCCCTGCTCGCTTATGATCGATGTGATGAACTCACCAGGGGTGAGGTCGAATATTCCATTGGTACGAAAGGGAGAACCCAGAAATCGCATAGTATCGAGTTTAGATCTCTCGGCAGCCACGTAAACCGGGATCGAATGTTGTTGTGCAGTTCGAGCAATGTCTTTGGTCCCCACTTTATTGATAATAGAGCCATCGGGCAGAATGCTATCAGCACCTACAGCGACCGCGTCAAATTTTATTGGAAAGGCGCCAATTGTTGTGTCAGACAAGACGGTTGTATTGAACCCTACCTCTGTTAGTTCACGAGCCAGCGTTTTACCTTCAAATCCTGGTCCCGATTCCGTCACGTAAACCTGTAACTCTCTATTCGGGCACAGTTGAATCGCTCTCTTCACGGTGCTGCTGTAGCTGTGCGTCAGAATATGATGCTTCCGAATTATCATGTTGCTTAGGTTTCGAGACACTAGCTCTGCCGCGCTTACGCAATTTGCTAAAGCTTTTCGCGTCAATTGCTCAATCAGATCTCTGTATTCTGCAACTGATTTTGAGGTTTGACGTGCTGAATCTATGTCATGAAGCAAATTTCCCGAAATATTCCTAATCGACGCCATGTTTGGTTGCACAATTCGCATTTTTGTGCCGATCATTAGAACGTCCCTGAAGAGATCGCTCTTGGTTTGTGCTGTCGAAAGACGCGCGGCTGTATGTATCGCCTCTATGGCTTTTCTTCCTAGGTAACTAGCTCCATTGATCTTATCGTGGGCTATTTTGTCCACTATTGTGATAGCTTTGGACAGATTCGCAGGAGGACTTGAGAGGTCCCAGCGGACTCTATCAAACGTCTGCATTAAACTTGGAACGGTTTCGAAATTCGCGAGCTCGTCAGGTTCTACCCATTTGTACCCCGAATTTTCCCAATTAACGCGAATAGCGGACTCATGAGTAGCTAAAAGAAATGGATGTACGATCCACACGGTATCCTTCTCTTCGTCATAGACTCGCAAAAGTTCGCCATACCTGATCAATAGCAGATCATTTGAAGTCAGAGCGGTTTCCTCGCTTATCTCAATCTTTGCCCTTTCATACGGATCCTCATTCTCCTCCAAGAAACCGCTCACCGTCCCCCATTTTCCCTGGTATGTGCCAACTTCTTTGCTCCTTCGTAAGAGCAAGATGAGCTGGCCTCTTTGTAGAAATGAAGTCACAACTTGCCTGTATTCCATAGTTCGTTTGTCATCTTACAGATTGTGTGCCCGATCGACTTGAGCAGTAGCCGTCCTTAGCCGCGTCCAGAGATTGGCAGCAGCTGTCTGTGATATTTTTTGAGCCTTTTGTTCATCGAATGATAGAAGCTGTTTATTCTTGACTATTTGTTGTCCTCCGACGAAAACGTGTTCTACGTCGTCACCATCTACCGTGTTGATAATGTGGCCAACTACCGTATCTGACGTTAACGGTGTTGGTAGTACATTCGGTCTGATCAAAATGATGTCCGCTTTTTTACCGACTTCTATCGAGCCAACATCTTTCTCCATTCCATAGAGCTTGGCCCCGTTGATAGTTGCCATTTCGAGCACGGTATACGAATCGATGGCGTTGGGATCTTTGCTCCATAAACGATGAAGTAGGAAAGCTGTCCTCATATTCTCGAACATGTCGAAGATGTAACCATCGTTTCCTAATCCAACTGTGACTTTCTGGGCGATCATTTGTTGAACTGGTGAGACACCGACGGCATTCAGCATGTTACTCATTGGATTATGAGCGACACCTGTCCTGGTTTTCGCGATGAGATCAATTTCCTTGGAATTTAGATGTACACAATGTGCCAATATGACGTTTGATCCAAGCAATCCCACGTCTGACAATCTTTCTATCGTCCTTTTGCCGTAATTCTCCAGATTGTGATGTAAATCACCTAGTCCCTCTGAAGCGTGTATTGTAATCGGGGAATGGAATCTTTCGGCAGTTTTCTTAACCTCGTGAATTAATTCGTCGGAGACTGTGAACGAAGCATGAATGCTGAAGAGCGCCCTCGCCTTGGAGTCAGGTTTCTTTGAGATTATCTCCGCAAAACGAGCATTTTCCTTAACACCACTCAATCCTTCAACTTTTGAATGGCGTTCCGTTGCCTCAAATGCCAGAAAACTCCGTATCCCAATGCTTTCGACAGCGTCACATATCCTGTCAAGAACTCCATGAATCGAGTTCGGACCGGAATAGGTATCTGCAAACATTGTCACACCAGACTTCGCGAACTCCACTGAGGCAATGAGCGCACTCGCGTATGCATCTTCATAGTTCATAGCCTCGTCTAAAGGCCACCATATCCGCTGTAAGATTTGTGTTAAATCCGATGGTGGGGTAACGGAGAGTGATGCACCTCTCAGAAGTATCCCATAGAGATGTGAATGGCTGCAAATCAGACCGGGCATTACAATTTGTCCTGTAGCATCCAAAGACTCCACGTTCGAATGTCGTTTTTGGAGCTCCTCGGTTTTTCCGATTTCGACTACTCGACCATCGTCAATTGTTAGAGAATGCCGTTCGAGAATGCGCCGGTTAGGGTCCATTGTTACAACAATGCCGTTCTTGATTAGCAGATCAACCAATCTTATCCCATGTCAGGACAGTGCAATCGAATAATCAAATTATCGGAATCCCTTCTGAATCTGACATTATGGGTCGCAATCGTCTTAAATACCAGCTTTTACGGCGTGAGGATCAGTATGATTTCGCGGAAGCTACGGATGGTTAGTATAGGTGATTCTACTCCCGCAGGTGTCTCAATGGCAATCGTTCTTGTCCAAGCAATCGAACAGCATCTCAAAAGCATTGAACATGAAAGAGGAAGGCTAAGATGACGACACTTATCGAAAATGCTAGAATTTTCGTCAATGGGCATCTTGTCAGAGCGAACATAGTCGTCGAATCAGGGAAGATAGAATCAGTAGGTAAGAGAAAGATAACTCGATTCGACGAAAAGATCGACGCTAGACACAGTTTTGTTCTGCCCGGCCTCGTTGATGGTCACGCGCACTTACATGATCCAAAATTCACCAACCGCGAAGATTTCACAAGTGGTACTGCTGCAGCAGCAGCGGGTGGTATTACAACATTAGTCGAAATGGTTCTCTCCACGCCCGTTGACACCGCCGAAAGAGTGAAAACCAAGATCCGCTGGGGAAAGAAGAAGTCTCTTATCGATTTCTCTTTGCATGCAGGAATGATGAATCTCGAGAACTCGGTGCATATAGGGGAAATTGCAGAGATTGGCGTCAGATCTTTCAAAACGTTCACGTGCAAACCCTACTACGTCAATGACCATACTCTGATGTCATTAATGCGTGAAACAACCGCACACGAATCAATTCTGAACGTGCACGCTGAAGATGAAGAATTGGCCAACGAGAATTTCCAGAGGCTCACAGTTGAGGGAAGAAAAGACCCCGCCGCACACTTGGAATGGAAACCCAACGCCGTGGAAGAACGCGCTGTTAAGAAAGTCATTCGTTTTGCCGATGATTTGAAAGCGCGCCTTCATATCTCACACATATCAACCGCTGAAGCCGTTGGCCTGGTCAGGAAAGCGAAAAGCAAACGCGTCAACGTGACAGTGGAGACTTGTCCTCATTATCTCACTCTCACTGGGAAGGATATGAAGAAACTAGGTCCATATTTGAAGATGAATCCGTCACTCAAGACAGCCCACGATTTGGAAGCTCTTTGGAAAGGCTTGCGTGATGGAACGGTCGACCTAGTTACGTCTGAGCACGCTCCCGGAGAGCGCTCCGAGAAAGAGGTTGGGTGGAGAGATATTTGGAAAGCCTGGGGCGGTATACCTACGATTGAAACTATGCTACCAGTCCTTCTAAGTGAGGGGGTGAACAAAGGACAGATTAGTATGGCGAGGCTCCAGAAAGTTATTTGTGAAAACCCCGCGAGAGTATTCGGGGTCTATCCAAAGAAAGGCACTATTCGAAAGGGGTCAGATGCTGACCTGGTTATAGTTGACTTAAAGATTAGACGGAAGGTTCGAGGCAGCGATCTTCACTACAAAGTTGGTTGGACGCCGTATGAAGGCTGGAGGCTGCAGGGATGGCCCAAATTAACCATGCTCAGAGGATCAGTAATTTTCGAAGACGGCCAAATCCTTGCAAAACCCGGTGAAGCAAGGTTCCTCCCGATGTTCCAATGAGAGGTGTCGGAGGATGATAACACTCATAGTTTTGGCAGCCGGCAAATCAACACGAATGGAAGGACGTAACAAGCTTCTCGCGGAAGTCCAAGGAAAGCCGATGATCAAACGGGTGGTTGAGGCAGCTTTGGGTTCGAAAGTCGATGAAATTATAGTTGTATTAGGATGGGATGAGGGTCGGGTGAGAAAAGTTCTAGCCGACTTACCCTGCCGCCTCATTGTGAATAGAGAGTTTGAGAAAGGTCAGAGCTCTTCGCTAAAAGCAGGGCTCGATAAAGTTGACCCTTCGAGCGCAGCCGTATTAGTTCTGCCAGGAGATATAGCGAAGATAGACTCCCGATCAATAGACAAGGTTGTCAACTCCTACATCAGGCACGGGGGAACCATATGGGTTGCAGCTCACAACGGCAGACATGGTCATCCAATTCTCATAGACAAGAGATTATTCAATGAAATCGCCCAAATCACTGAAGAAACTCACGGACTAAAATCGATGATCAAGAAGCACAAGATCGAAATTCGACTAGTTGAAGTCGACACTGACATAGTCTTAAGGGATGTAGATACTCCTGAAGACCTGCACCGCCTCACTTCGACATAGCAATCACAGCTACACACTTTTTACAAGCCAGCTTATAAGACGAACTCGCAGCGGCAGTTTGGAGAGATAGAAAATCGCAGATCTGCTTCTCTTACTATTGCTTGCCGTCGCTCCTGCAGCATTATTGTTGAAGTACATTCTGCTAAGAGACAAGTACAAACGAGAACCAAGACAGCTGATTGGAATCACCTTCCTTCTAGGGGCCTTAGGCATTGTTCCCGCGACGATCATCGAATTACTGCTCGGGTTTGGTAATATTCTGATAACCACATTTCTTTCTGTCGCTGTTGTCGAGGAAACTATGAAATATCTTGCGGTTAGAGCCAAGGCGTACAATTCGTCAAACTTCAATGAAGTGATGGACGGGATAGTATACGGTGTTGCAGCGGGCTTGGGTTTCGCAACTGTGGAGAACATCTTCTACGTCCTCGGTTTCGGTACAATCTCGACAGCACTTGTTCGCGCATTTATGTCGGTTCCGAGTCATGCCGCTTATGGAGGGATTATGGGATTCTACCTCGGTATGGCCAAACCGTTCTGCTTGACCTCCAAGCAACATGAGAGAAAACTGATCCTAACCGGACTCGCAATTGCCATCCTACTTCATGGCCTCTATGACACAATAGCATTTACCCTAGAGGGATTTGCGGGTCTAGTCGGCCTATTGATTATGACAGCAATTAGCTGGGTCATACTCCTACGATTGATAAAGAAAGCCATCTCTTTATCACCTATGCGTTGGGGTGTTACTGGCCCACATATTGTCACTTACCAAACATATCCGAACCGATTCTGCACACAATGCGGATTTCAGCGCGAGTCCGGCTCGCGGTTCTGCGTAAATTGTGGGCAAGGATTTGAGCAAGCCATTTAGCAATGCGACCTGGGTCTACGGCGATTGAGATACTCTATGGACTGTAGATCGCGTGTATCCTCTTGTGATCTTAGCATAACACTTTATTCCTGATCGAGTGCGGAGACACTGGTTTATCCTACTAGCTCACAAACGGTATCACGGAGACTTCTGAAAATATGTTGTAAACACGAGCAAGAGTTGTGTAAGGAGAGTAAACCTTCAACGCTTTTTCTTGGAGCTAACCAGCTGCTGTTTCAGCCAACGATTTATGCTCCGCTCAGTTGCATTCTTTTCGAGCCATTGTTTCACGGCTTCTTCGATGGCTCCGCTAAGGTCGCCTTTCTTTCCACCAAATACCGTCACGACTGCGAGCCTGAGCTTTCGTTCTGTTTCGTCACTGAGAACTATGTACATCCTACCCATGGTTCGTCGTGGCGACTTGAATTGCTTTCCTTATAATGGTTTCTCACCGAAAGCGGGTAACCATTCTACCAAGTTCACGTCGCACTCAGCACAGGTCTATATAGATATAAGCGGTTGAATTTCTTCGCAAAGACGATATTAGTTCGATCCAAGAGTACCATCGACTTTTGATTAGGAGACCACGGGAAAGATAGAACTTCACTGACCGCGAAAGATCACGAAGCTCGTTTCCTAAATAACTAAACTCGTTTTTCATCGTGCTGCGCACGTTTACCGGCAACTAACATCGATTTTCTGGTGCACAGTATGCTTGATCAAAACAATTCTGTTTATGCTAGGAGAACAAGATGTTTGGCATCTTTTACTAGCGACTTGAGTCGACATTTTGAGCATACGAAACCGATAGTGCTGCCGCCAGAATCGTACACTTCCAGAACGGGTTCTCGACAAGCAGCGCAGAGCAACGCTTCATTCCGTTCTACAGGCATTGCAACCCGCCTGCTCAGAATAAGAGACCGGGAAGTAATAGGGATTGCGAATTTACGTGATATCGCACGCCAATTTTGACACGTTTATGTCAATGCCAAAGAATCCACTGTTGGAGAAGGCCAGATAAGTCTGAGGCAGACGGAATTCATATACACATGAAACTCGAGCAGGACGGCGTGACGCCTGTTGAATTTCAAGACCGCGATATGCTCGACCCTGATTCTTGGACTTCTAGTCGTGCTCGCTAGCTCAATGGTGTCGGGAGCGCGTTGTCAAATTGGCGGGGTTTCATACAACTATCCGGGTCAGGCCATGCCCGGTCAACAAATTCAAGTAGACACGACTGTTGCTGGTTCCTGCGCTTCAAATGGAGAAGACTACTATGCAGTGAGGGTCGATTTGGTGGATCTGCAATCAAGTTATATCATATCTTCGAGCAGCACTTCGATTGGCCATAATGCAACAGAATTTAATGTAACAGCTGTGAATCCTCTAACGACGCCGGCAGCCAACATGACGTGGCCTTTGCAAATCCACGTTTACGTTATACGAGCGGGTGGAACGAACGGAATATACCTGCTTGATTACCAGACAATAAGCAATGCGACAATCCAAGTAGGCGCTACAGCAATGCCAGAATTTCGCTTCAGTCCGGTGCTTACAATTGTACCTACATTAGGAGTGGCTATCTTGATTCTACACCGACGTAGATCTCGTGAAAGAAGATGAATCACCGTCGCCTTGCTGTTATCGCGCTATTCCTAGTCGCGGCCAGCACCTGCATCTATTCCACAAATGCAACTACCCTCGGAATCCAGCAATCGGAACCAACCCTAACCGTCACTCCTCCCTCGATAGCAATCAAGGTCGGCGACAGTGCCAACGTGAATCTGACGCTCTCAAATTCACTTCTGAGTTTCAAAGTCTGTTTTGAAGTAGAGGATTTTCCCACTTCAGGATTCGTTACAATTTTCGATCCGCCATGCGTGACTTCCGATTCCTCTAATCATGCTGTGCTCACTGTGGAAGCTACTCCTGCAGCAGCACCTCAAAGTTTCACAGCATATGTTGTGGCAACAGGTGGAAACTGGACTGAGAGAGCTCCGATCAACGTAACCGTTGAACCTGCAATGCCTGCGTGGATTCCTTGGTCAATCATTCTCGTGTTTGTTCTCATATTGCTGATTCCAGTGATGATTAAGAGAAGACCAACGCAACGGTAACCAACTCACTTCCGGGGCACCAAATCGACGAATTGAAATCCATCTCTGATAATTCTGTCTCCTACGGTTATTTCTATCCGATTTCTGAATATTGGTCCGTCAAATACGAAAGTGTGAAACTCACCATTTTCGCCACAAGGATCAACATTCGCAGGAATTTCGTTTAGTAAAATCTCATCGAAATACCGACCAGCGAACTTCGGATCAAGCTTCTTTGGATCAACACATGTGACGACCGCCTTGAAACCGACTCTTATGATAGTTTTCGAGAGTTCTTCCGTATTCTCTTTCCAGAGAGGAAAAATGGGAGTAAGTTCAACTTCAGCTAGCTTGTCCTCGCGGTATCTACGTATGTCCTCAAGGAACAAATCGCCAAAAACCACGTGCGAGACTCCTTTCGATTTATAGTTTCTGAGTAACCCAACCATCTTCTGCTCGTAAATTTCATTTGGACAAGGATATGGGATCCTAACCTTCTCCACCGCGATCCCTATTGAGTTTGCTTGTTGATCCAATAGCTCTTCTCTGACACCGTGCATCGAGACCCTTTGAAACATGTCCGATACTGTAGTGAGAAGTGCGAGGATTTCGAATTCATTCGATTTCATTATTTTGAGTAGCGCCATTGCACTATCTTTTCCGGACGACCAGGAAACGACGACCTTAGGTTTATTGCGAATTCTCTTAGTCATGAGCTAGCCTTGTCAAACGTCACGAGTAACGAAATATAAGTTCGATCTGAAACTATTCTCTTGTCATGGCACTGGGATCTTCATAGTGCAGAATTTCCTTACATCTATCAATAGGGCCTTCTTGTTACGACCTCGATCCCGAAATCCGCGTTCTGCACGACCTCGTCGAGGTCTAAGGTCGGATGAATCCGGCAAAGTACTTCTTTTGATTCCTCCTCGCTAAGAGTCCCTTTCTTTACAAAACGTGCGAGGCTCTCGTTAGTCATGGATCCTTCCGCCATCGAGAAAATGTTGCTTGACATCGCGCGTGTTGACCTCGTATTTGCCAACCTGAGCGCAGACCTGATTCCGTGCCCCATCCGGTTCCCAGAACTGCCACTCTCTTTACTTCCATCGTCATCGCGACTCTTAACGGAGACGTCGGAATATAATTTGAAAAACTGTCCTTACTTAAGCTCGGCTGACACTTCTTTCACTGCGCCCTCGAAAACGTCTAGACCAGCATCAACCAGTTCCTTAGTGATGATTAGCGGGGGAGCAAATCTCATTGTCGATTTGCCCGCGGTTATGATGGCTAGGCCTCGTTTGAAGCATTTGTTCATAACGTCGATTACCTCATCGGACGCCGGTTCTTTTGTTTCCGGATTCTTCACGAACTCCACTCCAATCATCAGTCCTTTACCGCGAACGTCACCGATGATGTCGTATTTCTGCTGCATTTCTTTCAACCGTTTCATCATGTAAGTCCCCTGCCGCGTGGCGTTCTCTAACAGTTTCTCTTCTTTGATTATGTCAATAACTTGTAGACCCGCGCTGCATGCAACGGGATTACCGCCAAAGGTGTTCGCATGCGACCCTCCTTCCCAGTCCATGATTTCCGATTTGGAAATTGTGACGCCTATCGGCAGACCCGACGCAAGTGCCTTAGATGAAGTTATAATGTCAGGTACGACTCCCCAGTGCTCTATCGCGAACCATTTCCCCGACCGCCCCATGCCGGATTGAATCTCATCATCTACCATTAGGATACCATATTTGTCAAGGATATTCTTCATGCGATGGAAGTAGTCTTCTGGTGGCACGACGTATCCTCCCTCTCCCTGTATCGGCTCAACGAACATTGCCGCTGTGTCCTCAGGTGGATGAAACTTCTTGAGCACCTCTTCTTCGATGAAGTCTACGCACCACATGTTACACTCAGGATATTCCAGCCTGAACGGACATCTGTAGCAGTAAGGATAGGGAACATGTGTGACTTCTGGGATTAGCGGGAAGAAGTGGCGTCGTTGAACGGGTTTACTGGCCGTTAGACTCATCGTACCGAATGTTCGCCCATGGAACGCTCCTGTGTACGCCAAGAATAATGGCTTTCTAGTGTGCCAGCGCGCAGCCTTCATCGCCGCCTCGTTTGCTTCCGCTCCGCTGTTGGAAAAGAATACCTTCTTCGGATATGACCCTGGCGTAATCTCTGTTAGACGCATGCCAAAATCGATAATTGGCTTGTAATAGAAATCTGTCCAAGAGTAGTGAATCAATTTCTCCGCTTGTTCCTTGATAGCTTTCACTACTCGCGGATGCGAATGACCAACAGCTAAGACGACTAATCCAGAATTGAAGTCGATAAACTCGTTACCGTCAACGTCTCTAACTATACACCCTGAACCTGATTCTACAACCAAAGGATACCATCTGACCGCCGAACCTGAAATAACATCTGCATCTTTCTTCAGCAGCTCTCGTGCTTTGGGGCCAGGTGGCGTTACAACGATTTTTGGTTGCGTTGCTTTTTCAGTCAAAGAGGCTACCTTGAATGACGCATAGCTCGGCAGTTGTAAAAAAGTTGTGTCGCCGCATCCAACGTGCGAATTGAAGACGTTTCAGTGGTCGTTCGTTACCGTAATTCGACTGCTTCTATCTCTCCATCGTCATCCTCTTCGGGTTCCTCGGCTTCGCGCGAGAGGATGATCTCGATGATTGAAATATTGCCTCGAGTTCCGTCGAGACGCGTCACATCTTCCGATCCTAAGTTGATACTTCGAACGTTGACGTCTTTCAAGAACCCTCGCCTAAGCATTTGAACTGTATCGATAGCCTTCTCAATAGCTTGGCCACGAGCCCTTACCATAACTTCCTCGTTTCCTGAGTTGAAGAGAGTGACACATGCAGTCACATAGTTCATAATGGGTTTCTTACCTATTCTAACGAGGTTTGGTACGTTCATTAGTTATCCATCTGTTTGATTGATGTTGAATTAGCAATGAGAGATGTTGTTCTACTGCAGATTTTATCGAAAATACCGTAGCCTGACTATTAAACTCTCCAAGTGCCGATTGATATAAGACTCGAATTGCGCGATTCCATATCTAACCGCCGATCGTGTGCATTGGTCTCACATGTTCTAGCGTCTTGTGCTTTTTGAGAAGAGTCTCTACACCAGGAGCTTTGCGTCGAACTGCTGATGTGATGAGGTCTTGTAATTCTTGGTCCGTGCCTCCACCTCGAAGAAGAGGCCTCAGGTCGACTCCTGTTTTGTCAAACAAACAGGGAACGATCTTTCCGTCAGCAGAGAGGCGAACACGATCGCAATCACCGCAGAATGGTTCAGTGATTGAGGTTATGATTCCAATTCGTCCTAGGCCGTCTGCTATCCTGTAGATTTGCGCGGTGCTCCCACTTTCGCGAGGCATCAATTCCAGCTCATAGTGCTCGCGCAGCTTGTCGACAATTTCCTTCCCGCTGAAAACCTTCTCCATCCCCCACAAATGTTGCCCATCGAATGGCATGTACTCAATGAAACGAACAGTAATGTCTCCGGAAGACGCTAAAGAGGCTAAGTCCGCAATCTCATCCTCGTTGCATCCGCGAATGATCACAGCATTAATCTTCAGTGAGTCGAATCCGCACGCTTTCGCAGCGTTTATCCCAGCCAATACACGATCCAAAGGCCCACCGCCAGTGATCTCGCTGAATGTTTCAGCCTTCAAGCTGTGAAGGCTCACGGTCAATCCGTTGAGTCCCGCTTCCTTGAGCGCGGCTGCCTTTTCTGCGAGCAGAAAACCATTAGTGGTCATGCTGAGTGAATGGATTCCGTTGATTTTGGAGAGCAATGCGACGAGTTTCTCTATATCTCGCCGCATCAATGGTTCTCCGCCACTTAGTCTGATTTTAGTGACACCCATCTTGGCCAGTAAGACTGTGACTCGACGAATCTCTTCATACGTCAGAATATCGCTGTGAGGAAGCCATATCGGGGTTTTCGGCATGCAGAACTGGCATCGAAAGTTACATCGATCAGTGACAGAGATGCGCAGTTTCCGTGCAGTACGTGAGAAAGAATCAATTAGAGCTGTCACTGGTCTATACGCGGCAGATCAAACTACGATAGTGGCCCATTTAAACGGTATATCTAACGTTCACAGTTCGGATCTGAATTGTAATGTGACTAACATGTGTTCTTCTGAAGTAAATCTCTGTTTTCCGGCAACGTTATATTCGCTATAATACGTTGCTCGCCTCATGAGCTCTCTCTCAAAGGCGGCTATAACGAAACTCCACGCTTCGATCATCATCGTTGTGGTGGTGGCGGTAATCGCGTTAGGCGCATATTCCTACATGTCCATGAGTACACCGCCGAAGGCTCGTCTGATTGTATCTACAACTACCAGCCTCTATGAGACGGGTGTTCTCGACGCACTCAAGACTAGCTTCGAAGCAAAGTATCCCAACATGAACGTCTCCTTCATCTCCCAGGGAACCGGACTCGCAATACAAACAGCTATGCGAGGCGACGCGGACATGATCCTCGTGCATGCCCCAACTAGCGAATACCTATTCCTAAATGGAAGCTATGGAGTCAACCGCAAGATTCTGGCATACAACTTCTTCATAATCGTTGGACCTTCAAATGACCCCGCGCGAATCGCAGGTATGGGGGCCAAGGAGGCATTGATGGCGATAAGGACTACCGGTTTAAACGGAACGGCGCTTTGGGTTTCTAGAGGAGACAACTCAGGAACTTATACAAAAGAGGTGAGTCTTTGGAAGTCCATTGGCCTGGATGTGAAGGACCTACGGACAGAAAAATGGTATTTAGAGGCGGGCAGTGGAATGACCGCCACCCTTCAATTGGCCAATGAGAAACGTGCATACACTCTCTCTGACACGGGCACATACCTTCAGAATTTCGATAACCACAATATCGACTTAGTCAAGCTCGTCAGCGCGAGCAAGAGCCTGCTTAACGTGTACAGCGCCATCGCTGACAATCCGAACAACGCAAACATGACTAAAACGAATTTTGAGGGCGCAATGCAATTCATTGAGTATCTCGTCTCAGATGACGGTCAGAACGTTTTCGCCAACTACGGAGTGAGCCAGTATAATCAGTCCCTGTTCAGCCCTTACGTTCCGCTGGCGCAAAGTCAGAGCAATCAGACCCTACTCGGTTGGATCCAAAGTTACGCTTTCTTCCAAGGTTCTGAATGCCCGTCGCAGTTCCGATACCAAGCGGACGACCTTTATTCAACACAGGGGATTCTATCCGAACTCATATTGCTTGTACCTTTAACATGGATAGGAAGATTGCGTTCTGGATCCGATCTCTGAAGGAATAATCCGCGCTATCGGCCTTATCCTTTCAGGCGACCCTGAAGTATTTGCCATAACGGCCCTCTCTCTCTTCATTTCCATTTGCGGTACTCTGCTCTCCTGCATTTGGAGTATTCCGATCTCTGCCGCCCTAGCGCTGCGAGATTATCCCGGCAAGCAAGTGATCAAAGGAGTCTTCAATGCGTTTATTGGGGTACCTACAGTCGCTTTAGGCCTATACCTTTACTTGCTTCTCTCTAGATCTGGCCCACTAGGCTACTTCCATTTACTCTACACACCTGACGCGATCATAATCGGACAGTGTATACTCGTTACACCAATCATCGTTAGCTTTACAACCAGCGCACTGGAAGCTGTCGACCCGGATGTTAGAACACTGGCGAAAACCCTAGGGGCATCCCGTCTTCAGAGTGTGGTAGTTGTTCTGAGGGAAGGACTTTGGGGAGTGATACTCGCTATCCTGTCCGCCTTCAATAGGGCATTCGCGGAGCTGGGTGTTGCGATGATGCTGGGCGGAAATATTCGCTACTTCACGCGCGTATTGACCACTGCAATAGCATTGCAAACTTCAATGGGCGACATCGCTCTCAGCATCGCACTGAGCATCATCCTACTGGGCATCGTGATCTCTTTGAGCATTATAGTCAACCTTGCAAGAAGGAGCTCTCGATGATATCCCACATAAAAACCCAGGACTTGACCAAGAACTACGGCAAAACAATAGTCCTAGATCACGTGAACATGAAAGGCTCCTATCAGCACATTACATCAATTGTGGGCATAAACGGTGCGGGCAAAACTACTCTATTCAAGATAATCGCGGGACTGGATACACCCAACGGCGGAAAGATCCTCGTTGACGAGGTAGCAATGGATGCAGAGGAGCTCAGAAAGCATTGTACGATGGTGTTCCAGAAGAGCGTCATGCTTGGAGGAACGGTCTATGACAACGTTGCCTATGGTTTGCGAGTAAATCGATTCTCTAGGGAGGATATTCCTGAAAAGGTCAAGTCCGCTCTTGCAGTCGTGAACCTAGACGGGTTCAAAAAGCGGAAGGCCCGCAAGCTTTCTAGCGGCGAGCAACAGCGTGTTGCCATAGCACGAGCGATCGCACTTGAAAGAGACGTTCTCCTCATCGATGAACCGACAGCCAACCTAGACCCCGCGAATGCCTTGATCATTGAGCAAGGGATTAAGGATTCAGCCCAAGCGCGGGTTGTGCTGTTATGTACGCACAATCTTTCTCAAGCACGCCGACTTTCTCATCGAGTAGTCCATCTCTATCGAGGAAGGGTAGTCGAAGAAGGAGAGACCTCCACTTTCTTCGCGGAACCGCACGATGAGAAAACCAAACTTTTCATCGCCGGAGAACTTCAATTCTAGTATGGTCACCGCAGGAATGAAGAAAGCTAAGTCCGAAGAATGGCATCTCGAACCATCATACACAGTTTCGTTTACTCGAGAAGGGCGGAAAGTGATTGGTGAGCTTGAGGCTCAGATGCTGAGAGCCGTAGACCAGACTGGAAGTTTCTCGGAAGCCGCACGTACCATAGACGTGTCCTATGCCTTCCTATGGAATACAATCGCTCAGATCGAGCGATCTGTTGGCACTAAAATTGTCTATTCGGAACGAGGGGGTGTCAAAGGCGGCAGAGCCGGGTTAACTGGCCAAGGGAGACGGCTGCTAAAGGCCTACTCGGACCTTGACTTCAGAGTGCAACATTTTCTCACAGGAAACACTCAAGCTCAAACGTATGGCTCAGACGCCCACCCGAATTTAACATTCACGGGAAGCCACTGCATCGTCGTGGAAAAGGCATTCCACCGACTGCACAATAACAATCCAAGAATGACCTACCAAGTGCTGAACGTCGGATCGTGGGCGGGTCTGACCTCTATGATGCTTAGGCGAGCTGACCTAGCAGGCATTCACATATTTGACGAGGAAAAATCAAGCTACAATGAACCTTTCTTGTCAAAGTTCGGGTTATCGCGCTCATGCACCCTCGTTCGCGGCTATGAAAGGCAACAGTGCTTCATGATTAGAAAAGGCAATCCAAAAAAGATTGCAGGAATTGACGATCTTCTACGAAAAGAGGTGAAACTCGCCAATCGAAATCTTGGCTCAGGGACCAGAATTCTTCTTGACAGGAAACTCCGCGCGTTAGCTATGACGAAATGTGTTGATTTCGAGATGCTGACAAGACAGATCAGAGGATACGATTCAGAGATAATGACCCATAGCCAGGTGGCGGCTGCTGTCGCGTCCCGACGTGCAGACGTAGGTGTCGGCTTAACGTCCGTAGCCGTCGAGATGAAGTTGGATTTCATCCCTTTCGCAGAGGAACTGTATGACTTTCTAGTGGAGAAGAGGGTGAGAAGCCCATATGTTCGTGCGTTCTTCGACATTCTGAAAATGAAAGACTTTCAAAAGGAAGTTGAAGCCACGCCGGGAGTCAAATTCCTGAAAGAAAGTGGCCGAATTGTAGCCTAAGACTGCAAAGTTGAACGCCAAGCTCGTGTGTGTGACGATTCTTTGATTTCGTCACGGGATACAGAGACATCAGGTTAAAATGCGTACACCATGAGCGGCTCGGTATGAAATTCGATCTCCTCATTCAAAATGCTAAACTACGCTCGTGGAAAATTGTTGATATTGGAATAGCAAACGGCAAAATCGAGTCGATAAAAGAAAAACTTCCCGATTCTGCAGATATGAAAATCGACGCGCAGACCAGACTCGTTACCGAACCACATGTAATAGCGCATCTCCATCTCGACAAAGTAATGACGGGATCCCTCGCTGAAGAATTAGTTCTGAGCGAATATCAAGCTGGAGGAAGCTCAATGACAGCGATCGAAGTCGCGTCAAGAGTCAAAGAGCATTACATTGAATCGGAAATTATTTCTCGTGTCCGCAAATTACTCATTGAAGCAGAGCGCAATGGCGTGAGCCACATTAGAGCATTTGCAGACGTAGACAACAAAGCAAAACTGATTGGAATCAATGCTCTTCTCAAGGTTAAACAAGAGTTTAGGGATCGAATCGGAATCCAGATCGTTGCGTTCCCACAGGACGGAATCGTACGAGAGCAGGGAACAGAAGAGCTCCTATACAAATCCATGGAGCTAGGCGCGGATCTTGTCGGCGGTATTCCTTGGATCGAGTATACCGATGAAGACTCTAGAAAACACATTGACATTGCTTACGAAATTGCCAGCAAATATGACGCGGACATTTCAATGCTCACGGATGATGCGGCTGACCCGGAGCTGCGAACCACAGAATATCTTGCAACTTCTGCAATCAAGAAGGGTTGGATTGGAAGAGTTGCAGCTTGCCATGCAAGAGCTACAGCACTTTACAACGAAGTCTATCACAGAAAACTCGTCGCAATACTAAAGGAAGCGGGCATGGGCATTATAACGAATCCACACACAGGACCTCTCCACGTTAAAGTGAAAGAACTGCTAAACGCCGGCGTACCCGTCGCGCTTGCACAGGATGACGTTAATGACGCGTACTACCCGTACGGTCGATGCAACATGCTCGAAGTAGCGTTCCTGGCATCTCATTTGCTATGGATGATGTCAGGACAGGATCGAGAGATCATCTATGATATGATCACTTCTAACGCTGCGAAAATTCTAGGAATTCAGAATCATGGTATTGCGGTTGGAAGCTCCGCGAACTTGCTAGTACTACAAGCGACGAATCTCCGAGAAGCATTCGCTTACCATTCCGAGCCCGCGTTCGTAGTGAGAAATGGCATAGTACAGAAAAGCTGACGGATTTTCAGTTGAAGACCGCCGACTCTCAAGAGCTGTTGCTAGTCTTCCCTCTTGTATGATGATAAGAGTGCTGCAGGCGCTCTTGCTCGTCTCGAGACTGCGATAAGCGCTGCGATGGTCAAAACATATGGAAGCATCAGGAATAGCTGGTACGGAACATTCCATCCGACGCTCTGAAGTGATAATTGAACTGCATCTATCCCACCGAAGAGTATTGCGCCGCCTAGGACTCTGATTGGACTCCAATTAGCGAATACTACGAGTGCAATGCAGACCCAGCCTCGACCTTGCGTTAGACCTGGAAGGAACATGCCTGACTCGGCGAGCGATAACCACGCTCCGCCCACAGCGCTTAGGGCACCTGCTATGGTCAGACAGAGGTATCTCATCTTGAAGACGTCGATTCCCGCTGTTGCTGCAGCGTTCGGATTTTCGCCCACAGCCCGCAACGCAAGACCGAACCGCGTTCGGAAGAGAATGAAGGCTGAGATTGGTACGAGTATGAGTCCGAGGTAGGCTAAGGCGTGCTGATCGAAGAGAACTTCACCAATGATTGGAATTTGACTCAGGTAGGGTATGGGAATCGTGTGAAAGGGATCGACATGAGGTGGAATTCCACCGACATTCTCGATGGTGATTCGATATATGTAGAAGCTCAGCCCTGAGCAAGCAATTGTTAGGCCGAGTCCTGCTACATGCTGCTGAGCACCGATTGAAATCGTCAGGAACCCCATTACTAACCCCAGCATGACACCGGTTATTGCTGCTGCAAGGACACCTAACCAGAGGTCCCCGCTGCTATATCCAACGAGGAATCCCGTGCTGGCCCCCATTAGCATCATTCCCTCAATTCCCAAGTTTAGGATTCCCGCACGCTCGGTGAAAGTTTCTCCGATGGTCCCGTAGATCAAAGGCATTGCGAGTCTAAGGGTCGCCGCGAGCACGCCCGTGATTAGGGTAGCGTCAAGTAATGACATTCATTTGACCCTCCGCAGACGATATTTCGTGAAGAAGATACCTACGAGAAGGCAAAGGAGAATTATCCCTTGAATGGTCTCCGCCAGCGCCCAAGGCACTCCAGTCTCGCGGTGCATCGCCTGAGTACCTTGAACTATTACGGCCATTAGGAACGATGCTAACAAGACGCCTATTGGTGTTAAGCCGCCTACCATAGCGATGACTACGCCAGTGTAACCGTATCCGGGAGAGAGGTCGGTTGTCATATGAAATTGGATCCCCGCCACTTGACCAATGCCCGCTAATCCAGCGATTCCGCCGCTAACAATCGCGGCGGTTATGATCTGCCTTGAGACGTTTATTCCGGACGCGTATGATGCCGTTGGATTTCCCCCAATTCCGCGTAGTTCGAAACCCCATTTTGTTTTTCGAATAATAACGTAGAATGCTGCTGCAACGATTAGTGCGACGATTATGCCAAGATGAAATCGAGAACCGGCAATGAGGATTGGATACTTTGCTGTATCAGCTATGACAGGTGATTCAGGCCACCCTGTTACAGGGTTCTTCCATGGACCGAAGAGAACTGCCGCAACCGCATAGGTCATAACCCAGTTGCCCAGCAACGTTGTTACGACTTCGTCAACCTTCAGTTTCACTTTGAGAATTGCTGGCCATGCGGCCCACGCTGCTCCTCCTAAGAAAGCGAGTATAAGCATCACGGGGATGGAGATAATGGAGGGCAGAGACGTAGAGTACACCGCGAAGAGAGCTCCGATCATTCCTCCTGAGTATAATTGTCCTTCTGCTCCGATATTCCAGAATTTGCACGTGAAAGCTAACGCTACGGCTACGCCACAGAGTAGGAGTGGGGCGAATATCACGAAGGTTTCAGTTAACGCCAGCTTGTCTCCTAACGCTCCATAAACCAGCTGGCCATAACCATAAATTGGATTCACTCCGCCCAAATAGATTGGTACAGATGAAATTAGGAGAGCCGCTATAGTGGATAGTACGGGTGCTACTACGTTCAGACGACGCGATGGAAGGAGGCGCTTTTCTACAGTTATCTTCAACTTCCGGTCTCCGCTAATCTTTTCGATCCTGCCATCATCAAGCCTATGTCTTCGAGTTTGGCGTCTTGCGCTTTCACTATCCCCATAATTTCTCCTGAGAACATGACTGCTATCCTGTCGCTGAGCGAGAATATTTCATCAAGGTCTTCGGATATGAGTAGTACAGCGCGCCCACGCGTTCCTTCATTAAGAAGCCTGGATCTGATTTCTTCCGTTGCGCCTACGTCTAATCCTCGCGTAGGTTGGCTGGCGATTAGCAGATTCGGGTCTCTTTCAAGTTCACGGGCGAGGATCAACTTTTGGAGGTTTCCGCCTGAGAGTGTTCTCGTTGGATATGCAATATTCGGCGTCTTTACGCCGAATTCTTTGACTATCTTGTTTGCGTATTGTGATGCTGCGGTATAATCTAGCATTGGACCTTTTGAGAATTCCCGATATTTCTTGATGATCGCATTATTCAAGATGGGTAGGCTCATAATAAGGCCGACGCCAACTCGATCTTCCGGGATAAATCCCACATTCAGGTCCACGATCTCTCGAGGACTTACATTCGTTACGTCCGTGCCGGATATCGTGATCTTGCCTTCAGTGGTCTTCCTTCGACCAGTGAGAACATCCGCCAGCTCTCTTTGTCCGTTTCCTGAAACTCCTGCAATGCCTAGTATTTCGCCTTCCCTAACGTCGAATGATACTTTCTTGAGTGCTGGAACTTGCTTGTCGTTCAGTGCGGATATTTCTGACACTTGAAGAACGGGTTTACCAATCTGAGTCGATGCCTTGGATAGTCGAAAGATAACTTCTCTGCCAACCATCATCCTGGCAAGCTCAACCTTGCTGGTATCTTTCTTCAAGACGTTGGCGACTACTTTTCCTAATCTAAGAACTGAGATTCTACCACTTATTTCCATTACTTCCTCGAGTTTGTGGCTGATGTAGACAATGGATTTCCCATCATCCTTCATTTTCTGTAGAATGCGGAAGAGATCTTTCGTTTCAGATGGAGTTAGGACACCTGTTGGTTCGTCGAGTATGAGGATGTCTGCCTCTCGGTAAATTGCTTTAAGGATCTCTACTCGTTGCTGTTCACCAACACTGAGTTGCCAAATGTAGCTATGCGGTTCAACTTTCAAACCGTAAGTGTTGGCGAGTTCAATGATTCGTTTCTCAGCTGCGGCTTCATCCACGACCATTTTGTTTGATTTTAATCCGAGAATCACGTTCTCAATAACGTTCATCGCCTGAACAAGCATGAAGTGTTGATGAATCATGCCTATTCTCATTCCAATGGCGTCTCGGGGCGAATCGAAAGCAACAAGCTTCTCGTTAACTCGAATCTCTCCGCCATCTGGACGGTACATGCCATAGAGAACGTTCATCAGAGTTGTCTTACCTGCACCGTTCTCTCCTAGGAGAGCATGAATCTCTCCGCGTTTGAGCGTGAAATCCACATGATCGTTAGCGACCACGCCAGGGAACGTCTTAACGATCCCGCTCATTTCTACTATGAATTCTTGCTCCAATGCACCTCAACGCCTTGGAAAAAAATAAAAGGGGGGAACTTAGAGTTCACTCCGTTGTTCCCTAACCTGACGTCGGTTCAGATTCATCCATCGGAACGGTGAAAGCACCGGTCAAGATCTGATTCGTCATGTTGTCCACCATCGGCTGAACGTTCTGTTGTTGCATTCTTGCCACAATTTCTGGTCTCAGCCTGCTTTGCCAGTCATGCCATGGAGCTAAACTCGCACCGCCCTTGCCCATCATCGAGTAGAATCTGAGATCTTCAGGAACCCACTTGTGCTCCAAAACCAAGTCGATTTCATGCTTGACAGTAGGCCACATATTCCATACTGGTCCACTAATTACGACGTCTGGAGCTAGTTGCCATTGGTCTAGTAGACTACCGAATACTGGTATGTGTTGCTCTTCAGCCGCCTCAATGGCGCCTTGTCGTTCACTGTATAGCACGTCTGCACCTTGGCTAATCTCCGCTAACGCAGCTTCCTTTACCTTCGGAGGGTCGAACCATTCACCGATGAAGGTTACGAGCACTTTCACGTTGGGGTTCACTGCCTTTGCTCCGTACTTGAACGCATTGATAAGCCGGTTAACTTCCGGATCGGCCACGCCTCCGACGACGCCTACAATATTACTCTTAGTTAGGTTCCCAGCCATCATACCACAAATGTAGGCGGGTTCGTGAATCCAATCGTCGAATACGGCAATATTGTCGCCAAAAACATGGTTGTCTGTTCCGAGAACGAAGTATGTGTTTGGAAAGTCCTTTGCTGCAGCGCGCGCAGTATCATCAGCTCCGAATGCGTCAACAAAAATCAGGTTGTAACCGTTTGCTGCGTATTCGCGCATAACTCTTGGCGTGTCTGAGTAGTCGACGTTCTCTGTAACCTTGTAAGTTATGTTGTTCGATCCGTAATACTGAACTGATTGGTTAAGAGCATTGCCAATGACTGAGGTCCAAGGCTCTTCAAGAGAGGCACTGCTGATGAATGCGACCTTTAGGGGGCCCGTCACCGGTGCAGCCGTAGTTGCCCCTGCCATTGTTGTCGATTGGACGGCCGCTTGTTGAGGTGTATAGAGGTACACTCCCGCTCCGATTGCGATTACGAGGATTGCGATTATTGCGATTCCGATGTAGAGTTTGCTATTCGATTTCTTTACTTCAGAACTCATAGCATTTTCCCAGTTGCGGACCGAACGCTGTTAGTAAGAAGGATACGTTCAGTTCTCTCTCATGATAACATCCATAGTCTACATATTAGCAGGAGAAGTCGCGACATTCCTTCTACGAGTACTTACTCTAGTTACAAGGTTCATGAGTCGAATTCGACAGAAAAACTTGTCAACAAGACTGGCCTAGGAGAAGACTGAGTAGAAATGAAATTTATAGATCTGACAATTCCAATAGGCATAGCTACTCCAC